>JASHNR010000001.1 GCA_030041535.1 Nitrosopumilaceae archaeon | reverse complement strand
GTAATTACCAGTGTTCAAGCCATGATTGATGGTATAAACAGAATAATGCTCAAAAAAATTCTCAAACAAAAAAACTTGGGACACTAGATGTATAAAATATCCCTCATAACTGGAGATGGCATAGGCCCGGAACTATCAGAATCTGTTACAGATATGTTACACGCTATAAATGACAAGATTGGATTAAAGTTAGAAATCAATACAGTTGAAGCTGGTGATGGTGCATTAAAAAAAACAGGCAAGGCGCTTCCTGATTCAACTTTTGATACAATAAAAAAATCTGATGCATGCCTAAAAGCCCCAGTCGGAGAAAGTGCTGCCGATGTGATTGTGTTTCTACGAAGGGCATTGGATCTTTATGCCAACATAAGGCCGGCAAAATCATATCCCAACATGCCATCCCTTAAGGAAAACATTGACCTAGTCATAGTAAGAGAGAACACAGAAGACCTCTACACAGGAATGGAGTTTGAGGTTGGCAATTCTGCAGTTGCGTTAAGAACCATATCTGAATATGCATCAAAACGCATTGCAAAATATGCTTGCATTATTGCAGGCCAAAGAAACAGACAGAGAAAAGTAACCTGCGTTCACAAGTCAAATGTAATGAGAAAGACAGATGGCCTTTTTGCAAGATCATGTACTCAGGTAGCAAACGATTTTCCAGATATCACGTTTGAACAAATGTATGTAGACGCATGTGCCATGAACCTCATAAGACAACCGGAATCTTTTGATGTCATAGTGACAACTAACTTGTTTGGAGACATCTTGTCTGACGAGGCAGCCCAAGTAGTAGGCGGACTTGGGATGGCTCCTGCAGCTAACATAGGGGATAATTTTGCCTTGTTTGAACCTGTTCACGGAGCAGCCTTTGATATTGCTGGAAAGCAGGTTGCCAATCCATCTTCTTTTATCTTATCTGCAAAAATGATGTTTGAGTGGTTAGGTATGAAAAACAATGACTCGACATCTTTTGAAGTAGCAAAGAAGATAGAAGAGGCGGTATATTGCGTTGTAAGCAAAGGCATCAAGACAAAAGACATTGGCGGAGATAAAACCACCCAAGAGTTCACCCAACAGGTAATCTCAAAACTTATTTGAGATCCGACACTGGCGGCTCTCTTGACCAAAAGAACATTGCAAAACCAATCGGTATCATGATAGTTATTGCCACACCAAAACATACCCAATAGAAAGTTGGATCAATTCCCTTGATTAGAGGCACTGGAAATACTGTATAGGCCCACACAAAGGCTATGAACCCTAAGATGACCTTGTTTCGCTTAAAAACTCTCCATCCAAGTTTTCGCTTTGTGATATAGCATTTCTTGCAACGCGTCTTGTCATCAGTCATGCAAGAATTACAGCAATGCTTATCACAAAAATAACATGTATGATCACCAAAACCTGAGCCGCAAAAGTCGCACTGTTGCATAAATAATTGCCGTGAGATCTAGATTTATCTTTTTATGGAAATAGCCTTTCTGGATCTCTTGGATATAGAACGACTTCCCGTACATTATCAATTTTAGTCAAGACAGACATTAACCTATCAAGACCCAATCCCCATCCAGAATGAGGCGGCATTCCCCAATCAAACGCTTTGAGGTGATCCTCGAATTGAGATGGGTTTAACCCTTGCTCAATCAGTCTTTCCTTAATCTTATTTGGATCATGCAGACGTCTACCGCCAGATGACAATTCAAGGTACCCATATTGTAAATCAAATGATTTGGATAATGATGTGTCATCTTCCTTTTCATGTATGTAGAATGGTTTTAATTTCATAGGCCAGTCTACCAAAAAGTAGAATCCTTGATGTAACTCTCCAAGTTTTCTTAAATGAGAATCTAGCAGATCATCGCCGAGTTCAAGACGGATGTCTTCGCGACCAAGCTCCTCTATGGCTTGCTTGTATGTGATCCTCTCAAAGGGTGTTGTTGGCCTTTTTACATCTATTCCCAGAGTCTTTTGTTCTTCAATACAGTTTTTTTGAACATGGTCAAAAACATTTGTTACAACTGTTTCTAGAACTTCCATGACATCAAAATAATCCATGAAATCAGCTTCCATATCCACACTTGTAAATTCAGTAAGATGTCTGACAGTATGTGATTTTTCTGCCCTGTAAAATGACGCTATCTCAAAAACTCTCTCAAGGCCAATTGTTAATTGCTCCTTGTAAAGTTGCGGACTCTGCGCAAGATATGCCTGTTTATCAAAATATTTTAAAGAAAATAGATTTGCGCCCCCTTCACTGGCACTGCCAATTATTTTGGGCGTGTTTACCTCAATGAAACCAAGTTCGACAAGAGTTTTTCGTATAGACTGTAATGCGTGATGACGTATTTTGAAAATAGATGCAGTTTTCTGATTTCGTAAGTCAAGTGCTCGTGCATTTAGTCTGTTATCTATATTACTTTCCAGTCTCCCTATTGGATCAATTGGTAATGGATGCACGGCACGCGACAAGATTTCTATTTTTTCTGATTTTATCTCAAACGGGAAATCACGGGATTTAGTCTCTTGCACTGTTCCAGTAATTCTAACTACGCTTTGCCTATTGAGGTCTTTTACCTGTTTGATACCTTCTTCTCCAACCACTACCACTTGGGCAACTCCTGTAACGTCCCTTAATGTGAGAAAAGTGAGTTTGCCCAATTCACGAAGATCTTCTACCCATCCGCCAACTGTCACCTTCTGACCTTTTAGAGATGCGTTTAGGTTACCCATGTAATGTGTTCTTTTCAAATCCAATTGAGTTTCTCACTTTCTTTCAAATTCAACAACTAGCTCTATTTTTCTAAGGTGCTGCGATATTACTATGATTTTGTCTACATCAATTGGGAATCTGGATGTTTTTCTTCCCGAAACGATGACTTTGGTCTTCCTAACACCTCCCGGAGCCCACAATTGGTTGATTGCCAAGATCTTGATTGGAAAGAACATGTCTTCAATGAACTTTTTATCGTCACAGCCCTGTTCAACTAGCCAGATCTTGCCAACAAATTCTCCTTGAAGTATCCCATAAAGTTCCCTACTTTGCCTGATAGTCATAATATCAACACTACTAAGATACAGTACATAATTTCCATCAGATTCTCGGCAGGAATTGAGTGTAAATTTTTCAATTTGTGGAATTTTTTGAGACAGCTGAACTAGTTTTATCGAAGCGTCTACATCGGACTTTGTCAGCTGTCCAGAATCCAACTTAGATTCGCATTGTGGACAAAGAATACCATTCATTGCATCAAAGCTACAAATAGGCGTCCTCAAGGAAATCGGTTTTTTGCTTACTAGAACTGGAAGATAAACTATGCGAAATGGTACACTGGATAGTTAGAGGGTCAAATCATTGACTTGTTTTGGTTGTAAAGAAACGGGTCATTTTTCGGTATCAAAAAGTTGGTGTAAAGTTACGGTTGATCAGGTAATGGTGGTTTCAAAATTATGAGTTTTAAGATTGTAATTTAGTTTGTCAAGATGACGCGGTATTCTCTCTAATGGGGTTCCGATCTGCTGTGCGATTTGAACTTCGACCCACAAGAAACATGCCTCCTCCAACTAACATTATGCCGAAAAGTGCTAGGCCGCTGGCGACTGAAAGCCCAAGCTTAAAACAATTGGACCCCCACAAAGACGAACCGCATAGAAAAGTGCTCAGCCCTAAGACGAAAAGCACCCATCCAAGCATAAACAGAGCCCCACCCACGTAACGACCGTATGGATGCTGTGTCGTTATTCGCATTCATAATCTTCTATGCTTTTGATTTATAGGAGTTTGGATTACTTGTCAGAAATAATCATGTCAAATGTAACCAATATCAAAATAAAAAATTTAGGAGAGTAGTTTTAGCCAGCAATATCCTTATCCTTAAGAAAGCCAGAAAAAATCATACCTGTAAAAGATGTAATAAAGAAATAACACCAAAAGAAGAATACTATAGTGAAACTTTAGGACTTATCGATAAAGGCCCGAATATAGTGTTTTATTCATATTGTATGAAATGTGGGCAAGAATCTGGTCTGAAGATTCAAGATAAATAATTCAACCGTAACTTTACACCAACTTTTTGATACCGAAAAATGACCCGTTTCTTTACAACCAAAACAAGTCAATGATTTGACCCTCTAACTATCCAGTGTACGAAATGGGGTACTGTATAACCTGAGGCGGATTCTCCATCCGTATAAAATCGGTTGCGGGATGGAGCTAATTGATCAAGCAAAGAACTAGTCTTTTGAATCATGGATAATAGTTCGTCCTTCTTTAGTAATGGAATCCATTCTTTTCACAGTATTTGATAATGTAATAGATAGACCCGCCAGTTGTTCGTATAACTCTTGATTCATCTTCGTCATGTGTGGCGCCTTATCGTATTCTGCTATGACCATCTTGATTAGGTCAGCATCTTTAAAGGAATTATTCACAAGAGAAACTCTCGAGTAGCCCATGAACGCCATATCACCTTGAAAGGGGATAGAAATAACAACATGATGGAGAGATTAAATGGCGAGATTAGAGATCGTGAGAAGGTAATAAGTTGATTGAAGATAAATGACACTCCAATTCTAACAGGCTACCAGATATTTCATAACTATATTAGACCACGCATGAGTTTGGATGGAAAAACTCCTTCGGAAGTAGCAGGGATCAAAGTTGAAGGAGAGAACAAATGGGTTACCTTAATTCAAAATGCTAGTAAAAAACAATCATGCGACATATTCATTAATCTTACATCGTTTTGTCTTTTTATGCTCAATATAAGAACAGATCTGATTGTAAGAGTTTGTATTATTACTACTGCCTTTTCAATAATTTCCTATTATGTTATGCAGAAGAATGCCCTAACACCAGACCGATTAATAATAGATATACCATTACTCTTTGCTGTTTTTGGTATAGTAATATTGATCAGTATTCTATATGACCTCAGAAGATATAATGTGATGAATACAAAATAAAATTATCAACCGATTTTAGACAAGAATAAGATCAACTGTCAATTAGTGCCCGAAATGGACTCTGCATAATCTATGATTGATCTTCTACAGGCATAAAATTGGTTGATAATCTTAACTTTCCATAATTTTAAAAAAATCGACAATGTCTTTTTCATGGCTTAGATCGTCACCTAGATACGATTTGATCTCCTCTATTATCGAAGCATAGTTCTCTTTGTATACTTCTTTGAGTACATCTCGCAAGTATTTTGGATATTCGTAACAATCCATAAGATTTCGGTTACAGATAGCATTTAGTCTGGCTTGAATCAAATGGTAATTAGCGCCATTTCTTCTCATTAGGACAACTTCTATACATGACATTAAGGCAACTCCATGTTGCTCATGAAAATTCCCCACCACAATTCAATAACGGTTGTAGTTTTAACTATTTCCAAAAACTATTCAAATTAGTCATATTTTCTCTCATTATGGATAATTGTATTCATTTATTCTTATTCTACACTTGATTTCTAGAACCTCAAGCGGGTGTTGTAAAACGACATTCAAATCATTTAAAGCCGTTTATTATCATCGTGATTACAAACGAAACTGATGCGCTGGCAGGGATTGTAATTATCCATGCCCATACAATTCTTTTTCCCACTCCCCATCTAACAGCAGATAGTCGTTTTACTGCTCCAACTCCCATTATGCCTCCAGAAATTGCGTGCGTTGTACTTGCCGGAATTCCAGCCCAGGCAAGCGTTGCAAGAAGTGTAGCGGCTCCTGTCTCTGCAGAAAATCCTTGATATGGTCTAAGATTAGTTATCTTCAGGGCCATTGTTTTAATTATTCTCCATCCACCAAAAAATGTCCCAAGACTCATCGCAGTTGCAGCCATTATGATCACATAAGACGGAATCTCAAATTTTGTTATGACGCCTTGAGTAAGTAAAATAAGTGCTATTACACCCATTGTTTTTTGGCCATCATTTGCACCATGGGTTAACGAAAAGTATGTCGATGAAACAAGCTGTAACCTGCCAAAAACAGAATTTACCGTACTTGGTTTTCTTTTTGCAAAAATTTTCATTATCAATAACGCCACTAGAAAAGATAATGCCAATCCGGCTATTGGCGAGACTATTATTCCAGTCACTACAGTTTGAAGACCGCTAAAAATTACTGCTTTAAATCCTGCCCCTGCTATGCCTGCGCCTAGAATACCACCAACTAGTGCGTGACTGCTAGACGTTGGCAACCCCAAAACCCAAGTTACGATATCCCATACTATTGCGCCTGCCAAAGCACCTATGATTATGTCAAGTGTGACAAAATCTGGATGAATGATTCCTTTTCCTATGGTAGTTGCGACGGCTACACCAAAGAGAAATGGACCAATAAAGTTAGCAAAGGCAGCAATACCTACTGCTGGAAGTGGTTTGAGAATGCGGGTTCCAATAATGGTTGCAATAGAGTTTGCGGCATCATGAAATCCGTTTAGAAAATCAAAAACTAGTGCAACTATTATAGCTCCTATGGCAAGCAGGATCATACAAAAATCTACGTGTATTTTAGAACAACGTCTTCTATAGAGTCAGCAACATCGAGACATCGGTCAGAGGCTTCTTCCAACGCTTCGTAGATATCCTTCAGTTTTATAATATTGATAATGTCAGTTGTTTCTAGTAGGTCCCCAACAGCCTTTCGGTATACATCATCTGCATGATGTTCTATTTCGCTAATGGTACGGCAGTGTTCTATGATAGACTTGTTTACCTTCAGTTTGTTCAAGCTTGTGATCATGAGATTAATCTCTTTTGCAGAGTACTGAAGATCTTTTGCCAACTCCAACATGTATGGAGGAGGAGATTTTATCTTAAAATTAACAATTCGCCCAGAGATGCCTTCAGTATAATCTATTATATCATCAGTCTTTGAAGCAATACGGGAAATATCTTCCCTATCTAGTGGCGTGATGAATGTTTTGTTTAGTTCTTCAAAAACAGAGTGAGTTAGCTCATCTGCTTCTCTTTCTATCTTTTTTATTTTGGCGTGATTTTCATCTAGTTTATCAAAATTGCTAAATATGTCTACCAGTAGTTTTGCTGCTTCTTCTGCCTTGCAGGCAAGACCATTTAGAAGCGATAAAATCTCCTTTTCGTTTGACTTTATCCACGACATCCATTGAGTCATATAGCTACTCTAAAACTTCATAGTTAAATGTCTGATGTATATAGGCTACATGATCTATATAGTTACAAGATCTAGCTGCCGATCAGATGATTTCAAAAGGCAGATTTACTTGCACATCATAATCTAACTATTGACCACACTTTCCATTGAAGAACTCCAAGTTCAATATCAATTACGTGATAAAACAGTTCATGCAGTAGACAGAGTCTCCTTTTCACTTGAGAGCAACGAATCATTGGGCATAGTAGGTGAGAGCGCGTGTGGAAAAAGCACTCTTGGGCTTGCAATTATCAGATCGGTTCCAGGCGGCAGGATTGCTGAAGGTAACATATTGCTAGATGGAAAATCTACGTTAAAAATATCAGAAGAGGAATTTGCAAAGACTGTCCGTTGGAAGAAGATATCAATGGTATTTCAAGGGGCAATGAACTCACTGGACCCAGTTTTTTCAATCAAACAGCAATTCGAAGAGATCTTGAAGGCCCATAATTACAGTGGAGATCACCTAAAAATGATAAATGATACTATAGACTCGGTCGGTTTGCCCTCCACCGTACTAGACAAATTCCCTCATGAACTCAGCGGAGGTATGAAACAAAGAGTGGTAATTGCCATGGCATTGATCTTACGACCAAATCTAGTAATTGCAGATGAGCCTACCACTGCACTTGATGTACTAGTACAAGCCCAGATCCTAAGTTTGCTTAAAAAACTGAAAAAAGAAGGTATGTCACTCATACTTATCTCCCATGACCTTGGCATAATATCGGAGATAGCAGACAAAGTCGGAATAATGTATGCTGGAAAGATAGTGGAATTCGGTACTTTGCAAGAGGTTTATTCAAACCCCAAACACCCATACACACAGGCATTGCTCAAGTCCATGCCAAAAATCAAAGGTGAGTCAGAGTTGATATCTCTAAAAGGTAATCCGCCCAGCTTGATCGATCTACCCGTAGGATGTAGATTCTATGACAGATGTCCGCATGCAATGGAAAAATGTAGAAAAGAGCCACCCAAAATTAAGACAGAATTAGGCCATGTATTATGCTGGCTCTATGAATAGGATAAATAATTAAAGAAATTTTCTTAAGCTAGTGAGAATATGTTGTTTGGTTCAGACCGTCACCATTGTAGTATGCGTCGTAAAGATTCACTGCATTTTGTAATGCTAACTGACTTCCATTTGCAATATCCACATTTCTATTATCTGGAGTTCGTTCATTTGTAGTTTTACTGTTAAGACCAGCATAATTTGTGGACTGAGTTGTTGCAAGCGTCTTTGCATGGATCTCTTGGAATATCTGAATTGCTTTGCTCAGGGAATCTGCCTGTTCTGCGTCTAGTTGACGACCCTGGGTATTCTCGTTTGTAGTAGCATTTTCTTGTAGATTCAGGTAAGCCATGTCAACTCTTGTAAGATTACCCAGAAGAGCAGTTGCTTCTGTGTCCATTGCATCCCAAGTCTTATCAATCTGAGCTTGTCTGTTACCAGAGTTTTGTTCATCTGTTGTTCCAGAGTCTGTCAGATTTTCATATTTGGTAGATATCATAGATAGCTGTGAGATGATAGATTCAGATGCGTTCAATGATTGATCTCTTGCATCAGCAATCAGGGCGTTCCTGTCTCTGCCTTGCTCGTCAGTTGTGCTACTGTTCAAGCCGGTGTAGTTGGTATATTGATAGTTTTGAAGTTGTCCTACATGAATTTTATCAAATTGTGAGAGGGCATTATTCAAAGAGGCGTTTTCTCCTGCTGCCAAGTTTCGTCCTACAGTATTCTCATCTGTTGTAGCAAAAGACATTCCGGACCAAGTACTATGCGATGCGTTCATGTTGTTAAACGGATACTTGTCAGAATAGGCCAAGGCCGCTGTTTGCTGAGCAACAAGTTCTCGCTGAGCTATCTGAGACCATGGATCATCTGCGAAGGCCATATTACTTAGGTAAACAGAACTACCACTTAGAACTAAACCGCCGATCATTACTACGGCTAGGAGTTTGGCATTCACGTTTGAATATCATATATTATGGCCTTTAAAACTTTGCGATAATAAGAATTTGACAAAGTGATCGCCTGATGCCTAGATTATACATCAGTTGCTAATTAACGTTGGATTAATAATTACCATTTTGCTGCACTTTGTGCCATAGGATATGTTTTATACAGTTTTCTCAATATGCGTGACGGAGAGGTAATTATAGTGGAAGAGATCCTTTCTGTAAAAAATCTGAAGAAATACTTTGTAAAAGGTGGGTTTTCTCGCCAAAAAGAAACAGTAAGAGCAGTTGACGACACATCATTTTCAATAAAGAGTAACCAGACATTTGTTCTTGCTGGCGAATCAGGATCTGGCAAAACAACAGTTGCTCGTTTGATATTAAGGGCAATAGAACCAGAGTCAGGTGAAATAGTTTTTGATGGTGCCAAAATAACTAATGATGTATCAAGTCTCAAAAAGATAAGAACTGAATGTCAAATGATACACCAGGATCCTTATGCATCAATAGATCCTAGAATGAAAATTTTTGACATAGTTAGGGAACCGCTTGACATACATGATATAGGCAAATCAAGTGAGAGAAGAAATTTAGTTTTTGAAGCATTAAGAGACGTAAAATTAGAGCCAGAGGAAATTGCTTCAAAATATCCACACATGTTATCAGGAGGTCAAAGACAACGTGTTGCCATTGCCAGATCCATTACAACTAAACCCAAGTTGATCATAGCTGATGAACCAGTCTCAATGCTCGATGTATCAGTCAGGGTTGGAATTTTAGAATTGATAAAAGAACTGCAAAACAAACATGGAATCTCATTTTTGTACATAACACATGATCTTTCCACTGCAAGATACGTGGGTCATGTGATTGCCATATTGTATCTTGGCAAAATTGTTGAAACTGGTCTCATCAATGACGTGTTACTGCATCCAAGACATCCATATACACAAGCACTCATGGATTCCATTTCTGAGCCAGATCCAGCCAACTTGCAAAAAGAGAAAAAAATTCGCATCAACAATCCCATAGATGTAAATGACTATCAAGGATGCAGATTCAGAGCAAGGTGCCCATATGCTATTGAAAAATGCAAGCAAGAGCCAGAGCTTGAACCGGCAGGAGAACAAAGATCTGCTGCTTGTTTTGTAAAGATAAACTAGTTTGCAACTTCTTGCGATATATTGGAAATTCTATGCGATACAACGTGTGATACGCCATTTCGTGGAAACACACCATAGATCAATTTTGCCTTTTGCACTACAGAGTCCTTCAGTGATACCATTATGATCTGGCTTCCTCCAGACCTATCTTCAAGTATCTTAGCTAATCTTTCTGTATTTAGCGCATCCAAGTGAGCGTCAACCTCATCAAGAAGGTAAAATGGCGATGGCTTTAGTTTTTGAAGAGCAAGTAAGAACGTAATTGCGGCTAGAGTCTTTTCTCCACCACTAATTGATGTTGATTCTCTTTTTGGTTTATTTGGAAATTGCACCAGATATGAAATTCCTGATGTGAATATGTCATCTTCATTTTGAATCTCAAGCCAAGCGTTTCCTCCTGTCATCTTGTTGAAGATTTCTCGAATATCTTTATCGACCTTGTCATAAGATTCCAAAAATGTCTGCCTCTTATCCTTGTCTATTTCTTCAATGAATTTTACAATAGAATTCCTTTCAGCCTCCAGTTCGTTCTTTCGCGTAGACATTGAACGATATCCATCTGAGACCTCAACATATGTCTCAGGAGCTCTTGTGTTAAGAGAGCCAGACATTTTTTGTTTCTCAGATTCTAGTTCTACAAGAATTTCATCAACATCAAATGATTCAAGCAAAGTCTCATAACCATATGAGAGAAGGGTTTTACGGATTCTTTCTTCATTTTCGTTAAGATCCTTAATATCGCGTAAAATAGAATCAGACTGTCTTTCCATCCCGTTGATTTCTTTTGTGAGTGTTCTCTCAGATTCATAAAGAGTCTTCAGTTTGGTGTCGTATTCTTTGAGTGTTGATACCGAAGTACCAGATGTAGATATCAACTGTTGTTCTTTTTCTCTCAATGATACAAGTAAGACATCAACACTTTCCTTTTCCTTCGATGATGCCCTTGATTGCACCTCAAGATCGTGTTTTTCATGGTTTAGAGAAGACTGTTCTTCGGATAAGCGTCGCAAGTTTGCCTTGTGCGAGTTTTCTTCATTGGTAAGTTCAGTAATTTTCGTACTTAATTCACGAAATTCAGTAGAAATGGTGCTTTGCGCACTCAATAAAGTGGCTTTTTTCTCATTTAACGAAGAGATTGCTGTAGCAATTCTTGCCTGCTCTTCTTCAGCATAATTTTCTCTAGTTAGGGATATTCGCTCTTCTAAAGATGCAATATATGACTCTGTCTTTGAGAGTTCAACTAGAATATTTTCTTCTCTGCGCCTAAGCTGCAATATTCTTGACGAAATCTGGTCTAGAGATACAGATATTGTCTTTAGTTTTGATCTCACGTCTGTAAGACTCATGTCTACGTTGGCAAGTCCAGTCTCTGAAGAATGATACCTGCCATCCAAGTTTCTTGTTATTCTTTCAATCTTCTTTAATTGCCCTCTCTTGTTTTGAATAAATTTCTTTAACAATTCAAGAGATTGTACTAGCCCATCTACTGAAGTACTAAGAAGAATTATCTTTGTAAGATTTGAGACCTTGGAATTCATATCTACAATTACTGCATTTGCATCTGCCTCAAAGAAGTGTCCATCAAGTGTAACTGCCTTATACCCTTTTTTCGATAATGCATAAGCTGCTTCTTTTGAAGAGGCAAGACCTATGCTCCCAAAGATAAAGTTTTTGATCGACTCTAGTTTTTCATCACATTTTATAAAATCTGAAATGACTCCAAGTATTCCTTCCTCTTGCGGTATAGTCACCTTGGAATTAGATACAGCGTCTAATGGTATTATCCTAATTTTTGGAAGTTTTTTCTGTTGCGCAAATTCGGCAATCCCAAGAAGAGTTGCAAAGTCATTTACAACAAGCGCCTTTAGCCAGTCAGAACCTACTGATAAGATTGCTCTCTCGTATTGTTTATCCCAAGAAAGTAATTCATAGACAAGACCTTGAATCCCCAGTCTTCTTGAATCTTCTTTGAGCTTTGCAATAGAGTAATCTTCATGCATGACTTCTTTTACAACTTTAATTTTTGCCTCATATTGAGCAGCAGCCTTGCTTGCTTTTTCAAAAATCAATGTAGTTTCTTCAACATCTTTTTCTATCTTTGTACGTTTATCACGCAAGTCTGCCAGTCTAGATTTTAGCTCGTTGATAGCCAACTCATGACCTGCTCTTACTTGCCTGAGTTTTTGCTCAAGATCAAGTAGTTTTTCTTTTTCATCCAATAGTGCTTTTGTCTTAAGCGAGTTTTGATCAACCTTGCTTTGAATGTCTAAATGTTCTTGTTCTAGTTTTGAGCTGGAAAGCTTTGCATCATTTAATGTGCTAGTAAGATTTCGTACCTTTTCATCAGTTTTGATTTTGTTACTTGTAACTTGTGACTGCTGCCTCATGGTTTGATTAATTTCAGAATCAACGGATGCAAGTTCTGTATTGATGTTCTTTCTTGATTCATTGATAATGTGGATAGAATTTTTCAGCTCTGCAATTTGAGATTCTAAAATAGAACGGTTTTCATGTATGCCTGTTAGGTCAGTTTGAATTTCTGGCAGTCTGGCTTCGATTGTTGCCATTCTTCTTGCATTGGTAATCAATTTACTATTTGCTGATTCTGACTGGTGCATTGCGTCAGAAAGTTCAGAATCGATTGAGGCCTTTGCAATGTTGTATGCATTGACCTCTTCCATGAACTTTTGTTTCTCTTCTTCGAGTTTCTTTATCTCGTCTCGTAACTGTCCACGCTGTTCATCGAGTTTTTTGTATTCAGACTGAATAGCATTAAGGCTTCTTTCTTTTGATACCTTTTGAGTGTCAATATCCCTGAGTTTGTTTGAGGCTTGAATGGCATAAAGTCTCTTCAGTTCTCGGTCTAGGAAATCATATCTGAGTTGGTTATTTCGTTCCTCTTCTAGCTCATCAATACGTTTCTTTATCTCATCCATTCGGGCTAGCGCAATCTCAAGTCTTCGGTCTGCCTCATCCAGCTGTTTTAATGCTTCTGTTTTTTTCTCATCAAAATAGGCAAGTCCTATAATATCCTCAATTATTCTTCTTCTCTCTTCTGAGTTAAATTCTGAAATTCTAGTAATTGTGCCCTGTTGTACAATATTTAATTTGTGAATACCACAGTTTGCTACCTCTAGAAGATCTAAAATGTGATTCCTCAGTACCTTTTTTTGGTTTAGATAATAGATATTCTCACCTGACTCGTCCATCTCCCTTGTAATTGTCACGGTATTGGAATCAACAGGGATCTTTCGATCAGAATTATCAAAGTGACAGCTTACTCGTGCTATCTTTGCACCATGGTGTGCATTATCTACATCATGTAATAGCGAACGTAGTTTGTCTACTCTCATAATCTTTGGAGCGTTCTCACCTAGAGCAAACGAGATTGCATCCAAAATGTTGCTTTTACCAGATCCGTTAGCACCCGAGATGGCTATGAGGCCAGGTTCAAAGTTAACTAGTGTGTTCTTGTACCCAAATGATTTGAATCCAAAGATCTCTAGCTTGCGTATATGGACCAACAAAGTCGGTGGTTTAACATCTGAAATAACAGATTATTGACAAGTTTCATTGACTAGGCTAACAATAATTACAATGTGTGACTATTTGTCTCGTTTGCCTTCGACAAATTCTGTGAAGGCCTTCATTGCCTCAGTATATGGCATCTGTATTGGAGGATGCTTGAAGCAATAAGAGGAGATGCTTGTCATTGGTCCTGAAAGCTTTCTGTCTAACGCTATCTTTAATCCACGTATAGCATCGATCATTATTCCTGCGCTGTTATATGCATCAATTACCTTGAGCTTCAGATCGAGTTTAATTGGGATCTTGCCAAAGTATTTTCCTTCAATGTTAATATAACAAATCTTCTCATTATCAATAAAGTCAACATAGTCACTTGGGCCTATTCTCATTGGTATGTCATAGTCTGCCATTGCTTTTACTGCACTTGTCTTGCTTATTCTCTTGTCTTCAAGTCGTTCTTCATCAAGCATATTGTAAAAATCCATATCGCCTCCAATGTTCAACTGATATGTGCCATCGATTAATACTCCTCTATCTACGAAAAGTTTCACTAGTGTTTTGTGGACTACAGTAGCACCAAGTTGACTCATCACATCGTCCCCAGCAAGAGGAATCTTCTTTTCTGCATACATTTGCTGCCATTTTGGTTCTGATGCAATAAACACTGGAATTGCGTTAAGAAATCCGATGCCTGCCTCAAGTGCCTGGTTTGCATAATTCCTCACAGCTTCCGTGCTTCCGACAGGAAGGTAGTTCACAAGCATTTCAGCCCCAGTATCCTGCAGTACCTTTTTGACATTAACCTCAGGTTCGGGAGAAGGTGTAACTATTTGACTAAGGTGTCTCCCCAGACCGTCCTTTGTAGGCCCTCGTTGGACTGTTATTCCCGTACGGGGAACTTCGGCAACAGTGATGGTGTTGTTTGGTCGCGCATATATTGCCTCAGAAATATCTTTTCCAACCTTTGTATCTGCAACATCAAATGCTGCTACCACTTCGATATCACCTGGTTCGTATCCTCCCAGGTTGTAAGCAGTAAGTCCTATGACATCATGAGGATTATCCGTATAATATTTCGCACCTTGAATGAGTGCAGAAGCACAATTGCCTACACCGGCTATAGCAATCTTGATCTTCTTTCCCAACTTAATCGATAGCTACAAAATTATACCTACATATTAATTACTTGTGATTGGCAAGTGCAGAGGATTTTATATCCCAGACTTGATTCCAGACGTGTGATAAATTCCGGTAGGCCAGTAGAAGACATCTCGATAAAAAAAGATGACACCGTCGGTGTTATTTTTGAGCAAATGTCAAAGTCAGGCGGCTTTGAGTCAAGAAATCTGTCAGACGGATTAAACATTTTATCTGCAATGATAAAAGATAAGGATTGTTTGAAATTTTTCTCTTTTGTCGGAGCAATTGTATCCACTGGTCTTAGAGGAGTAATTACTGACATGATAAAGAATAGGATGTGCGATGTGATCATAACTACGTGTGGCGCTCTTGACCATGACATTGCAAGACATTATTCAAATTATTTAGAAGGATCTTTTACTCTTGACGATGGTGAATTAGCTGATAAAGAAATTCACAGGCTTGGAAATGTTCTAGTGCCATTGAAGAGTTATGGTCCTTTGATTGAAGAAAAAGTTCAAGCATTTTTAGAAAAAGAATATGCCAGTGGAAAAAAAGAAATGTCAACGTATGATATTTGTAAAGCAATAGGTGCTAATCTCGGTGAAGACTCTTTCCTATACTGGGCAAACAGGAACAACATACCTGTAATAGTTCCAGGAATAATGGACGGTGCAGTAGGCAGTCAGATTTGGATGTTTACACAAAAACACAACGACTTTAGACTAAATGTTACATTGGATGGAGATTTACTGTCAGGTCTAATCTTCAAGGCAAAAAAATCCGGCGCTTTAATGATAGGCGGCGGAATATCAAAACACCACACATTATGGTGGAATCAATATAGAGGAGGATTGGATTATGCAGTGTATATTACAACTGCGCAGGAATTTGATGGTAGTCTGAGCGGCGCACTTGTAAGAGAAGCAATCTCATGGGGCAAGGTCACCCAAGATGCAAAACAGACAACCATACATGCGGAGGCAACCACAATTCTACCATTTCTATATTTGGCACTGCTTTCCAAGATCAAATAGTATAGATATTTTTTTGATAAATCTCTTTGAAGCCTAATTTCAAATAGAAATCAAGTAACCTGTCTTGTTGATATGTTTCAAGCATAAGCAACTCTAGATTACGCTTTTTTACTTCACTGAGCGCAAAATCAACCAGCAAAGCTGCAAGACCTTTCTTTCTCATGCCAGGGATAGTTCCAAGGCAATAAAGTCCCAACATTGAATTTTTTTCACATAGTGCAACACAGGAGCTAATTGAATCGTCAACGTAATACCCTATCGAGGGCAGGGATTTTTTCACTATGTTGTCCACAGGGGCAAGCCAATCATGACAATCATATGCACTACAGAACGTTTTTGACCATAGCATGGAATCACTATTAGATATCATGCGTACTTTTGGGATTCTTGACGAATTAGGCACTTTTATGAAAACATGTTGAACATCATAGAGTCTAAAATTTTTTTTGAGTAGATTTTCTTCAAGTTCAGGATTATTCAATGTATAAACATATGGAGTTGTATTATGTTTAGCAAAAAGTGCCAGAGCATCATCTATCATTTCGTTGCTGATACAAGTGATATTTGTGAGTTTGTCAAAAAAAATGTCATTTAAAAGATCTGGATTGAAAAAAAATGTGCCACATTTGAGAGTTGTTGAACTTGTCCACAGACTCGTGAAAGAATTTCCTATTTCTTCTAGTTGCGATATTAGATTATTATTCCCAATACTTGACATATTAGTTGAAAATCATCATATCCTATATTACTTCCTGCAATTACTTTGGAACAAATATTTTCAAATATTTCAAGCGCTTTTGGAGAATTCAGATCATCGTCTAATTCTGCAAAAAATTCATCAACTAGTGTGGAGAGTTCAGAATCAGTTTTTTTGGATGTTTTTGTTCCTGCAAGACTGATTTTTTCTAGGAATTGTTTTTTTCCATCAATTTGCTTTTCATCAAAATTAACATCTTCACGATAATGGGTAGAAAAAATATAGAGCCGTAACAGATTTTGGCCATATTTTTGTGTTAGATCTCTTGACCACACAACATTACCAAGCGATTTTGACATCTTTTCCCCATTTGAGAGAACAAGTCCTACATGCATCCACGTCTTGACTGGGTTTTCATATGTTGAAAACATCTTGTATTGGGCCAGGTGCGCTTCATGGTGAGGATACAAGAGTTCCCTTGCACCCCCATGTATATCATAATTTGGGCCAAAATTTTCCAATGCAACAGTAGTGTCTTGCATGTGCCACCAAGGAATTCCGCTCCCAAACTTACTCTTCCATGAGAATCCAAAATCATCAGAACAATTCCATAGCATAATGTCTTCAGGGCTTTTCTTGTTAGGACCTATATCCAATCTGTGAAGTTGAAGCTGGTTTCGCGATTGCTTTGATAGCGTTCCGTATTTTCCATCTTTTGAGATATCAAGATAAACATTGCCATTTGCATAGTATGCTAATTTTTGTTCCAATAATTGAGATATGTGACTTTCCATAGAACAGACATAATCTGAAACATATGCAAACCTGCTTATGCTTTTGATATTTAAGAGATTTAGATCTTCTGCAAATTTCTGTGCATAGAATCTAGCAATTGCATTATAATCTTTTGATTCGTCTTTTGCTTTATTGAATACATTTTGATTAATATCAGTCATATTGACTAGAACGTCAGTGTCATAACCTCGTTCATGCAAATGCCTACACAAAAGGTCGTATGTGAGAAATATTCTAGCGTGCCCCAGATGGGTATAATCATACAATGTTGGGCCACAGATGAAGATCTTTACCATGTTTTTCTCAAACGGTTCTAATTTGTCTTTATTTGAGGAAAAGGAATTGAAGATCTTTATCATGACGTGTTCGCTATCGTACACTGAGCCATCGATAGAATTTGACACATAAAATGATATCCATGCTTTAAAAGGATGTAGTAGTATGTGATATCATGGGTAACGAAATAACTGTTAGAGAACTAAAATCAATCAACATAGAAGGAGGTTTTGTAGTAGATGGCTTTCCTTATGCAGGATTGGCCAATGCCATAGCCACAGAATCTCTGATAACTACAACATCTAAATTTGAATTGGCAGGTGTGCTTGATTCAGAACTTTTCCCTCCCATCAGCATCATAAGAGACGAGGTACCTAATTTTCCTGCAAGAATATTTGTCAACGAGGATCTCAGGGTAGCTGTATTTTCATCTTATTTAACACCACATGAATCACTTCATAGAGAGGTAGCAAGAACCATGTTAAATTGGGCAAATGATCACAAATGCTCTCTCATAGTAAGCAGTTCTGCAGTAAAAACGGATGAAAAGCCGTTTGTCATAGGAGTTGCCAGTACTGAAACCGCAAAGAAACGATTGGCTGATGCCGAAATTCCAATACTTAGAAATGGCACTGTACCTGGGATCCCTGGAATTTTGTTAAATGAAGGCTTTATTACAAAAACTAACGTAATAGTTCTTTTGTACAAAGGCCAAGAGACTGGACCAGACTTTAGAGCAGGTGCAGAAATTTGCATGGCAATGGCAAAGCTTGTCCCAGGTGCATCATGTGATTTCCGAACTCTAATGAGCGAGGCAGAAAACATTGAACAGAATCTAAAACAAACAGAACAAGAAGCTGGCCCACTACGAGATGCAATTTACGGATGAGTTATCAAGAGCGAGAGATCGCAAAAGATAGTCTGCCAAAACATCTCCGAGTCTTAGATTCCGATGAGGGAATAAGAATCGAAGATAAAATAGGGTTTGTTTTTATCAATAAAATATCTAGAAGATATTGTGTGAACGTATCAAAAAACGGTTTTGATGAATTTTTCTACATGTATAATGCTGACGATGTGTTGAATTTTTTGGCAAACAAGATAGACCCCCTATCAAAAATTTTCGCATACTAGATATTAGAAAAATGTCTACATGACTACGCTACTAGAATTTGCATTAACAGTCATTACGATTTCAGTTTCCGGGGTAATGTCTCCAGGACCCCTTTTTACAGCAAATGTTGCATACGGCATAAGAGGTGGGTGGAAAACAGGAATTAAAATGGCATTTGGACACACAGTTGTTGAGCTTCCACTTGTAATACTTCTTGGAATTGGAGCGATTTCATTTGCTACCTTTCCACAGTTCAGAGAATACATTGCAATACTTGGCTCCATAAGCCTCTTTGTTTTTGCAGGGCTACAGGTTAGAACCACTCTAAGAGAATCAGATTCGGGCCGTTTACCAAAACATGGTCCATTTTTTATAGGAATTCTATTGAGCGCACTCAATCCATTTTTCTTGATTTGGTGGATTACAATAGGTTTCAAGTTAATCTCTGATGCTATACTACTATACTCACTTGTTGGAATTGGCATAATGTTTGGATTTCACATATGGATGGACTATGCGTGGCTAGGGGCTGTAGGGTTTTTGTCTAGCCGTGGAAAAAAGATCCTCTCAACTAGAAACTACAAGGTTTTCATGATTGCGCTAAGTGGTGTTTTAGTTTATTTTGGAATAAGCTTCCTATCCCAAGCAGTCCATTAACCACAATCAAGTATCTCTATGTCTCCCTTGCATTCATCGTCAAACTGAGATATCTTGTCATTTAGTTGAGCACACAGTTCTGGATCTTTTGTTTGCTCGTATGTTTTTAGATTGCCCTCAATGTAAATTTGTTTTATTGGACACTTGTCGACAAGTCCAAAATTATACAATACAACTATTGTAACTATACCAGACAAAACTATGACCAAGACATACTTTAGAAACTTGCTAACCATCTTCGGGTTTAGAAACATCAACTTCTATTGTTGATACGTTTCTTGCTTTTCCGTCCTTTGATTCCATTTTTTCAGAAAAAATTCTTACACCACTGACCTTGTAACCCACTGCATTCATTCTCTTAACTATCATTTGTGACACATCTACTGCTGCAGTCATGCTCTTACCCCTTGCCTTTATTGTAACCGTGGGCTCATTTGCAAGCAATGTTAGAGTAGCATTCACATATGTAAGAATGGGTTTTTTACCAATAAAGATGATATTTGGCGGTCTTGGCACAGACCACCTCTTTTTGTGTTTTATTTAATGGTTCAGATTCTTTTTTTCTACGTATTTCTCAATAATATTATCGATATCTTCCAATTTAGCTTGTTTTACTTCATCAACAATTTCTTTTTCTTCGATTTCATAACAATTTAGAAGGTCATTTTTGTCCTTGAAAAAAAGCATCACCTTTTCTTGGTAAATACAATAATACGGTTTATCAACATCCATTTTTTCGGGTTGCAGTTTGATTCCTTCTTCGTTTATTGAAACAGGATAATCCATCGATATTCATTAATAAGATCGGTATTTAGATGTAATTTGAAAAACTCGGTAAAAGATTACGGTATCTTGCCAATTATACGAAAACATAATGAAAAAACGAACTAATTCATTTAATGATTGGTATAAAATCGCTTTACAATAATGTAATAAGTAAAATCATACTAGAAAAACTTGTGAGCCAACGGGTCATCTTCCATATTGATTTTGACTATTTTTACGCACAATGCGAAGAGTTGAGAAATCCAGAGTTGAAGACAAAACCCGTTGCCGTGTGTGTATTTTCTGACAGAGGCGGTGACAGTGGAGCCATAGCAACTGCCAATTACATAGCAAGAAGATATGGAGTAAAATCAGGAATGCCCATAAAATTTGCCAAAAGAAAGCTCGAAGATGTATCAGAAGCTGTATTTCTTCCTACGGATTTTGACTATTATTCAGAGGTTTCAGAGAATGCAATGAACTTAATTAGAAAGTATGCAGATGTCTTTGAATACGTAGGAAGAGACGAGGCATATCTTGACGTTACAAAAAGAACAGAAGGCAATTTTGCAAAGGCGGCTCATCTGGCTCAGCAACTAAAGAATTCCATTCGCAGCAATACTAAACTTTCATCAACAATTGGGGCATCAACAAACAAGCTTGTGTCAAAGATAGCTTCTGATTTTAAAAAACCTGATGGTCTTACCGTGATAGAACCAGATAAGATTGAATCTTTTCTTGGTTCACTGCCAATTAAGGTCATACCCGGTATTGGGAACAAGTCTGAAGAAAAATTTCACGAGATGAATCTTCAGACAATATCTGATCTGAAGAGGCTAGACGTATTCTCACTTAACAGTCTATTTGGGAGAAAGATTGGAACTTACATTTACAATGCAGCAAGAGGAATTGATGATGAACCAGTATCGCCAAGAGCAGAACCAATACAATACAGCAGAATAATCACATTAAAACAAGACACAAAAGACTTTGAATTCTTGTCAAAAGATCTGGAACAACTTTGTGCGGATATACATGAAGCCATTGTAAGAGACAACCTTGTTTTCAAGTCTGTTGGAATACAATTTGTCCAAGAAGACCTTTCAAATAGGACAAAGTCCAGAATGTTGAAAAATCCAACATCTAGTCTTGAAGAATTGAAAAAAACTGCACTTCAATTACTCAAAGAATCATTAGAGGACCAAAAGTTACTTATCAGAAGACTAGGTGTAAAAGTTTCTGATTTTTCAGAAGTGGCAGGACAGGTAGACATTACAAGATTTTTTTAAGGCTTTTCAAGCCCCACATGTGTTGCAAGTCTCTGATGTTCATCAGGTGTAATCCATTCCACTTGCAAGTAATCTATTATCTCATGGTATTGCATACCTAGTCTTTTTGCCTCTTCGACAGCTACAATATAGGCCTCAATTTCAGTTGGTCTATCCACATAAGAATATGATTTATCATATAGATCTAAACCTCGCCTTTGTTGTTTCACATGTACAAGTTCATGCACTATGTCAAGGTAGAGAGTTATCTTATCCGAGTTTTTCAAGTGATTGAGTCCAATCACAATTATAGCATCTTCGTTTTTTACGTGCATGTAGTGACTGCTTGTGTCCACAATTACTTTTGTCTTTGAAAAGACGTCATCAAGCTCTGTAATTGATCCGAAGATCTTTTGTAGAATTTCAACTTTCTTTAATCCATCAAAAATATCTTCGATCTCATAAGTTCCCGGATTTATTTCTCTATTGATTTTTATCGTATTCATGTTTTGCAATTTTTATTTCATTTTTTTTCAATCGTCTTGTTTCTATATATGTGACAATGAGTAGAAATACAAAGAGCCATGGGAGAAACATTATCTCTCCTGCAATGCCATGAAATGATTGAAATTCATTTACGTTGGTAGATACTTTGAGTACAAACAGTGAAAGAGATAGTATTCGAATTACATTTACTCCAATGGTTCCAACTACCCCAAGTGCAAAGTAAACAGCCTTTCTGTTTCGCGGTATATTCATCTTAAGCAAAAATGCCATCATGACAAGAGAGTAGATTATCATGCTATGAACACCCGCCGATGGCCAGAATACCTGAAGCGCAAATGGACCATGATCACCGCTGAGGAACATAATATTTCCGTGTGCACTGGCAATCCCCAGATTAAAAGCTGTTATCAAAAAGACATCTAGTTTTACAAGATATGGTACAACATACTGCAAGGGACCAAGCGAGTCATACGGAAAGAATGCATCAAGTGATAGAATTATTGCAGTGCCGGCAGTATAGATTGGGCCTGCCGGAGAGATTCTTATCCATCTCTTGCCAAAAAGCACAGTCAGTATAGATACAAAGAAGATTGCAAATACAATAAAGTCCCACATCCAATCCCATGAATCCAATAACAAAACATGAAACATGGGTGCAATTGTAGTAAGATAATTTTTGAGACCAAATTCAATAGCTACCAAATATGCAATAGCTGCTCCTGCCAGTGGAATTGCAGCGAAGAGTCTTTTCTTTGGAATCTCAAGTTTTATGCCTATCAATTCTGCTGCAACAAATGCCAATGCAAAGAGAAGTCCTCCTCGACCCTGGTTCCAGCCAAGACTGAACGTATCTGGAAAGATAGCCAATGCAAAAATTATTGGCGATGCTATGATCGCTATAGCAATAATCATACTTCTGTTTTGCAACAATTAAGATGCAAAACGCGTTCAATAAAAACTCTAGCAGTTAGAAATAATCTTTTATTGATTTTTGATTTCTTGCTTTGTATAATTTGCTTCTTACCAGCCACTCTTTCTTGTCTACACTCATACCTTTACATGCAAGATCTAGGCCTTGTTCAAAATTGTGTACTATAACTGGTTTTTGTTTTAGCGCCATCCTGACTCCTTCTCTTACTTGCCAGACACCCACTGGAACTGCATATTCAGGCCTTATCTCACGAAGTACCATAACTCCTGCCTGGGTACTAGTTGCCAAGAGATATTCAGCAACTGCAAGCCGTGATGCAAAATGAGCCCCTGCAGTCTCCGGATAGTGTGAAAGACCGTGCGTATCTTCAAAATCTGACCCAAATCCTATGTTTCCATCCTGATCGTACCACGCCTCTTGCATCTCAAACATCCACCTACTTGGAAACATGATTACAGCATACAAGTTACCAAGATGTTCATAGGTGAAAAGGCAGCAGCTGTCAATCTCTGAAAAACTTGTTATTTGTTCAACCATAGATTTAGAAATTATATCGTCAGTTGCAGTTATGCTCCACCTTGTAGGCACAAGCTTCCTATTTTTTCCAAACATTCCAATACTGAAACATTTTTGAATTTTGCTTACCTCTATACCACGATTGTAGAGTTCAAGAACTGCATCTTGTGCCAAAATGTCTTTGTCGTAAAATAATCGTTGAATGTTCTTGTCTGAGGATGAATTTGAGAACTTGGCATTTTTTATTTCACCAACGGGGCCAAAAGGCGCATTCTCCCCATCTACAAATAAAGAATGGTGTGTATTTTTTACAAATTCTACTTCAGAGTCAGTAGACTGGGATGACATTGCAAGCTCTTGTAAACTTTCAATGTATCTTCCCTGAGGTTCTTTTATAGGAACTGCTTTGATTCCTCGCACCAGAGATAACCTGTAATTCACAATATCCTCCAAACTTTTTCCCAGCCAAGACTCAGGCAAGTCCATAGTGAGTGTATTGCCATGGATTGGAGGCACCATTGGTCCTACCAAGACTTTGGGATATCCATAAGAGCCAACAAAAACTGAAGGCGGGCTAGAACCTTCCACATAATTTGAAGAAAACAGATTGGCATATTTTGATAAATATTCATTCCAGTTAGATTCTATGGCTTTTCTTATGTCTGAAGCAGTCCGGGGCAACTATTTCCGAGTCTGTTGTGACTAATATATCTGATATAATCACTTTTGAATTATATTCAACTATTTTCCAAACAGTATCAAAAATTGGCAGATGCAGAATCTTTTGGAATTGAAAAAGGCTATGGAAGGCAAGCCATAGACTGGATGAATGAAGAGGCAAAGAGATCAGATTTGAAATTTGAAGCCAGGTTGTACGATTACGAGATAAGTACCAAGAATTTTGGCAATTTTGAGATGTTTTCATGGATTGGAGAGTCAAAGACTGCACGTGACTTGACTATCAAAGCAAGCAGGCGATTTAAGATCAAGGTCATCGAAGGCGGATATACTCCAATACGACTGATTATCAAAGTATCATCACGCAACGAATACGGAATTGTGCGAAAGGGAGACCGCGTGATAGGACAGATCGAGTTTACCTCTTCACGATTAACAAATAGTAAATGGGTGGTAAGCAAGGAAGAGCGAAAGTAGGGTCAAGGTTTCAAATCAAGTTCTGCCTTGGCAAGAATTTGTGCTACCCTTAATGGTTCAGGTACTGCTCCCTGTAACGTAAATGTATCAAGTAGTTTTTTTGCTTCTCTTATGTCGCATCCTTCCACCCTGAGGTAAATGTCATGTTTTGTGTGTAACGATATCTTGGTCCTTGTACCAAGATTTCTATATTGTTTTATTTTGGACTCGTAGGAATCAGGAAAATGGTGCCTAATTGCTTCTTCCATTCCATCAGACTCGCCATATGTAACGCCAATGATTGGCATCTTGATTTTTTTCCATAGTTTCATCATGTCTACTATGTTATACATTGAGATAATCAGTCCTGAGACCAGAATGAAGCTAATGTCATTACGATCTAATTTCTCATACATGGATATCATGGCATCAGTAGCGTCATCCCCTTCAATTGTAGCGTTACCAAAAACAAATCCATCAATTACAAAGTCTCTTCGCATCACAACTCCTGCCAATTTTGATTTTAAATCAGTCTCTCGAAAGCTCTCTGCAATAGCAAGTCCACGCAAGCCTTTTTTCTCAAGTCTGAGGTGATTCATTTCTGTCTCTTTTTACAAATTTCTTATAAACCAGCCCTGTTACAACAATAAAAATAGCTGTAATAGATGACCACGAGATAAAGGCGACCATATCAAACTGAGCCATGTACGAGGACCGTATCATTTACAGATATTTTAGTTCATGTCGGGTTTATTTTCAATGCAAGACGTCAAATCAGTTAAATATTTAACCAAAACAGATTCTGGCCGTTTTGCGGCCAGTTTCGTTCGTAAATCTGGCCGGAATTTTAGGCCTATGAGACTTTACTTGGGCCGCATTCACATTTTACGTATGTGTAACTGACTCAAAAGATTGCCCAAGAAAATAATTTGAGAATAAACTATAAAATCATTTGAGCTAAACTTGCATTTTGGATATCATTATACCATAATTTGCCCGCTTCCCACTATACGTATTGTTTGTGATTCGGGTTTTAGAATTACGCAAATGTCGTTTTTTACAAATGATGCAGGTTTATTGAGAGAAAGTTTCATGGGTTTGAGAGATATTATTTTGGCAGCTCTTGTCTGCAGACCTATATTGACAAGAAACGTCTGGTTTTCGGTCAGATTATCCTTGAAGAATTTATTTTGCAGATAATCCAGTGCTATGTCCTGCGATACATGGATTTCGTCACCAATACATAGTTGGTCACCCCTTTGAACATCATCGGATACAATTCCCTTGACAGCAAGTCCTACTCGTGCAGGTGACGCGGCCTCTTCTACTGGATCATCATGCATCTGAATTGATTTTATCACAACTTCGTCCCCTTTGGGTAATAGTTTGAGCTTGTCATATGCCTTGATTTTACCTTGTGCAACTTTGCCAAGTATGACTGTACCTACACCTTTTACATCAAAACAGTGATCAATTGGTATTCTTACATTTCCTTCTTGAGATACCGGCTCTAAAGAGTCCATTTCCTTTCTAAGATCCGATAGTTCCACCACCTTGTATTGTTCGACGACAGTTCCTTTTATCATCAAAAGGAGCTTTTCTCGGTCTACCTCATAAGAGTGAGTTAGTAACCCTTTGTTTTTTCTTAATACGTCAAGGGCTACAATCTGTTCGCCTGTGAATTTATCAAGTTTTGACACATGGAAAATGACATATTCTCCCATGTTGATGGCCTGAAGAAGTGGAGGAATTTTTTCAGGAAAACCCGTAGGTATGGTCCATGTTTTTACAAAATCTGCATCTTTTTTATCATATATGGTAATATCGGTGGCAGTCCCTTTTTTGCCAAAATCCTTGGCTATTGATTCATCGCCAAGTAATGTATAATTGATTGATTTCATTTCACTTGTGAGAATTCACAACTAGTAAAATATCTTGTGTATGGATATCAAAAATAGTTACGACATCTAGTAATATCGCGTATTAAAATAGACGAGATTTATTTGGTTCCAAGCTCAGTCATATTACGCCCACTTTATGTACAGTGACAAGACCATTATCTCCAATAATTTCTTTAATCGCGGGCAGTATGTTTTCAATTTTTTGTAGATCATCTATTGCTTCTATTATTAGTGGCATGTTAACTGATATTCCCTCTACCTGAAAATTGGATTTGCCATGCTTGCCATATCCAGCTATTCCGGTCCATACCGTAGCACCAGAAATGTGTTCTTTCTTTAGAATATCCAATATCATATTATGGACACGTTTTCCTTTGGATGTGTCATTACGCTTTATCCTTATCACAAGCGCCCACATGTCCAGAGTTCTCATCTAAATCCCCCTTCAAGAATCACGCTTGTTAAAGCCTTGCCGCCAAATATGGCTCCAAGTGACAATCCTACATTAGTCATAACATTGATTGCAGCTATCATGTATTGTTTGTTATCAATTAGATTTGAAGTTTCAAGCGCAAATGATGACATGGTGGTCAGCCCTCCACAAAATCCTATTGCTATAAGCAATGCATATTTTTCATCGAGATTCCATTGCTGTGAAAATACTGCAAATGCACCAAGAACAAAACTTCCAATCACATTTACAAGCAATACATTTACAGGTAATGTACCAAGTAATAATGGCGACTTTGTAATACCATATCTTATGAAAGTTCCTGCCGTTCCTCCGGCTGCAAGAAATAACAGTTCTATCATTTTCATATTTGGCTAGTGTATTGGTTACTTAAATTAACTACATTTTTGGTTTTCCCAATGCAATAGAGAAAACTCCTCAGACTAGATCTCATTTAACATATCAAATTCCAAAAGTATTAAAAAAATGAGTTATCCTATTATTGATCAAATCTATCTGCCCAGTGTTTTCTCTCTTCATACTGAATAGGACCACTAGGTCCAACAACTTCGTTTGCTCTTGCTTTTTCTTGTTTTGTTACTCTACTACTCCAATAAAACACCCCTATTGCTACAACCACACCAAATGCTGCCATTGAATATATCACTTGGACTGGATAATCCCCAGTTGACGAGATACCGCTGCCTTGAGGCGCCTGCGGGCTTGAGCCAAAATATTCTATTTCGTTAATGTCTGTCACAGCTACGTAACCATCAATTTGGATACTGGCCAAGCTTGCTCTTTCGGTGTAGCTGACTGGATAATCCACATCTAATTTCAAATCAGCATTCTTAACAGTTGGAAGCATTCGTCCTTCACTTATGTTGCTCTCGCCAGTACTATATGTAGAGATGACTATTTTTTGTCCCTTGTATCCAAGAATATTGGTATCGACCAGCGTATAGGCTGGGTCAAACAGATGCTGCCACTGGGATATCGGATCAAGCAGAAGATCATTTGATGCCATCAATGGATCGTCAAATAGATTCCCTGCAGCAGTTCCCTGTAACTGTGTGTAAAGTTCTGGAGATTGCATTTTTATAAAATCAATTGGCGAGTTGAGATCAAACTGACCATAGTTTGGAATATTCACCATCATGGTACCATTTACCGTAAGTCCCATCCACTGGACATCAAGTATTGCCGCGCTATCACTTGTGGCCTTTCTTAACACATAATTTGATACAGTTGGAATAAATGTTATCTTATAATCTACATGAGTCTCGGAATTACTAGGATATAGCATCGCCTCGTATGTAATATCAACATCTGTGATGTTTGCAGCACTACCGAGGCCTTGAGATATTTGTTGGTTAAGACTGTTTATCAATGCTTTCTTCATGGGATCAGATGGATCAACATGATAAGTCATGGTGACATTTTTTCCACTAAGGAGATTTTCCAGATTTCCCCCGTTTGGATAATCAATCACATATGACCTTTCAAATACAAATGACGGTTGTGCACTAGTTGATGTAGAGCTAAGTATCGCATTTAGTTCTACTGCATGTGCAGGTACAACAGACACGCCAAATATAATGACTGTAACCAGTACCAAAGAACAAGACAACGTCTTGCTTTCACATATTTTTTGTTTTTTGTCTATCATTTTGCCTACCTATTTTTTACATTTTGGTAGACATTATTAGCATCATTTGATGCGGTTTAGAATTTTTTATTTCAAGGCTAATGTCATAGCCTAGTGTCTCATCTTTACACCACACCTTTAAAGGTTTTTACGATCCGAATCTCGTCATTTAATTTCAGATACGATATATTCTCTTCCACATTATTGTCACTATGATGGCAATTATGATCCTATGGTGGAGGAAGCAAGGAGAGAACCCACATAGTATCCAATTTCATGATGAAAATAGTTTTTGGTGCTTTGATAGTACGATTAGAAAATTTACTGCAAACGACAGTATTGTGACAACGAAAAAAACCAAGAAAAAGGATCTTTTCGCATTCATTGAAGATTTACCAATTATTGAAATGCGGTGAATCTTTGTCGTAGAAATTTCATTCTTCAAAACTTGAGTGTTATGGCGTATCTACTTTTTACTGCAAACATATTATTTTCAGCCCTTTGTACCTGTTTCTTAGAGTAACTTCGGTTACCCCAGCTGCTTGTGCAACACTCTTCTGAGTTATTCTAACACCGCTTATCACACAAGAAAGGTATAACGCAGATGCGGCAAAACCATTTGGATCCTTTCCCACTGCAATACCTACTTCAGTAGCATGTCTGATGATCTCTAGTGCTTTACGTTTTATTTTTTCATTCATATCTATCTTGCTTGCAATTTTTGCTACACATTTCATTGGATCTGCTATAGGCATGTTTAGATCAAGTTCTATGAGGAGTAGTCTGTAACATTTAGCTACGGTTTTTCTATCTCGATTAGCTCCCCTTGAAATTTCTTTTAGGCTACGTGGTGTTTCAGTATGTCTACATGCAGCATAAACAGATGCAGCCATCATGTCAGAAATAGTTCTTCCTTTAACTAACCCCTTTCCAACTGCAACTCTATAGATATGTGCCGCTTTTTCGTTTACCATGTATGAAAGTACTAGTGAATCTCTTAATCGATCAAGTAAACTGAAAGCCGCACGAAAATTTCTGCTTTTTGTAGTATGAACTTGACTTCTGGTATCCCACATCCTAAGCCTGTCAATCTTGTATTTCATAGAAGCTGAAAGCGGTCTTCCAAATGCGTCACGATCTACATTACCAATAACAGTCGCAAGCCCGTTATCATGCTTTGCAAGCGAATATGAAGACCCAATTCTTGTAGTCTTAAAACCTTCACCAGTGATTATTCGTTCCGGGCTTTGATCTTCCATTTTTTCAAGAAGAACAAAACCACAGTTAGTACAAACTAGTTCGCCAATTTCCATATCTGATATAATGATTCCTTTCTTACACACGTTACATGCTTGTTCTTTTTTTATGATTAGAGTCATGTGAATCCCATGATTTTTGAAAGATGAGTATTTGTAGAAATTGATTCAATGTTTATTTTTTCTACAACATTAAAAATACAATTAACATTATCACTAAAGAGACAGTCTACATCCGATTCATTTTGATTTTTTATGTTCATTTGCCTACCTGTTAGATTCCATTAGGTAGACATTATCAGCATCAATCCTGACGCAGTTTAGGAATATTCCATGGCTAATGTCATAGCCGTTTAATTTCTGTCACTTCTTTATGCCTTTATAACTCTAACAGTCAGGCAAAAAGAGATCCGAATATCGTCTGAAGTTTTCTTGTTCACATGTTAGTACAGTGATTTGAGCATATCTTCATCAACCATTTCACATTTTTAAATTCAATTTTTCCAAGATTTTTCGTATTTCTTTCTCATCATCTAATGTCAATTTGCCATTTATTTTTACAATCCATTCTTCGGCCCAGTTATGTACGAATCGCAAAGCTTTATCTTTTTCCTCATTACTTTTGCGATGATATTCATATTGTTTTCTCATGGCTTTTTCCAAACCTTTCATATTTTCTCACATTTTCTTTCCATGATTTTAATTGTTAAATTTCGTTGTAAAACTGTTAACATATAATATGTTTGCAATAGTTCAAAATTACTACAACTCATCCATGTAACACCCACCTTATAAGAGACCTTTTACGTCTTCTCCTACTTGAGAGCTCCTCTCGTTTTATAAATTTCATGAATCCTTTTCCTCCCATCTGTCTTGGATCAAACTTCTTCTCCAAGCCAGGAAATTTTGAATTTTTTATACTAGTAGCAGACAAGACCAAGATTCTTGAAAATAATTCCGGAGTTTCGTTGCTTGGCCACTTGATAACTATGATCTTTTTTGATTTTATGTTATCAAACAAATCTATCGCTTCAATACGTACATGAACTGGAACAGATGGATTTCCTATCTCTTCATAATTGGGTTCTGCATATAGTTCTACTGCGGCCTTGTCCATTTCGTTTCTAATATAATTATAAAGGAAGGTCACGATATGATCGTCAAAATCATTACCAAAAGTTCTTGCTTCAACACTTTCATATTTATCAAAAAAATATGGGAGCTTGCAGTATGGTATAATTTGCCATGCAGATTCTTTTCCTTTCTCACTTGCAATGTGTACAGTCAGATAGTCTTCGTTTCCACGCCACGCAAGCCAAAGCATTCTGGCCTCATTCAAAGCAATTTGTTCACGTGACTCTAGAGTACCATAAACGGATGAGACGCGTTCCAAGAACTTTTGTATGATATCATTGGCCTGCATATTCATACAATGTAGCACAACCCGAAATTCACAATAATTTTTGTATTTAGATTCAGATTGATCCAAGTCATGAAAAACACCGGCTCATGTCTCTTGTTCTTCATTTACCATCATAGTTGCAGTTGAGGTTATCATATTGATCTTCCTAATTTCATTTATAACATTTTTCATATCGTTCATGCTGATACATTCTATTTTTACAACTATATCATAAACACCATTTACCCCTTGTATCTCATATGCTATGGATTGGTCATGTCTCCCAAAGACTTTTTTCATTCTTTTAATTACTTCAAATTCTGAACCAACATTATTGGTCAGCAGAATGTATGCAGTTATCATTATCTTTTCCTTCTGAAAGTTGATAAAACAATTGCTTTGAAACGCTGATGCCAGAGTACACAATAAAGGACAAAAATTAGTCTGTGAAGTTTTCTATCATACTCTAAAATTTGTGAAACGATACTCTGATTTAACGATAACAAATTTTGCCTATATGAGCCTACTATGGATTCTAGTTCTTTCATTTTGTCTACCTATTTTTTACATTTTGGTAGACATTATTAGCACCTCATGAGATGCATTTTAGGAATTTTCTTCCAAGGCTAATATCATAGCCTAAACTACATTAACATTAGCCATACTCACTTTTAATCTTTTTTAAAAAATTTTGCTGTGCGATGATGAGATCTAATCACAGGGCATTTGTTTTATCTAGTTAAATAAATTGATAGGTTATTCATAATACAAACGATTACGCGTATAAAGAACTACTGAAAAAGACAGACAAATTATGAGACATCAAAGATTTATCATAACAGCTGGTATTGTTTCCTTGTGTGTTGGAATATCAGTTGTTGTTATAATGGGAGTGAATTTAATTCCAAAAGAGACCACAGAAATAGCAAAGATTGTTTTTGTGGATCAGTCAGGCTGTACCGTTGAGACATCAGATGGATTTGACATAAACATAGGTCAATGCACAGGCAAGGTTGGAGACATGATAAATGCAACTTTTGACTCCAATATACGTGAGAGATATGCCGCAACGCATTTGAATGGAGGATAAAAGATGGAATCAAATTTCCATTTAACTACAAACAGAAGTAACAACTCAAGACATGGTTTGTACAATTCCCTCTATTACATGTAAAGTAATGAATAGATGATTTTGTACTAGTATCACAATTATTGACTTGTTTAAAATATAACCAAATACATGTTTATTATCAATAAAATACAGTTTTAGATGAGTAACCGTGACCACAGCTAAAATCAAATTATTGCGAGCACGAGAAATTCTTGATTCCCGAGGAAATCCAACAATTGAAGTAGAAGTCATTACCGAATCGGGCATTAGATCTGTGGCATCATCTCCTTCTGGCGCATCAACAGGAAAAAATGAAGCTCGTGAACTCAGAGACGGCGACAATAAACGATTCTTTGGCAAAGGAGTTTTGCGCGCAGTTGATAACGTAAACACAAAGATATCTGCATTGCTAAGAGATAGAGATTACACAAACCAAGATGAGATCGACAAGATTATGATCGAGGCAAGTGACTCTGAAAAACTAAGATTTGGAGCAAATGCGACCACTGCAGTTTCCATAGCATGTGCAAAGGCAGCAGCACGAACAAAGAAAATTCATCTGTACCAGCATATTTCTGAAATGTTCAATGGCACAGAACATGCTCCGTCGTTTCCCATTCCTTTTATGAACATCATAAACGGTGGTAAACATTCTGGAAGTGGGCTTGCAATACAAGAATTTATGATATTACCAGTTAGTCTAGGAAAAAGTGTAAAAGAATCAATTAGGATGGGTTCAGAAATTTATCATCAATTAGGAAATATACTAGCAACAAAAATAAACAAATCAGCAATTAATGTCGGAGATGAAGGAGGCTTTGCACCAGTGCTTGGCCATGATGAATTGGCATTGTCTCATATTTCTGATGCCATAATGAAATGTGGTTACAATATTGGAAAAGATGTAGTGTTAGGTATGGACTGTGCTGCTTCTAGCTTTTTTGATTCATCTAAAGGAAAATACAGTATCGACAACAAACTGGTTAATTCTGAAGAGTTGCTTAATTATTACTGTCGATTGGTCGACAAATACCACATAAAAATCATCGAAGATCCTTTTCAAGAAGATGATATTGAATCATTTATCAGGATTACTGAAGAATTAGGCAAGAAAACCTCCATCATAGGAGATGATATTTTTGTAACAAACCACTCAAGAATTACCGAAGGAATTAGAAGGCATACAGCAAATGGAGTCATAATCAAAGTAAATCAAATAGGGACCTTGACTGAAGCTATAGAAGCAGCTCGAGTAGCTTTTTCTGATTCGTGGAATGTAATAGCAAGTCATAGATCTGGTGAAACTAATGATGATTGGTTGGCTGATTTTGCTGTCGGTATTGCAGCAAACGGAATCAAAGCAGGAGCACCTGCCCGTGGAGAACGTATTACAAAATACAATAGACTAATGCAGATAGAAGAATTAAGCCAAATGTCTTCCAATTTGTTCTCATAATACATAGATCCAAGTCTTATGAAACTTGTGCAGACATCGAGATTCAAGACACAATTTAGGTGAGTAAACGGCTAACATCATCATAGCTTTCCAAAGATGCCATTTTATAGACTGAATATTAGACACATTTAGATCAACTACACAGGTTTTTATCCGCGATAAAACAAATGCACACCGAATTGAATGTAGATGCCATATTTTCAGATTATGACGGAACATTAAGTCCATTTGATGTTAACAGAGACAATGCTCTGATTCCCTTACCACTATATGAAACTCTAAGGAGAATTTCAAAAATAATTCCTCTTGGCATTATTTCTACCAAGACCATTAACTATCTAGAACAAAAGATAGAATTTGCCAAAGTGATTTCTGGCATGGGCGGATTAGAATACAAAATAGACGATGAAATACACACAAGAAGGGTTCCTGCATATAAGATACAGTTACTTGAAACAATACTGAGTCATGCGCTTTCACTCACAAAGAATATGCCCAACATCATATTAGAAGAGAAGAGAACTGCAATAAATGAGTTATTTGGTTTTACTGTAGATTGGCGCATGTCTAAAGATTGGAGTTCTTATAAAAATATAATGAGACCGTTAATACAAAAATCAATGAAAGAGGGATTAGACGTAATTACTTATCGAGATCATCCTTTTTTTGATGTCTATGCTGCAAAACCAGATAAGGGTAAAGCTTTACAAAAATTAAAGAGAGATTTAAAAATCAAAGGTCAAATTCTATATCTTGGAGATTCAGAAAATGACAATACTGCCTTTGAAGAAAGCGAAATATCCATAGGGGTTACTAGAAGACAAGTGAATCCCGTGTTAAAGTGTGAATATCTTATACGTTATGAAAAACTAAATCTATTTTTGAAAAAACTCATTCAGAATAAATTAAGATTTGATCCAGAATTGTTACAATTAAATAAAAATCCATTGTACAAACTAAAGTAAGTTAGATGCACCAGTAGAATCATATTTCTCAGGAATAGGATTTAGTGAAACCAAGAATGGCTAAGTTCCTTGATCGATCAAAGATATGTTTCATCAAACCAATCAAAACATAACCATGCCAAAAATTATTCCATATTCGATCTAGCTACAGTTCCTATCAGATTACTAGAACCTCATGAAGTGTAATAATTCCATGATCATTTATTATCTCTTTTAACATTGGAAGTATAACTCGGAATTTTTCAAATTCATCTATTGTCTCGATAATGCATGGAGCGTTAAACTGCATTCCTTCTATTTGAGCATAATATGTTCCATGTTTACCATATCCCCCTAGTCCGATCCACTCGGTTGCACCTGAAATCTCTCCTTTCTTTAGAATGTTCAAAACTTCATTTCTTAGCAGTGCTTTACCTATCTTGTCATCTTTCTTAAATTGTAGTACTAGACGCCACATCTTTTTACCATCCATGGTCAGATTCTCCCATGCATTACATCGTGTTTGACATTACCGTTGAACCTGTCAAAGATATATCCACAATAGAATCCCAATTCACAATCGGTTTCAGGATCAAGTCCTATATCAGTAAGAAGCGAACCTCTTGAATTATTTGTTTTCATTTGTCTACCCATAGTTTTCAGGCATGTTTATCCAGTGTGAAAACACTAGGAGAGCCACAACTAGGGCAATCCCAGATTGTCTTTCCTCCCACATGTTTAGAATACACAATACCACATTGCACACATATTCGAAGATCACTGGTTTTAACCATCTTTTCTAAATTCCCGCAGCCTTTTTATGAAAATCTGTGTTTGACTGACTCACTTTAATTGATTCTGTAGGACATACTGTAACACATGCCATGCACCAAATGCAGTCATGTTCTCTGATTGGATCTGATTTGTCAGTATAGTCTTTTCGTCCATCTTTTTTACTTGCTTCTCCTGTACCAGAGCTTGTTACAGTTACCATCTTGATTGCTGGAACATCGTTTTCTGTCCTATACCATTGATACACTTGTACTGGACAAACCTCAATACACCCCCCATCTGCAATACACGAATCCCAGTCTACGGCAACCATAGTGCCGTGAACTCCTAAGGGTTCAAGTGCCTCATGTCTTGCATCATAAGCGGCTTTGACACTTGGATTCTCAGCAGCATCAGCAACCCTGCCAGGTCCCCAAACAAAATGGAAATGTTCTCCATCTGCATGTTTATGTTTTCCAACCGGCTTGTGGTTTTCTGGAAAATTGGGATCAATAGCCAAAGTCTATCCTTGTCCTCTCTTTTCATTTGATTTTATTTTTTGTCTACTCATTTTAATTTCCTCTTGAGTAGACATTATCATCTCTTTTGAGCAGTTTCGGATCTCTAATCCATGGCTAATGTCATAGCCTGTTTGTTATTTGCATGTTAATACATATAATGTTTTTGTAAAACCTGGTTTTCGAATATGGTTAGAAAAAATTGTGTAAGAAAAAGACAGATGTATTAAATGAGTATACAACTTGCAATGATCCTTTTGTAAAATTTCTGCTCTTGTCAATAGACATACATAAAATCATTCTATCTAAAATACACAATTCAGGCGAATCAGTTACATATAGCGCAAAAGACAGACATGACAGAAACTTTTAAGGTAGCTATTAATTAGTGATAAATATGGCGATGACATTCGCCAAGACTTTGGTCTAAACTGCCAAACATGGCTAATAATGTCTACCAAAATGTAAAAAATAGGTAGACAAAATGATAAACAAAAATCAAGAGACAAAAATAAGCATATCAATCAATCACGTGAAAGCGATAATAACTTTTCATATGCTTAATGTACAACAGAATTTCAGCACCACACGACTACAGGTAACTTGGCAAGGCGAAAATAATGAACAATGAGCAAACTCTCCAAATCATAAATATAATACAAGTTGGGACCGTCATGTTTCTTTCTCCCCTAATAGCTGGAATCATAAATCGTCTAAAGGCAATGATTGAATCAAAACATGGTCCATCAATTTTTCAACCTTACTACGATCTTTCAAAACTTCTCAAAAAAGAAGTTGTTGTGCCAGAAAGATCATCGTCAATCTTCATCATAGCACCTTTCATTTCATTTACAGCATATTTAGTGATATCACTAGTGGTCCCAATTGTGACTCCATATCCTCTTCCGTATGGCATCCTGCTGGACTTGCTCGGTGGTGCCCTTATGTTTGGACTTGCAGGAATTGTCAGCATAATTGCAGCAATAGATGCGCGTACTAACTATTCTGCAATGGGGGCTAGTCGAAGTGCATCTTTCACTGCCCTAGCAGAACCTACTTTGATAATGATCTTTATCGCAGTTGCCATGATCACGGGAACAGACAACCCATATGTAACTAACAATCTCTTGTCAGGCTCAGCCTCTTGGTATCTTTCTTCTACACACGTACTAGTAATGGTCGCATTTTTTATGCTCATCTTGGTAGAAACTGGACGCCTTCCCGTTGAAAGCTCCGGCCTAGTAGAATTTGGCATGATAGATGATGCAAAAATAATAGAATATTCAGGCAAGTTACTTGCCCTCTCAAGATGGGGAGGTTACATGAAACAATTTCTTCTAATGTCAATCTTTCTTAATGTATTTGTCATTCCGTGGTGGATGTCAGGCGATGTCAGCGTTACAGGCGCTCTCTATTCGGTTGGCACACTATTTCTCAAGCTACTAGTACTAGTGGGCGTAGTGGTCATAATTGAAGAAACATTTGCCAAGCTGCGTCTTTTTAAAATTCTAGATTTTCTTGCAATCGCCTTTAGTTTAGCACTACTTTCTGTGCTATCACTATTCCTAGTTGGAAAGGGCATTACAAATTGACATTTGTGATTCCATTTTATGACGAAATTGTTGGGTTTCTTGGAATCTCTACAATATTAACAAGCTTGTATATGCAGGGTCAGTCATTTGTAGATCCAACAATACGAGCCATATCAATCCAGTCTTTGATAATTACAGTACTAATTGTAATTTTATTCTTACACACTGGAGATTTGAATCTACTCTATCTTGCAATAATAACAGGGGTTATGCGTGGTGTAGTTTTTCCACTCTTTATGCGATACCAAGTACGGCGTTTTAAACACAAACTAAGAGAAACTGGGAGTAGTCAAAAAACCCCATCGCTTGTGTTATCAGGAATTATTGTCATAATAATTGGGTACGCCATGTTCAGATCTGTCCTTGCTTCCTATTTTCCTGATCCACAGGTAGCAATTACTTTTATTCTACTCTTACTTGGTTTTCTTTTAATCATAACAAGAAAAAATTCTCTCACACAAATGTGTGGTTACATCCAAGAAGAAAATGCAATACTATATGCTGGTGCTTTAATTGCGCCTGGAATCCAGATCCTTACAGAATTTGCTGTCGTACTTGATGTTTTTGGAGTAGTAGTAATAGGAGTAATTCTTTCTGCACAAAGAGACGTCTTTAAAACATTAGAGCCTTCAGATTTGGAACAGTTGAGCGGGTAATGGAGCCAGAAATCATCTTCTTCATTTTACTTGGAGCTCCAGTAACAGGATCATTGATTTCTCTGTTACCAAAACAAGGAGTAGAGATAATTGCCTCACTGTCTGCGGCAGTTGTTACTGTTGTAACATCACTTGTTTTGTTAGTTTTAGGAATTTCTGGTACTTTTGGCTACTTTTATGCAGACAGTCTAACTAGGATAATGGCAATAACAGTATCGTCAATCTTTCTGACATCTACATCATACTCAGTTTTTTACATAAGAAAAATAAAAGAACCATTCATCAGATTTCGATGGTACTATTGCTTGGTCAATCTCTTTGCATTTACTATGCTCCTTGCAATAACTGTAAATGACTTGGGATTTGTTTGGCTTGCAGTAGAGGCTACCACCATTACCAGCGCCTTGCTGGTTGCACTTGAAAGGAAAAAAACCAGTGTAGAGGCAGCATGGAGATACACTTTGATTGTATCAGCTGGCCTTGTCATCTCCCTTTTGTCTGTGATCTTCGTATCTACCTCACAAGGAACTCTGGAGTTCAGCACATTGTTGCACCAACCTATCAATAATTTCATGATAATGTCCATGGCGGTAGGCTTTGCCCTGGTTGGATATGGCACAAAAGCTGGCATAGTACCCATGCACACCTGGCTCCCAGACGCACATAGTGAAGCACCATCTCCTGTTAGTGCTTTGTTCTCTGCAGTCCTCCTACCAACTTCACTTTATGCATTTATGAGGACGTTTGTCCTTTTGCAAGGCAGTCAGACATTTGCTGACTTGCAGAATTTGGTAATTGGGTTTGGTGTTTTGACTGCTCTAATTGCTGCAATAATAATGGGATATCAGCGAAACTACAAGAGAATGCTGGCCTATTCCAGCATGGAGAACATGGGAATAATTCTAGTCGGATTTGCATTAGGTGGAATAGGTACACTCGGAGCCATTGTTCAGATAGTATCACATGCCTTTGCAAAATCAGCCGCCTTCTATTCATCAGGAAACATAGCTGTTGCTTATGACAGTACAAAGATGCAAGATGCACAAGGGGTCATAAATAAACTCAAAACAACCTCCTATCTTTTTACACTGTCTTGTTTTTCTGTAACTGGTGCACCTCCCTTCGGAGTCTTTCTTGGCGAATTTATGATTCTCACACAAGCTATAATAGCACAGAATTTTATTTTAGCTGCAATACTGGCAATTGTCTACATGTATGCGTTCATAGGTTTGAATAGACAAACAATTTCAATGATTTTTGGTCAACAGTCAAAGGAAGATGAAACAAATGCATCAGCGAATTCTTCATTGTCTATCAGTAAAGATGTGAGATTAACACCGACCAATAAAGAAAATTTTATTTCTGTTTTAATTCCTTTTGTAAATCTTACTATATCATTGATAATTGGAATATACATGTTACCAGTATTTCTTGATGCCGTCACAGGAATGAAATAGGATGTGGAATGGGATTGATTCCTAGTTTTATAGAACGAAAGGATGTTGCAGAGAGTAGCGACAGTATTCAGATCTCAGCCATATTTGAGATAGAAGGCAGAACATTGGCGTTGCTCTCAGACATCGAGAAGAAACGAACAATTTTGAGCACAGTTCCTTCCAAACTTAGTGAAGAGGCAGATATTCTTCTAAAATCAGAGGAAAAAACAGGAGCTCAAATTAACCTAGACACAGGTAGCAAGGTTGAGGGATATGGAGTTTTTTCCTTTTCCTATGGTCCAGTTAGTGCCGGAGTTACAGAAGCTGGAGGATTTAAACTAATAACGTATGGAGAACGCATTGTAAAAGTCGTTCCACAGATTAATTTCAAGAAAAGAGGCGTTGAACATAAAGCAATAGGCATGAAACCTGAAGATGCCTTACTTTTAGTTGAAAGGTCGGCAGGGAATTTTTCTGCTTCATATTCCACTTGTTTTGTAACTACCATTGAGAACATACTGGGCTTGCAAGTTTCCTCAAGATCAAGATGGATGAGAGCAGTTGCAATAGAACTGGAAAGAATTTACAATCATTTACACGTTTTTGCCCGATTATCAGAAACGGCTACACAAAACGTAGCTGCCGCGGAGGCAAATGTGTTAAAAGAAAGAGTTCTTAGGATCAATGCAAAATATTTCGGCCACAGATATCTATTTGGCTTTAATCGAATTGGATCTGTTTACCAAAATCACTTCACTAAAGACAGAAGAAAGGATCTTGTAAACGATATCAAGAACATAACTCGTGATTTTTCTCATCTTGTCACATACTTTCTTTCATCTAGAATATTTTTGGACAGGCTGCAAAATACTGCCAGATTACCACACTTGGATGCACTAAAGCTAGGAGCTGTAGGCCCATCTGCAAGAGCTTCTGCAATTGATTGGGATGACAGGATTACATACCCAATTGAGCCATACAATGACATTTTTGTTGAGATTGAGACCGAAGACGAGGAAGACACGATGTCAAGAACAATGGTGCGAATCAGAGAAATTCAGTCAAGTATGCTCATGCTAGAACAGCTTTTAGACAGAATGCCCTCAGATGAGACGATGTCAGATAAAACGTCTGACAATGGGTTAAATTACATGCAAGATAACTTTTCATTTTGCAGAATAGAAAGTCCCAGTGGAGATCTCATACAAGTGGTTCAACTTGATAAAGAAGGCTATATCAAATTTTTACATATTAGACCTCCCTCACTTGTCAACTGGCTACCATTTGCCAAGAGTCTTGAAGGAAATGTATTTACTGACTTTCAATTTGCGTACGAGAGTTTCGGATTATCGTATGCTGATTCGGATAGATAGGGTGTACAAGAATTGGTTAAATTCTGGATTTTACATGGAATCAAAAATGGGATACTGACTACAAAGTACCCCAAAAAAAAGCCGACCGAAGAAGAGATTCCAGCTCGATCTGTTCCACCCTTTGCAGCACCAGAATCAAACTGGATTCAAGGACAAGAAACATGTCCAACCGATGCAATAGAAAATAACACTAATTCATTGGACCTTGGAAGATGCATATACTGCAGACGTTGTTCTGATGCAGGTTTTATCTTCGATGATAACCCTGAAGATAGACATAAATCACTACAGGCAAAAATTTCTCAAAATGAACTAATAAGAAAAGAAGTAGCTGGGATATTCAGTAAAAAGACAAACATCTTTAGAAAATCCTTTCATATTTTAATGATAGATGTAGGCTCTTGTAATGCGTGTAATTTGGAAGTTCTCAATCTTTCCAATCCATATTATGATCTTACCAGATTAGGTATTTTTTTCACAAATTCACCAAAACACGCAGATGTACTTGTTGTAGTTGGCGCGCTTAACAAAGCTATGGTAGATGTCTTAAAACAAACCTACGACAGCATGCCAGAACCCAAGCTCGTAATATCAATCGGTGCATGCGCCATAAGTGGCGGAATCTTTAAGGAGACTGAAAGTTTTGTCTCGTCCATTGATAAAGTAATACCTGTCGATGTAACAGTTCCTGGGTGTCCGCCTTCACCAATTCAGATCCTACAGGGCTTGCTTCTATGCATGAACAAAATTGAAAAGGATGAGAGAATACCAGGATCAAAAGGTGGCCTCTAGATGGACATAATACAGACTGTTACCATTATTGGAATCTTTGCTTCATTTGCTTCTGCTTCTGTAATTGGATATATTTCTAAAAAAACATGCTACACACTTGGAATAATAGGCTCATCTTTTGGAATCATCTTAGCATTTTGGATGCTTTTGGCAAACACCACTCCAATAGATCTGACATTTTGGAAAGTAACGCAACATAGTACATTTGAATTTTCATTATCTTCTTTTAATGCCTATTTCTTGCTTATTTGCTGCCTTGTCTGGCTTGGAACATGCTTGTACTCTTTAAGATATGACGATTATCCAAGGGGGTTAGCATCTCTGCTTGTTCTTACAATGTTATCCATGGTTGTCATAATTTTGGCCGGAGATGCAGTCTCATTTCTGGTAGGATGGGAATCAATGACCATAACTTCTTTTTTCATGATTCTCATGGGAAAAGGCAAACCAGACGTCATCCGAAGAGCCGCGTTTCTCTTTTTAGGGTTTGGAGAGGCAAGTACAGTATTTATCATGTTAGCCTTTGGAGGAATGTTTTCATCTTTTGGGAGTTTTGACTTTCTTTCAATATCAACAATTCATGTTAGTGGGATTACCGCTTCATGGGTTTTTGTCGCTGCACTAGTAGGATTTGGATTAAAGATGGGCATTGCGCCATTTCATATGAGCGAATGGTTACCCATTGCTCACTCAAACGCACCATCTAATGCGTCAGCCATTCTTTCAGCTACTTTGACTCTGATGGGCGTTTACGGATATATCAATGTCTTAACTCATCTTGGTCAATCAGAACTGTGGTGGGGTTGGATTACACTTGCCATCGGAGGAATTTCGACTCTGTTGGGCGCTTTATTTGCATCGGTATCAGAGCACAATAAAGGATTACCGGCATACAGCACTATAGAAAATAATGGTTTGATCATAGTAGCCATTGGTGTCTATCTTTTATCATCTTATTATCATCTTACATTACTTGGGGGTTTTGCCTTAGTAGCTGCACTGTATCATGCATTTTCGCATTCTATATCCAAGGCGTCATTATTCTTAATCATGGGTTGGATAAGCAAGGTTAAGGGAAGTTTTGATCTTAATAATCAAGTTCCCATTTCCAAGGATGAGAGAAGAGGCTCCTACCTGTCCGGAATCATTACAGTGTTCTCGTTGGCAGCTGTACCCCCACTTGCGGGATTTGTATCAGAGTGGATGATTCTAGAAGCATTGTTTCAATCATTCAGATTTGGAGATGTTACTAGCCAGATAATTGGAACCATAACTGGAGCCATAACAGCATTGGCTGCTGGCATAATAATTATTGCAATGACTAAAGCATATGGATTTGGTATTTTATGGTCTGGAACGACAGATTTGAAAATCAAAAATGTCTTTCAGCAAATGTTATCGATACGAACAAGTTTTTACTATTTCTTGTTTCTTGTGGTTGGCATAGGAGTAATGGCACCAGGGGTGTTTTTCCTTGCCTCAAGCAGTACGAATCAGATTTTACAGGAAAAAACATTTGATACGTTTGTCACTGGGCTCTTAGGAATTCCGGCATATTTTGTTATTTTATCAGGAAAACCGTTTGGCGGATTTTCTCCAACATTTGTAGCTGTTTTTATGACAGGCTTACTTGTAATACCATTTATCATAACAAGATGGGGCACAAAATGGAAAGTGAGGAGAACGCATGGTTGGTTTAGTGGCCAGAACCAGCCAAATGATACATTTGAGTTGTATAATTCGTTTGGTTACAGCACACCAATTAGAATAATGTTAAGTTTCCTATTCAGAACGAAGGAGAGGATCATCCAAGTTGGCGCTACACGTAGGCCAGTCATTTTGTCACCTGAAGAATACATCGTTGAAGTAGAAGTTTTAGATGTCTTTAAAAAATTCTACGACATACTGACAAAATTTACGCTATCTCTGTCATACCACACTGCCAGAAAAGTCATGCCTGGTAAGATTTTCGTTTACCTCATATACATTATGGCAGCATTCATTTTTGTTCTGTTGTACACTTTCTTTATCATCATGTAAATCTATGGCACTAGAAGAAGCGGATGCCTTCCAGATTTTAAAAAATAAGAAGATGTTGTACCAAGTGCTTTTTCGGACGAGGAATGCTGGATGGCACCAAATACTACCAAATCCGGTTTAATTTTATCTGCTAATGCCAATAATTTTTGACCCGGATTACCTGTCTCCAGGCAAGTTTCATATTTAATAAATTGCTTTTTTACTTGTTGAACCGCGTTAGACAAAGTCTTCTGCCCTATATTTACTAGAGATTGATACACTTCATCCGGTACAGGGCCTGACATTCCAGTTGGTTCATTGACAACAAATGCCAGATACAACTTTGCATCATGCTGTTTGACAATGTCGATAGAAAATTCTAATGCATGTTCAGATGATTCTGTACCATCATAACCCACCAGTATTTTTTGTATAGGCATTCTTCAAATACAAATAGCTGCTCTATGATTTAGATGTTTTATATATCTCGGTTTTTTATGTATGTTCAATTTCTTGACCAGTCCACAATTAGTATTTTAAAAAAGAATAAAAGGCGGATAGTCGCATATTAAGTAGGCTATGGCATTAGCCTTGAAATAAAAAATTCTAAACCGCATCAAATGATGCTAATAATGTCTACCAAAATAAAAGGTAGACAAAATGACAAACAAAGAGAAAAATGCGGAGTATACTCAGGGATATATTCCCACAATAAACTGGGCAAACATACAAAGAGATCCAGAGTCATCTAACATTGTACGACTCCACCCCCGTTCTAATGCTCAATTAAATGGTAAGGAATCAGAACATGACTATACAAACTGATGCATTAGAATCTGTTTGTGATAGAGTCCTTAACTTAGATTCCAATATAGTGTTTGTTGGAATAATTGATGACAAGGGAAAATTACTTGCTCAAAGTAAAAAAAACAAAACAGACACGCGTTGGTTGGGGCTACAAGATGAAGTATTGCTAATGGAAATAGCATTAGGAGTGAGGATGAGAAGAGAACACGATCGTCATATTGGGCCACAAGATTTCACTATATCTTATGGCCCAATAATAACAATGATCTTTCCTTTGGATAAGGAAATATTGTACATTTACATAGAAAAGAGAAGTGATGTGTTAAAAGTTGCGTTTTTGATAATGCGTCTTTTAAAAGCTGAATTCAGCCAGAGGGCTAGATAAAAATGCAACGCAATATAAGCAACACAAAGCAGAATCAGTGTCCTAGATGCCTTAAAGAATCAATATTTACAGACACCGTGCTTGGAGAAGTTATTTGTGGCAGATGTGGCCTAGTATTAGAACAGAGAATAGACGAGGTAAACGCGAGAGGGTTTTCAAAGGACGGGGAACAAACAGGTGGCATGGCACAATCACTTGCAAGATCAGACAAGGGATTAACAACAATAATCAATCCTGCGTACAGAGATGCATTTGGAAGGCCTTTATCTCCTTTTATGAAGACAATGATGATACAGCTAAAGAAATTAGATAACAGAAGTAACATAAGTGGAATATTGATTGAAAAAAATCTCAGAATCGCTTTTTCTGAACTTGCTAGAATAAAAGATAAAATAACTCTACCCGATAACATAGTAGAAAAATCAGCGCACATCTATAGAAAAGCTCTTGCAAGAGGCCTTGTAAAAGGACGTTCCATAGCAATCTTACTGGGGGCTTCAGTATATGCTGCTTGTAGAGATGGCGGAATTCCGAGAACTTTGAAAGATATTTCGTCGGCAACAGGAATACAAAAAAGAGAACTTGCTAAATGCTACAGGTTACTTATCTTCGAACTCGATCTAAATATGCCAATAGCAGATCCAATAAGATACATAGCACACATAGCAAGCAATATTGAGGTCAGTGAAAAAATCAAACGAAATGCGATACTTATTCTCAATGACGCAGTAGAAGACGGAATTAGAATAGGAAAGGCCCCAAAAGGGGTAGCAGCTGCAGCTATATACTTATCCTGCGTGATAAACGGCGTTAGAATGACTCAGAAGAATATTGCAAGAGCGTCTCATGTAACCGAAGTAACCCTACGAAATAGCTACAAAGTACTTGCCATGTCATCACATACAGAAATAAAAAAGAAAAAAGGCAAACATCATGTCGCGCGTTATCATTTGACAGATGTAATGAATAAAGGTCCTCAGCATTTTTTACAAAGATCAAGAAAATTGGATCGTAGTGAACCATAAAATGATACATCCAAGATTCAAAGTTTCAATAGGTTACAATAAAACAGACTATGAGACATATGCGTGTGTTTTAAAATCCATACTTGAAGAAAAAGGATTCAAGACACAGTTAGTTTATAGTGAATTACAAGGTAATTTCATATCCTCAGAATTTAAAGAAATAGTGCGTTCTAGCATATGCCTAATTCTCATCACCGATGCAGAGATCATAAACTCGAGTGCGATTAATCAGGGGATAGGATATGCACAAGGAAAGGGATTGAATCTCATACTTTTGACAAACACTGACTTGGAGAACAAATTTGTCGACATCCCAAAACAGATAACTGTGATGAGATTTAACGAAGATAGTTTCAAGAAACAGTGTTTTTCCATAGTAACCAAGATAGAACAAATATCTGAAATCATGGAAGAACCAATAGATGTGGACGCATTTCTTGATTTGTATGCTAGGACAAAAATATGATGGCATACATTTTGTTAAACAGTAAGCCAGATTCAGAAGGCGAAATACTCAACAATGTTGAAGAGATAATGAAGGGAGATACAGCTACAAAGTATGAGATCCGAGAAGTTTATGGCGTGTACAACATGGTTCTAAAAATAGAAAGTATCAGTATGAACGACATGCAGAACATACTAGAAAAAATTAGAAAAATTGACAAAATTACATCAACTATAACAATGATAGTAAATGAAGAAAATGAATCATAACCAATGTTTTATAGATCATAAAATCAAAACTATGAGTAAATAGTATTTTTCTTAATCATTTAAAAAACAAATCATCCCAAATACGATAGATCGTCTTTTGTGTCATTGTAATGATTTAATCCCACACACTAAGGATTAATTTGTCATACCGCTTGCAAAACTTTTATTCTTTTTTGCAAAATTCAATGTTAGTTTTCTATCATCATCTTCCAACTTGCTAAAAGTATCTTTAACACCAATCCCCATCTTATGTGCAAAATCAAGTTTTAGAGAAGCAAAATCAAATACAATTTGCGTCATATTTTCTTTCAATTTATAAAAATTGTATCCAATTTCATAACCCAGTCTAGCTGCAAAGAAAGGATCATCTTTTGCAAGGTTCAAAAGACTATTCAGTGTACTATCAGTAAGCTTTCCCATATGATTTCCAATGCTTTGACAGAATTGTTTTGCCAGTTCGTGGTTAGACTTGCAGAGTTCCATTAGAATTTGTTTTGTACGAACTGATGACTTGGTAAACTTCCAGCCAGAACCTCGACCAAATGCACTTGCGAACACTTTGTTTATGTCTATCAATTCCATTATGTCGTGTCTGATCTCATCGTCGAGTCCGTCAAAAATATATCCATAATAGAATCCTAATTCATAATCAGTTTCAGGATCAAGTCCTACATCAGTAAGAAGTGAACCTTTTGAATTTTTTGTTTTCATTTGTCTACCTATTTTTTATTTTGGTAGACATTATTAGCATCATTTGATGCGGTTTAGAATTTTTTATTTCAAGGCTAATGCCATAGCCGCATATTCTGTAATCTTCTAGATCACATTTATAATTTTTGGTTAGTGCATGATTTGTCTTACACTTGTACAATAATATGAAAAAATCAGCTCCTGAAATATCGTCCCATTAGTTCAGTCTTGTCTACGATGTGTCCATTCATGGCTTGTTCCAGATCATTTCTTGTTGTATTTTGACCAAGATTAAGAAGAGTGTCCAAGGCATAGAGGGTAAAGAAATACCGGTGTGTTCCAGATGGAGGACATGGCCCTTTGTAGCCATTGGTTCTAGCACTTGTAATCCCTTGAGGAAACATCATGTCTTCACCTGCATAGAATGTGGTGTTATTGATTGGAATATTCCACATTGTCCAATGCGTAAATGGCCCTTTTGGAGCATCAACATCAACAACAGTGAGTGCGAGACTTTTTGCGGTTTGTGGAACGCCAGATATTGCAAGAGGCGGCGATATGCTATTACCATCACATGTGTATTGTGATGGAATAGTTCCATTATTTTCAAATGCAGAACTTGATAGCACAAAAGTTTGATTGTGTCCTGCTGGAATTACATTTTCCCGCACAAGTAAGAAAGATATTGTAAAAATTATGGCAGCAATAGGTATAACATAAACCAAAGATTTCATGTGAAAACTAGGTTATGCTTTTAAATAAATTAATTCAAGGCCACAAACACCTATTAAAAAACAAGCAAGGAAATTACAAGATTTTAATAGATTTAAGAATGAACTAGAACCGTGGTCGTAGACGTAATTAGGACAATCAATAGAGTGGGCAAGTGGTCTTTGAATCGAGCAGTTGGAAGAAGAAGACCCATAATTGCAGTTTTTAGCCTTACCCATTATTGTAATTACTACTGCCCCATGTGCCCATTTGGGGATTCGGACAAGCAAGGCCAGATAAAGCTTGCAAGCAAAAACGACTTGACAACTGATCAATGGAAACAGATTTTTGACAAAGTTGCAGAGTACTGCATTTGGTCTATAATAGAGGGCGGAGAACCTACGAGCAGGCCAGATTTCATGGAGCTTGTACGCCATGTGTACAACCTCAAATTGCCAATTACATTGATTACAAACTGTTCATTGTTACATACAATTGATCTTGACGAACTAAAAAACTATGTTCAGTTCATCACATGTAGTATAGATTCTGTATTTGAGGAATCCTATTGCAAAGTTCGCGGAGTTACTCCACAGACGTACCAGCGCGTAATGCAAAACCTACAATTGTTAACAGAGTACAAGGTTCCACATTACTTCAATTCTGTCATAACCAAGTTTAACACAAAAGAATTCATCGACAAATCATATTTTAAGAGAGCAAAAGAGCTTGGTGTGAATTCAGTTTCTCTGACCTTCGTAGAAGACAGATCAGATGTGGACTATTCTCTACTTCCTGACAGGGAAACCATCGTGAAAGTTTGTCAGAGTGTGCTTGAGCACATACATAGTAAAGAAGACCCTCAAATCATGATCCCACCGCAATACTTTGAACAAATAATTGAACACGGGCGTGGCATGTATGATGAATGCGGGGTTTGGAAGAGCATCTTTGTCAACGGAAATGGCACAGTCATGGTGCCATGCTGGAAATATAGCAAACCAGAAAACACGTACAACCTTCTTGAAAAAAGCGTGGATGAAATATGGAGTGCACCACAGTGGGAGATTGCAAAGACGTGCCATGACTGCGAAGTGTTGGGATGCATATGGTATTCCTCCCAACCTGTAACAACTTTTGCCCAAAACTATATGCGAGGTCTATCCAAGATGATTAACCAGCGCGTTCCTGACACGGTACAGCAAATCTAATTGCTTTTTTGCGCAACAATCAGATCTACTTTGTAATTCAAACTTAGCCTAGAATTCATGTTTAATTTCCATGGAATAAAGCTTGTATTGGTTGTTCTTTGAATTAATTTAAATCCAGCATTTCTCAGGTACGATCTTAATTCTCCTGGACTTGTTTTTGATTTTACAGAGTTTTTCCCTCGCTCAAAGTCATATGGATCTGACAACACAAGAAATTGCCGCGTTTGATGTGAAACAATCTGTAAAAGTTCTGATGGCTCTACGATATCAAGCAAGTTTAAGGCAATTACCAAATCAAATTTTTTATTTCCAAAAGGAGTGTTCAGCGAGTCAGCTACCACAAAATCTGAATTTTTTCTTTGATGCTTCTTTGCTTCCAGAATTGCATAAAATGATTTATCTATTCCAAATACACGCGAGTTTTGTTTTGCAGCTTCTCTTGCCATATAACCTACTGAACATCCATGTTCCAGTACAAGATCGCATCGATGTAATTTCTGAATCGAGTCTTTGACATGCGCATAGAATTTTGATCCCATGCTACGTTTGTAAATCCCTATCCAATTTCTTTCCAGATTCGAAGTATCTTCAGATGCACGATTTATCTTTCCCAAGGTGTTCTTTACAAATGACTTCATTTTTTGAGATTTTGCCATCAGCATCAACTGGCCCCCTAGTGCCATTCGAATTGAGAGGTACGACGAAAAGTTGTCTAACATAAAAGGTACAGAAGATATCACAGGATAGCTATGATCACATTTTACACAATTGAGAAATCCTTCTTGTATTTCTTCACTATATGTCAATGGTTCAATTGATAGATCTGACTTGCAGTTTATGCAACACAGATATTCTAGGGTAAAGTCAAGCAATGAAATTTTAGAATATATTACAAGATTAAATTTATACCGTTATTTATTCACGAATTTTACTTTCTTGAAACGAGTCAGAGTTATACCAGCAGTATCTAAAATAGTCCAGACACCATTCGTGGAATAGAGGATCTTTACTATAAAACATTTCACGTATGTCTGTGACGCCATCCATGGTGGGAAAACCAACACATGCTTCTTTCTCATTTAATACTACGATCACATCTGTGTCTGCACTCATTTTTCGCTCAACCAAGCCTTTATCAATTAAATCTTTCATGCCTAATTTTTTGAGCAAGTTTTGTCTGCCTTTGGGGACTATAACAGATTCTGAAAAAATGTAATTTAGTTTAACTCCCTTTCTTACTTTGGTTAAAAGTGGTTCTATTAGATCAAGTGGTACTTCGGTGAAAATTTCATAAACAAACTCATCCGCATTTTTGTAAATTGACTTCCATTGCTCTAAAACCTTGACAAACCCTTTTACCTGTTGTCCTCCCGCAAGTGCACCTATTCTTTGTATAAATTTCATCGAAACATCTCCAAAATTATGATTCTCAAAATATTTTCTATTCTTAGAAAGAAACAACAGCGATGGGACTTGGGTGCACATTGTTTTGCCATATGTAGTAAGATCATACAAGCCATCACGGTCCTTTACAATCAACCCTGCATCTGCGAGTCGCTCAAAGTTCCTATGAACCTCCTGAACCGTGGCGTGCAGTTCTTTTGCCATGTTTGAGATCTTGGATTTTTTCTCTAAAAGTTTGAATATTATGTTCAGACGTTGTTCGCTTGCAAGTTCAAGAAAGTCATGTGCTGCATTCTCATATATGTTAGTCACTGGCAGAACTCTGTCAAGTTATTTATGTAAATCTTTGCTCTTTTTTACCATGGATTCTTTTCAAGTCAATAAATGTAAGATCGCGTCTATCAAATTTTTATTTTAAGATGCTAAAAAAAGACATGTACAAAAAGGCTAGGTAACTTAGTTAAGTAACCCATTAAATCAAAGACGTAAGATTAAGAACAATGCTGGAGATTAGAGATATCAACGATGAGGCGATGCAAGATCTCTTGTCAGACAAAGCCAATAGAATGATACTGAAATCAATTATGACGGTTCCAAAATCTACAACCCAACTTTGCATAGAGTGTAACATACCTACAAGCACGGCGTACAGAAAGATGCAAAAACTGCTCGACTACAAAGTAATACGCAGAATTGGAATCATAAATGAGGCAGGTAAAAGAGAGATACTCTACAAGAGTAATTTTTCTGTTTTAAAGAAAACACCTGAATGGGAAGAGCTTTTGTTAAACTAAAATAAAGTGTTGATTTTGTATATGACATGATCACTGTCAACTGTAGGGATATTCTTCCCATAAAATCAACATTGGCAGTATATACTTCTGACCAGGTGGGAGCAGTTCCAGCCTTAAAGTCACGCGAATTTGTTCTTGCCCCTATAGAAGACGAGGAGATCAACGCTGCAAATGTAATCACAGCAATCAAAATGTTCCTTGCATCTTTGGGATGTGAAAGACACTTTGCAGTTATACAGAAAAACGATGTCATTTCAGTAGTAGCACTTGACGGATACAAGATAGAGGCGCCACCACAAGATACCTCAGACCAGTTTTTTTCGTGTGTTCATTGTGGCCATGTTACCCAGTTTGAAACAGTGCACAGAAATCACATGAAGATTCATTACCTATAGGATGCGTCTTGATCAGACCTTTTCTTGTTCAATAACCAAAAACCTCACAATTAGACCTTCAACGAACTGCTTTCACACACGAGAAATGACGTATGCGTGGACTTGCTAGCTGGTAACTACTTCGTAAAATATCGGTCTAGGAGGGGTTTGCATGTATGAATGACCCTTTGATTGAATTCTAAAATGTTCTTGCGTTTGATGCATTTTTTCAAACTTTTCTTGGCTCTCAAACTCTACCAATAGAGTATGTTTACCAGTACGAGTTGCCAGCAATCTTCGGTTAACGAATCCATCAAACTTGGCAAGATCCTTGTTAGATTCACTTACCCATTTTTTGAATTCCTCTTCTGCTCCACTTTTGAGTTGAACCTCAACTACAACTACGAACATAGAATTCTTCGATGACCAAGGATTTAAGAGGATTTCTAATATTCCCACTCTTTGTAAATAAGGTCACAATAGACGCAATAATGCTAAATACAGGATTACTTTCGATCAGATGTATGAATGAAAGATTGCTCATATTTGGCGGAATTGCAGCAGCAATTGTAATTATGACGACAGCTGTTTTCCCATTTTGGAATCTCATTCCCACAATGGTAACTGAGGAAGTTACAGTAAAAGCAGTAGACCAAGACGGTTGTTATGTTGAGACTCATGATCATTTCGTCATAAAGATACCTCCATGCAATGCACAGCCTGGGCAGAATATCACAGCGACATTTGATGCAAAAGTAAGAGACCGTGAAAAACAGATCTAAAGTAATTTCAGGCTTTGTGTAACCTTATCAATTGTGTCTTCAGGAGCAGGACCTATAGAGATACAAGTTACTGTTCCAGGTTCAATCTGAGTATGACCCGCATCGGTTACCTCTGACCATGGTAGGCCAAGAGTGATTACATGTTTTTTTATATTTTCCAATTCAGATAAACTTGAAACCTTGAGCACCACTTTTTCTTGACCAGATTCTTGCCATGCGTCATACCATTCTCTATGAGACTTTCTCACGTGTTCTGCACCTAGAACACATGCATGCCCCACTTGGGCTGCAATCTTTCCAGTACCCATTCCTAGATCCTTTCTTACCACTATTACTTGTTTAATGGTACCCATATCAATTTGGAATAATAATAGTACATGTTAAACTTTTGAATTGAAAGTATTTTTGTATGGACTAACTGGCTTGAGACCTAAAAGATTCAACGGTTGAAGAACTAGGAATTTGTTCTGTTTTTTACAAACACGTAGTTTGTATTCCAAACAAGAGACAGCGGTTTCAAACACTATGTTTGATATAAATAAATGATAAAAAATAACAAGGTGTGGATTACGATGTAGTTGTAGCAGGTGGAAGTGTGGCAGGACTCTTGTGTGCAAGAGAAATTGCAGTACGAGGCCATAATGTTCTTGTCATAGAAGAAGACTACGAGATTGGAACGCCAGAACACTGCGGAGGGCTTGTAAGCATATCAGCCATGGATGATCTTGGAATCATCCCAATGAGGGCCACACTTGATAACAAGGTGAGATCAGCCCGGATGGTAGCACCGTCAGGAAAGAGCTTTACACTTGATGCAAGACCGCAACAGGTCATAGTACTAGATAGAAGAGAATTTGATAAGCAAATTGCGCATCAAGCCAAAGTCAATGGTGCTGAAATACGAGTGAGATCATCACTTAGAGAAATAACCAAAGAGGGTGTTAGGACAACTGATGGAGATATCAAGTGTAAGATAATAGTTGATGCAAGAGGAGTATCCTCTTTGATTCACAAGGACCGTACGGGAACACTACAATCTGCACAATACGAGGTATATGCAGACTGGATTGACAAGGAACAAGTCGAAGTATATCTTGATCAAGAAAAATATCCTGGATTCTTTGCATGGGTAATACCAACTAGACGCGACGAGGCAAAGGTAGGAGTTGCTGGAAAAGGAATCAACCCCGCAGCAGTGCTAGAAGACTTTTTGAAGCAAAAAGGTAGCTATTCCACAGTAAGAAAGATATTTGCACCAATATGGATAAAAGGTCCAATCAAGGAATTTGTAACAAGGAACATAGTAACGGTAGGAGACGCAGCAGGACAGGCAAAGCCCACTACAGCAGGTGGAATTTATTCCTCAGGACTTGGTGGAATACTAGCTGGAAATGCCATATCCAAGTTTTTGGAATCTGGAAAAGAAAATGAGTTACAGAAATATCAGAAAGAGTGGTCAGATAAATTTGGAAAAGAATTTGAGCAGATGCTTCTTGCCAGATCTCTTCTTGAAAGACTTGACAACAAATCGATCAATGATCTTTTTGAATCAGTAACTCCTCAAGTGTTAGAGGATATTTCAAAAGAGGGAAGTTTTGATTTCCACACAGTATCGGTTGCAAAACTTTTAGGAGTAAAGGGATCTGTAAAAGCTATTCAGGCAATATTAGGAAATGAATTAAGACGATTATTGAGTTGAATGTGCATCTATTCATAAGGAAGATATAAATTCGGTAGAAAGTCCAGCTTCTAACATGTCATCGTCAATTACTTTGCCAGTATGCAGTTCGTGCCATAGACCAATCATGCCTAATGATAAATGTGTAAAATTCAACTGCCCCAACTGCGGCTCGGTATTGCTTTGGCGCTGTGAAAGTTGTAGAGAGGCAGCTAGAACATACAAGTGCAAATCATGTGATTTCGAAGGACCATAAAGAAAATGCCTCGACTAGTATTACGAGCAAAGATTTTACCAACAGGTACTGAGATAGATCTCGACAACGTTGCCAAGAATATCACCACAACTCTAAAGGACGGCATAACACTCTCAAAATATACAAAAGAGCCACTTGCTTTTGGTCTCTACTTTATTAATGCCGAATTCTTCTTAGATGACAAGGAAGGACAGATGGACTCACTTGAAAACAGTGTACGTTCAATCGAAGGCGTAGGAGAGTTCGAGGTACTCGGAGTAAGTCGAGCTTCTGTAGACGCCAAGTGATGGAGGTATCTTTTTGGTAAAAAAAGATGAGCTGCTCCAAATGCGCGTTGGTGAAGCCAAGCAGCGAGACGTAGGTAAAAGACGAGCCAGAATAGAACCAGAAGCTATGGAATTTTTAAAAGTCGAACCAGGAGACATGATAGAGATTATAGGGAAAAAATCTAGCTGTGCAATAGTATGGCCTGCAGATGATGATAACAAAGCACCAGACATGGTCAGAATAGACGGTCAGACAAGAAAGAATGTCGGGGTAGGAATAAACGATCTGGTCAATGTTAGAAAAGTTGTCGCAAAACCAGCAAAAAGTGTAGTCTTGATGCCAGTTAATGGAAATGTTACAGTAGATAAGGAATTTACAGATTTTGTCAAAAATAGGCTAAAAGGATTACCCCTTTCTGAAGGAGATGAGATATCAGTAATGATTCTTGGAAATTCCATGGACTTTAAGATACACAAGATTTCACCAAAAAGTGTAGCCAAGATAGACCGTGGCACAGTACTTACCATTTTAACTGACACGTCAGTCGACAAAAAGGCACGGGTCACATACGAGGAGATAGGCGGACTCAGAGCACAGATAGACCGAATGCGTGAGATTGTAGAACTACCATTAAAACATCCCGAAGTTTTCAGTAGATTAAACATAGAACCACATAGTGGGATTCTCTTGTATGGACCTCCAGGATGCGGAAAGACACTGATTGCAAAAGTACTTGCAAGTGAATCAGAAGCCAATTTCTATTCCATAAACGGTCCTGAGATAATGAACAAGTATTATGGAGAGACAGAGGCAAGACTTAGAGATATTTTCAAGGAAGCAAAAGACAATGCCCCAAGTGTGGTGTTTATTGATGAAATTGATGCTATTGCTCCAAAAAGAGAAGAAGCTTACGGCGATGTTGAAAAAAGAGTAGTGGCTCAGCTATTGGCATTAATGGATGGTCTAACAGATAGAGGGAATGTCATCGTACTTGGGGCAACAAACAGGCCAGAAAGTGTAGACCCTGCATTGAGAAGGCCCGGTAGATTTGACAGAGAGATAGAAATCTCAGTACCAAATGCCGATGGCAGATTAGAGATTTTACATATTCATACAAGAGGAATGCCTATTGCAGATGATGTTGACTTGAAGGTTCTTGCAGCAGAGCTTCATGGATATACTGGTGCTGATATCAAGTCACTTTGCAGAGAGGCAGCAATGAAAGCTCTTAGAGCATTTTTACCAGAGATTGAGATGGAGACTGAAAAGATATCACCTGCAATTTTGCAGAAGATGACCATACGCCTTCAAGACTTTTACGATGCAACACATGAAATTGTTCCAACTGCAATGAGAGAGTTCTACGTTGAAAGTCCAAAAGTATGGTGGAAAGATGTCGGGGGATTAGATGACGCAAAAAGAACACTAAATGATAATTTAATTACAGCCATAAAGGAACCGGCAAAATTTCAGAAGATTGGTATCAAACCTCCAAAAGGTGCTTTGCTTTATGGACCCCCAGGATGTGGAAAGACAATGCTTGCAAGAGCACTTGCAACAGAAAGCGGTGGCAACATGATATTGGTAAGAGGAGCAGAAATCTTGTCAAAATGGGTAGGTGAATCTGAAAAGGCGATAAGAGAGATTTTCAGAAAGGCAAAAGCATCATCACCATGCATTATAATTTTTGACGAACTTGATTCGTTGGCAAGATCAAAATCATTTGAAGAAGGAGGAGTTGGAGAAAGACTACTCAGCCAGTTGCTCACCGAGATGGAAGATGGGGGAGCTGCAAGAGTGATAGTTGTTGGAATTTCCAATAGACCTGATCTGATAGATCCCTCGCTGTTAAGACCCGGTCGCTTAGATTTGATACTCTTTATTCCTCCGCCTGAAGAAAAGGGAAGATTTGAGATAATCAAGACACTCACACGACAGATGCCTCTATCTGGAGATGTCGACTTGAAGGAGATTGCGCTTTCAACAAAGGGATACACAGGAGCTGATTTGGTAGCAGTGTGCAGAGAATCTGCAGTACAAGCAATGAGAAACAATACGCCAAAAATCAGTAGCGTAGACTTTGCCGCGGCATTAAAAGTCATCAAGCCTTCTATCACCAAAGGCGTTGAAGATTGGTATTCTGCAATCAAAGACAATATATCATACGCATTACCCAAGCCAATTGACAAGGCATTTTATGGTTAGATATGGCAACTATTCCTCTTAGAAATTCAGTATATGAAATAGTAAAAAATGCAGGTTCTATGACAGACTCTGAGCTCTCAAAGGCATTGATAAAATCTGGAATTTCAATTCCTGAGGATGAATTCAATAAAACATTACTGAATCTCGAAATTTATGGCCTCATCAAGGTTACTTGGCTAACAAAAGATGAGAGAAGAGTTGAGATTTATGAAAAAGAGGAAAACGAAGACGACATAGAAAAACAGAACAGGGAAAGTCTAGAAAAAGAATACGAAGCAGGATTTCCTGGTGTAGAGCAAGAACAAGACACCCAAGAATAATTTATTTCATCACAGGAAAGTGGAACGCAGCATCAAGTGCAATTCCTACAAATATTATCGTAAGGTATGGAGCAGTCACCTTGTAGGCTTTCCACGCAAAGTCAGAAGTTGGAGTCTTTGTCAGTTTGTAATGATACAGTAACATCAGGCTACCTGATACTGCAGCAATTGCAAGATAGACGTAACCTAATCCAAATGCTACAAGGGCCAATGAATATGGAAGCAATATTGCGGTGTTGACAAGTATGTATTTTGATGTCCTTTGCATGCCAATCAATACTGGCAACATTGGAACGTGTGCTTCTGCATAATCATCTCTTATCTTCATTGCAAGACACCAAAAGTGGGAAGGAGTCCACGCAAAGACAAGAATACCCACAAGTGCTCCCAGTATGTCCATGGAGCCAGTCGCAGCAGACCACCCTGCCATTGCAGCACAGCTACCAGCAAAGCCTCCAATTACAATATTAGATGAATTTGTACGCTTGAGCCATGCCGTATAGACTATCACATAAAAGAAAACTCCTAGCGCAATGAAAAATGTAGAAATTGGATTCAGGGTAAACCATGCATAAATTACAGAGACGGCACTTACAACTAGACCATATATCAAAACATTTCTTGCAGACATCCTTCCGGATGGGATTGGTCGGTTACTGGTTCTTTTCATCAACAGATCGATGTCTCGATCATAATAGTGATTAAGGGCACTTGAACCGGCTGAAGAAAGCGATCCGGCTATGATTATGTGTAATAGGCTAACATAGTTAAGTGGCGGACCTATCAATTTGCTGGCTGCGTACATTGATGTTACGGCGGTAATTACAAGTAAAACTACTATACGGGGTTTTGATATCTCCAGTACTTCTTTTAATCCCACTAGTCTTAGCGAGTCTGCTGGGAATTTAATTTCTTCGAAGTTTGTCATGAGAAGTCAAAAGAATTAAGTACCTCACTTAATCGAATTACCACAGATGAGTGACTGGGATCTAATGATGCCTGGCATGGGTTTGACCTCTATAGGTCTTGGAGGAGTCATTTTATCCTACTTGGGAATTGCCAATACTTTCCTTACAGGAATGCAAGCACTTTCAGGTTTGACCATGTTTGTAGGCATGGTGTTCTTGTCCGCAGGAATTCTAAGCGGCGGTGTTTCAACTAGCCCAAGAGCCAAAGCAACAACTCTTGTAATATTTGGAATCGCGGGCTCGGTAGGAGCTTATGCAATAAGCTTGAATACAGTCATAACATCATTGCCCAGATTTGTAGGCGTTTTAATCATCATAATCATACCAAGTGTTGTCATAGCGTTTTCTTCTATGAGGGCACAAAAATATTTCAGGCCCATAGCTGTAATATTTTTGGCTGCGATGGCAGTTGGAGTAGGATCATTTACTGTATTTGGATTCATAGGACCAGGTGCACAGTTCTCGTTGCATACACTAAATGAAACCAATGCAACACAGACAGCTAATCAAACTTTACCAACAGCTCCAGTAATATACGTCACCATTCCAGTTAATGCATCCATCAAAGGAAATCCAAACTTTACTCCCAATACCGTCACAGTTCCAAAAGGAGACATAATACAGTGGACCAATAATGATACGGTACCTCACACTGTCACAAATGCTCCAGATGGTTCAATATTTGATTCTAGTTTGATTACACCCGGTAAGACATACTCACTTGATACATCAAAATTAAATGGAACCGAATATGATTACATGTGTACAGTGCATCCATTCATGACTGGCAAGATAGTGATAACCCAGCCGCTTGTTGCAAATGTTACAATCTCAAAAGGTGCCTCCACCCAAAGTGCAGGACAAAAATATTTTGATCCAGCAAGTCTTTCTGTCAAAGTTGGAACAACTGTAACGTGGACCAACCAAGACGCTGCAGCTCACACAGTCACAAGCGGTGATCCAAGTGCTGGACCCTCAGGAATATTTGATTCTAGTCTGATCAAACCAGGAGATACATTCAAACATACGTTTACAACAGCCGGTACAACACCATACTTTTGTCAAGTTCATCCATGGATGACTGGAAAAGTAATAGTAGGATGACATTACAAAAAGAGATAACACTTTCCAAAAATCACGTTGACATACTAATACGACATGCAAAGCAAAATGAACCCAATGAATCTTGTGCCATACTTTTTGGAAAGAATGACGATAGACAATTTTTAACATCAGATGTCTTTCTAACAGAGAATGCAGAGCCGTCACCTGTTAATTTTACTATATCAAACGATGAACTCATAAAAGCGTATGAGGAATCTGAGAAGAGAAATTTAGAAGTCGTGGCAATTTTTCACTCCCATCCAAACTCGGCAGCCTATCCCTCTTCCACTGACCGCCAATACATGGAAGTTAATCCAGTTCCGTGGGTTATCTATTCAAATGCAAATAATGAATTTAGAGCATATATTTTAGAATCGACTATCATACCAGTTAATGTAACAATCCTCTAGCATTATTGCTTGTGTATGTTCTTTTTATGTCGCTCAAAATGCTCTTTATCTACAAAGGTTGCGCTACAATCCTTACATTTGAATCCGGCTTTTTGGCCCCACACTGACAAGTAATACACGCAAGTTACGTAAAAGAATTGCTCTACCTACACGTAGTCTTTTTATGTCATCAGGAACTTTATTCACAAATTCCTTGCAAGTCGCACGTGTCTTTCCATTACACTCGAAGGGAGAAATACATATCCTATCATTTGATCCCATAGGAAAGAGAACAACTAAAATGATCGAGTAGCAGAATTTCGTTATTAAATTCTAGAATGATGTTCTTGATCTTTGGAAGATCGATAGTTTCCGTATCACAATAAAAACCCACGGGATTTAGAATAAATATCCCTTTTTTATCCATCAAAAACATGGAAATTCACGTATACGATACATATGTAGAGGCAAAGGACGGCCATACGATGCACTTTGATGTCATCACAAATGTAAAAGATCATCAAAAGGCAATCCAGTATGCAAGAGAATGGCTCAAGACAATAAACGAGGCAGAAGCAAAAGTTACAACCGAAGAGTGCCAGTTCTGTCACTCACAAGGTGCACCTCAGCCAATTGCTAACGAGATCCAACAGAAAGGATATTTCATCCAGAAGATGGAAGGCTGCCCGTAGCTACCTTTTTCAATTTTTTAAACTCTTATTTTTGAAAACTCTTTTTAGATTACCCGCCCTATTTGGTATCATGGTAAACAATAGCAAATACAACAAACTGACAGTGGAAGGTGAGATCCAAACTAAATGGATATGCGGCTGTTTTGAGACGATAGATGGGTTCTTCAAGTTTTGTCCAGAACACAACAATGCAATGAAAAAAACAATAGAGGCCCAAATAGACGAGCTTGACATGACATTGATTGTTGAGGATAAAAAATCAGATTAATCTACAGGACAAAGATAGCAACGAACGCAGATACGAAGACTATTGCTACTGTGTTTAACAATTTAATGACTGTATTTAGTGCAGGTCCGGCAGTATCCTTGTATGGATCCCCAATTATATCGCCAACAATTGCTATCTTGTGTTCTTCTGTTCCCTTTTGTTTGTTAATTTCCATGTATTTTTTGGCATTGTCCCACGCACCACCAGTATTTGCCAGATGAAATGCCAGAAAAATTCCTGTAATTACTGCGCCCATCAAAAGTCCAACAACTGCAGATGGGCCCAAAACTATACCAAGTACTATAGGCGCTGCAATTGTTATTGCCGCAGATTTCCAAAGCTCACGTAATGACGCTACTGTTGCAACATCAACACATTTTGCATAATCAGGCTTTACCTCGTGGGTCAAAATGCCTGGAGATTCCTTGAATTGCCGCCTTACTTCTTCTACCATTTTAGAAGCTGCCCTTGCCACTGCGGCAATAAGCTGACTTGTAATAAAGAACGGCAATAGGCCGCCTACAAGTAATCCTACAACTACTGCAGGATTTGAAAGACTATAATCAAAAATATGATGAAATACTTTTCCTGCCTCATACTGGAATGCTTGGATCATAGCTAATGCAGCAAGGCCTGCACTTGCAATTGCAAAACCTTTAGTCACGGCCTTTGTAGTATTTCCTACTGCATCAATTTCATCTGTAACTTTACGATTTTCTTCTCCCATACCTGTCATTTCTACAATTCCACCTGCATTGTCACTAATAGGGCCAAACGCATCTATACTCAATACGATTCCTGCAAGGCTTAGCATTGCCATGGCTGTAAGTGATGTACCAAATATTCCATAAAGCATAGTTTGTGTAGGATCTGGTGCTGCAGATGACGCCAATACAAATGACGTAGCTAAAGCCACTACAATTGCAATCATAAACGGGCCAGTGGAACGCATTCCCTGTATTATTCCCATTAGTGTAAGTGATGCGTATCCCCATTTTGCAGAAGCAGAAATTTCTTGAACTGGTTTGAATCTATAACTTGTAAAGTAATCTGTGATTCTCTGTATTACTGGTACCAGAATAACTCCTATGACAGTACTACCAAATAGTGCATATGCGATCTTTGTATGACCAAGAAATAGATATGTGAAGACAAAATTAAGTGCAATTGCTATTGCGGCCGAAACATAAAATGCGTTGGCAAGTGGCTTGTTTACATCCGTCATCTTTCTTGGAGTTATGGTTGCAATGCCAATAATAGATGCAAATAATCCAGATGCGCCAATTAACATTGGATAAAACAAGTTCTGATGAGTTCCAATCAGCCCAGCAATAAGTAATGATGCAAGCATTGTTACAATATATGACTCATAAATATCCGACCCCATTCCAGCTGCGTCTCCCACATTGTCTCCCACGTTATCAGCAATCGTTGCGGGGTTTCGTGGATCATCTTCTGGGATATTTGCTTCCACTTTTCCTACTAAGTCTGCACCCATGTCGGCAGCCTTTGTGAATATGCCTCCACCGACTCTTATAAACAAGGCAATCAAGCTAGCACCGATACCAACACCGGCAATTGTGATAGGACTTGGAAATGCAAAATAGAGTAAACTCATGCCCAAAAGAGCCATGGCAGGCACAGCAAGGCCTACTGTTGCTCCACCCCTAAATGCAAGGGCAAAGGTATGCCCAAGCCCTTTTCCAGAGGCATTTGCAGCTCGAACCGCTGCCTTTACTGTAATTTTAAGTGCGATCAATCCGGCAATAGCAGAAAGTCCTGCACCAACAGCAAAAGCAATACCGTTAGTAAAGCCAATCGCGGTACCAATCAAGACCGCAAGACCTATGGCTATAGGAATAACAATTCTAAACTCTCTTCTCAAAAATGCCATTGCACCTACCCCCACTGCATTTGAAATATCTAGCATCTGCTGTGTTCCAGGCTTTTGTTTAGACACCCATGCCGCAAGTCCTGCTGCAATGACAAAAGAGATGATTGACGCACCAACCGGAATCAGTTCTTTGAGCGTCATCTGAAAGTAAGACTCGGACGGGGTATTTATATAAATTTATTCTACTTTATTCATATAATGTTATAATGGAATGATTTAAAATAATTTTAATAAGAATTTTCATATTCTTTTTCTATATGGTTTGAAATTTTTTCCTGCCAAGCCTTGTCTTACGAGCTTATTGAAACGCTTTCCATGACTCAAGTAGGGAAACCGAAAATGAATGAGCTCATGCACTATGGTATTTTCAAGGGTCTTATCATCAGGTATTTTCTTGATATTTACAAAGACGAGATTATGTTGCAAATATGACACTCCCAAGTATTTGTAAGCCGAAGTCCTCCTTCCCTCGGTAATTTCCTTTGGCATGTCAAGAACCTCTCTAGTTGTTAGTAAAACTTTAGGTTCTGAAATTCCAAATCTGCTTGAATAGATTCCAACCTTCTCCAATATCTTAACTTTCAAATCTAAATCACACTTCATTGCTTGAGGATCTTCGAGAAATAGTTTAATTAGAATTGTCAAATATCGTGCAAGAGTTTGTGTATTTTTCCAAGTTTACCAAAAAAGTAGTTATTTAGGGTCAGAACTTGTGTAGTTTAATCATATGTCATACAGCCACCGTGTCATCATACCCCAACTAACTCATAGAATTCATAATCTTAGTTGCCTTATTTCTTATCTCTTCGGTTACCTTTACAATAACTAACCCTTCATTTGGTTGCCCATACATAATGACCGAGTTTTTCGGAGCATGTATAGCAACAGGTAAGACCAACAGGTCTTCCTCACCTTTTACGATTATTCTAACCGGGACATCTGCGTGAAAGGCCTTTTTTATGATAGATATGCTCTCGTTAGTAATCTCTGCTGCGGGGTTTATGCATTCAAGAGTCGTTCTTACTTTTCCCAGTGGCAGACTTCTCTTGTTCCTCTTTTCCAGTGAATCGACTATCTGCAATAACGGATCAAGTCCAAATTTTATCATCTTCTCAGTTGTGGCATCTCCAACTGTTATCAAAAAGACATCTTTTGGCATAATTTGTAAAATAGCCTCTTTTGTTACCTCTGAATCTTTAATTAATAATCCCATAGGTTTTTTGAGGCTATCACGTAGACTGTCTGACAGATGCATAAGATACCTTTGTTTTATTCTATTTTTATGTAGTTGCTTCTGCAGTCATTTCCTCACTAAGCTGGCTTGCAATCACACTACATCTTGCTGCCACGTTCTTTGCCACAGTCATAAATGCCTGAGCATTAGGAGAATTTGGATCAGTGACAAGTACTGGCCTGCCACTGTCAGAGCTTTCCATTATACCCGGATTTAAAGGAATTCCACCCAAGAATGGTAGATCGTGTTTTTCGCCCATTCTTTTTGCACCATCTTTACCAAAGATATAATGATCAGTATTGCAATTATTACATTTGAAGTAACTCATGTTTTCTATCACACCGATGATTGGTACGTTAAGTTTTTGGAACATTCCAAATGCCTTTACTGCCACATTGCTTGCAATTTCTTGAGGAGTGGTTACAACTACTATGCCAGTAATAGGAATTGTTTGAGCTAGTGTCAATGGGATATCTCCTGTTCCGGGCGGAAGGTCTACAATTAGGTAATCAAGATCACTCCAGTTGGTATCGACCAAAAATTGTTTTAAAATTCCTGAAATTATCGGACCACGATATATTGCAGCCTGATGTTCTTGATCAGCAAAGAATCCAAACGATACTACTTTTAATCCGTGTGATTCAGCAGGTTGTAGTTTGTTATTTTCAACTTCCAAGGCAGCTTTTCCCATTCCTAGCATAAGCGGCACACTTGGACCGTAAATATCGGCATCAAGAATTCCAACTCTGGCACCAGTGTTTGCAAGAGCCAGTGCAAGATTTACAGAAACAGTTGTCTTGCCTACTCCGCCCTTTCCACTTGCAACGCCTATGATGTTTTTAACAGTAGGAAGCATCTCGTCCATGCTGAGCGCACGTCCTTCCATGACTTTGGCAGTAACTTTGATGTCTGGCTTTGACACTCCAGGAATCTTTGATAGTGCTTGGCGGACATCTTGTTCTATCTGCTCATTGAAAGGGCATGCAGGAGTGGTTAATTCTAGAGTAAACTTGAGATCATTACCATTTATCTCCAGATCCTTTATCATGCCCATTGAGACAATGTCTTTTTTGAGATCTGGGTCAATTACTGTACTTAATGTCTGTAAAACCTCATCAACTGATACCATATAATAAAAAAATTCCTTAGTACGATATTTAAACATAGGCAAAAATAGCATACAAGTTATCCAAAGATTCATAAATTCAAATTTTACTAGTTTTTTTGATTGTTTTCTATATCAACCCTTACTGATGTAGTTAGAGTTCCTCCAAAGTTATTTGGTGAGTCACTGAAAAAGGCAGCCATAACAATTTTGAGAGAAAAGTACGAGAGTATGATAAATCCCGAATTAGGCTATGTCATAATGATCATGGATACCAAAGTCGAGAAGATGGGCAAAATTATTGCCGGAGACGGAGGTACTTATCACAGAGTAGAGTTTACCGCACTTACATTCCATCCAAAGCTTCAAGAAATTGTCAGAGGAGAAATTGTCGAGATTACAGACTTTGGAGCATTTGTAAGAATTGGTGCAACTGATGCTTTGTTACACTTGTCACAAATAATGGATGACTATCTAAAGAGTGATGTAAAGTCAGGTATGATTTTGGCTAACCAAAGTGGAAGAACCATGAAGATTGGTACAACTCTTCGAGCAAGAATTACTGCAGTGTCATTAGGTAAAACTGCTGCGATGAAAGTCGGCATAACTTGCAGACAACCATTCCTTGGTGCAGATGAATGGATTGAAGAAGAGATAAAGAAGGCAAAATCTCCCCCAACACCACAAGCTGAAAAGGCTAAAAAATCTGTAGAAGCCAAGTGATAAAAAATGGTTAGAGAGATGGCTTGCCGCAAGTGTAAATTTGTAACCATTGGTAAGGTATGCGCAATTTGTAAATCAACAGACCTGACACCTGACTGGAGTGGCGCGGTTCTCATAGTGGATCCCATAAACTCAGTCATTGCAAAATCTTTAGGAATAACTGAAAAAGGAAAATACGCCCTCAAGGTAACTTAGATTGCACAGTCGTGCAAAAAAAGCACTCGAAACATTTCTCAAAGAAGATATTGGCAAAGGCGACATCACAAGTAAGCTTCTCCCAAGAAAAAAAATTTCGGCAAACATAATTTCGCGTCAGAGAGGCATCATTGCAGGAACACCATACGTCAGAGAGATATTTACTTCAAGAAACTGCCAAGTGAGAATTCTGAAAAACGATGGTACCAAGATAGAGCCTAACGACAAGATAATGACAATCTCAGGCCCTGCATACTCAGTTTTATCGTGTGAGAGAACCGCACTTAATTTGCTGTCAAGGATGAGCGGAATTGCAACGCAGACAACTAAGTTGGTAGGAATAATCAAAAGTGCAAATCCAAAAGTAGAACTCTATTCCACAAGAAAAACTGCTCCTGGTTTACGTATTTTTGACAAAGAGGCCATAGAGATAGGAGGTGGTAAAAAATATCGAATTTCGCTTGACCAGATGGTCATGATAAAAGACAACCACCTAGCAGCTGCAAAGTCATTACAAGACATAGTTCGTGCCGCAAAAAAACGATATAAAAAATTTGAAGTAGAGGTTGAAAACCTTGATGATGCAATAATAGCTGCAAGAGAAGGAGCTACAATCATAATGCTTGACAATATACCGCCCAAAGAGATCTTGCGCATTATCCAAGTCTTAAAGCGACTCAATCTGAGAAGAGGAATAAAAATTGAAGCTTCGGGCGGAATAGATGCGTCAAATGTAAAATCATACGCCAAAACTGGCATTGATATGATTTCTATCGGAGGACTAACCAGTTCTGTGCAAGGATTGGATTTGAGTCTTGAAGTTAACTGATTGCAAGCATGCGCTCTATAGCTAGGTGTGCTTTTTGTGCAATATTTTTCGGGACCTTGACTTCGTATTTTTCTGCCTTCAATGACAAATAGACTTTGTCAAGCGTTATCATCTTCATATATTTGCAGATTGCAGCATCTGACATTGGAATGAATTCTTTTTCAGGATTTTGTTTTCTCATCTTATACAGTATGCCTGTTTCTGTAGCAACAACGAATGTCTTTCCGTTAGAACTCTTTGCGTGATTCATCATTCCTTCTGTTGATAAGATCTGGACTTGTCTGTTACCATAATCTCCGCATGCAACATCATACATGATAGACGAAGTGCAGCTACATTCTGGATGAACCAGAAACTCGGCATCTGCATATTGCGTTAGTTTTTCTTGTACTTCTTGTGGTTTAATACCTGCGTGGACATGACATTCTCCTGCCCAGATGTACATATTTTTTCTGTCCGTCATTTTGGCTACATATGAACCAAGAAACATATCAGGCAAAAAGAGTACTTCTTTATCGACTGGAATTGATTTTACTACATTAACAGCATTAGATGAAGTACAACAATAGTCAAGCTCAGCCTTTACTTCAGCAGATGTATTTACATAACCTACAGTCACTGCATTTGGATGTTCACTTTTCCATTTTCTTACTTGATCAGCATTAATAGTATCTGCAAGAGAACACCCTGCTGCCAAGTCTGGAATAAGCACCTTTTTGTCAGGACATACAATCGCTGCAGTCTCTGCCATGAAATGCACTCCGCAAAATAGAATTGTTTTATGATTAGTTTTTGCAGCTTGACGAGAAAGCCCTAATGAATCACCTACATAATCTGCCACATCTTGCACTTCTGGTAATTGGTAATTATGAGCAAGAATTAGCACGTCCTTTTGTTCTTTTAGTTTAAGAATTTCGGATTTTAGGTCCATTGTTCAGAATAAAGCTGGTCTTTCTTTCCATTTAAAGGGTCATGATAGTGACAATTTGTAGTCAGGCAGAATACATTGTGGCAATATTTGCCATTCATGTTCCTATTTGTATTTCTCCGTCACAAATCTTCCTTAGGCATTCAATTGCAGAAAGAATAGCAAGTCTGCTTGTTTTTGGATTGCTCTCACTTGGAATGTTTTCAATTTTGATTGAAAACATTCCAAACTTTCCACTGGCTTGTATCTCATGAGTGTTTTTGTTAGTTTTTGGGTCAGCAACTATTCTTACCTTGGTTTTTGAGCTTCCAATTCCAGCCAAGCTGATAAGTGCTGCAACATTGATGTTTGCAGGAAACAGTCTTACTGCCTCTTCTGCCGTTCCGTCGTATATTACAGTGGATCCTTTTATCTCATCGGGTTTTATTTTTGAAGTCTCGAAAAACTTTGCCCCTTTCAGTGCTTTTGGATTCTTGGTTGTAACTAGTACTATTGATTCCAGTTCATTTTTTACTGCCTTGATACTATCAAGTCCGGCAATTGCCCCAGATGGAAGAAAGACTCGTTTGTTAAAATCCTTGCATCCTTCGGACACTATCTCAAATATGGATTCATCCAATAGTGCACCTACACTCATTATCATCAAGTCTTTCCTATTTTGAAGGATAGATAATGCGTTGTCTCTAACTGCGTCCTGGGAAGCAGCCTCGACTATCAGATCTACAGGGGATGCTGCCAGCAGACCAGCATTTTCGGTTATCACAGGTTTGTTTTTTAGTTTTGAGACTAGCCGTTGTGATGAATCTTTGGAAAAATCAAATACGTGTGTAAGTTTTGCAGGAATCTTGCCAGAATCTATAGCAATAGCTATTTCGGTCCCTATTGCGCCACAGCCTAAAAGCCCTATCCTTTTCAAACCAATACTTTTGGCAAGCCACCTTGTTAAATCTGTTATCGGGTTTACAGGTACATAACACAAAATTGAATTATACAATTTGTTGAGCTAATGTGGAGTAAGTTCTAGAATTGGAAAAACATGAATCTACACTTATAGAAAAATTTCTCTTCAGAATAGCAAAACAATGGATTGCAGGCGATACCATGGATGAAGCCCTTCAATCTGCCAAGACTGCAAACAAGAACGGAATGAATGCGGTAATTAACAAGCTTGGCGAGCACATAGTATCAAAGGACCAGATCAGTGACACCGTATCAGAATATCTAGCACTTGTCTTGAACTTGCGCAAATTCAAGGTTTCTGGAGGCATATCAGTCAAGCCAACCCAAGTTGGTCTGTCTAAAAGTGTAGAAGACTGCATGACCAATCTTGAAAAAATAATAGAAAAAGCGGCGTCCTCCCAGTCCTTTGTTTGGATAGACATGGAGTCTTCCGAACATACTGATAACACCATCAAGATCTACCTGAACCTATTTGAAAAATATGAGAGATTAGGCATGGCAATACAGGCAAACCTCAAGCGTACAGAACAGGATTTGAAGATGTTGCTAGAGCATGGCGGAAAGATTCGATTGGTGAAAGGAGCATATAGAGAAAGTAAGAAGAACTCCTACAAAACAAGACATGAAGTAGATGAAAACTACAAGAGACTTACAAAGATTCTTTTTTCATATGGTAATGAGTTTGCAATAGCAACTCATGATTCCAAGATGATTGACCTTGCGATGAATCTATCAAAGAAAAATGAAAGAAAGTTTGAGTTTCAGATGTTAAAGGGAATACGAGACGAACTAAAGCCAGTCTTGATCAAGAGCGGTTTTTCCATATCAGAATACATACCGTATGGAACCAATTGGCTTCCTTATTCAATAAGACGACTAAAGGAAAGAAAACGAAATATCTTGCTTCTTGGAAGTTCTTTTCTTCATTCGCATCGTGTTTGAGTTTGCTCACGCATAAATTGGAGTAAATAGTAAGCACCGCCTGCGCCTTTACCTGAGATTCCAGAATATTTCCATCCCACAAAAGGCTGCGCTCCAACCATTGCTCCTGTTGTCGCACTAGCTGCCCTATTTGCATACGTAACACCCGCTTCTATTTTATTGAAGAATGATTCAATCTCATTTTTGTCTTGGCTGAAAATTCCTGCTGTGAGTCCATAGTTACTCTTGTTGGCTTCAGAGATTGCATCATCAAAGTTGTCAAACTCTTCCACACAGAGAAATGGGACAAACAACTCTTCTTTCACTAGCTCATGATCTTTTGGAAGACCTACAACAATTGTAGGCTCAACAAAGTTTCCATCTTTGAATTTGGAATCAGATAAGATAGAGCCACCACAGACTATCTTACCGTCTTTTTTTGCAATTTCCGCAGCTCTCTGGAATTTTTTCAAAGACGCCTCATTTATTACAGGACTGACGAACACATCTTTTTCCCACGGTTTTCCCATCTTTAGCACCCGGGTCTTTGCAACCAGCTTCTCTACAAACTGATTTGCAATATCTTTTTGGACATAAACCCTAGAGCATGCGCTGCATTTCTGACCACTATAACCAAAAGCCGCTCTTAAGACACCATCTGTCGCCTTTTCCAAGTCAGCTGTTTTTGTAATTATTGCAGGGTTTTTCCCGCCCATCTCTGAGATGAAAGGCCGTGGCGTGGTTTCAAATGCGTTAAAGCCTGACATTCCTACCTCTTTTGAACCAGTAAATGCAATTCCATCAACAAGTGGACTTTCTAAAATGGTTTTACCCACTATGCCGCCAGAGCCTGGCACAAAATTTACAACTGCAGGAGGAAGTTTGTGATATATAGCCTCAATAAACTTGTAGGCAGATATTGGAGAGTCGCTAGACGGTTTCAATATTGCAGTGTTACCAGTAATTAATGCACCCGAAGTCATTCCTATTGATATTGCAGATGGAAAGTTAAACGGAGATATTATTCCCCAGACACCATAGGGTTTCAATGTACTGCGAGTTCTTTCATTCTGATTTGCACTTTGAGTCTCCTTTGAAAAGCCTTGGTTTAGATCAAGTTGTTCTGCGTAGAATCTCATAAAATCTATGGATTCATCCAAGTCTCCCATAGCCTCTAACCTGTTCTTGCCATTTTCAAAACTCAGTATTGCCGCAAGATGGAATTTGTTCGTTGCAAATACATTTGCTACTTCTCTAAATATTTGAGATCTTGTCTGGTACGGTGTAAGAGACCACTTGTGAAAAGCCTCCTTGGCTGATTCAATTGCATGTAATGTATCTTCTTTTGATGCCAATGGAAAATTTGCTAAAACGAGGTTTTTATCAGCCGGAGAATGCACTTGAAACTGATTATTGGAAAATACCTCTTTTCCGCCTATTATCATGGGGTAATTCTTACCAAAATCTTTCTTGATTTCCTCTATTGCTTGATCAAATTTGTGGTGAAATTCATCTGTAGAGTTATTTGATGCATATGTGTGCCAAGTATTTTCATTTTTAAACATAATAGTACTAGAATAACGACCCATAATTAGTTAGCTGGATATTGATTTTATGTTAACTGTGGAATGAAGCTATTTCAAACGAGAAACATTTTATCCTTACAGGTAAAGGTGTTTTATGCTTAATACCGTTTATCGTGATGCCCTAAAGAAACGAGAGGAGGCAAAATCCATCTTCAAGGGGAAAACATTTGAGCGCATCATCCAGGCGGCCAAAGAAAACTGGATTGATTATTTGCCTCAGAAAAAGGACGCAGTCGTAGCAGGTATAGACAGTAGTTATAACAGTACAAAGTTCCAAGGGCTTGAATTATGGGTGGTTACCGGGGTATCAATAAAGTCAGATGGCAAAATCATAACTGAGAATCACAATCAAGGACTAGGCCAGCCTTCCCCGGAGCTTGAGACGCAGGCAAGCAAGATGGAGGCTGAGGCATGTGTTGCTTCAGTAGACATGGCAGACCTAGTAGCACTTGATGGTTCACTATATTCACAGTTTCTCACAAGACAATCTTCACTTGGCAACTCTATCACTTTGGCAATCAAAAAGAAAGGAAATGTTGTTTTCATATCAAAGACATCATCGGCAAGAAAACAATTTGAAAAACTTGGTTCTGCTGCAGGAGACATATTCTATTACAATCATGCAGTAAGAGGACCTGGCTTTAGCAAGATATTTGTTGACAATTCGCTTGGACCAGGCAAAGTGGTGTCGTATGTTTATGCGAGACTGCGAGATTCTACGCCACTAATCAAGATAGAGTTGTTAGGATCAGGAATTAATGAAAATGAGATAAAATCCCTTTTGGATAGATTAACAAAAAATAGTGTTGGCGGATATCCATATGCGTTAAAGTTAGCACATGAGAATTGTAAGATAACTAATTCAGAATTGGCAAGACTTGTTAGTCTATATGGACTAACAAACGAGATTGGCTCAAGGGAAGTGCTGAGTTGATGATAGGTGTTGTAATTGGCGAATCAAAGCCAACTGAAGTAACCGCGCAATCGGCAAAACCTCTTTCGGTTGGAGAGTATGTCATAATTGATTCACAGGACGGCAAGATTCTTGGACTAGTTGAAAAGTCTGTAATATCAAGTGACGCCCTCACAGATGTCAGAAATTTTGATGAAGCAGTTGAGAGCAAAGAAGTTGCCGAGATTAATTCTAGGGACAAAAATTACAAGGTAAAGATCGGAATACTTGGATTTCTGAACAAGTTACAAAAAGGGCATGTGATAATTCCTGCAATTCCACCACTCCCAGGAACTTCAATTCTGGAAGCAACACAACATGACTTGGGGACGATATTTGGACCTGTTGGAAATGAACGGATTAGGATAGGTTCACTCTTAAGAAATTCAAACATTGAAGCAAAAATAAACATCAACAAAATTGTATCAAGGCACTTGGCCATTCTTGCAATGACTGGGATGGGAAAAAGCAATCTTGTTTCACTCATAGCAAAACATGTTGCAACATTAAATGGTACACTGATTATCTTTGATTACCATAATGACTATGAAAGTCTAGATGTTATCAAGATGAATTACATGATGGCAAAAATAAATCCTAGGCTTTTGCCTGCAGACAAACTAGCCGAAGTCATAGAACTTCGCGAGAATGCAGACAAGCAACAAAGAGTCTTGCGAGAATCACTTACTGATTCAGTCAAGCAAGCAAAAGATTTTTGGTCATCTTTAGAAGAGAATGTTTCAGCATTTGGTCGCACTACAAAAGGCTATGCGGACAGTGCAAGCAGGGTTTTGGACAAAATAGATGATGCCAAGCATAGATTTTCAGACATACTAGACCCAGACTGTGGAGATCCTGTAGATTTGATAAAGGAAGGCAGGGTAAATGTATTGAACATAGCAGAACTAAGCGAGAGACAGGCAAATGCCGGGCTGTCATATTATTTACAGGAACTTTTACAGCACAGAAAGGAATCAGTTTGGGAAAGAAAAGGCAAGTCTACACACAGAAAAAATTACAAGTTTCTTGCACCAATATTTGTCATAATAGAAGAGGCTCACGTGTTTATACCAAAAGGAGAGCATACCGACACTAAATACTGGGCATCAAAGGTGGTAAGAGAAGGCCGCAAGTTTGGAATTGGCCTATGCGTCGTATCACAGAGACCAAGAAACATAGACCCCAATGTTCTCAGTCAGATGGGCTCGCTTGCAATAATGAAGATCGTACAAGATGATGATCAGCAACAGATAGCGTCTGCTGCAGAATCATTAAGCAAGGATCTTCTTTCTCAGCTCTCATCTTTGAATATTGGGGACGCAGTACTGATTGGACAGTGGGTAAACTTGCCTTCCATAGTACACATAGATGAAGTAAAAAGTAAAAAATCTGGCTCTGACTTGGATGCAGTATCGGAATGGAATCAGACAGATAAATTCAAAGACATTGCAAAAGAAACAACACAAGGACTAATCCAGAAAGACCTGTTGCTTGATTGAGATGATTTTCTCACATATTTCTGATACACATCTTGGTTTTGTGCAATATCACTCAGAGGAACGTGAAGAAGATATTTACTCTGCATTTAACCAAGCCATAGACACTTCAATAAAAGACCACGTTAATTTTGTAATATTTGCAGGAGATGTTTTTCATGTGCCAAATCCAAGCGGTAAGGCAATTGTTGTACTGGCAAATGCCCTGAAACGACTAAGACAAAATAATATAGATTCATTCTTCATTTTGGGAGAGCACGACATTAGTCGAATAAGGTCTACTCCTGTTCCTTTTGTATACCACAATTTAGAATTTTCAAGATACATAGGAAATGGTAGACCCCTTGTGTACAACGATATACTCATAATGGGTTTCGACAAGAGACGAAAAAGCGAGATTCACACATTTGAAGACGCTTTTGCCACGGCTGATCTAGCAGCAAAAAACCATCAAGGGCACAAGATATTGGTTTTACATCAAGGTATTTCTGAAATCAACAAATTTGCCGGAGAGTTAAATTCTACAGAACTGCCAAAGAACTTTACGTATTATGCAATGGGTCATTTGCATGACCAAGAGCTAAAAAGATTCTCCCACCTAGGAGGGCCCTTGACATATCCAGGATCTATAGAAATGACATCAAGTGAAAGCATAAAGGATGCTCAGAAGGGCTTTTATCAAGTTGATACATCAGGTTCTGAAGTCACCCCAAATTGGATAAAACTTGACACTAGACCCCAGATATCTTCTAGAATCTCAATTGACAGACTTTCCGACGAGATTGGCGCACTCTCTGAGAAGATCAAGTCATGTAGCAGAAAACCAGTGGTAGAGATAAGAATAACGGGCGATGCTTTAGATTCTGGATTTATTCAAACGCAGATCTCACGATTATCTGAGCTGACTTTACGTTGCTTTTGGAAACATGTGTCATCGGAACAAAAAGACGGTTCTGTGTTTATCGAAAGACCATTAAAAATAGAAGAAGAGATGTATAATATAGCAAAAGATATTCTCGGCTCCACTGAGCTTGCAAATTTTGCCATAAATGAGTTGTTGCCACTTCTCTCAAATGGAAGCATTAATGAGGCAAATGTTGCAATCAATGAAAATTATATGCAATTCAAAAAGGGATTGAGAAATGCTTCGATCAGTTGAATTAGTAAATTTTCTCTCTCATGCAAATACTAGACTAGAATTTGATAACGGAGTGACAGTCTTTGTTGGACCAAATGGGGCCGGAAAGTCCAGCATAATAGATGCCATAACATTTGCACTGTTTGGAGAACACATTAGAAAATCTACAAAAGGATTGCTACGGAGAGGAAGCAATCAGGCATATGCCAAAGTAGAATTCTCCGTTGAAAATAGACAATTTGAAGCAATCCGCAAGATAGACCCAAAAGGAACTGTATCAGCCCAGTTGTATGAAAAGATCAATGGAGAACTAGTCCCACTTGCGGCAGGCGAAAGAAAACAATTTGGAGAATCCATGACACAGACAATAGAATCTCTAATAGGACTTGATTTTGAGAAACTCAAGGTGGCATCTATTGTACAGCAAGGTGAGTTGCAATCAATCATTGAGGCAGACCCAAAAAAATTCAAGGAACTTGTTAATGCAATAATTGGAATAGACAAGCTTGATACTGCATATGAAATTATGAAAAAAACCATTGACACATTTAGGATATCTGTGAAGACTAGGCTGGATTATGACGATACCAGTATAGAATTTCTTCAAAACAAGATGGATTTATCATCAAAAGAGATTTCATCTTTAGAACCTCAAAAAAAGAAACTAGAAGAAGAAAAAGTAACACAGGAACAGGAATTTTTCACATTACAGAGCAAAATAGAGAACGATGCACCAAAAGAGCTCAAGTCAAAAGAGATAGAAAAAAGAAAAGACGAACTTGTGTTATACTTAAAAAATGCCATAACATCCATCAAAAGAGAAATCGCTGAAAAAGAGAAGAGGATTACTGAATGTGCGAGTAGTTTACCAATTCTATCTGCCAAACCACAAGTGGATTACGAGGCAAGACAAGTACAACATGATATGGAACGAATACGAACTGAATCAAAAGAAACAGGTGAAAAAATAGCCAAAATAAGAGGACAGCAAGAGATTGCTGGCAAGTTACAGATGATAGATGGAAAATGTCCCGTGTGCGATTCCAAAGTGGACCACGTTAATCCATTGTTTGAAGAAAAACATCTACGCATAGAGCTTGAGATTCTAAGAAAGAAAGGCGAGGTTCTCGCTCAAGAAGAAATTGCTAATCAAAACAAGAAAAAAGAGACCGATTTGAAAATTCAGCAGATCATAAAGGCAGAAAGTGTACTATCCTCAAATAACGTCAATGACCAAGAGGATTTGTCAAGACTAAAAGAAGAAATTTTGAATTTACAAACAAACATCAAAGAGGTTCCTCTCGAAATCAGTACAACCGGAAATCTGGCACAGTTTGCAATAGATGAGTATTCAACTGATGCAATAAGATCAATATTGTCGTTAATAGAAGAGACAAAAGACTTTGATGTTGTAAGCTTTAGAAACATCAAATCAAAACTTGAACCGCAACGAAAACTTCTCAGTATACTAGATCAAGAACTGGGTGCGATAACCACTAGACTAAAGTTTCACAAAGAAGAGGCCGAAAAAATGTCACAGATACTAGAAGAGTTACATCATGTAAGACAATATGTTTCAAGTCTTGAAACTATTCGTAGTCAGATTTACAACAGGGACGGTCCTGTTGCAACAAGCCTTCGCTCATGGGCGCTTGGAACTATATCTCAAAAAGCCTCGGAATACCTAGCTACATTTAACGTAAAAATCCAAAGAATCATTCTTGAAGACAAGGCAAGAGATATTGGAATTACGTGCTATTCTGGTAATTCCACATTGGATTTAGAATCATTGAGTGGAGGAGAGAAGGTAAGTGTTGCACTGGCATTACGTCTTGGCATGGCACATCTCATGGGATCATCGAGCCTGAATTTCATCATTCTTGACGAGCCAACTACACACTTGGATCAAGAGAGGAGAAAATCTCTTGTAAGTGTGCTCTCACAGGCTTTTGAATCAAATGTGGACGCAATATCCCAGTTCATTATAATTACACACGATTCAGAGATCTTTGAAAACTCTAACATAGACGCAATATACGATTTCAAGTCAATGCCAGAAGGAACGCTGGTTACGCCAATTTAGCCGCCAGTCAACTTTGCAAATCTCTCGTTCTTGCAAAGACTTTCCATAAACTTCAAGTTAGACAGCGCAACTACTGCAGAGTCTCTTACCTGCTCGCTAGAGTCTTCAAGTGCTTTTTGTAGCGTCTCTTTTGCATCTTGAGATCCAATCACACCAAGAGCAACAGCTGCTTCATGTCTAACAAACAAACTAGGATCATTTCTAGTTGCATTTTCTAGTGGAGAGATTCCACTTCTCAAACACATCTGCCCTAGAGAAAATGCGGCCTCGTGTCTTACCAGTTCATTGGAATCTTCCTTTAACACACTTGCAATGTATGGAACTACATCTTCTCCACCCATGTCCACCAGAATACAAACCGCTCTGCACCTAATTACAAAGTCTTCATTATCCAATAGGTTGACAAAATATTCCTTGTCCTTTTCCTCATATCTTTCTTCCATTTCAGATAAGAGGTCAAGTCGGTCTTTAGGAATAAGTTCCATGCACACAATTTTATAATCGCATATTTATTTCAATGACTGTATGAGTCGATTACGATATTGGAAATTAACAATAGAAGATCTCAGAAAGGCGCAGTATGATCCAAAAAAAGTCCTAATCTGGGAAATAAAATGTACCAAGGATGACAAGGGCACGCATTTTGGAGTTTTCTGTTACAGAAATGGCACCCCATGGGATTACACACCCATTCGCGGCATTGTCTTTTATCACAATCAGATAACTCAACAAGAAATAGGAAAGATAACCGACTTTCTCAAGGGAAAGTTTGGCGGGGAGCCGGCAGAAAAAGGCAGTAGAATATTTTTGAAGAATTCAAGGGAGATCTATGCACCAAATGAGATAGCAGATCTTGCAGTTCAGATAGGCGACACCTTTGAGGCAAGTATAGAATTAACTGTTGAATTAGAGAATTTTACAATCCCCGAACAGGAACAAAGCAATTTGCCTTCAAGCAAGATTCTCCCCATACCTGGCAAGTAGATAAATAGGGTTTTGACAAAGTCTAAGATCTCTGATGGATAGGTCAATGACGATCATGGAGCATCTGGAGGAGCTAAGAAAGCGAGTCTTCAAGATGATCATTGCAGTAGGAATTGTTACTTTCTTCATTCTGGGATTCCATTTGAATCCGTTTATCTACAATGGGGTTCATCTGTACTATCCAACCTTTAGTCCATTCAACAATATTGCGGCACAAGCCACAGTTGTCATGAAACACAGTTTGCTTCCACCTTCAGTACAATTAATTCAAACAGCTCCAGGGCAGGCATTTTTTGCACAGTTCTATATCGCAGTTCTGCTAGGGATTGTCATAGGTATGCCAGTCATAATAAGAGAGTTTATGGGATTTCTAACACCAGCACTTGGTAAGAAAGAGACACAGATAATAAAATCTGTAATATTTCCCGCAATTGGTCTTTTTGTAGCAGGTTGTTTGTTTTCATATTTGGTTGTTACTCCATACACGTTAGCATTTCTCTACAAGTATGGAGAATCTGCAGGGCTTCTTACTTTTCTTAATGTAGTAGACTTTATCACATTTGTACTGCAGTTTGCACTTGCATTTGGCATATCATTTCAGCTTCCACTCATAATGTATGCAGTAACTGCTTCTGGAATGGTCGGGGAGAAATTCTGGAGAAATAACATAAAGTGGGCCGTAATTGCGATGGTGATTTTAGGAGCTGCGATAACACCTGATGGGAGTGGTGTTACAATGTGGTTTGTTGCAGGGCCACTAATAGGGCTATACCTCATAGGCATGTTCCTCTCAGAGAGACGCGCAAATCAGATTGCAACACTTAAATCTTGATCTGCCGCATTAAGAGCACTCATGGCATATGAGAATGTAATAATTATTGTTGTAGTTATCGCAGTGCTTGTTTTTGGAGCAAAGAAGATCCCAGAGCTAGCTAGAACATTTGGCAAAGCAAAAGGGGAATACGAGAAAGGAAGAATCGAAGCAGACAAGGAACTAAAAGAATTCAAAGACAAAGAAGAGCTCAAGTAAAGAACGCTTTTTTACCCATACAAAAAGAGATATTCCATTGATCAAAAGATCAGAGATTCAAAAAATAGTAAAAGAATACTCGGATCTTTCCATAGGTGCACTTGGTAGCCACTCCGCCCTTGAAATAATGGATGGAGCCAAAGATGAAGATTTTAGGACAATAGTAGTATGCCAAAAAGGCAGGGAAGTTCCATACAGAAGGTTTTCACGAATTGCCGACGAGATTATCATAGTTAATAAATTCAAAGACATGCTCTTGCCCAAGATTCAATCAAGGCTTAAGTCATCAGACACCATAATAGTTCCACACAGGGCCCTTACTGCGTACCTTGGATATGAGTCAGTAGAAAACAAATTCAATGTACCATTGTTTGGAAACCGTGCACTCTTTCAGGCAGAAGAACGCGCATACAAGAAGAACCAATACTATCTACTACAAAAAGCCAAGATTAGACTACCCAGAATCTTCAAAGACCCAAAAGACATAGACAGGCCCGTTATAGTAAAGGTTCAAGAAAAGACACGCAAGTTAGAAAGAGCTTTTTTCATAGCAACATCTTATTCAGATTACAAAGATAAGACTGAAAAGAAAATCAAACAGGGATTGATATCAAGTGACGCATTAAAGGTTGCAAGCATTGAAGAATTCATAGTTGGTACCTACTTTAATTTCAATTATTTCCATACACCAATATCAGACGAGGTAGATTTTCTTGGAATTGAAAGGAGACTGCAGACAAACATTCATGATTTTGTTTCATTGCCAGCAAAGCAACAACTTGAGACAAACATAGAATTGCAAAACATTGAGGTTGGACATACGCCTGCCAGCATACGCGAATCGTTGCTAGAAAAGGTAATAGAGGCAGGAGACAAGTTTGTATCAGCAGTAAAAAAAGAATACCCCCCTGGCATCATAGGCCCATTTTCACTTCAAAGTGTACTCACAAAAGACTTGGAGATAATAGTATACGATGTATCACTCAGAGTTCCAGGCAATCCAATTCTTGCAACTACTAGTCCATATACAAAGTACAAGTATGGAACGACTTTCGGAGTAGGCAGAAGAATAGCTATGGAGATAAGAAAAGCACAACAAGAAGGAAAACTCGAAGAGATAGTAACCTAGGCTTCCATTTTTTCTTTTAAAAGATTTTTTCTGACAAGTATTGGTATATTGTAAAACGATGCCAGTGCGATAGCATCGGAAGCCCTGTAGTTTCGCATGACAAGTTCATGCCTTCCCGTAAAGTAAAGATTGGCACGCAGTACGTTCCCACTTTCATACACTTTTATCCTAACAAGAACTAGTTCGTTGACTTCAGCAATTTCCTCAATCATATTGTATATGGTTGGTATTGCACCTCTTTCCCCTTCAATAAAATTTGTAATGTGTCTTGCAACCTCGCCTGAAAATGCTCTTATGTGAAATTCTTTACCGTCATCAGCTCGCAGTATAACCAGTCCTTCTACACCATAGGGATCAATAAAACCAACGTAAGTGATCTTAGTCTCTGCATAATCAGAATCTTGAGGCTCGTCTATCTTCACGGCTAATCTCTATCGAGCGTCATTGCAGATAAATACTTTGAAAAAAACAGATAGAATTTAATGTCACTGTACTGCGTTTTTTACTAGTTGGAAAAACAAAGCACAATACACCGCTCACACAGGGTACTGATCACTGTTGGATTTTTAGCAATAGCTGTATCTTTTCTTGCCTATGCAAGAAACGATGAGATCACCGTAACTCCAGCAGCCATGCCAGCATTACAGAATTTAGCAGTAGCAACATATGTCATTTTATTCACATCATTTGGTGCGATAGGATGGGGTTTGTACAGATTTTACAAGGCCAAGATAGAACTTCCTGATTCATCAATCGCTTCAATAATTTCAAATGCCATAAACAACAAGAGGGCAAAACAAATCTTTATCATAAGTACCATAGGATATGGGATATTTTTTGGACTAACGTCTGGAATGATCCTCTACAAGCCAGAGATCAATGCAACAGACTATGGTTTCCCAACCCCACCACATATTGAGCTCTCCCCTTGTTGTGATTTGCCAGGATACATGCCAATGATATTTGCCTTTTTCACAGAACATGTTGGGTTACAAATAGTTCCAATAAACTTGGTTCTTCTCGTTGCAGTATCCTTTCTAGTTGGATTAAATTTTGCCCTTTCTGCAACCACGTTTACAGCGGCAAGAGGTTCAGGAAAATTTGGTGCGTTTGGTGCAGTAACAGGACTTTTTGTCGGATGTCCAACCTGTGCTGGTACTGCCTTTACAATGCTTTTTGGTCTGGGAGCTAGTGCAACAGGCGTGACATTGTTTTTGACAAGTTACGAAGCACAATTGCAAACAATATTCATAGCTGCTTCAATTCCAGTGTTAATTGCTACTCCATTTATCATGGCAAGAAAGATAAGAAAAGCACAGAACGGAAGTTGTGCATTAGAGCCTAAGCAGTAGATTTTGTGACCTGAGGAGTTTTCCAGTCTCCTATATTGTACCCATCTTCTCTCAAATATTTTAGAGTAAGCTTGTAGACCAGCTCATCATTATCAGAGACTTCAAGAATTTCTTTCCAAGTGACTATTCCTGTCTGCTCTATCTTCTTTTCAAGTTGAGAAGAGACAGATTTAGCTATTTCTCGGCATTGATCAAATGTTTTTCCATTTTTGTAAGCTCTTGTCCTTGAATCACAAGCATCCATAGTTCACAGAGTACATGACCCAAATAAAAAGTTCAATTTTTTGCTTTTATTGAATAGAAGCATTTTAAACTAAATGAGATTTATAATTTGTCAATTGCTATCAGATAACAGACAGAAATTTGTCAACATCAATCCTGTGGATGCACTTCTTTGGACATTCCGTAGAAATGAAAATGATGTCATAAATCTTTACGATGCACTCTCATCCCTAATGCAGATCTCTACTGGAAGCAACATGCTCAACTTTGGATATTGGAATGAAACTACGCCTGATCCTCATCAAGCACAGATCACACTTTGTAAAACTATTGCAGAAATGTCGGAATTAAAATCATCAAATGACATACTAGATGTAGGGAGTGGTTTTTCAGAGCCTGCGATTATATGGAAATCAGAATTCCCCCACATCAAGATATCTTGCCTGAATGTCAATCCACAACAACTCAATTTTGCCTCAAAAGTTCTCAAAGGAAATGGTTCTACATTCAATCAACATAATTCTGGTTCAGATCACATCAACCTTGTTAATTCTACCGCTACAAAATTGCCGTTTGCAGACAAATCCATGGATAGAATAATTGCTTTAGAATCTGCACAGCATTTCAAACCATTTTCAGAATTCATATCAGAGAGCAAGAGAGTATTGAGGGAAAAAGGTATTCTAGTGCTAGCCATACCAACACTGGCAAAATCGGCAAAATCCCTCGAGGTTTTCAAGCTTGGCATACTGTCTTTTACGTGGTCGTCTGAACACTATGATCTTGAAAATATCAAAAAAACAATTACAGATGAGGGATTCAATGTAATTTCTACAGATTTCATAGGCTCAAAGGTATACGAACCGCTTACTGACTATTACATAAGAAAAAGAGAAATTCTAAGATCAAAGATATTACAACAATATTCTCCATATGTTGAGAAGATTCTCTTCAGATCACTTTTAAAAATGAAGGAGGTTTCTGAAAACAAGATCATTGATTACATTCTTTTAAAGTGTGTCGTATAACAACGAACAAACCCTTATTTTGTAGTACAGCATAGTGTCATCATAATACCAGTTAGTCTGGTACCCACTGCGTAGAGTAATTTCTACGCAGGTGCCATTTTATCACGATTCATATACTAGAGGTAAAACATACGTTTCCATCAATAGTTTTAATAAATTCATCATCGAAGATCGAAAAATATATCATACATCATTTAAACTAGAGAAAAAGAATTATTAGCACATTTTAACTATCTTTGCATATGGGCCTATTTCGAAAAAAAGAAACGCCTGAAACAAAATGCAAAGAGTGTGGTCTGGAATTCAATGACCACATACGTTTAGACAGACACATGAAAAAAGCCCACAAACACGCTCCGCAAAGGAAATTTGACGAACAAGGGTTTTCCACTGGTGGCATGTGGTAAATTCGCGATAAGTATAATTCACTATTCAAACGGCTATAGAAGAAGTTGGTTACCGCAGAGATCCTTGGCAATTTATCGAATTTTATTATTCAAATAGTATCAAATTCTGGGTATGTAGGGATTTTCTCCCTCATGGTTGCCGAAAGTGCACTCATTCCCATACCAAGCGAGGTGATCATGCCATTTTCAGGCTATCTTGTATCAACAGGAAAGTTCAACATCATATTAGTTATCATTGCAGGCTCTATTGGAAATCTCGTAGGAGCATTGATTGCATATTTTGTCGGATCATATCTTGGAAGAGGTTTTGTCTTAAGATATGGCAAGTATGTCTTACTCAAAAAATCTCATCTTGAGCTTGCCGAGTCTTACTTTAAAAAATATGGTGACAGATCAACTTTTGTCAGCAGATTATTGCCAGCAATAAGGACATATGTTTCCCTACCGGCAGGGGCTGCCAAGATGAATTTGAAGAAATTTGCAATTTTCACTCTAGCAGGTTCCATAATATGGAATACTGCACTAACATACATTGGCCTAAAATTAGGCGATGAGTGGAGTAGTATTAGAAAGTATTCGGACTATTTTGACGCTATTGTCGTAATAGTTGTAATAGTTGCCATTATTGTATACTGGAAGAAGAGAAAGACCACGCAGCCAGTCAACGATCCTTAAAATGGCTTAGCTCTTCGAGTATTATTTTGAATATTGTTTCATTATCAAGTAAAACGCACGGAATATTGTTTTCCTTGCATGCCTTGCCAACTTCGGTGTCTTCTGTGACCATTATCATACCATTTTCTTCAGCATATTTTATCATTGAATAGTCACTAGTAAGTTTCTTGCCTTCTGCAACCAGTTTTTTTACACTTAGTGCATCATATCCGAATTCCTTTAGTTTTGTATCTATTCCATCATACATTGCATCAACCAAGACTTTCATAGATTAACCACAAAAGAGTTCCTATTTTTAGCATTTTGTTTTAAGATATTGTAATACGATTTATTGGATCTGTTTTTCTTGTTAAAACAAGGCTTTTACATGTAATGACCTTGATTTTATGAAGATACATGTTGAAACCATGTCCTAAAAGGATCATTTAGAAACATTACACAAAACTTTTAGATCATACCGCTTTCCGTACCACCATGGAAAAGGAATCAAAATGTGTATAAACATGTTCATTCCGCCCCTAGCATGAACATGATACTAGATACAATTTTTCTAAATATTTCTGCGAGGGAGTTTTCACATGTGCTTCTCTATTCTTCATATTCTTTGTTAAGAATGACAATCGCCCTTGTCATATCGTACGTATTTGCGATAACATATGGTGTTGCAGCCGCACGTAACAAAAAAGCAGAAAAGATACTGATGCCCATCTTAGACATCTTACAATCGGTTCCAATTCTAGGATTCTTTCCTGCTGCTATATTCTTCTTTATTGCCTTATTCCATCATAGTTGGGTTGGAGTTGAGATGGCCGCAGTGTTTCTCATCTTTACAAGTCAAGCTTGGAATCTTGCCTTTGCAGTGTATGAATCAGTATCATCCATACCTGCAGATTTGGAAGAAGTGTCAGGTTCATTTGGATTAAAATGGTGGAAAAAATTCACAACGTTGTACATTCCAGCGTCTTTACCAAAGCTGATCTATAACGGGATTTTATCATGGTCTGCAGGATGGTATTACCTCGTAGCTGCAGAAATGATCTCCATAGGGTCGCAACAGTTTAACATGCATGGTATTGGCAGCTATCTAGCTGAAGCAACTTACACAGGAGACTATCAAGGAACAATCATGGGCCTTTCGGTGCTTGTCATGATTATTCTTTTTGTCGATTTGATATTGTGGCGCCCTCTAAGACATTATGCAAACAGATTCAGGTATGAATCAGTGTCCTCTGATGAAGATCAGCATCACAAAGGTGGTATTCAGGATCAGAGAATTACATGGCTGCGAAGTCACTTGGCCATATTACCTGCCAGACCCACAGGACTGACTCAGGCAATTACTACTAGCAGATTCAAGCCAATCATTGCAACCGTCAGACATGCTACAGAGGAACCAAAATTTGTTCAAAGACATCGCAAGCCGATACTGATTACAGCCATAGTTATCATCTCGGGCATATTTGTGATTACAAGTGAAGCTTTTCTTATAGGACTAATCTCGTTTCCAGCCAGCATATCAAATGACTTGAAAAAACCAGAGATAGCAGCAGTAGCAAGCCAGATTCCTGCAGCATTAGGAGCTTCAATACTTCGACTATTGGCAGCTTATCTGATCAGCATAGCATGGATTATTCCTCTAGCTCTAAAACTAGCAGGCAAACCAAAAGCCTTTGGCACATCCATATTTACAATGGAGATTCTTGCGTCTCTTCCTGCAACAGCGCTCTTTCCAATCATAGTACTAGGGACCATGAATTTACCGGGCGGTCTACAACTCACGTCAATTATTCTCACAATGACTGGAATGCAATGGTATCTGCTCTTTAACATACTAGGCGGGGTCAAGGCAATTCCATCAGACTTGGTTGAAGCAGCAAAGACATATCGCATCACAGGACTGCAAAAGCTCCGAAAACTTATTCTTCCTGCAATTCTTCCCACATTTATTACTGGGAGCATAACTGCATGGGGTGGAGGATGGAATGCATTGGTGTTATCAGAATATATCACATTTAACAACCAGACATTATCTGTGCAAGGCATTGGGGCATTAATGAATGAAGCAGCTTACAATCTTGGTAGTGTCACTTTGCTTACCTTGACTATTGTGGTAATGGTCTGTGTAGTAGTAGGAATGAACAGACTGATATGGAAACGGCTCTACAAAATAACATTTACAAAGTATAAGTTGGATTGATGAGATTAATTGACAACACAAATTGAGATGCCAAAACTAGTTGAACTTCGTAATGTTACCAAGGCATACGGCCCATTGACTCAGAGACCACAGGTTGTTTTAGAACATATTAATTTCACTGTACGACAACATGAGTTTGTCAGCATAGTAGGACCATCAGGATGTGGGAAATCAACACTCTTGAGAATAATGATAGGTCTTACCAAGCCAGAAGACGGTGATGTGTATTATCATGATAAGAAGATTGGCGGAATTTGTGAGGCAATGTCAATGGTTTTTCAAACGTTTGCATTATTTCCATGGTTGAATGTTATCGGAAATGTTGAACTTGGACTAGAAGGAAAGCCATTTTCTAAGGAAGAAAAAAGAAAGCGAGTCTTGGATGTAATCAAAGTAATTGGACTTGAAGGATATGAAGAAGCTTATCCAAGAGAACTGTCAGGAGGGATGAAACAACGTGTCGGACTTGCAAGAGCCATGGTTTCAGAGCCTGAAATCCTTTTGATGGATGAACCGTTCTCAGCATTAGATCCTTTGACTTCGACACACCTAAGAGAAGAGGTATTACATCTATGGGCAGACCCAACCTTGCCCCCAGAAGCAGTAGTAATGGTAACACATAATGTAGAAGAAGCTGTATACATGGCAGATAGGATTATTGTTTTGACATCTAGACCAGGCACCATAGCCAAAGAATTCCACATCGACCTACCCAGACCAAGAGATACGCGAAGCCCTGAGCTATACAAGCTTGTAGATGAGATAACAGGATTTATAGTATGATGAAGATTTATTTGGCAGCAATAAAATCGGAATTTGGTTTATGGAGAAAATAGGTTGACAATTCCGCGTGTTCAAGTTGGAAGGATGATTGGGCTCTTGGAGATTCTACAAGACTTTAAGGGCAAGGTGGATTTGGCCAAAGTTGCAGAAGAGCTTAGACTGGAGCTTGATGACATACTTCCTGCAGTGGATGCTGCAAAGCTTTTGCGTCTGCTTCAAGTAGATAAAGGTGATCTGATTCTAACTGACGATGGAAAAATGCTACTCTCAAATAATGCAAGCGGTAGAAAAAGAATGCTCAACAAGACATTGGCAAGTTTGGGAGAATTCAAAGGCATCATAGATTTTATCAAAAGCAATCATGGTGGAGAAATAACAAAAGATGATCTAATAGGATTTCTTAAAGAGAATATGCCTGATGTCGATGCAGAGCAAACATTTTCATGGATTGTGGAATGGGGTCGCTATTCATTATTGTTAAGATATGATAGCGGCAATGAAAAAATAAAGATCACACAGAAAAGTTCAGGTTCCAAAGAGTAACACACAGACAAGATAAGGTGTTCTCAATGGTTTTTTCCGGTAGATATTTTTATCAAATATTTGACTTCTTTGTTAGTTATTATGTTAAAATAGATCATTTCTATTAAAATTGATTTAAATCAACTACAAATCTAGAATAATCTCTATTTTATATAGAAAATCAAAGGTTCATAAATCGAATTCACCAACTCTCGGAGAATTACCTATCATGAAAGAATTTGGAACCTTAGAATATGTCTTGGATACATATTCAAAAAACTGGACTTGGAAGCTGACCGGCACTAGAGCTGTTAGCATGGTTGCTCGAGTTATTCCCCACGCGTGGTATGGAGATGGTCCCGAAGAAGCAATAGTACCTGATACAGAACACAATGTTCAGAAAATCAAATGGATAATGGAAACTTATCCCCTTGAAATAAAATCTAGAAACATTTGGCAGAGAAAGACAAAGCATATGAAAGTATCAAAAAAGAAGTGGACTAGAATAGAAAAACTGCGAAAAGCAAATCCAGGTCAACAGTTCAGGGGTACACTACTTAATTTTCAAAGAGAGGGTCTAGATTTTCTTTTAAAATCTTCTGGCAATGCTCTTTTAGCTGATGAAATGGGATTGGGCAAGTGTTTGAAAGCTGATTCTCAAATTAGCACCATAAATGGACATGTTGTAATAAAAGACATTTGGAAACAATCCACAATAACCGAAAAAAACAATGATGAAGAATGGGGCAAATTAAAAACTCCTATTCACATACAGACATTTGATGGAAAACAGTTAGTTATCAAACAAGTAAACAGAGTTTTCAGACAGAAGATTGACGAAGAGATTGCAAAGATTACTCTTTCTGATGGCTCAGTAGTAGAATGTACCCAGCGCCACATGTTTCTTACTCCCGACGGTTGGAGAATGGCTGGAAAACTAAGTATGGACGACAAGGTAGCGGTTCCTTCAAAAACTTTGCATGTAGGAAAAAATTTGCAATCACCAGAGGTGGCTGAATTAATGGCATGGCAAATTGCAGAGACTGGAATATCATTGCGTTCTCTGAACCCGTACATGCCGTATAAGCATACGCAAGGCATGAGTAAACAACTAGCACTTTGTGTTTCAGACAAGTTAGAGACGCTTCATGAGCATGAACTTTCTGAGCAATTGCAAGAGATATCACTAGAATCGATTAATTGGTGTTCGATCAAGTCAATAGAAAAAAAGCAATTTCAGGGATATGTGTATGATCTATCGGTACCTGAAACTCATAACTATATTGCCAATGGCATCATTACTCACAATACTGTCCAGACCCTATCATATCTTGCAACAGAAAGACAAACATTTCCAGCTCTAATCGTTGCGCCTCTTGTAACCCTGAGCAATTGGCAAAGAGAAATTCAAAAGTTTCTTAAAAGAAGAAGCAGAAATGGAAGAATAGTTGAAGGCGAGTATCCGACGTCAGTTTTAATTCGAACGGGCAAGTCACAGGAAATAGGCAAATATGACATTTACATCATAAATTATGACCTGCTATACAAAAGACTAGATGATCTTTCAAAACTGAACATAAAGACACTTGTATGCGATGAGGTACAACATCTTCGTTCAAAATCAACCAAGAAATATTCTGCAGTAAAGAAACTTTCTGCGCTAGAATCTGTAAAATATAGAATAGGACTGTCTGGCACTCCGATTTATAACAGAGGATCAGAGATTTGGCCCATAGTAGACATACTCAGACCCGGACTACTTGGAAGTTTTGATGAATTTTGTGAATATTTCTGTTATGTAAACGAAAAGGGCAAAGCAATAGTCCTTGAAAATAAACGTGCCAGTTTGGGCGAAGAGCTAAGAAAGCACGTAATGTTAAGGCGCAAAAAGTCAGATGTACTAAAAGAGTTGAAAGAAAAAGTAAGATACAAAGAACTCATCGAGTCAGATATCAATTATTATCATGCAGAACTTGACAAAATATGGAAGAGATTAGAAGAAGAACAGAAAACTGCGATCTCTGCCTTTGACAAGTTTTCATCATACAAAAGAGCCATCCAGAGTGAAAGGCAGGCAGCAGGAGCTGCAAAAGTGCCTCATGTCATAGAGTTTGTCAAAAACATCATGGAGATAGAAGAAAGTGTTGTAGTATTTTGCCACCACAAGGCAATTCATGGACTGTTGCACAAAAGCCTTCATGAATATTCTCCATCTTCCATCATAGGAGGTCAGACGGACAAAGAGCGACAAAGTAACATCGACAGATTCCAGAACGGTGAAACAAAGCTGATGATTGCAGGACTCAGGGCTGGCAATGTTGGAATCAACCTGAGCAGGGCAAGATATATAATATTTGCAGAACTTGATTGGAGTCCTGCCATTCACAGACAAGCTGAAGATAGGCTACATAGAATAGGCCAGAAGAATACAGTATTTGCATATTATTTGATGGGCAATGGAACATTAGACGATCACGTGGCAAATGTACTAGTTGACAAGAGTTATGAGATAGACGCCATCATGGATGAAAAAGAAGAGCCGTTTGAAGACAAGGACAAAGCAGAATTAATCTTGGCCCAAATTCATGACAAGCTCTCAACCAAGCGCTAGATTTATCGCTCTTCACGTATCTCGTACGTGTCAAAAAAATCCTGGCCTTCCCCTAAATGTTGTACAATAAATGACTCTAGTTTTTTAATTACTTCGGCACGGCTTAGTCTTCCTTCCTTTGATATGTAATACTCTGCATTTGATTCTCGAAATTTCTTGTAGTTCATTCCTTTTGCCATAGTATTACTACAGAGTTATCCATAATAAGAGGTCTTATTGCCGCAATTTTTTCGCCTGTTTGATGCACTTGTCACCCTCATTTTTTCTTCCTAGTTTTAGCAGGATGCTCCCCTTGTTATACCAAGCATTTGCAAATCCTAGATCAAGACTTGTTGCTTTATCAAATGATTCTAGTGCTTTATCATATCTTTTCAAATTATAGAGACAGACACCATTTAGATTCCAGACTGCCGCATGTTTTGGATTGAGCGTTATTGCCTTTCCAAAAGACTTCAATGCTTCATCGTATCTTCCCAAGTCAGAAAGGCACACACCATGTAGGTTCCACGCACTAGATGATTTTGAATCAATTTCCAGTACTTTATCATAGCATGCCAGTGCCTCCTCGTATCTTTTCAAATTAGAAAAACAGTCAGCCTTCTTGAGCCATGCATTTACGTATCTTGGCAACTTCTCAGTAGCCTTGTCATAGCATACAATTGCCTCATCATACTTGTGTTTAGCAAAAAGTGCTTCAGCTTGGTCGTACCAAGAAACAGCGTCTTCAGGGTACAGATCAGCAAATTTTTTGTGTGATGTTACCACAGATTTGTGGTGATTTTGCAAGATTTGATATGCAACTACGATTAGTTTGAATTGCTCGTCGTCTTTTTCTGGTAAATTTTTATCAGGATGGTACTTGAGCGCCAATTTTCTATATGCACTTTTTATTTCTTTTAGTGACGAGCCTGGTTCCACACCCAAAATTTCATAGCATTTTGAAACATTCAACTCATATCGCCTTTCAAGAACTCATCAACTCTAATTTGCAAAAACCTCTACAAATTAGGCTTTCACTACATAACATTATTAATTTTATCATGTATAAATGTAAAAACTCTATCTTTGCTGCACATTTATCAACAATTCAACGATCATTGACATATAACAACATACAACTTCGTTGAATTTTATTTAATTCAAAGTATCAAAAAATTATTCCCAAGAAATAAATTGGAAAAATATTTCAACAAGACGGAATGACAAATCAAACAATTAGTGAACTTGTCAAAATGGCCGACAAGATAGTAATTGACGAAGTAAAGGGAAAGAAAGTGACTTTGAAGATAAGCTGGTTTGATCTCAAGGGAACAAGAAAATCAAAAAAGTTTTTGTTGACGGAAAAGGAAAAGATCGAGTTTTAGATCTTACCTAATCATCTTTTTTCTCACCCATAATTCTATTTCCCCAAGTTTTTCTCTCTCAAACTAGCGAAATACCCAATACACTTGATGACGCATATTATGCATGGGCTTTGTATTTTATAACAAAAGGCAGAGTCTTTATAGAAAATCATTTGTTTTGTATTCCAATAACTATGTAGTCGAAGATGAAGAAGACTAGAGTAGTACATCTAAACATGCACACATCAATAAACATCATAAATAAGCAAGTCGTGGTTTGTTCATGAAGAAGCATGAAGTTAACAAATCTCTTCTTGACAAATTTACCCTAAATCAGCTACACGAGCTTTGCAAAATATACAAAAGAGAGATGAATCCAATAGATTACAGAGACAGAGTAATTCTGGGCGAATCAAATCCCGAAATAATAAAAAAAAGATTCATTCCGTACATAGTTGGCTTCTTTGATCAATCAGAGATCATAGAGTTTGCCAGTAAATACAAAATAAAAATAGATTAATTCTAAAAAATGTCTCAAGGGCCTGACAATGAATTATTTCCAGTCAAGTTTGCTTCATTTGTAGATTCTGTTGTATTATTTCCGCTGACAATGTCACCAGAATAAAGAAGCCCTGCTGCAGACATGCGTGCTTGTACAAGTGCCAATTGTTGTCTAATATTGTCATCTACGTAGCTTTGCTTTGACTGACAATCCCATTGACCTTTTCCAAAGATAAGATTTGAAAACGTTGCAAAGTCATAATTTTTTTCGTATGAGTATGGAATCAAGCCCAAAACCTTGGTTTTGATGAGAAGCGTTGAATTAAAATCTGTATTAGATTCGTTGTTCAAGACCCAATTGACAAATGTCTTCATAGTATTTGAATCGGTAAAACCTAGTGTTCCTTGTAGTTGTTCTTCAGAAAGTGATGGAACCACGGTTCCCGTAATCTCAAGTGAGCCATAATCACCTGAAGTACCACGCATGTCAGATTCTACACTCTCAATAATTACAGGCATAAATGATGGGTTACACACAGCCAAAGTAATATCCATCCCAGATGTATTGACCTGGCCTATCCCACCTCCAGCAAACTCTAGGCTTTTTGCCGAATAAGATATGCCAAGAAACAATGCAGATAGTGCAATCACTATTACAACTGCAAGTGTTATCAGAGATCTTTTCAAGACCATACTAAATCATACAAGTATCCATAAATTTCTTGATAAAAATAGATCTTTTTGAGAACCGCTTGTAAGCAGATCAATTCCAAAATGGTTACAAATAATGCAGTAGATTTCCATTTTATTTATTAATCTACATATTGTCCAGAACACATTGAAGAACAAACAAAAATTTAGCATATCTCTATCTAATGAAGTACTCAATAGGTTAAGGGTTGTCTCAAAAAGAGATAGCATTTCCGTTAACAATTTGATAAATCATGTACTAGAAAATTATTCCAATTGGAGCCTTCACAATGCAGAATTCATTCCAATCAGAAAAGCGTTGCTTTCCAAACTACTTGAAAAGTTCACGCATGATGAGATTGACTCTATTGCAGCAAATATGGCACAAACCAGGAACAAGGATACAGTACTACGATTTACAAATCAATTTGATGTACTAAATACATTGAAGACAGTAGACGAATGGCTCCGGATGACAGGCTTTCCATATTCTTATGAAGCAGAAGACGCCATACACAAATTCATAGTGCTACACGATCTTGGAAGCAAGTGGTCACTTTACATGGCAAAGCTTTTAGCTAGTACTATGAATCAGTTCGGCATCATTCCAAAATATGAGTACACTGACAAGATACTCTCATTCACAGTAGATCTTGGCCAAATTGAATCTGAGAAAAAAAGAACTGCCAAGCAGATAGACATTCTAAATTCGGCAATCAAGGAAATCAAATCTAGATAACGCAATTTTTGTTTTTTACGCACTGACTGGGCATGGCAGAGATTCTGACAATTTTACAATCAGTCTTTGCGCGATTTGATTATCTATTTTACCATCACTTAGTGTCGAGAGAGGTAAGAAGGTAGAGGCAACGTCCAGGATTGATATGATCGTTTTTGCATCATGCTCGTCTATCTGCCATCTAGTTTGCAGTGTTTTAGAATCAGTCTTTCGTAGTAGAAACTGCCTGAGTGTATCGTACGAATATTCTATGCCATGTTCCTCTGAAGAATGTGTCATGAACTTTCCAAGTACGTCTTTTTCCTCTCCTTCAACTTCATATCTGCACTCAAATCCATAATCGGCACATGCAAACTTTGCCATATGTTACATGATGCCATTTTGATCTCTTAAGAAGTAGCTTGATCGAAAATCACAAATCTTGATGAAACAAACTAGAACCATCACAGACAGGATGAATAATTGTTTTTATCATATAAGCGAGTTTGTGACTGCTCTTGACAGAATGAAGAAAATTAAACAGGATGGCAATGAAAAGCGAGGTGGAGATATCTCAGATAAGGACTTTAGGTCTCTTGTACAAATACGTTCAATGATTCTTTGAGCCCCTTGTACCTGTTTCGTATCGTAACCTCTGTCACGCCTGCAGCCATGGCAATTACTTTCTGTGTAGTATTGTCACCATGTATAGTACATGACAGATACAGTGCAGCAGCTGCAAGCCCCATTGGGTCCTTTCCGGCGGAAAGTTCCATGTCGTTTGCGTCCTTTAAAATCTCAAGTGCTCTTCGCTTTACTTTCTCGCTTAATCCTGCCTGGCTTGCAATTCGTGACATGCATTTTATTGGATCAAGTACCGGCATTGTCATGTCAAGCTCTTCCAATAACAACCTGTAAGATCGTGATATGTCCTTTCTTTTTATGTTAATTTGACGTGCAATCTCGTTTAATGTCCTAGGAGTGCCAGATTCCCGGCATGCCATGTATAATGCCGCCGCAATAAGACCTGAGATTGATCTACCCTTTGTGAGCCCCCTTTCCAATCCCTTTCTGTAAATGTATGCGGTCTTTTCAATTACTGCATCAGAGAGAGCAAGCTTGTCCCTCAGTCTGTTGAGTTCGCTAAAGGCCTGTCTCAAGTTCTTGTCTGCGGATTCGCTAGCCTTGCTTCGGTTATCCCATGTTCTGAGACGATCCATGGTATGTTTCATTGAGGAAGAAAGCGGTTTTCCCATTGCGTCTGTTCTACCATGCCCTATCACGGTTGCAAGTCCCATGTCATGCACTGCAAGCGATGTGGGCATTCCTGTTCTTGCTCTACCATCATATTCTTCTTTTGTAAATGCACGCGTTTCAGAACCCAGGTCTACAACACTATCTTGTATAACAAAACCGCAACCACTGCAAAATTTTTCTCCAGTAGAATTGTCTGTTACAAGTGAATCTTTTCCACATCGCATGCAACTACTGGCATTATAATTATGTAAGACCATACAATTTGTCACCTGCATTGCATGACCTATCAATAAGAACTCTCGTATTTCACATACATGATTCATGTTCTGTTGCATTTTTGGTTGTTGATGTTCAGAAATCATATGGTTGATCAACAAACAAGGTAACAATGTCGCAATTCAACATGCTTAATAGCAATGCAAGTTCTCAAATAACATGGCAAAAGCCAAATCAAAAGCAAAGTCGAAATCTAAAACTGCAAAGAAAGCAAAAAGATAAAAAATTAGTGACCTGAAATGGTCAATCTCATTTTTTCCATAAAAAAATTCTGAAAATATAACAGTCAACGTTACATGGCACATTTATTATTCAGTAAGGGTGTTACTATCGAGTCTGTAAAACCGCTTGTTATCGGTATCATCATAGCGGTTATCGCAGCTATCATATTTTACTTTAGAACAGAAAAGATAAGAGATGGTTTACAGTCAGACCTGCACAAGCATGTAGATAGGCCAGACACAACTGAGATATAATCAACCCGTATTAAGGTTACAAGAGTATTCCTGATTGATTCACAAGAATATAGCCACATTGAGAAGAAAATTACATGTTTGTCATGAATTTTATTGAATTATTCATTGGTAGATCCAATAGGTTGCCATCTATCATTTTGCTTATTGCGTATTTGTGTTAGTTTTTTCCAAATAAACTAGAGTTACTTTACCATTAATTTTTTCAGTTTTAAATATTTTATATCCAATAGTTTGATAGAGACGTATATTTGCCTCACTTTTATTTCCAGTGAATAGTTCAAATCTTTTACATGATTTGAATAAACTTTCTATTTCATTCATTAATTTTTTTCCAATACCGCGGCGTTGAAAGCTAGGGTGAACCATCAGTCTTCCTATATGACAGGTCTTGCCCTGTACAAATCCCCTCACAGAACCTATAATTTTCTCATCAACTATGGCTTTAAGAAATACTTGGCATCCAAATTCATCCCGTATACTTTGTAAACTCTGAGTCATTGGAGAAATGCTAGGATCATCGTAAAGCTCGGCTTCACTTTTATATGTTAATTTTTGAAGCAAAAGTATTTCTTCTGAATCAGAAACTGTTGCTTTTTCTATTATCATCAAGTAGTTATTTACCCGGCTCCTTCAAATCTTAAAGTTTTATGACCGATATACATTCCAATATACATGCATCTATAGCGCATCCTTTAACTAGAGATTGCATATAGTGGAATCATGGGCCAAAAAGTATCAGGAATTGAAAAACTTCTTGCACCATCACTAAACAGAATAGAGGAAGAGTTGAAAATAATTCATGATGAAATGAATACAGTAAAAGCAAAGATAGATGAGACTAGCAATAAGATAACAAAGATTGAAGATGATAATAGACGCCTTGCAAATAGAATAGACAAGATAGGCAGTGGCCTGCCAACCGAGGTTCAGGTCTCAATTGACAACATAAACGAGATGGAAAGACATGACAGAGATGAAATCGATGTCCTAAAGCGTGGCATCGATGTTGCTCAAAGAAGATTGGCCATCTTAGAGGCCAAAATGAAAGAACTTGGTAAATAAACTGCATTCCAAGTAGATTCCATGCTTGGAAGAACTGTTTTGTTATTTTTTAGATAATTTAATGATTCTGTGATCGAGAGAGATTTTATGATCTCTTTTTCCTTTTAGGGCCATTCAACGATGATTTCTTTTTAGGATCATCTAGCGATGATTTCTTTTTGTCTAGATATCTGACTCCAAAGCCAGCGAAAAAAGCTAACCAGCCTATAATAGTTGCATATCCTATGATATCCTTAATTGAACTAATACTGTTTGAACTAAAACTAGATAACGGAGACGAAGTTGCAGAAAATATCCAGATTATGAGTTGCACTAAAAGTCCTGCGATCATAAGGATTGTGCCTCGTTGCATACAATCATAACTTTCGTACTGATCTTAAATATTCACCTCTCCAAACGAATCATGATCGAGATGTTAGACAGTGCCAATTTTCATATGTAAAAGCCAGATTCACTATTTGTCAGCTATAAAAGGAAGAACCTGATTTGACGCAAAGGCATGACTAGTTGAAACTAAATATTTAAATCAAATTCCGTTTCATAAGATTCAATGTCCACAAAAACAATCGCACTAATATGTGCCGCTTTTGCCGGTGGCGTGATCGCAATAGGAGTTGCGATGTCAGCAGGATCTGGATGGGAACCAGCAGGTCAGTATACAGGAATAAGCAATGCCGCACATATGGTCAACGATTCATCGAGCTGCTATGCTTTTCAGACAGGATGTAATAGCACAAGTTATGGTTCAACAACTACCAGTTCGGACTATAGTGGTGCAGCTTTAAGCGGCGCCTATGGCGGACAATAGATTTACAATCTACTATTTTTTTCATTTCATAAAGAATTACAGTATTAATTTTTCCATCAGGCAGGTTTTAAAATTATGAGAGGAAGATTACGCTCTTATGACAAGAATAGGTTTTGGCTTTTAGAATTAAAATCAGTCAATGACAAGTCTTAAGTCATTATAGAATACTAGATAAAAAATGAGTGAGGAACAATGCCTAGAATGTTTGTCCAAAAATACCTGCGAATACATGAACCCAATTGAGAAGAGCGATGGAATGCATTATTATTTTTCATGTGAGGATTGTAAACATGAGTGGGAAATAATAAGAAAATAATGAAATTAGATCATCCTAAAGATTTACGACAAATCATGTTTCATTCAGACAAGTTTGAGATCTATATTATTTCAGAAAAGGCGAGTCTATGAAGATCATACAGGATAGACCAAAGATTACAGTACATTAGTAGGACTAGAAAGATAGACTATTCCTCTTACAATTTCTAATAAAAGGCTTGATTTCAAAAGATGTGCAAAAGTGTTGTAGGTGGTTATTCCATATTATCAAACCGTTTGGTGAAGAGAATAGAAAAATTAAACTTTAATTTCTATTTCAAAAACAAATTTTAGAATCAATTAAATTGTTATATACTGAGATTGTATAACATCATCCGAAAACATATGGAAGACACACATGAATCGTGCAGAACAGAAGGCGGGGCAGGATGTGGCTGTGGATCAATGTCATCTCACGAACACTGCGGATGCGGTCATATGGCGTCTCATGGACATCACGGTTGTGGCGAGGGACATCATTCACATTCTGTGACAAGGATGTACAAGCGTGCATACATGGATGCATTATATCAAGCCCAAGTAGAACGCCTAAGAAAAAGAATCGATACCAAGTTTGGGCCAACGCTTGACAAAATGGCAGATGCAGTAGCAGAGTCATTCGGGAAGATGTGGGAATCCAAGATGGCAAAAATGGAGGCAAGACAGGAGTTGGAAGCCAAACTTAGAAGGATTCTTTCTGAAACAACTAAAACCTAAAATATTTTTTCCTTGGCCTTTTTTTAAATAATCTACCTAGAGAAACTTATTCTAGAGAATGATGTTCAGACAGGTTAGAATAGCGGTGTTGATTCCAAGTTATGAATGAATCTACCAATTCTATGAATTATTATTGAGAAATGAAAATTTGATATCTTTAAAAATACTGCACTGTGAGTGAATAACCATATTGAAAAAAACTAGATATCTTCTGATAGCATTAATTTTCATATCAAGTATAACAATAAGTTCGTCAACTGACGTGGTTGCACAACAGACACCTACAAATAATTTCAGCGTAATTAATTATCCTGGTGCCATTAATACATTTGCTCTTGGAATTAATAATGCGGGTCAGATAGTTGGGTATTATTATAATAATCAAGAGAACTACCATGGTTTTCTACTCTCGTCTGGCAACTATACCTCAATTGATTACCCCAAAGCCATTAGTACAACTGCACTTGGAATTAACAATGCGGGTCAGATAGTTGGGTATTATTATGATGATTCAGGAAACCTCCATGGTTTTCTACTCTCGTCTGGCAACTACACCTCAATTAATTATCCCGGTGAAAATAGCATATCGGCTTTTGGAATTAACAATGCGGGTCAGATAGTTGGAAATTATATTGATAGTTCAGAACACTTTCATGGCTTTCTACTCGTATCTGGTAACTACACCCCAATTGATTATCCCGGTGAAAATAGTACGGCTCCTTATGGAATTAACAATGCGGGTCAGATAGTTGGGTATTATTATAACAATCTAGAGAATAACCACGGCTTTCTACTCGTATCTGGTAACTACACTTCAATTGATTATCCCGGCGCGAATAGTACGGCTGCTTTTGGAATTAACAATGCGGGTCAGATAGTTGGAAGTTATTATGATGATTCAGGACACTACCACGGTTTTCTACTCTCGTCTGGTGAGACTATACAAACCACTCCTGAATTCGGACCTGTTGCCCCAATCGTACTTGGCATTTCAATTCTGTCAATAATTATTTTATCTGTCAGAACTAGATTCTTACACAGATCTTAAAGATTCTTCAAACAGATCATATTTTCGGATTATGTGAATTGTTAAACAGAGGTCAAACCTGTAAAAGCTCTGATAGTAAAAGCAAATCAAATTATCCCAGTATGGAAAATATTAGAGACTGTCTAGCTTTGACTGCATATTAAAATACAATTACTTCCTAATTATACTATGCAAGGCTCAAGTGCACTAGATAATTATGATTTGAAAAGAGCCCATAAACATCATATCCACAAGTGTATGACACAGATAAGGTTAGATGGCCAGAGGAAAATCAACCATGACAGAAGTTACACATCTTCAGAATACCTCATACCTAATTGCAGAGGATTTCAAAGCAATCTACAAGAGAATTGAATAGAATATCATACTGTGTTTAATTTTCTTTTTTTCCTCTGAATAATTCTGCCATGTCACCTAAAAGATAGATAAATCCTATCGCAAACATTGTACCTGAAATCATCAGTAGCGCAAAACCCAAAAAATCAATTTGAGAATAATTTTCTATATTGGCACCATTTAGATAGTTCCATGATTCATAAAGCCCAACTATTGATGCAACAGTCAGAATAATTTCAAAGAGCATTGTTTTTCCAGTCATTGTCTAAATCTTCCTCTTCTTTCTTCCAAGTCCATAATCTGTCTGTCTACTGACTTATGTTGACATTTTCGTGGGCATATTCTTAACATACCATTACTTGGCCTCAAATTTTTTGAATGGGTCATCTGAAAGACATCAATGATGGTACAATAATTGATTCGTGGCCTATTTGTATGAATTATTTTGGTAAATACTGTCACTCATGAGTTTTTACAGAATGACAAGTTGGGCATAATCCTTCACAATTATTCAAACTATTGTTACTACGATTGCTATCCCTGTGATGGTATTCCCAACTAGGCGGAGGTTTTCCACAGAGCTTACATAGTCCACGCTGCCTGATCCTCACCTGTTCTTTTTCCTGTTCTGACCATCCACGTCTTGGAAGTTCTATTGGAATATCGGTATGGATATACTCGGTCTGTTGCTGTCGTCCTCTTGATCTTCCAAAGATAGCTATTGTACCTACAAGTATAACTACAATTGTTATGAATAAAGGAGTATTTCCGCTCAATGAGGACAAGGTTAGAGGATTGTATGGAGAGGATTGACTTGGTATTTGTTGCGTTGTCTGAGTTACAGTTTCACTAGGTGTAGAAGAAGGAGAATTTATGATGAATGTCACCTTTGTACTTTGTGGTGTATTAAGTAACAGGTGGGCAGGATTTCCATAATATGCTATTAGAGTGAATTTGCCAAGCTCAGTAACTTTTGTTCCCACTCCAGTTGGTATGGAATATGTAAATTGGTTATCGGTAACTTGGAGGGTTTGTGCATCTACTGCATTTCCATTAGGATCGTATAGTTCAACAGATACTGGTAATCCTTTTGGATCATTCTGACCCAGTGTAAGGATACCTTGAGCAAGTATTGGTTGTCCTAGAGTGTATTTCCCAGAACCTAACCCAACTGTAATTATAGATTGTGCAAAAGCGAATGGAAGTAATGATGACAAGGTAAGAATCAGTATTATGGAGACGGCGGTCTTCATGAATATGTTGTCGAGTAACTAGAAAATTAACTTTCCAACAAATCATACTGACGTCATAACGCTAGTTCCATCACCGTTTTTGTGCTTAAACGGGAGGCTTTCCTTTTTTACTCTGTCTACAAATAGCTCCCCTAGGTCTTGGTAAATTGAAGGGAAAGGAGATAGAACATCTTGATACCATTGAGAAAAACGGTAGGCTCTACATGAAATATGTGGAATTTAGAAATACACGATTAAGAAATGCCATAATTGAGCATAGAATTTCAGACATTGGCAAAATCAGACCGAAAGTGAGAGAGATCAATCTTAATGCTGACAGGAAGAGATTGTGGATGGGAAGATTGGAAAGTATCGATTCTAGAATAATGAATGAATCTATGCCTGTCTCATTAAATCATTTTAAGAAAGACGTGATTTAATGAATTCCCAGTGCATTCAAAACTTGTGTTATATGTGGAATTATCTCTGTTGCTAAAATTTGCACGGTTGGAAGAGATTGCAATATTCCACTTATCGAGCTTAATGAGTCTACAACAATTTGTTTTTTAGGCTTCGAAGAACTTATTTGTGCTTTTATTGTTCCAATATCTGCAATTATGTCTTGCTTTTGAACTGCACTCAAATTCAAATTTTCTAAAACCTCTTCTAATCTACTAACTAATTTATTGATCATTTCAACATCGTTTTGCTGAATTATGATGTTCTGAGTGGAATTTGTAGTTCCTTGTTGAATGTTTGAACCAATCATTTGCTCAATATGGATGGAATTATATGAAATAAAAGGACCGCTTGGAGTTTCTGGATTAGTAATGGCATCTTCAATGATACGTATGCCACGATTGGTAATACTAATCACACCAATAGCTGTGAATTTAATGAAACCCTCGTTTCTTAGCCATTCTGCTAGACTCAAAGTGTAGCCCTGAACAAACCCTAACTCTTTACCGATTTCCTCCCATCCAATATATGCAGATGGATCTCCATTACTTGCATGGTATGCTTTTTCTAAATAACGTAATCTGTCTTCTTGAAGTTTCTTGATTTCATCTGCATCCATATCATTTTGAATACATGAGATTGTATTAGATTAACTTTCCAACCAATCATAACGTTCGTCAATACCTAGTAGTGGTGTTTTTTCGTGCCTACAAAGGGGGGGAGACTATTTTTACTCTTTATCTACAAACTCGTCTGCTGTTGGAGGCTCAGGACTGAGACCCTTTCTCTTTCTAAGATCAGCCACGATGGTTGACAAGATAGAGTTTGGAACTGGCGTCCA
>JASHNR010000042.1 GCA_030041535.1 Nitrosopumilaceae archaeon | reverse complement strand
ATTCGTCCCTCATTCCCACACCGCTAATTGACGAAAGACCAGATTTTGGGATGTGAAACAAGATCGTAGGTAGAGTTGGGCAGTAGTTGAGGCCTTGGGCTGTGTGTATTTTAAACCACAAAAAGTATGCTTTAAAAAGTCTTTTTGGGATGTTTGTCATAATGTCACAAGTTCTGCATCCAATAGAGCAAAAGATCCTAAAATCATTACTTGAAACACAAAACTTGACACCAGAAGAATTGTCAGAAAAATCACAGTTATCAATAGACCAAGTAAGACGTGGCATAGAGTGGCTCAAGTTCAAAGACCTAGTTCAGATTACAGAATCTGAAAAAAGTTTTGTTGCATTAGGAAAAAGAGGAAACGAGTCATTGCAAAAGGGATTGCCAGAAAGACAACTTGTCAATTATCTCAAATTATTACCTGCTTCCTCATGTGATATCAATGAGGTAAAAGATCAGCTAAAAAATGAATTTAGCCCAGCCATTGCAAATGCCAAGAAAAATGGATGGATAGAAATACACGAAAACAGAATCTTGCTCAGAGGGTATCATGATACTACCTCAGAAGAAAGAATAATAAAATTAATTGCATCAAAAAGTCCTACTACGGTATCATTAGATGAGATAGAAGACAAGGACGCACTTGACCTACTCAAAAAAAGGCCAGAGTTTCTCAACTTTACTTCTACCAAATATGCAACAGTAAATGTAACAGAAAAGGGAATAGAGGCTGCCAAGAATGCAAGCCAGGTAACAGACGAATCTGCAAGCCGCGCAATTGATGTGGAGGCACCTGCTCCTATAGTATTTGCAGCACGAAGTCATCCATTGGCAGACGTAATCGATGAGGTTCGGGAGATATTTGTCAGCCTGGGATTTACCGAATTAGTTGGCAACAGCACACAGTCTAGTTTTTGGAATTTTGATGCGTTGTTTATTCCGCAGGACCATCCTGCAAGAGAGATGCAAGACACATTTTACCTCAAAGACATCAGTGCAAAGTCAGTTGCAACGCCAAAACAAATCAAGCAAGTCGATGCAGCTCACAAGAACGGATGGCACTATGACTGGCGCTTGGATGCTGCAAAAAGAATGGTCCTAAGAACCCACACTACATGTGTTACCATAAAGGAACTGGCAGACCATGAATATGATGATGCAAGATTATTCTCAATAGGCAGAGTGTTTCGAAACGAGAAGGTTAGCTACAAGCATCTCGTGGAATTTAACCAAGTGGAAGGAGTAGTTGTTGGAAAAAATGTAACGCTACGGGATTTGATGGGTCTACAGATGGAATTTTATCGTAAGATGGGAATCAAAAAAGCCAAGTTCTGGCCAACATTTTTCCCGTATACTGAGCCCTCTCTTCAATCGATGATATACAATGAAAGGCTTGGCAAGTGGGTAGAATTATTTGGCATGGGAATCTTCAGACCAGAAGTTACAAAACCGCTTGGTATAAAAAATCCAGTTCTTGCATGGGGAGGAGGAATTGAAAGAATAGCAATGCTACGGTATGGTCTTGATGATGTCCGTGAACTCTATAACAACAAATTGGGGTGGTTGAGGAGCGTGCCAAAATGCCAGTAGTTACATTATACTTTAACAGGATAACAAAACTGCTAGGAAGCAAGGTCTCAAAAGAAAAAATCATCTCCACGTTGCCGTTTCTGGGCCTTGATATTGAAGAAGAGACATCAGATCACATCAATGTTGAATACAGTCCAAACAGACCAGATTTTTCTACAGATTATGGTATAGTCACAAGCTTGCAAGGCCTCCTTGGGATAAAGCTTGGGGCACCACAACTTCGAATCAAAAAAGGAACTCATGTGATAAAAGCGGATGCTTCCGTTGGAAAAATCAGGCCTTACATTGTTGCAATAGAGGCGCTAAATGGAAAGATGGATGATGAAACAATAAGACAGATAATCACAATGCAGGAGGACTTGCATAACGGCATTGGCAGAAAAAGAAAAAAAGTCTCTATTGGAATACATGACTTGAGCAAAATAAAATTCCCACTAGTATACAAAATGGTGGAAAGAACTCACATATTCATTCCATTAAACTTGCAAGATGGCATGACTGTATCTGAAATACTTGACAAGACAGAGACTGGCTTGGCATACAAGCACTTGCTCGAAGAAAGCAAGAAAGTACCTGTCATTGTGGATTCTGCGCAAAACACAATATCATTTCCTCCTATAATCAATTCAAAGCTGACCGAAGTTACCACAGCAAGCAAGAGTCTCTTGATTGAAGTAACTGCCACTGACAAAAATGCCGCCGAAGACGCACTTGCTGTGGTATCATATGCTATGCAAAGTGCTGGATTCAAATTGTCTTCTGTCCGTATATTAGGGCCGCGAAACTCTACTCCATTGTTGACATCTAGGAAGGTGTCACTTGATCCAATACTTGTGAAAAATACGCTCGGACTTGATGTACCATTGTCTGTTATGGTAAAGTCACTTCGAAAGAGCAGACTTGATGCTACGGTAAAGGGCAAGCAAATTCTCTGTTTGGTTCCAAGATACAGGACTGATATCTTTGGACCAATTGATCTTGTAGAAGAAGTGGCGCTGGGATATGGAATCCAAAATCTCGAGCCTACAATACCGCAAGCCAAGTCTGCTGGTCAAAAAAATAAAGTCACCGTATCACTAGAAGCAGCCAGGTCCACTATGATAGGTCTTGGTTATTCTGAAGTGATGAACTTTGGACTGGCAGGAAAACATACTTTGTATGATCTTGCAAAAAGAGACTCGTCTGACATGATGTCGGTATCTGACTCTAAGAGCCAAGAACACCAAATATTGCGTGATGCGCTCCTTCCCGGACTGGTCGATGTCCTATCAAGAAACATACACGAGACATATCCTCAGAAAATTTTTGAGATAGGTACTGCATTTTACAGAGGCGATCCAGTTTGTGAAGAGATTCACTTGGCATGTGCAAGTGCACATAACGATGTAAGCTATACTGAGATAAAATCAATCCTGCAATCATTTTTGAAATCAGGATTTGATGTCACACCTACTACAAAAATTTCAAGCGATCCATTATTTGTTCAAGGAAGAACTGCAGATATTCTTGTTGATAGTAAAAAGGTTGGAATTGTTGGGGAGATAGCGTCTGAGGTACTTGATAACTTTAAGCTTAGAATACCCGTAGCTGGCTTTGAGATAAAACTTACTGACCTGATTTTTTAGCTATTTTACGCCTTTATAGAACAAACACTGCTTGATAACAAGCAAAGATGTGCATTACATAATCTATTATAATTACGCAAGATTTCATAATATTTTTCGCGCGTGAACGTTTAGCTAATTTGTGACTCCTTTATCCTTTCATGAGTAATCAAAGAGTATTAGGTGAAATTGAATCATAAATAGTGATTTTCTAACTAGTATCGATTTGGAGCTACTCTAACTTTGCATGAGATGAAATTGATAATTCTAGCTATTTTTTGATCTTTCTAGTGAATATTATTCACGTATGATATTATAAATTCTTTAAACTAGTGATAACAAAATGAACACACATCAACTGAAAACACATCAGAAAATGCTTGCCATGGTTCTAGGTCTGGCAGTAATTGCCAGCATAGGAGGATCACTGGCATATGCACAGACTGCAGGTTCTGGTCAGGGACAAACACCAATACAGGGTTCAATCAATCTTCCGCAGTTAATCTTATCTAGCGTGAAGACCAGCTTTACCACTGCTGCAAATACTGCCGCAAGTCAGATAACCAATGGGCAGATAATCAGTGGAGAATTGAAAGTAACTCAAGGCTCTGTTGTCTATACATTCCTGGTAACTGACGGTACGGATGTCTACTCTGTAATAGTAGATGCCGGAAGTGGCCAAGTTCTCAAGACATCACAAGGACATCCATTGACATTGGCTTCCTTAATTGGAGGCATGAGTGGTGGAATGGGAATGCATGGACATATGGGTATGCATGCAGGAAACGGATCCCAGTCTCAGACACCAAGTAGCACACCTTCAACAACCCCAAGTGGATTCCAAGGGTAAACTTTAGGACCACTTTTTCTTTCTATTTTTTCTGTATTAGTATGTAGCACACACAATTTTATCAAATCCAAAATATTGCATAATAACAAGTCTGTTGAGTGCATAATTACACAAACTGAAAAACCAATAAAATTTCAAAATGTCGATAAGGATTCCATTGTGCCTCTTATACAACATTGGATAATCTCACTGGATTAATATTTGACCAGTAGATAATTCATTACGCCCCAAATGCACGCAGACGGACTGTGATGATAAAATATGATTTTTGGTCCACCCAGCCGTGCGACAGGGCACCCCGGTATGAAAACAAGATGAGGGTTTAGGCTAAAATTACCAATGATTTTCTGTGAGTCAGAACCGGGGAACATTCATTTAATTTTTGAAAAACGTTAGTAATCACAATAATTTTTGCTATTTTTGAACGTAAAATGAGTCTTATTCTTGATTATTATGCTACTTGACAATTATTGTCAAGATCGAAAACAACAGATCTATTGATATATTTGCCCTGTATAGATATACTATGGCAACTGCATATGTGCTAATAAATTGTGAATTAGGCTCAGAAGAAGCAATCATTTCACAGCTGAAAGCAATCGCCGGAGTAAAAGAAGTTCATGGTACGTTTGGAGCCTACGATATTTTGGCCAAAATTGAATCTCCAACAGTAGAAGCCCTCCGGGAGATAATCACATGGAAGATCCGTAAAATAGAGAAGATTCGTTCTACTCTAACTTTGATGGGAATCGAAGGTCAAAGTTAGTTCCTTACTTTCTATCCATCCTATATTTTCAAGTGTTATCTTCAATTTTTGTTTTTTATGCAACAAGACATTAGTAAATTAACAATGGATCACTTGAGGTACCACTAAAATTTATGAAATATCACACTGCCCAGAATCTGCAAAAGACCTTTTAATTGTGTAATATCTTGAGCAAATGTGTTACTACACTTCATATTTCTTGTAAAGGAAGAAGAACTTGAGCAAAGAAAGTGGGAATTTCAGTATGTGGAAAAAATGGCCAACTTTTACAAGATATGGATTGAAAAGACATTTTCACAGAAAGTTGATGTTCAATCAGACGAGATGATAGTAAGATCCGGAGAAAAATTCAGAATACTTGACACGCCTGTGATTATGGAAGATCACATAAACAGGGGTGAACACATTTTTCACTTTTATCTGACATATTTTAGGCCCCTGTGGACTGACTGCACTTGTGAGGGTTATTTTGCAGAAAACTTTGGGATGGTGTTGTGGCAAAAGAGCCCCAAAAAAGATGATCTCAATTTTCTAATGGAGAAAAACTGTACAAAGGTCTCTCACGAGCTCTCTCACGAGTTTCTCAGGCAAGCCAGATACAAGAACTATAAAGAACTTGTACACGATATATGGGACAAGCATCTTTTTGCAGCATTACCATTTGAATACTATGATGTCAACTACAAAAATACTGAAAAAAATCCTCTTTTTGCAACCCTTGATACCTCAAGTCTCAGGCAGTAAGCCATTGAAACTAAAATATGGCTATTACATTTTGACTAGGTTTCAAACAAAGATTTGGTGCAAAGTAAACCTGAACAGCTTTTACAAAGTTATATCTGAAAAGTTAATTCATATCAGTAAAACGAATATGCAAATATCTGACAGCTCCATGTGATTATTGCATAATGTTTGCCATTTTCCAGGCAGAAGGTATGGTTTTTTGCGACACCAAAACATCTTTCTCTCTAGTAGAACCAATCAAATGTCTTACATGTGGTTTTTGACATCTTCCATTGGCTATTATTTTAGCAAGTTCCACACCATGACTGAAATACATTGTATATCTTTTCTACTATTTGTCTCTCAATGCATATGCTTTGGATTTTGAAATCTTCTAAAAGACTATAAGTAAGTAATTCAGAGTTTTTTCATGCCAGAATTCATTTGTCCTGATTGCGGGCAGAAAATGTTTCACGAAAATGAAACAACGCTAACTGTAGAAAAACAAGTTCATACAAAATTCTGTTCTGCTAAAAAGAAGCACTAGCACTTTGTAACAGAATAGATTCTATTTCCAAAGCTTGCTGTTTTAAAATCTATTTTATTTTGTGGGTCCTTTTTGCGAGCCTTGCTCAAATTTTCCAAGGTAACAAGTGCTTCGCCATCAAAGCCCACTGAAGAGCCATACACCCCTTCTGAGAGTTGGTTTCCATGTTCTCCTTTCTTGATGTCATCTACAAGCTCATAGAACTTGACTGCTTCTCTCTTTGATATTGGACCGCCACTTGATTTGTTAAAACCAACAGCAATGTACATGCCATTGTTTTTTACTGCAATTGGAATCTTGTGAACCTTGCCAGACTGGCCAGGAATCTTTTCATTTAGAAGAATTTCACACTTGTGAAACATGCTGGAAATATATGCAAAAAAGCGATAGTTGGCATAAGTGCCATCAGAGTCTTCCTCACAATCAACAAAAACTCTATGAAGAATCTCAAGAGCTGCATCGTTCATGCTTTGCAGGCGTTCCTCGATCCTTCCTTTTCTGACCAAGTCAGATTTGCAGTCTATTGCAACCTTTTCAAGAATGAAAGGAGGCAGGTTGTAATTTTTCAGGGTGGAAACATATGTTCCGGTTTTAGAAGTCCCAAACGTAGGAAAATTACCGCGACTCAATTTTTACATCCCCTATTGTTATAATTAGTGCCACAAATCATCCCCAACTTGATCAGTTTTAGATAGCTGGTTTTTCCTTATAACTGTTCTCCAAAATGACAGATCTAAAAAATGGTGGGGCCGACCGGAGTTGAACCGGCGACACACGGGTCACTACAGCTCCAAACTGTACATCATCCTTTCGTCAGTGAAGCTAGTTGAACCACTGGAGCCCTTAGCGGTGATCATGTGATCTTCCTGTCGCCATGCCTGGCTAGGCTACGACCCCACGTTTGGTCAATAAATGCACTTGAATTTTAATTTACTTAGTTTCTGAAGATTTATTGCAGACATGAAAACCTAATCAACTGGGGAAAAAACATGAACTCTGCCAAATTGATACAACTCTCTTTCATTTGTATAACTCCAAAAAAATTAGTTGAAAAGTCATGGTCAAACCAATAGTACTCATACTAGGAGCTATTCCTATACTTGCAGCCATATTCATAGTTGTTCCTCAATTGACAAGGCCAGAGATTCAAAGCTCTGCAGTAAACTCTGAAGATGTAATGACTCTCCAGTATACCAAAGAACATCTGGAAAAAGTGTCGTTTGGGCTAACGCAAAGCATTGGGGCAGATACTGCCGAAGTCTTGACAATACAAAATGACGGCTCTGCTGTGTACAGCCTGACAAAAAATGGCTATTCAGAGCCTGACGTAAAATATCAACTGTCTGAAGATGAATTGACAAAACTGAAGGCACTCATTAAGGAAACCGGGTTTGTAGATATTCCAAATAATGTCTACCAAGCCAAACCAGACATTTTAGATTATGAAAAATACAGCATTCAAGTTACTCTTGATGGCAAGACTGTCAATCTTCAGTGGGAAGACCAAAACGCCAGCCAAGAATTTGTTCCGCCGATTATAAATCAGGTACAATCTAGTCTTGATGATATCATCAGTGAAATAACACAGTAGGTACTCAAAAGATGGGGACCAGTAATCCTTCTAGATGATGCATCAAAGTTAGATCTGAAGGTATGAGTCATCCGTTTGCTAGAACCATAAAATAAATAGATCTCGAGGTGATCAAACTATATGATTCCGCTTTCAGGCGATTTTGGTAATGCAAAAGGAATAGTTCGAGAGAAGATAGGATCATTTGAAACGCGTAGGGGTACCTCAACTCTGAAGCGCGGTTTTGCTCACATGCTAAAAAATGGTGTTGTTATGGATGTTACAACAGTAGAACAGGCCCAGATAGCAGAGGATGCAGGAGCTGTGGCAGTAATGGTATTGGACAAACTTCCAGCCGATGTAAGAAAAGCTGGAGGTGTAGCTAGAACAGCTAGTATTAGAGTTATTGAAGAGATAATGGATTCTGTAACAATTCCAGTGATGGCAAAATGCAGGATAGGACATGTTTATGAAGCAAGGGTTTTGGGAGAAACAGACATTGATATGATTGACGAATCAGAAGTACTTACACCGGCAGACGAATTTCATCACATCTGGAAATGGGATTTTACAACACCTTTTGTTAATGGCGCAAGAAACCTGGGTGAAGCACTACGAAGAATTGAGGAGGGAGCTGCAATGATAAGAACAAAAGGCGAGCCTGGAACTGGAAATGTTGCAGAAGCTGTGATTCATATAAAAAATGTAAATACTGAACTAAGACGCATAAAATCAATCTACGATGCTGGAGATGAACAAGATCTAATCAGCATCGCAAGGGAGCTCAAAGTCTCATACTCGCTTGTAGAAGAGACTGCAAGCCTTGGCAGACTTCCGGTAGTAAATTTTGCAGCAGGTGGCATATCAACTCCTGCAGATGCTGCATACTTGATGACTCTGGGATGTGACGGAGTCTTTGTCGGCTCGGGAATCTTCAAGTCTGAAGATGCAAAAGAGCGTGCACAAGCTGTTGTTCTTGCCACAACATTCTGGGAAGACTCTGACAAAGTAAAGGAAGCCCAAAAGATGGTAGACGAACGACAATCCATGTTGGGACTTGATACAAAGAATCTAGAACTTAGAATGCAGGAAAGAGGCAGTACAGCATGACTGGTGTTAACATAGGAATACTTGCTGTTCAGGGAGATGTTGCAGAGAACTTGTCTGCTACAAGAATGGCAATGGATGAGCTTGGAGTTGAAGGAATTGTAACAGAAGTAAAAAGTCCAGAACAAATTTCTGATCTTGATGGACTCATTATTCCTGGAGGAGAAAGCACTGTGATTGGAACACTTTCACTAGTTAATGGCGCTTTGAAAAAAATAAAAGAAAAGATCGCCTCTGGCATACCAGTCTTAGGTACATGTGCAGGAATGATCCTCCTGTCAAAGAAAGCAAAGGATAGGGTTGTAGGAGAGATGGAACAGCCCTTGTTAGACTATCTTGATATCAAGATAGAACGAAATGCTTTTGGAAGGCAGAAGGACTCGTTTGAGGCAGATATTGCGCTTGAAAAGATTGGCGTATCAAAATTTCACGGCGTCTTCATAAGGGCACCGTCAGTCATAGATATAGGTAAGGACGTGGAAATACTGTCAAAATTCAACGAAAAAATAGTTGCAGTAAAACAAGGAAACATCATTGGTACCTCATTTCATCCCGAACTTACAGCAGACATATCAATACACAAGTACTTTGTTAATCTAGTACAAAAGAAAAACTAGATCTAGTATTTTCTAACCTAGCCTGCTTCTAGGGACCATTTATATTAAATTCAGATTATTATCAATATGTTTATGATGGATATAGGGACAACTCCTGATCTTGTTTCCGGCGTCTACAAAAAACTAGAGGAAAACATTTCAAAATATCGTAAAGTAATAAACCGACCATTAACTCTGGCAGAAAAGATTCTTTCAGGTCACTTGGAAGATATTGATACTGCCAAGGACTTTGAGCCTGGCAAGTCCTATGTCTTTCTCAAACCTGATAGAGTGGCACTGCAGGACGTTACGGGTCAGATGGTAATATTGCAATTCATGCAATCTGGACTAAAACGGGTTGCACTTCCAAGCACGGTACACTGTGATCATCTCATACAAGCAAGAGTAGGAAGCAAAGAAGACACTAGGATGGCTCTTGATGAGAATAGCGAAGTCTACAAGTTTCTTGAATCTGCCTCACGAAAATTTGGTCTAGGATTTTGGAGGCCAGGTGCTGGAATAATACATCAAGTAGTTTTAGAAAATTATGCATTCCCAGGCGGATTGATGATAGGAACTGACTCTCATACTCCAAACGCAGGAGGGCTTGGGATGGTGGCAGTGGGAGTTGGAGGTCTAGATGCAGCCGAAGTTATGGCTGGTTTTCCTTGGGAGCTTTTGTATCCAAAAAGAATTGGCATTAATCTAAAAGGGGAACTAAATGGCTGGACTGCACCTAAAGACATCATACTATACGTTGCATCAAAGCTTACGGTTTCAGGAGGAACAAACGCCGTTTTGGAATACTTTGGGCCCGGTGCTAGAACAATAAGCTGTACAGGAAAGGCGACAATAACTAACATGGGAGCAGAGATAGGAGCTACATGCTCATTGTTTCCATATGATGAAAAAATGGAAACATATCTTAGAATGACAGGCCGTGAAAAAATTGCTGATATTGCAAATATCCACAAAGATTCGCTTGTTGCAGACTCAGATGTTGAACAACATCCAGAAAAATATTTTGATAAAATAATTGAAGTTGATCTTTCAAAACTCGAACCATATATAGTGGGTCCACATACGCCAGACCTTGCAAGACCAATCTCGCAACTTGCAGAGGATGTCAAGAAAAACAACTATCTTGATACTATCTCTGTTGCACTAATCGGTAGTTGCACAAATTCTTCTTACGAGGACATGACAAGAGCAGCAAATGTAGCAGAACAAGCAAAGGTCAAAGGATTGAAGGTAAAGATACCGCTCTTAGTAACTCCAGGCTCTGAACAGATACGTGCTACGATAGAAAGGGATGGACAGATGGAGACCCTGCAAGAAGTTGGGGCAACTGTATTGGCAAATGCATGTGGTCCATGCATTGGACAATGGCAAAGACCAGAGCTAAAGCCCGGTGAACCTAACACTATCATCACTTCATACAACAGAAATTTTCCAGGAAGAAACGATGGCAGAAGAGAAACAATGAATTTCATAGGAAGCCCAGAACTGATTGTTGCTCTTGCTCTTGGGGGAAGATTGTCATTTAACCCTATGAAAGACCAAATCACTGCGTCTGATGGTAAAAAATTCACATTAGAGCCTCCAAAAAAGGCACCAGAGGTTCCACTGCTAGGGTTCAAAAGTGTAAAAGACGTCTACGTCCCACCTTCAGAAATTCCAGATCTTGTTGCAGTGACAATTCCTGGAAATAGTAACAGGCTTCAAAAACTTGAACCATTTGCAAAATGGGATGGAAAAGATTTTGTAAACTTGCCCATTCTATTGAAGGCAAAAGGGAAATGCACAACAGATCATATCTCGCCTGCAGGTTCTTGGCTGCAATTTAGAGGACATCTCGATAAAATCAGCAACAATATTTTCTTGGGTGCAGTCAATGCTTACAACAACGAAGTAGGAAAAGGAAAAAATCTCCTCACTGGTGCCATGGATACTTTTCCAACTATTGCAAGACAGTACAAGGGCAAGGGACTAAGATGGGTTGTAATAGGCGACTACAACTATGGCGAGGGCAGTAGCAGGGAACATGCTGCCATGTCTCCACGATATCTTGGATGCGCCTCAGTGATAGTAAGAAGTTTTGCAAGAATTCATGAAACTAATTTGAAAAAACAGGGCGTACTTGCACTAACATTTGCCAATCCAGATGATTATGACAAGATTAGGGAAACTGACAGGATAAGCATAGTTGAACTCTCAGATATGCAGCCAGGCAAACAACTCCAAGCATACATAAATCATGAAGATGGCACAAAGGAGAGTATATTGCTAAACCACTCTTACAACAATTTCCAGATAAAGTGGTTCCAGGCAGGATCTGCCCTTAACATATTGCGCGAAAAAGAAAATCTTCTGCACTAGTTACTCAGCAACTTAAAATGTTTTGATGTGATATTATCTATACAATGAGTCGTAGGTTTGATCCAAGCGAATTGTACAACAGGGTGGTGCACTATTATATTGACAAAAAAGGATATTCTAAAGAACAGGCAAATCAGATAGCACAAAAAGTTGTCCAAAGAGAAGAAACAAGGCGCATATGTAAAAATGTGAAATGTGGTCATTCAATAGACGATCATATAAGAACAAAAGAGACATGCCTAGTACTAGATTGTGATTGCAGGCAATTTATTAGCTAGAAACCTTTAGGATTATCTTTCCAAACTGAGAACTCTCTTCCATCTTTTGATGCGCTAGCTGCGCGTCTTTGAGAGAAAATACGCTGTCAATTATTGGCTTTATTTTATTTGATTTCATGAATTTATGCAGTGCAATTAACTGTAACTTTGTACCAAGATATGCACCAATTATGCTTGCCTCCTTGCTGTATAAAGCTCTAATGTTCACATTAGCTTCTCCTCCGGTGGTGGTACCGCAGGTAATCATTTTTCCGCCCACTTTGAGTATATCGATACTTGTTGGCCATGTTTTTGCTCCAACATGATCAATTACCGCATTGACACCTTGGTTGTTGGTATACTTTAGCGTCTCAGTCGTCACGTCCGACTCGCTTCTATCTATGACTAGATGCGCGCCAAGTTTTCTTGCAAGACCTGCCTTGTTTTCATTTGATACAACAGTTATAATTCTAAAACCTCTTGCCTTGGCAAGCAGTATGGCAGCAGAACCAACACCGCTGTTTGCGCCCCAAATGAATACCGTGTCACCTTTTTTGCATCTGGATCTTTCAAGCATATTCCATGCAGTAAGATATGATACATTCAATGCACATGCTTCCATGTCGGTAAACCAACTTGGCTTTTTTACAATATTTTTTTGTGGAATTAGAATCAATTCTGCATAGCCTCCATGATACTTGCCAAAACCTCCTATGATGGAAAATGATATTCTTGGTACATCGCTGTGTATGGCCGGGTACACTATGACATTGTCTCCTTTCTTGAATTTTCCAAATCCCTCTACAAGAGTGCCAGAAATATCGCAGCCTAAAATATGAGGAAATAAAACTTGCCTGCCAGGCAAACCGTTTCTAACCCATATGTCAAGGTGGTTTACCGCACAGTAGTCTACTTTAACTATTGCATGATCCTTGGTTGTCTGCGGCCCATCGATTTCTTCATACGACAAAACATCTGGTCCACCGTGTTTTCTAATTACTACTGCCTTCAATTACATAGCATAGTCAAAAATCACTATTTAAAGAAAATTTAATTTTTAAAACTCTGAAAAAAGGAATCTATCCAGACTTTAGATTGTGCATGGCTTGTAAGTCCTTTGCAAACTGTTGCAACTCGTCGGGGATTGCCATCTCGATTGAATCCTTCAAAGATAGGTTCTGTTCCTTTTTCTTATTCCATACGTTAGAGTTAAACTCTGTAATTGGCTTTGTGAACCCTGTCCAGTCTTCATGATTTTCTTGCTGTGGGAATTTTTCCTTATGAATTGTCTTGTCGGAGTATAAAGTCTGCCAAAGATAATCTGTGATAAATGGTGTTATTGGTGCAAGAAGAAGAAGCAGCGTGGAAAGAACTTTGTGTAATGTGAAAATTGCCGCATCTCTTTCTTCTTTGCTAAAACTGTCGCTATATGCACGGCCCTTTACCATTTCAATATAGTGTGCTGCAAATAAGTTCCATGTAAATTCACGAATGCTAGTTGAAGGAACAAAAAAGTTGTAATCGTCAAATCCCTTTTTGCATTCTGATACAACTTTATCCAATTCTGATAATATCCATTTATCTGCCGGAAAGACTTTGTCTGACTTGACAATCTGAAATCCTGATAGGAACCTCGATATGTTCCAGAGTTTGCTTAGAAATTTCTTTGTGGTTTCAATTTTTTGCTCAGAACATCTAAAGTCGTAACCAAGATTTATCTCGCTTGCACTCCAGAATCGAAATGTATCTGCACCAAATTTTTGAATTACTGGAAGAGGATCTATGACATTTCCCTTACTTTTGCTCATTTTTGCCCCGTGCTCATCAACACCATAGCCCATAATCCATGCCTCACTCCATGGTGTCTGTCTAGTAAGTTGCTCACACCTCAAGATTGTGTAATAGAGCCACGTTCTCACGATGTCTTTGGACTGTGGCCTAATTGTTGCAGGATAAGTCTTTTTGAAAAATTCCTCGTCATGGCCATATTTTGAGACATATAGCGGTGAAACACTTGAATCCATCCAAGTATCAAACGTTCTTTCCTCTCCGACAAACTCAGTTGCACCACATTTTGTACATTTTGAGATGGGGCTTGGATCTTTCCATGGTTTGTAATATTTGCCAGGTTCTGGTATGTGCGGCTCTGAACATTTTTTGCAGTACCATATTGGAATTTCTGTTCCGTAAAATCTCCTTCTTGAAATAGGCCAATCAATTGTTATTGATTCTAGCCAATTCATGAGGATCTGTTTGTGCATGGGAGGATGAAAGACAATCTTGGAGCCTAATTCCTTGATTTTTTCCACGGACTCTTTTTGCTTTAGATAGTATTCTTCCATCGGGATTATTTCAATTGGTGCCTTGCTCCTCTCAGAAATGGGGGTTCTGTGATTGATGCTTTCTACCTTCTCGACCAAGCCTTGGTTTTGAAGATCCTCGATTATTTTTTCTCTTGCCTGTTTTACTTTGAGTCCTGCATATGGTCCTGCAACTTCGGTCATTCTGCCATTTTTGCCAATAGCTACAATTTCTTGTAGTTTGAGTTCTCTAAACAGCGCAACATCATTTTGATCGCCATAACTGCAAACCATCACAGCTCCTGAACCAAATTCCTTTTCTGCTGAAGGATGAGTTTTAATCTGAACTTCTCTATTAATGACGGGAATTATTGCACTTTTACCTATGGAATCAACATGTCTTTCATCCTCTGGGTTTACAATTATTGCCTGACATGCACACAAAAGCTCAGGTCTCGTACTGGCTATGATGAGAACTTTATCAGAATCTTTTATCTTAAATTTCATGTAAACTAGTTTGGTTGGAATTTCTTCATAGGTTATCTCTGCATCAGCAATAGTGGTTCCAGTAATCCAATCATAGTTATTTGGCCTATTTGCGATGTATATCAGACCCTTTTTCCATAATTCTATAAACGTGGTCTGCGTAAGGGCTCGATATTGTTCAGAATCGGTTCTATAATATTCTGAAAAGTTACCGCTAAGCCCAAGATTTTTCATTATCTGGATCATCTCTGCCTCAAGGTCATCGAGCGCAGTAGCACACAATTTCAGAAATTCTGCTCTGTCTGTCTCATGCATCCTTATGTTGTGTTTTTTCTCTGTGTACATCTCTACAGGCAGACCATTTCTGTCAATTCCTATTGGAAAGAGTACGCTCTTTCCCGACATCCTTGCAGTTCTTGCTATCATGTCTATCTGTGCATAATGAGCAGCTGCGCCTATGTGCCAAGGTCTTCCAGATGGGTATGGTGGAGGAGTATCAATTACGAAAACCTCTCCTTGGGGCTTGAACTCGTAGGCTCTAGAGTCTTCCCATTGTTTTAAAATCTGCTTTTCAATCTCAGGATTCCATGCTGTTTCCTTTATCTTTGGTTCCATGTCACTATGATCTTGAGATCTGTGAAATAATGTGGGCCCCTTTGTTATAGCCCTCGTAGACGTATACACCAACTGCTTCTATGTTCTTTGGCATCTTGGGAACTAGAAGTTTTATTATTTCAGTTGACAGGTTTTCAACTGTGGCTTCTCCTTCTAGTAAGTATGTTGTGTTTTTTGGAACCCGGAGATCGAATTTTCCCTTGGGACCATCAAATGCAATATTATAATGAAGATCATCTTCTTTTGTAAGGTATCTTCTGTTGATGAAGAATTTATGGTCTAGAATTGAAATAACTTCCTTGATGATCTTTTTTGCTTCTCCAAAATCAACAAGTAGGTTATTTTTCATTTCTCCTACAAGTTCTACCATAACTGATGATGTATGGCCATGAAGAATAGAGCATTTTTCTACCAGCGGCAAGATATGTGCATAATCAAATGCAAACGAAGGATCCTCGATGAATATAGAACCTGTCTGCACATCTTTTGTTTTGTAAAGTACAATGTCTTCAAGCTCTTTTAGCTTGGCAGCAAGTTTTGGATGACCAATGGCAATTATTTTTGCATCTGTATTTTCTTGTTTTAATTCCTTGTATTTTATTATGTCTTTTTCATCATCTATTACCTCTATGAGTCCTTTTTCAGTCTTAAAGTCCACGTTAACTTTATTTCCATTTTTCAACGTAAGGCTGTAATTGTATTCATATTCTACTCCGAGAAATGCCAGCATCTCAGCTATGGAAAGCTCTGTCCTGCTCCTTAGGAGATTTCCTTTTTTGTCGATATAGCGAAAATCCGAGTCAAGAATTGCCGAACCGCTTGGCATTTGAAAAATTTTAGACTGTCCGTATATAAATTCTGTACAGGCTGCCGTGTTAATACGAATGCTATTTTGTTAAAGAGTTGAGCGTCTTTGCAAGGTTGACGTCATTTTGCGTTATTCCACCTGCATCATGAGTTACCAGTTCCACCTTGATCTTGTTGTACACATTAAACCACTCTGGGTGATGGTTCATCTTTTCTATGTGAATGGCTGCCCTACTCATAAATCCAAAGGCCTCTATAAAGTCAGCAAAAACAAAATCTTTGTGCAATTTGCCATTTACAACACTCCATCCTTGCAAATTTGCCAGTTCTTTTTGGATTTGCTCCTCGGTCAGTTTGGCAAGCGCCATGATTTTTTCTAGCGAATCCTATATTTAACTCTCATAGAAAAAGTACTAGATCGTAAGCAAATGGAAAATCCCGTCACGCAAATACGTGAGCAAATAATTCATGCAATACAAAACACATTGATAACAAAAAAAATTGCAATAGCCTTTTCTGGAGGTGTTGATAGTTCGTTACTGGCAAAAATTTGCTCTGACATTGGATTTGATGTAACTTTACTTACTATTGGATTTGAAGGCTCACATGATATTGAATTTTCAAAGAAAATTGCAGCTTTGCTTGGATTCAAACATTTCACTTACATTATACCAAAAGAATCTTTCTTAGGTGTTGCAAAAGAAACTAAACTCAAAATCAAGACAGACAACCTTTCTTGGAACGAGAATTGTATAGCTTTTCACTATGTATCAAAACTTGCAAAAACACATGGAATTAAAAAAATTCTTACAGCAAATGGTATTGATGAACTCTTTTGTGGGTATAATGCTTATAGAGAAGTTATAGAAAATGGCAAAAAAGCTGTCATGGTTCTAATGGAGTCAAAACTTGAGAATGAAATTAAAATGATGAAGGCAGTAGATGATGTATCCTCAGGGTTTGGTGTAAAAATATTGCAGCCATTACTCTCTGAGGAATTTATTGCCTTTGCAAAAACCATCCCGATTGAAGAAAAGATAAAAAATAAGGATGACTTGGTTCGAAAACACATAATTCGGAAACTTGCCCTATCAGTTGGAGTTCCAAGTGACTCTGCACTGAAAAGAAAAAAAGCACTACAATACGGCTCGCTTATTCATAAAAATTTGATAAAATTCAAGAAAACTTGACACAGGACTTTTTGACTGTATTGTAGACGTTCTTGATTATCTGGTCAGATGCACCAAGATGATTTTCTGGAACAAAAATGCTGTCTACCTCTTCTTCTGTGAGATGTGATGATATGGAACCGTCATCTTTTACTGCATCCCTGAAACCCGTCCCACTCTTTAATGCTGCAAACGCAACACGTTGTATATCTCGATATGCTTCAAATCTTGGAATTCCTTTCTTTATGAGAGCCTCGAGCACAAATTCTGCAAAGATTTGACCCTGCGTGAATTCCAAGTTTTTCTTGATTTGCTCTTCGTTGACGTGCAATTCTTTTAGAATTTTTGTCATAGCCTCTAGCATCTCGTCGAGCAGAATAGCACTTGTGGGAAGAATGAATCGCTCATTTGCAGAATTTGAAAGGTCTCGTTCATGCCAAAGAGGAATGTTTTCAAATGTTACAGAAATCTGGCTTCGCAATATCTTTGAAAGCGATGTCACACGCTCGCTTTTCACTGGGTTTCTCTTGACTGGAACTGCACTGCTTCCCATCTGTCCTTTCTTGAATGGTTCTGCCACTTCACCTATCTCTGTTCTTTGAAGATTTCGTATCTCCACTGCCAATTTTTCAAGCGTAGAGCCAATCAATGCCAGAGCAAAAACATATTCTGCATATCTTTCACGTGGTACCACTTGAGTTGTGACATCTGCAGGAAACAAGGCAAGTTTTCTTGCAACTCTTTTTTGAACTTCAAGTGCCTTTGCTCCCATGAGGGAACCTGTTCCAACAACCCCCAAAGTCTTGCAAATTAAGATTCGCTTCTTGATTTCTTCAATTCTTTCAATGTGTTTTGCCATCTCAAGTGCGGGATTTGCAAATTTTAAACCAAATGAAATTATGCTTGCGTGTTGGCCATGAGTTCTTCCTACCGCTGGTATCTTCTTGTATTTTACTGCCAATTCAGCTAAAGTAATTGCAAGTCTTGCTATCTTGGGCTCTATTATGCGAATTGTGTCTCTCATCTGCAAAGAATTGCTGGTATCAACAAGATCATTGCTAGTCAAACCATAGTGAATCCAAGGCCTTGCAGAAGATTTGCATATCTTACTGAGGGCCTCTACTAGAGCTGCAGTGTCATGATCGCTTTTTGCCTCTAGCTGTTTTACTCTTTTTGTAGTTATTTTTCCAGATCTTGCCATCTGTGCAATATTTTGTGCCGCACTTTTTGGAATCATTCCTATCTCTGATTGTGACTGAGCTACCGCAGCCTCAATTTCTAGCTGGTATGAAATCTTTTTTTGGTCGTCGAAAACTTCCTTCATGGCGTCTGTTCCATAACGGCCTGCATCAATTGGCAGAATTGGCATGTCTGAAGTAAACCATACTAGCAAAATAAATCTACTTGAAGAAGATGCAAATCAAACTCTCTTTCCTCTCATCACCAATCTTTTATACTGATATCCAAACATGAGTGTATGAATGACATCAAAAAAGAGAAAAAAGATGAAGATAACACAAGTGCCATGGACGATCCTGCTGAGGACAAGGGCTCCTCCCTTGATGGCAAAAAATTACATGATCTTTATAGACATACCACCAAGCTGATAAAATAGAAATTAGAAACCGCGTCTTACTCATGATTTAAATTGTGTCCAAATATCCTTTTTCGCAGAAAGAAATGACTTCGTTAATTCCAAAAAAAATAGGAAATATGGAATATCGCATAGAGGCAGATGCTTCCCGAGGCATGAAGGTTCCAGTCACAATCTATGCAAATGAAGAATTATTACAAAAAATGCTAACTGATAGGACTATCACTCAAGCCGTAAATGTTTCTACGATACCTGGAGTTGTAAAACACGTAGTGGTGCTACCTGATGGCCATGAAGGATATGGCTTTCCAGTCGGTGGAGTGGCTGCCATGGATGCCAAAGAGGGAATGATAAGTCCTGGGGGCGTAGGTTATGACATAAACTGTGGTGTGAGGCTGGTGAGGACAAATCTTACTGAAAAAGATGTAAGGCCAAAACTAAAGGAACTCGTACTTGAACTCTTCAAATCAATACCTTCAGGGGTTGGCTCAAAAGGAGCAGTAAAGCTGAGCCCCTCGGAACTTGATGAGGTTCTTGTACGTGGGGTGCAATGGGCAGTGGATCATGGATATGGCTCAAAAGATGACGCTGACGTATGCGAAGAAAACGGTCAAATAAAAAATGCAGACCCAAGCAGAGTGTCACAAACCGCACGCAAGCGAGGCTCTCCACAACTTGGCAGCTTGGGTTCAGGAAATCACTTTCTTGAGGTTCAACGTGTTGATCAGATTCATGATAAAGAGGCTGCAAACAGGATGGGAATTTACAATGAAGGACAAATTATGGTGCTAATCCACTGCGGTTCGCGAGGATTTGGACATCAGGTCTGCAGTGATTATCTTAGGACATCTGAACAGGCACTTCAAAAATATAAAATTAATCTAGTCGATAGAGAACTTGCCTGCGTACCAAATTCTTCTGAGGAGGGTGAATCTTACAGAAAAGCAATGTTTGCGGCATTGAACTTTGCTTGGAGCAATAGGCAGATGATTACACACTGGACAAGAAAAGCATTTGAGCGAGTCTTTGGGCAAACAGAAGAAGATTTGGATATGAAACTCATCTATGATGTGGCTCATAACATCGCAAAGGTTGAAAAACACAAAATTGATGGCGAGCTACGTTCTGTAGTGGTTCATAGAAAAGGCGCAACAAGAGCATTTCCAAAAGGCAGAGATGAAATCCCACTAAAATATAGAGACTTGGGGCAACCCGTCTTTATTCCAGGATCTATGGGTACTGGCAGCTGGATTCTTTTGGGAAAACCAGGTTCTATGGATTTGAGCTTTGGTTCTACTGCTCATGGTGCAGGAAGAATGATGTCAAGATCAGCTGCAAGACGCAGTTTCACTGAGGGCCAAGTTCAAAAGTCTCTTGGTGACAAAGGAATTTTCATAAAAGCTCTTACAAGAGAAGGTGTTGTTGAGGAAACGCCGGAGGCATACAAGGACGTGGACACTGTGGCAAATGTATCTCATGAAATGGGTATAGCAACAAAAGTAGCTAAACTTGTTCCTGTAGGGGTAATCAAGGGATGACAGAGGAAGACAAAGAACTAGAACTTTTGAAGGCAAAACGATTACTTGAGATGCAAAAAAACATCTCACAAAAACAGAAGACTGAGGAATTAAAGACAAACCAGCCTGCTACCAAGTCTACTGTATCACCGCGAGAGATCGTTGTCAAGAATCTTGGTTATAGAGGACTTGAAGTTCTTGAAAATGCAGAGGCACAATTTCCAGGAGAGACTAGGATGGTGGTAGAAAAACTTGCAGAGTTACTGCAGTCTGGTGAAGTTACTGAAATTATTGACGGGGGAAAACTGCTTACACTTTTTAGGTCTGTTGGAATCCGAGTTAAGGTGCAAACCACAATCAAAGTCGAGCAGGATGGCAAGTTGGTATCATGGTCAGACAAATTAAGGGGAGAATCTGACGAATTAAAAGAAGAATCTAAGATAGATAATCTGGATACTCTGCATGAAAATCCTTAGTTTATTTATGCCAATAAACTAAATTTTATAATTGTGTAATCAATCTGGAAATGTAAGATGGCTTTTTCTGCAGATTCTGGCTGGAGAATTTGATGAATAACAGACCAACCATCTTAGAAATTGCAAGTACAAAATATGAAACAGACATTGAGCTAATTTCTTCTGCAATGGATAACTTGCAAATGCTTTGTGAAGTACATGATGGATTTCTTATTAGCGAGCCCATGAATCGATTTGGCTGGGCATTTTTCAAGATATTGATAAAAGACGACCTCTTGTCTGCAATGCAATTAAAACTTGATGACAAAATTCAAGCGTCTAAAGGAAAAACGTATGAAGAAAAATTTGCCAGTTTTATGACAAACTTCTTTGAAAGCAAAAATGCAAAAGTAAAGGTAAAACTAACAGAAACCTAGACTCTTCTTCCTCTTTTACCGCCCTTCTTGCGTGTCGTATCATGAGGAATAGGTGTTACGTCATCAATTCTGCCGATCTTAAATCCACCTCTTGCCAGTGCTCTGATTGCTGCCTGTGCTCCCGGTCCTGGGACTCTCGATCCAACTCCGCCAACAGCTCTTACCCTGATGTGAAGTCCTGTGAAGCCTTTGTCGTGAGCAGATCCTACAACTGCTGCAGTAGATTTCATTGCAGCATAAGGAGATGACTCATACCTGTCTGCATTTACGTGTCTTCCACCAGAACTGATGGCTACTGTCTCGGCACCAGAAACATCGGTGATATGGACAATAGTATTGTTATAACTACTGTATATGTGGGCAACGCCCCATTTCTCCTTAGTTTCTTGCTCTGACAACATTTCAGAGCTCTATAACGGGTTTAAAAAACATTTGTTAAAAGACTAGGTTCAGGCTTGGAAATAGTAGAAGAATGTTATTGTGAAAACGTACTTGATTTCTAATCCTTACCATATGCTTGTTTATGAGTGCCAACTCTGCGGAGCTCTATTATGTTATTGGAAAAATCAACGGTATAGATAATTCTATTACTCTTATCAAGGTTGTAGGCGTATACTTTTAGACTTGGTTTGTAGTCGCCTAATTTTGTAGGGTTTTCAGACTTGACTAATTCGGCAAGTGTCGAGTCTACCCTTTTTTGTAAATCAGAACTCAATAACTTGTATTGTTTGATAAACTTCTTGTTTGGTGCAAGTATCCACATTCATGTAATTCTTTATTCTGGTCTTATTTATGAGACGCTGTGATGATGCAGGTAATATTCACAACTTATTCGTGTAGTTCTTTGAGCAGTTCTTCCAAAGTGCTTCGTTTTATCTTGCCTTTGGATTTATCGGATTCATATTCTTTGATGTCTGCTATCTCTTCTGGAGTGAGATCGTCTACTTGTTTGGGTTTCTTTGTGGCTCGTTGCATGTTATCTTCCCTATGTTATAGCATAGTAGAATAATTAAAACTATGTATAACTATGCGTAACTATTGAAGACGCTCCATCTCAATTCACTCCGTTTGCTTCGCAGACACTAGGGTTTCGAAGTCTAAGATAATGTTAGAGTGGTTGATTTGTGATAAGGTAGAAAATTAAAGGCTGAAGGGTTGGATCTAGACCACCGTATTGTAGCTGACTAAAACACTAGGATCTAAGATGAACCCATCCGCACCGTTTGAGAGGTGTTTCTCGTTTTCCATCTCTGAGGCATACATTTTTACCGTTGGCTACATGACCTATCTCAAAAAGAGGTACACCAAGCCTCTTTGCAAGTCTCTTGACAGCTCGCATCTTCTTTGCAGGAACCGTAGCAACTATTTCATATTCTTCGCCTCCGCAAAAGACAAGATTTGCTAGACTCATTCTTTGCTTCGTTGCAAATACTTCTACGTCATTTTCAGTTGGAATTTTAGTTATGACAAACCTCTTTTTGCTCAACCTGCTCATGTCATTTAGAGTGATAGATAGGCCGTCACTTGAATCCATGGAAGAAGAAAAATATCTCGCCGCCCTTAATCCAAACTCTAGTCTAGGTGTGGGCAAAAAGACACTTTTTTTACATTTTTTAACAAATTTTGGTTCTGCTTTTAGATTTCCAAATATGATTTTCCATCCTGATGAAGAGTATCCAAAGGGCCCAGACGTAATTATTGCATCGCCATTTTTTGCTCCTCCTCTTGGTATTATTTTACTTGCACCTACACCAAACATGGATACATCAATGACAATTTCTTTTCCTTGATTCACATCTCCTCCCACTATCTTTACATCAAATTCTTTTGATGCTCTGGCAAAGCCATCTGCCAGATCACTTATCATTTTTCTAGTAAATCCTTGAGGGATGGCAAGTGAGATAGTGGCATATCTTGGCTTGATTCCCTTGCATGCAAAATCACTCACACATGAAACCATGCTCTTTCTTGCTGCTTGATACCACTTCATGCCAATTGGAACATCTGTACTTTGAACTAGCATGTCTGACTTTACAACAAAATTTCTATTGGCCATTGCTAGGATCTCCAAGTCTTCCGGGACAAAACTTGATTTTTGTCCAAATCTGTGCTGAAATATTCTAATGATTTCTATTTCGTCTGGATTCTTCATAGCTTTTACTGACTAGGTTAGTAACCTCTTTTTCTATAGATTTTGCCTTTTTCAAATTGTTTGATTCAGTAGAAATTCTAATACTGTGTTCTGTATTTGATTGTCGTACAAGAACCCAGCTGTCTTCATCTATGATTGACTTGACTCCATCCATTGTTATTATGTGGCTAAATTTTCCTTTCATCTTTTTGGTTAGTATCTCCATTGTTTTTTTATGAAATTTCGAGTCTACACTTACCTTGATTCTTCTTTGAAAATATCCTTCCATGGATTTAGAAATGTCTGAAAATTCATCAGTTCCAACCATTGATGCAATCAGTCCACTTGTGAGCAATCCATCTCTACACATGTTAAACTCAGGCAAGATAAAACCAGCACTGCTACCTTCTCCACCTGCTTGGGAATTTGTCTTTAACATCAAATCTACGACATTTGCTTCTCCAACTTTAGATCTCTTAACTTGACCTCCTTCATTATTGATGAATTTCTCAATTGCTACACTTGTGTCTATGCTTAAAACAAATTTTTTGTATCCAATTTCAAGCGCTTTAGCAACTCCTAGTCCTAGGGTAACATCAGGTGTTTGTTTCTTACCGTCTTTTACTACTACGAGTCGGTCTCCATCCAAATCAAACGCAAATCCAATATCTGCCTTTTTAGATAATTTTACCAGGTCTGACAATCTGTCAGAAGTCGGGTCAGGTCCACGCGAGGACTTGCCCGGAACGTGATTTATTTTTTTTACTTTACATCCAAGTTTATCCAAAAGTAATGGAGCCACTTCAAAGGCCGCCCCTCCTCCTACATCAACGACAACATTTGGTTTACCGCTCACATCGCCAATCAACTTTGCAGCTTCTTTGACATAGCTAGAATCAATTTCTGATTCTGAACCTATTTTTTCTTTTGAGTATAATTTTTCTTTTAGCATGTATCCTAGTTCTGATTCATTAATCCCTCTACCATCTATGATGAACTTTAGCCCATTCCATTCTAGTGGGTTGTGGGAAGATGTTACTATCAGTCCACCACCGTACTTTCTTGACTCTCTGAATGCAACTGGGGTGGGTGCCACTCCTAAATTGCACACTGAAATACCTCTTTCCATGAGCGAAGCAGACGCAACATGAGAAAGAATTTCACTTGACGGTCTGGTATCTCGTGCCAGAACGCATCTTTTTGATTTTACGAGATGTGAAAAATTCCGACAAAAATGTATTATGTCTTTGATATTAAGATCATCAGCAAAAATTCCGCGTACTCCCGAAATTGTTACCTTCAATGAATCCAAAGCACAAAGGCTTTTTATAAACTCTGATGGCATTGCGAACCAATGCCTCGATAGCTCAGCCTGGTAGAGCGAACGCCTCGTAAGCGTTAGGCCGTGGGATCGAATCCCACTCGAGGCTTAAATTAAATTTTCAAAAAATTATCAAATACTTACTGTGCTGAACTGGCAAAAAAATCAAAATTGTTTCTTTCTTTCTTGTCCGTCATTGAGAGTCTCGATATCTAGCTCTAATTCTTTTGCAAGTCCTTTCCACCATCTTATTACTTCTGTCACGTCTATACTCCCCAAACATAAGCCAGACTACATCCTTATAGATCTGTCGCTTGTCTTATACTTGACCTATAGATCTAATTCTGATCTAAAAAAATTGTTAAAAAATAGAAAAATGATCCATTGTATCTTTTTGTAAATATACTCTGTAACATGATATTTTTGAAATTATGCCATGGATCTAAAATGGATATCTTGAAAATTATAAATAATTTAAAAACTGAAAGTTTTTAAAATTAAAAGTTTAGAAGGCTACTTAGAGTTCTAGGCCGAAAGAATCAGCCAAGCTTTGGAACTGTACATAGGTTTCTAGGTACTGTTTGCCCTTTGAGGTTATGACAAATGTGTTTTTGCCATCAAACTCTATCTTGTTTATTAGACCTGCTCCAGTTAGGTTATCGATAAACTTGGAGAGTCTTGAATGTGATAAGTTAGCCTTTGTTAGAAGTGCTGTTACATTGATGCCGCCTACGCCACTTTCTTCTGTGACAGAAAGCAGATCTCGCACTATCTGCATACTAGATCTATACGCTACCATGTTCGGTACTTATAAGGTGAGGTGATATAAGGGTATTACGCTTACTTTCAAAATACTTGTTGGTCCAAAATAATTCTGTTATGAAATAGGTTTTATCCCTTTTCAACATCTAGACTATATTGGATTTTTCCTGTGTAGAGGGGTGTTCTAAATGTTGTATAGAAAGAGAATACTATCCATATGTACAATTTGGCAAAATAGGAGTGTTCATCTTGCCTGATGAGAAACAAAAAATAGAATTTTTGGCAAAAAAGCACTGTATTACAGCAGAAATTCTTCCAAGAATAGGGGTTTCAGAAAAAAATGACAAGCCTGACCAAGTTCTTGCATACCAACTGATGGGAAAAGAACCAGATGGAAACACATGTCCTTTTCTTGATACTGAAAGCAACGACAGATCGCCCCATGGTGGATACAAGTGCAAAATATACAAAGATAGGCCGCTTGCCTGCAGGGCCTATCCATTGATGGAATCCAATCCTCCGTCTCTGGATCCAAAATGCAAATTTTGTGAAAGTTGCTCTAGTCCAACTGGAAATATCCAGTTTGAACTTGAATCGCTTGCACAAATAAAGAGCAAGATGGAAACCAAGGCCAGATACATATGGAGGTATGCTACCGGAATAGGAAATGCGTCAGATAAATCTCAGATAAAAACTGGGTGGTTTTTAGTTTGACTTGTTAACTCTTTCATGAGTACCTGGATAATGTTCGCCGAGTTTCTTAGAATAACACTTGCTGCATAAAAATCCCTTGATGTTCCATGTATCCATGGGATGGTATTCATGATCCAAAGAGTCATTGCACACAGTACACTTTTTTGTTTCTTCCAAGTTGCTGAAATTCATTTTTTTCGTTATAAAAATCATGTTAAATACTACCGATTTCATACGGTAAAACAGCGGTAGACGGATGGCTAATGTGGACCTCCTGCAAGAGACCTATCGGTCACCCATCTGCCGCTACTTTTCATAAAAATTTTAGAAAAGATCTTGAACTATTTTTCGGATGCTGATGATCTCATCTTCTTCTTGTTTTATCTTCTTCTCAATAACACGTATCATGGAATCTAGCCATACGTGGTGTGAGAAGAAATTATGGTATGTATTTGCAGCCGTCATCTCATCGTCAACAACAGTATCTTCTAGAAATTTTGTTGCAACGGTATCTGTAAGTTTTAAAATTCTCTGGTTTAGCTTGACACTCTTGAAAATCGGTTCTAGTTTTGCAATATCTTCCTTAAAGTCCCCCTTGGTAAGTATTATTTTCTCATGAAGAATTTTAAAATAAACTGCAACAAAAAAGAGGGTCGCATATCTTTTTGTTTTGTGGCCTCCCTTCTTTCCATAATTTAGCGTCTTTTTTGCATATTCTTTTACAATGTAAGGATACAACAATAGTCTACAATCGTCTTTTAGTTTTTCATTGAATACTTCGTCATATTTGCTTCCCCTTGGTAAGAATTGTGCAGGTGAGCTGTATGATTCAGTAGGTCTCTGTTCAATTCCTGCCACAAATGCCTGTATTGCATCTTTGGCAACAATAACTTTTTTATGATTATCGGGAAGATATTTGTTGTATGTGGGATCACCAATGAATTCTGATTGTTGTGATTTTGCTTTACTGTCAAACGAGCCTGCCTGTATTTCATAAAAATATCCAAAATTCTCCGTCTGGGATTTTATCGACTTGTGAAAGTCCATCAAAGAAACCAGATCTTTTCCTCTTACTGCATTCTGTGAATTTCTGTACTTTGTAATGTTATTCTGGTCCAACTCATCTGCAGCTTTGATTATGGTCACTGTAATGCTTCCATCCAAGTTGTGAGTTCGCTTTGCATGATCTAACACTGAATTAGACGTTTGTGCACCATTGACTATCTGCGGCGCATGTAAAAGTATTGAATTGTCCTCAAGTTCCTCAAAATCATTTACAACTATGGTAATCCCGTTGTTGTAGTAAAAGAATTTGTTAGGAGATTCCTGTAAGGTCTCGCGAAGGCCCTTGTTTACAGTCGTTTTAAACTGCATCCACTGTCTTATGTTTGATTCAAAGACATAATCCCTATTTTTTGTCACAAAGTTAGTTAGTTCTCTTAACTTCAATATTCCAAGCAGGGTATTTTGGTATCTCAGCTTGCTCTCTAGCCTTATTGCTGCCTTCTTCCCCACTGCAGGTTTTTTTATCCTGTCCCAAAGTTTCTGGATTATCGTATCTATATCGTGTATCTCAACTGACTCGTAACTTTCTTCATCCACTTTTTGATCAGTAACATAGATGCACTCAATTTTCAGATTTTTTTCCTGGATCTGCGTTACCAAGCGTGCAATTTCGGGTCGCATCTTTGTAATGTCTCTTGTGCGTAAACTTTGCACATCTTGCCTAAACTTGGCAATGGCTTCTATGGAATGTGAAGTTCCATATTTTGACTGGAAGAGATAGATCTTGTCTTCGGAAAAGTCTACTGGGAGATATGCATCTATGCCCAGATCGTTTGGGCCATCGATGATTGCATCGGTTGCGTCATCTTCTGTTGCCTCAAATACTCTTGTGAGCACCCATTGAAGAAAATTATGACCTTTTTCAACTTCATTTTGTGCATCTTCAGCGTATTCTCTTACACTATCCCGTATGTTCTGGGCAAATCCTTCTAACGGTTGTCCATTGGATGACTGCTGTAAAAGCGGTCTTGCTCCTGGTATGTATTCTAATAATCCATTACTTCTATCGGCCAAATCTAAATCTGGTAGAACTTGGTGTATTTAGTAAAGTAGGTTATTATGATATCATAAAAGGTGAGGAAGGGATTCGAACCCCTATAGATTCGCTTTGCAGGCGAACGCATAGCCGCTCTGCCACCTCACCGCAATCAAAAAGGTTTCCTATGAACAATTAAATCTTTTAGATCAGAATTTTGAAAACTGTTTTGCAGCTAGTCTAACATCTTCTGCCTTGATTGTTTTTCTACCTGCATGTGTAGACATCTCAACTGCACTCTTGGCAATAGATGTTCCGACCTCTTCCAATATCCTTCTTAGTTCGTTTGCCGATTCGTCGCTTACTCTATCGGCTCCGGCCTTTTTTAGGATCCTGTATATTGCAGAAAGGCCAAATTCAGATGTTGTCATATTTTAACTCCAAGTACCTGTGATAAAAGATTGATTCTGTAAAGTTTTCGACTCGTGGATTATAAAATAGATCGCAGTCATTGAGATGCCCTTCTGATTTATTAGATGATACGCAAATGAATACTCGATAAAGGAAAGACTGGAAAAATCTGGGGATCGATTTATACACACTATTTGGTGGTTATAGTACACTATGAACTGGTTGACTGATGCTCACATCCATCTGTCAGATGACGAATTCAAACCCGAATTGCCGTTCATGCTTACAGCCATGGAAAAAATAGGACTAAAGGCGTGTTGTGTATCTATGGATTACTCTAGCTCAATTGCAACTCTGAATCTGAGCGAACAAAGCTCGCTAGTTCTGCCTTTTCTTGGCATACATCCAGAGAAGGCTGATGGTGATCTGGAATCTGTAGTGAATTTGATCACGGAGAACTCAAATAAAATATCAGGCATAGGTGAGATTGGCCTTGACAAGACATATGTTTCCGATGATGCTGGTTTTAACAGACAGGTTAGTGTTTTTGAGAAGATGCTGTCCCTTGCAGAAAAACTTGAAAAACCAATATCGGTTCATTCAAGAAGAACGTTAGAGGAGATATTTTCAATTTTACCATCGTATCATCTCAAAGGCGTTCTGCTACATTGGTTTGCAGGGAATAAAAAACAACTACAAAAAGCCATGGATATAGGCAGCTATGTTTCGTATGGACCTGCAATGATATACTCACAAGACAAACAGATTCTTCTTTCTCAAACAGAATCTAGCAAGATCTTGCTGGAAACAGATGGACCAGTAAAGTTCTCAAAATGTTTTGGATACAAGACTGCACAAATAACTTTCATGCCCAGTGTTCTTTTTTGTGCATCGCAAATTCTAGGTAAACGATACGACGAGATGCTTGAAATCATAGAAAAAAATACAAACTCATATCTTGGTATATAGGTATAAAATACCCCTCTGCCAATCGATAACGTGAATAGAGTCAGACGAATTTCCACGGAACTAATGGCTACTTATAAAGGAGAATTCGGCACTGATTTTAAAAAAAATAAGATACTACTCAACGAAGTTGCAATAGTAAGATCCAAGGGGCTAAAAAATGAGATTGCAGGTTATATAACAACTCATTTGAAAAGGGAACTTGAAGAACAAAAGGAAAAAGAATCACTAGCAGATCAGGCAGAAACCGTCCATCATGAAGAAGAGATGGAAGAACAACTGATTAGCTAAACCTGTCAAATATTTCATAACCAAAAATTCCATATTGAACCAACTACTTTTCTAAATCATGATAACAGTAAAACTTCTTGGTGGTGCAAAGCGTTCTTTTTCTTCTGATAAGATATCAATTGAAAAAAGTTCCATGACCGTATCTGATCTGCTTGTTTTTCTTCAGGATTTGGTTTCAAAAAATATGCCTGCATTTGATGCCAAAAATGTTCTTGTCGCTATAAATGGAATAGATTCCTCCGCTTTGCAGGGAGCAGAAACGTCTCTTAGGGATGGGGATGTTGTTAGTATAATTCCTGTGGTGCATGGTGGCGGTAAAATAAGCATCAACTTTAGAATTTCAAATCATAATGTGGAATTAGCTAGGTTGAAGAAAACTGGTACTGATCCTATAAAACTCCTCGAAAATCTACGAATCAGGTTTCCTGATGTAATTGTTCAAGGTATTAGGTTACAATATGTTCTAAGTACAAACCACGCAAAGAGAGTCATTGAAATCTCGTTAGCAGCAAGCAAGTCAAACACACTGCTTTCTAACAAAATTGAAACTGACATACTTATGAGATTTGCATGTACAAGGCAGATTAGCGAGGCAATCAATAAAATAGGATTGCAAGAGAATAGAGATTCTATGTTAATTATGATTGGCAAAAAACCTTTGATCAAAAAACTTCTTATCGAGATCAGTCACATAACAGAATCAATTTTGCCATTTCCCAACAATACTAATTTCATAAAGAAGGAATTTAACATAACAAAGAAAGGACTTGACTGCATAATGTCAAAGACACCGCTTGAGGATCTCATAGTTGAGAGATCTGCAGTTTTACTCCATTGAATCTCGTTTTAATTTTAGAGTGCTTACCATATTTTGGTCCTTTAGCACCGCAACGCCAGTTAGATTTCCAAGAATCTCTATTATAACATTCCAATCGTATTCTTCAAGCGATACTTTATTTTTAATAATATCTGCGACAGAATCGATTATCTCTTTAGTGGATAACTCTGAGCCGCGCTTTTCAATTGTGATCCGATAGGAATCGTCTGGTTGCATATTGCTGACATGTTCTTGTACTGCCTTTACTATTGCATCAAGATCTGTCTTGATGGATTCTTGAATTGGTATGAATCTATGACAATACCTGATACTCCAGGGCTCGTCGAGAATTTTTGCCCTGATTTTATCTACAACTTCAAAGGGATCTAGCGATGTATTCACTATCACTATGCCAGAAAAATCACTATTTCTTATCACTGCCTCGTCATCGCCCAGTGTCTCAAGCACATTTGAAATCTCGTCAGATGATTCTTCCTCAAAATTGCGGCTACATGTTACAATTAGATTCAAACTAGCGTAAGTAACTCCTTTTCACTAACTTTTCCTTCACGTATTATGCGAAATTTGCTTCCGACAACTTCTATAATGGTTGATTCTACAGAATTTAGTATTTTTCCACCGTCTAGCAATATGTCATATCCTTCTAATTCTTTTATTATCTCATGTGAATCTGCAGAGGATGGATGGCCCGCTATATTTGCACTTGTTCCAACAAGCAGCTTGCATTCTTTGAGAAGTTTTAATGCACATGGATGGCTTGGTACGCGCACAGCTATCTTTCCATCAAGACCAAGAGATTTTGCAATCTTTTCTTCTTTTATGCCAAGAATTAGTGTTAATGGCCCTGGCCAGAACTTGGCAGCAAATCTCTTTGATAATTCATCAAAAATGGCAATCTTTGATACTTCAGAAATGGAGAAACCAAGAACAGGTAAATGCTTTGATTCTTCGCGTCCCTTTATTCTGTAAATCGTCCTAACTGCCTTGCTATTGAATGGATCGCATCCTATTCCGTATACCGTATCTGTCGGAAATACGACAGTACCTCCCTTCTTAACTATATCAGACGCTATGATGATTCCATCATGGTTGCAGGGCACGATCATGACTACTCTGATAAATAGTAGTAAATTATCTCTTGTTCTAAAAACGATATAAGGTTGAATCACGTAGTCTTAACATGGATGAAGAAGTATCGCAATGTCATTGTCCACCCGGCGGAGAAACATACGTAAATGACGATGGTATGAATATTTGTGTCTCATGCGGTGGTTGGGTACAACCTACCATGTGATGGCATTTGCAAATAACTAATGCATCTGTGTAAGTCTTTTATAGTAAAATATTTTCTCTAATCCTTGATGTCTGACGAGTTCGAGAATGAGTTTGAAGATGAATTTGATGACGATATAGAAGATGAATATGAAGACGTTGAAAATGAATCTGATTAAATTCTTAATCCAAAGGAATCGGCAAATTCTCTAAAACCACGATATGCCTGTAGGAAATCTCTGCCCCTTGAGCTAATTCTGTATTTGCAAGCTCTATCTGATGTGGTCTGTTCAAGAAGGCCTTGTTGAACCAGAGTTTCCAATATTTTTGCCAGTCTTCCGTATGAGACATTGGCTTTTCTTATTAGGTAAGTTACGCTTGCGCCAGATTCGTCTGGAGCCTCATCTCTGGTAGTAGAAAGAATATCTCCTATGATGCTCATGTGAGTTCTATATATTGCCGCCAAGCTTTAGACCTCCTCTTAAAGGAACCTGAGATATTGGGATGAACAGAGCGCCAAGCCCTATTATCTTTGTAGAAAGTGAGACGAAGTAGAGTATTGATTTTGGAAATATTATTGAATACCAACCTAGGAATTCGCCCAAAGCAAGTAATCCAAGTCCGGCAGCAACGAAGATAGTACTTCGTTTCCTATTTTCCATATACGACATAATGGTCTCAATCGTCCCATATACCAATAGGATAAAAGAAATTGACCTTATAATGTGCTCAATTGAATTTCCTGGTATGATGAAAAGTGGGAATATGATGGATTTGAAGTACCGAGATTTTGGGAAAAATGATTTGATGCCATGTGAAAACGCAATGAAAAAGTATCCTATAGTCTGAATTCCTATTCCAAGTGTCTGAATCCAACTGTCAAGTTGTGCATAGTTTAGTATGAATGACTCTACCATGTACCCAAATCCGACAACTCCAAAACCTATGCCTATTGAAAAAAAGGCAATGTTTAGCCTGAATAATGTCGGGCTTCCAGTATTCTTGAATCCAATATAGGAAAAGATTCCTAATGCAAGACCGACAACAAACCCCAGCAAGTTAAGAGCTGTCTCAAATACAAATGCCAACTAAGCGCATTAGCATTTTGAAATTAATTAAAGCCTTGTAGTAGCTTTTTTTCTACCACTCATCAAGAGTTCCTGCTGCCGAACCGTTTGTATCTTTGGCATAATCTCCCAATATGTCAGAATATGTGGCATCCTTGTATGCTATGAATTTGACATATTCTCCGTACGTCATGTCCAAGAAACATTTTGAACATTTTACATAGGAAAAGTCGTCCCCTAATTCAGCAATGTCGTCACATTTGGGGCACTTGACCTTCATGTCATATTATAGTAGATTTTCCCTAATATCTCTTCTTAAAGAAATAAATTGCTAAATTTTGATGGGTTTTCTATGGCAAGAAACTGCACTAAATGTAAAAAGGAAATTCCTGATAACGTAGAGTTAGATCCTATAGCGTCTACATATCCCTGTTGTAATGAATGTTGGGAGGAATGGAAGCAATACAGGGTCATGGTTATGAATGAAATGCGACTAGACATGTCAATGCCAGACCACAGAAAAGTGGTAAAAAAGTACGAAAAGGTCTTTGTTGGAGTAATGACGCCTGAAGGCGAGATCGTAAATTTTGCTGATGAGAACCAGCGAAAACCTGACAAGCCGCTTTAAATTCTTATTTCTTTTTTGGCCCTTTCAGGAATTATAAGGTAAAGTCTTTTTCTTGAATCACTATCAAGAGAATTCACAATCTCTCCTATGGCATTTGATATCTTGTTCTTCTGTTCCTCTGTTAATGAAAGATACACCTCAAAAATTCCGTCTAGGTTAAATGCGATTATTTTTTCGGGATGACTTGTAATCTCAATAATGTACACACTAAACATTACACGTCTCTGTTCTTCTGATAGATTGCATAACGCTTCAAGCCATGTCTTAAACAAGGTTGAAAACTTGTCAAACCTGATAGTGGGTCCTGCTTGTAATGCATTATTTATGATCTCCATCTTGTCTTCCTTTGACATTGAAAAAAACTCTGATAACCTTTTTTGTAGTATGGGCTTGCGGAGAAATTCTGGAAGATTTGCCAAGGAGACGATAATGTTTCCAGCATAATTTGGCTCTGACATGCAAAGTTGCAATTCATCTTCTTTGCTAAAATTGTATTGCTAAGATTTGGCTTAAATATCTCCACATACGCTCCTCCTTTATGCCTTCTACAGTTATTGTTGGTGGATTCTTTGGAGACGAAGGTAAGGGCAAAATCGTTTCGTATCTTGCTATGAAAGATAATCCTGTAATAGCTGTTAGAGGAGGTGTGGGACCTAATGCGGGTCACACTATAGAACATAATGGTAAAAAATACAAAGTAAGAATGCTCCCAAGTGCATTTCTAAATCCTAATACAAGATTACTAGTGGGACCAGGTGTTGTACTAGGCTTGGATGTATTACTAAAAGAAATATCTGAATTTGGCACTCAAGATAGATCTTTTATTGACTATCAATGTGGAATCATTGAGGATTCTCACAGGGCAGCTGATTCTCAAGGAAGACTGAAAGAATCTATTGGTAGCACGGGAACAGGAACTGGACCTGCCAATGCAGACAGGGCCATGAGAACGCTCAAGCTTGCAAAAGAGATTGATTCACTTGCACTATACCTTGATGATATTCCTAATGCAGTTAATTTTGCGCTCGAAAGGAAAGAACAAGTTCTGGTAGAAGGAACCCAAGGAACTTTTCTCTCACTGTGGCATGGAACATATCCCTATGTTACTTCAAAGGATGTCACGGCATCTGGAATATGTGCCGATGTAGGGATAGGTCCAAAAAGTGTCGGCGAGGTAGTAATTGTCTTCAAATCATTTGTAACTAGGGTGGGAGAAGGTCCACTAAAAAATGAAATAAGTCCAGAAGAAGCTGCCGCAAAAGGATGGCAAGAGATTGGTACTGTCACAGGTAGACAAAGAAGAGCAGCAGAATTTGATTTTGAACTTGCAAAACGAGCTATAATGCTAAACAGTGCTACGCAGATTGCAATCACAAAGCTTGACGTGGTATATCCTGAATGTACTCACATGCAATCATTTTCTGACCTCAGTTCACCTGCCAAATATTTCATAAAAACTATTGAAGATAAACTGAAGGTACCTGTAACCTTGATTGGTACTGGCCCTGAAGTCAATGACACCATTGATAGAAGAAACCAGTAAAATAACAAACGACTACTTTTAATGTGGTGATTTTAGGAGTGATCCTATGGTTAAACATCCGTGCTATGTCGAAGTTTCTGACATGAATGAATTTTCACGACTTGTTTGCGCTCTGGAAAGAATTCCTCGTACATGCTTCTCTTTTGCGTTGGATGGAAAGGACATAATTTCGGTCCAAATGGATCTCTTAAAAGAAAGGCCCGTGAGTTATTATGTCCAAAATACAAATGCTGGCCACTATCTTTCATATGGTTTCAAAACAAACAAAGAAGATTGCAATATTGTCAACACAATAACAAATCCAACTTATCTCTACTCTCCAATTATAAGAATAAAGACGCTACCCGAATCTCTCAAACCTGAAACTGCTGAATCTGAAGTAATGTACGAGTCGCTTGAGCTTGAGGATCTTACAAGCTTGATAAAACTAAGCTATGGATTTGAAGAGTCTCCATTCCCACTATTTGCATTTACTGAGGGTACAAAATGGCTTGTAGGCGTGTTCATGAACTTTAATGAATCTGACGAAGCATCATATTTTTGCCATGTCAAAATTGATTATGAACCCATAAAACCATTCTTAAAATATTCAAGCAAGGATGGCATTGAACCGTCATTTGTTAGCGGTCTAAACGAACATGGTTATTCATATCTTAAAGTAATAAAGCTAAAAGGTAAACACCCGCTAGTTAAGCTATGATGGATTTTAGAAGAAGAATAGAAAAAGCCTCATTAGGAAAGAGCAGAATAATACTTGCCAATGATTTAGATGATACAAGTGCTAATACATTAGAAAAAAAAACAATTGCTAACATAAATCGACTGAGTAAATATCTCTGCGCGATTAAATTCAATTTTCACGTGATACTGCCTTTGGGTGATAAAAGTCTAACAAAAATAAATCGACTTGCTCACAGCAAAGGACTGCAAACAATTGCTGACATCAAACTAAACGATATCGGAAATACAAACATGATTGCTATACAGAGACTTTGGAGATGTGGATTTGACGCAGTCATCGCAAACCCAATAATGGGACTTGAAAATCTCAAAGAACTAGTCAAGACAGCTCACAGTGGTGGACATGGAGTGATAACGCTTGTACACATGAGTCACCCAGGCGCAAAGTTGGGATATGGACTTGGTGTAAAGGATCCCAGAACAGGTAAAATGCAAAAACTTCATGACCTGTTCTTAAAATGGTCATATTCTTCAAATGTTGATGGGATAGTAGTGGGTGCTACAGTACCTAACATCATATCTTCCACAGCTAAATCTATCAGAGGTCGCTGTGAAATTTATTCGCCAGGGGTAGGCACACAAGGTGGAGATGCAAGAAAAACTCTGCAAGCAGGCTCTAGTTACCTAATAGTTGGAAGAACAATTCTCAATTCTCAAAATCAAATTTCAGAAGCAATAAAGCTTCAACAACTAAGTCTCAAACCCTAGTTCATTTACTTTTTTCAGCATGCTCTGAGCTGTTTTGTATGTTAATTTCTTCAATGCGTCATTGAATTTGAGCCAAATGAATCCAAGGTGTTCGTATGATATTTCTACATGTTCTGTTGTTGTCTTTGCTAGAAAGAAAACAACTTCCTTGTGCACAAGTTCACCATCACGCTGATAATGATATTCCACCTTGTTCTGGAAACCTTCTACAAAACTCACGTCCGTTATGCCGGTTTCCTCTCTGATCTCTCGTAAGGTTGTCTGTTTGAAAGTCTCTCCTTTCTCAATATTTCCCTTGACAAAATCCCAATGTCCGGAAGGATAGTTCAAAAGCAAGTAAAATTTACCTGAAGGTGATTCACGGTATAAGATTGCCCCAGCTGATCTCTCCTCAAGCATTATGTTGTAATTTTATAAAACTAGTATTTCTCTTTTCTATTTGCCAAGTCTACGACCCCTCTTCTGAAATGTTCTAATGGCTCGCATAAGATCGATTTTTCTAAATTCCGGCCAATAAACATCCATGAAAACAAGCTCGCTGTAGGCACTTTGCCACATTAGAAATCCACTCAGTCGTTTTTCCCCCGACGTCCTCAATATCATGTCAGGAGATGATTGTGGCAGATGTGATGTGTAAAGGCACGATTCTATCACATCCTTGTCTATCTGGTTTACATCAAGAGAACCATCCTTGATCCTAGAAGCAATCTTCTTTATGGCATCAACCATTTCGTTCTGTCCTCCATAAGCCACCGCTATATTGAGATAATGATTATCGTAATCCTTTGTCACTGTTTCAAGCTTGTTTAGGATCTCTCTTAGGAAATCTGGCAGTAGTTCAATACGACCAATTGCCTTTACCCGCATGCGGTTTTTATGAATTCGCGGGTCATTGTACAGTTTCTCTAATCTCTGGTTAATCAACTCATAAAGATACTCTAATTCCTCATCGTTTCGGGTTAGATTTTCTGCCGACAGGACATAAAGGGTAATTATCTTGATGTTTAGTTCCTCACACCAGTCTAACAGTTTTTCAACAGCGTCTGCTCCTCTAAAATGGCCATCTGCATTCATGATTAGGTTTCTTTTAGCCCATCTTCTATTGCCATCAAGTATTATTGCTATGTGTTTTGGGATCTCCCCTGTTCGTATTTCCTTTTCAAGCTTTTTAGAGTAAAGGGTGTAAAAACCCCCTAATTGAAAAGTTATGTCTTTTATTCCGATAGGACCTCGCCACCCTTCTTCCTTCTATATTTATGGAAGAGCAGTGACGCTGATATCAGTATTACTGCCAAACCCAAGAGCAACGGAGGAATCAATGTGAAAGGGCTCTCATCTCTTGTTATGACTACATTGAACTGCGCAATTATTGGATAGAGCGTGAGAAGTACAATTATTCTTAGTATGTCTGTAATTGATCTGATACTTCCCCTAAACCAACTGCTCAGCAACGATCCACCGAGTATGCAGCCAATCCCCATCCAGAGAAATGGCAACATCCCTGAAACAAACAGACCAATATTTTGTTTGTCCATTACTATCTTGAGTATCTCGTCTGGTTTTGCAGTTGATATCTGTGGGCTAATCGCGGTGACTCCAGCTGCTATGGATGCTAGAACAAAAAGAATTCCAGCCACAAGTGTAAATACCCTTATGAATCCGGCAGGAGTTGGTTTTGTCCAATGTGACCATGCCCTGTCAACATCAAATGCTCTGATAAGAAATGCTCCTCCAAGAATGCTTACCATTACTGCAAAAATTTCTTTTGTAAGTCCAAGTACTGTTGCAATTCCGCCAATCACTAATAAAATTCCAGGAACTCCTAGAAAGAATTTTGAATACTTTGAATCAAAAGCAATAGCTTTCAAATATCTTCCAAATACTGCATAAGAATATTCTACACTTCTACTGGCTCTCATAACAACTCGTTTGACTGATACTACAGGCAAAACATTTTGAATTATTGGAATCACACTTTCATCATCTTCTCCATCTGATACAATTACTGCACCATTAGCTGAAAATACTTCTACTATGGTTCTTACCTGCGAAACAATTTTTTCGTCACCTTGTACCCCTTTATCTTCTGTTCCAGAAACGATCGCTACTTCTGCTTGGTATCCTTTGCTTACCAAATCTTCAAAAGTTTTAACAGCGGCAAAGATGGAATTAGAATCTGCATCTTCCGGATCTTCAAGTGCAAGTCGTTGTGCTGCTTCAAGACAAGCGTTTCGTCCTACTATGGGGGTATTGACTCCTGCCTTGCTTCCTATGTCATCATCTCTGTCAACGCAAATTACCAATAATCTACTAGTCTTTGTCTCTGTACTACCCTTTCGTAAACTGGTTTCCTTGGTTGACATGATACAGGATAAAAATTGTATTTCCTATTAATTAATCTAATTTCTACCAGATATTACAAAAATTGAAGAAAGTTTTGACCCTCTCAAGGGGTGATTTTGATAATATCATGGACCCGTCTCATTAGACTTTGCAATAAATGCGTCGGTGTCATTTCTCAATGAATCTATCTTTGACATCTCGTCAGACACGTCGCTAGATGAAGCGTTATCCTTTATCTTATTGGCCAGAGCAATGGTTTCTGTGAGATAGTCATTATACTTTTTTAATGCCTCATCATAGTTGAGATAGCTCTCTTCCCACTCTGGAGGAGGGTTACTTTCTATAACCTCAGTTATGAGAGAAGTGGTTTGAGATGACGATGCCTGTGCACTGGCTATAAAGTCGTCTGGCGTAATAGTATTGTTTAACAAGCCAGTCAGGTCTGAATCCATCTCACTCATTATCAACAAATGTCGCTCTTTTACACTTTCAATCTCACTTCCATAATCTGATATAACAAAAGTTGGCCCTCTATTTTGCGGTAATATCCATATGACAGAACTTGCAGCTGTTATGGCACCAAATACTATGATCGTAATGATAATGCCTTTTCTGGTTACCATTTAGCTGACTCTCTTTATGACGTTTAAAAGTATAACTCGGGTAAAACAATTTGATGATTCAATTGGCCAATCTGTTAATTTCTTCAAGTTGGATCATTTCAATCTAAGAAATATCAAAAAAGTGCAACTATTTGTATAAATTCTTTATGTATGGCCTGAGAAAGACATTGTAAAAATTTAACAGCCTCTAGCGTATAGTGAAATAATTTTTACAGCGCCTTGCTATATACAACTTCTTTCGTAAGAACGTGAAATGACTCAAGCGTATTGCGTAAAATGCAGGAAGAAAGTCGAGATCGCAAATCCAAAAGAAGTTAAGCTAAAGAATGGACGACCTGCGGTAAAGGGAACCTGCCCAAAATGTGGCACTAACGTCTTTCGAATAGGAAAGCCTTAGGGACCACTTTTTTCTTTTTTGAAGTAAATCCATATAGGTAGCACCATCTTGCATAATGCAGTTGCCAAAAAGCGAGTATGAAAAACTGCTCAAGAAAGTGCAGGATAAGGTATCTGAGAGTAGGAAGGATTCTACATCTAGATTCGAACTTCCAAAAGTAGATATCATGTGGCAAGGAAATAGGACATTCTTTCGTAACTTTTCAGAATTTCCAAAAGTCTTGCGTAGGGAACCTGAAAAAATACTCCAGTATCTATCTAAAGAATTTGCTACTCCAGCTCAATTTGCAGGCGACAAAGCTGTGTTTGTAGGTAAAAAGGAACCACAGGAATTTACATCTCTTCTGACCATATACGTCAAGGAATATGTGGAGTGTCCAACATGTAAGAGTCCTGATACACGAGTAGAGAAATCTAACAGAGTCCATTTTCTTGTATGTGAGGCCTGCGGTGCTAAATCGTCTCTAAAGGGCCAATATGCATAATGGCGTTTGCAGTAAAAGTTGTCAATTATCAACGTAACAGAATGTTAAACATATGTGATGTTGATTTGGTTGGAAGAACGCTAGTTGGGTCAGATATTACAATGAATATAAGTCAGAGCTATTTTGCTGAAAGAATTGTTGAGGAAAAAGAGGCAGAACAACTATTGCAAAATTCTTCTATCATTAACATGGCTGGAGAAAAAACAATTGCGTTATCTGTAAAAATTGGTGTAGGATCATTGAAAGGAGTCAAAAAGATTGATGGTGTACCATTACTTTTAGTTTTTAAATTTTGATAATACAACAGTTATATACGTACTGAGCAGATCGAAGACTGATAATTTTGGGAAAACGCAAGGTGCTAAACGAAAGTGAATTAAAGGAGATGAAAATCCCTGAAGAGGGAGAAATGCTTGGCAGAGTTATCAAACTATTAGGCAGTGATCATGTCTTGGTAAGATGTACTGATGATAAAACAAGAATGGGAAGGATTCGTGGCAAATTGAAACGAAAAATATGGATTCGTGATAATGATATTGTTGTTATAGCACCTTGGGACTTCAAGGCAGATGATAGAGGGGATATCACGTGGAGATACACGTTATCGCAGGTAGATTGGTTAAAGGAACACGGCCACTTGGCAAAAGATTTCTGACAACACAATCAATTTTACCAAGTCTGTTTATTTCAAAATGTTGACCGAAGAACTTGAAAAAAAATTAGCAAAAAGAATTGATGATAGACTTTTAGAAAAAGAAAGAGGACGAAAATCAGAGAAAGACGGATTTGACAAGAACAAAGTCCTAGACGAGGTTTTTGATAAATCAACAACGATGACTCTTTCAGGGTTAAAAAACTCTGGAATAATTTCTTATGTGAATGGTTCTGTAGGCTCAGGCAAAGAATCTAAAACATATTGGGCTGTTGGACCGTCTGGAAAGGATCTAGCATTGAAGATATATCTTGTAACAACTTCGAACTTCAAAAAAAGATATCCATACTTGTTGGGAGATCCTAGATTTACAAAAATAAGAAAAGGCACAAGACATTTGGTGGAGCTTTGGGCACAAAAAGAGTTTGGGAATCTAAATCAATGCTTCAAGAAGGGGTTACCATGTGTGAAGCCTATAACTGTGATAAAAAATGTGCTTGTAATGGAATTTGCAGGCAAGAATGGTGTGCCAGAGCCAACCTTGGTTGAGACAGAAGTTGATTACAACGATTATGAAAGAGTCATGTCCATCATTGATGACTTGTATAATAAAGCAAAGATAGTGCATGCTGACCTGTCAGAATATAATATCTTTAAGACAGAAAAAGGACTATTGGTTTTTGATCTTGGCTCTGCTGTGGATATCAAACATCCAAATGCGATCAAATTTCTTGAAAGAGACATTAAAAATATAACTAAATTCTTTGTTAAAAGGGGATTGACGGTTGCAAATCCATCTGATATACTAAAGAGGGTAATGAAATGATCTTTGAAAAAACTATTCTGGTTCCTCTTGAAAGGGTAGGTGCTTTAATAGGTAAATCTGGGAGGGTAAAGGCCAAGATAGAAAAAATATGTTCTGTTTCTTTATCCGTTGATGGCCAAACAGGAGAGATAATTATTAGAGGATCTGGCGATGTCGAAAATGTAATGCCATTTAAAGCCGAAGAGATTGTATTGGCAATAGGTCGAGGATTTTCTCCTGACAAAGCCATGAGACTTCTTGAAGGCGAAAATTCATTACATATAATTGATTTACGAGAATTTGTGGGTAAATCAACAGCACAGATCGAACGAGTAAAAGGCAGAATAATAGGTGAAGGCGGAAGAGTTAGAAAAAATGTTGAAGATCTAAGTGGAGCTACCATCTCAGTCTATGGCCGTACGGTTGCGATAATAGGAGAGGGCAACCAGTTAAGATCTGCAGTCCAAGCCATTACAGCTCTTTCAAATGGTAGCACTCATGGGAAGGTTTACAATGATCTTCAAGATTCAAGGAGAAGACAAAAGATGGAAAAATTACAACTCTGGGAGGGTGAAAATATCTTTGAGTAAGGAAACCTTCAGCCAAATATCTCCTAGCGAATTTTTCTACAGAAATAGGGATCTTGCAGGTTTTAGTAATCCTACCAGATCATTGTACACCTCAGTAAGGGAATTTGTAGAGAATGCGCTTGATGCATGTGATCAAAAGAAGATCTTACCTGATATCCATATGTCAATAAAAGCAGTAGATCCTGAACAATCCGATCCAAAGCACTATGTCTTAACAGTCAAAGACAATGGTCCTGGCATTGAGCCCAAACATGTGCCGCATGCATTTGGTACTGTTCTTTATGGTTCAAAATTTGGACTCAAACAGGCAAGGGGAATGTTTGGACTTGGTGCTACTATGGCTATATTGTATGGTCAAATAACTACTAACAAACCAGTTACCGTGAAAAGTTGTGCTGATGAAAAAACGATTGATGAATTTGTGATGTTGCTTGATATTCAGAAAAACAAGCCTGTAATTTTAAAACATAACACAAAGGAAGCGTCAAAGACAGGACTCTCTGTTAGTATAGTGCTTGAAGGGGATTATTCAAAGGCAGGATCCAAAATACGTGATTATGTTTCTCAAACATCGCTTATCACACCTTACGCTTCAATGACATTTGAAGACCCGTCTGGTGAAAAATTCCATTATCCAAGAATTGTAAAGGAAATGCCGCCCCCACCCACAATAATAAAACCGCATCCACACGGTGTAGACGTTGAAACCATAAGAAGGATGATAGTGGATACTCACTATCAGATTCCAGCAGTTGACAATAAAATGATAGACAAAGCAAAGAAGGAATTGGGTCTGCAAAAGAAAACTCTTACAACTAAAGACATACTTGAAAGAGCTCAGAAACGCTGGACAGATCTATCAAGACCAGTAAGAACAATACTTGCTGTCATGTCATTTCTAAATGTAGATTTTGATGGGTTACAAAAAATAAGAATCGATGATATTGATGTCGCTAACAAAAAAATTACTTACTGGGACTTTGGTGAGTCGCAATCTCACGCAGTAGAACTTGATTCAGAAAGTCCATACTACAAACAACTTGCAAACACAATTCAGGGCGATACTTTGCTTACCTTTTTAACTAAAAGATTCCAAAGAGTAGGTCCAACTACTGCGGAAAAGTTTTGTGAATTTGCAAAACTAAAACCTGAAAGAAGGATAGGTAGTATGACAAATGAGGAATTGGTCAGATTAGCTGACGCACTACAAAAATTTGATGATTTTCTTGCACCTGATCCAAGCTGTCTGGCACCATTGGGAGAAGAGCCTCTTTCTAAAGGAATTATGAAGTTCTTCAACCCTGAATTTGCTTCTGTGATGCAGCGCAGCGCATCAGCATATTCTGGATTTCCATTTGTAGTGGAGCTGGGTATTGCATATGGTGGAGATATTCCAACAGCTGGGCTTAAGGTATACCGGTTTGCTAACAGAATTCCTTTACTCTATGATGAAGGAAGCGATGTTGTACTAAAGATCGTCAACGAGATGGATTGGAGCAGGTACAAAGTAAAAGGAGATCCACCTCTTGTAATAGTCTCTCATATCTGTTCCACTAGAATTCCGTACAAGACTGTGGGAAAAGAGAACGTTGCTGATAGGCCAGAACTTGAGCGTGAACTAAAAAACGCACTACAATATTTGGCAAGGAAGCTTGCCGTTCACATGTCAAGGAAAGGAGCTGCAGACATGGAGAAGAAAAGAGCAAATCTTTATGCAAAATATGTTCCATTAATATCTCAATTTGCGACAGAACTATCTGGAAAGAAAAAAGAGCCAAATTATAAACAACTAATAAAGATAGGAAGTGAAATTGAAGAACAAGTCTAGCCAGAGAACAGCAGAGGCAAAAAAAGAAAAGCTTCTTTCTCTGTTACAAAAACACGGTCTTAACATATATGATAATCTTGATCAAGGAAAATTTCCCCAGTTTGTAATTCCAAGTAGATCTGTAAATAACATTGTCTACGACAAGAAACTAAGACAATATATTCTAGGTAATGCAAACGCAGTCAGAAGCTCAAGAAACATGTCACAGCTTCGCTCTTACACACAACTTGCATGGCTTGCATTTTTTGTTAATAGATTGATAAGAGAGGGCAAATCGTCTACATTGAGAGACATTTACTATTCTTCCCAGGCATTTAGTATTGATTTTGAAGACCAGCCAGAATCAGATAATATCATAGTAGACTTGGAAGCTGTCACCCTGAGCCCTCGTGAAGAATTTCACATCTTCCCTGAGGAGAGAAGCAGCGTCTTTGGAGATTTGACTATTGAATATACAGTACCGGGATATGAAGGCAAAAGAATGAATCTTTCTGATCATCCTGATGGGTATCTAATAGGTCCAAGTCTTAGTAGTGCAGAGTTGGTCGATACCAGTGCCGAACTAGTCATAGCAATTGAGAAGGGTGGTCTTTTCACAAGATTTGTAGAAGAAAAAGTACACAAAAAATTCAAATCAATTATAGTGGATACTGCAGGTCAGGCACCACGTTCTACAAGAAACCTTTTGAGAAGATTGAATCAAGAAATGGGACTTCCGGTAGTAATTCTGGCTGATGGAGACGTATATGGAGAACACATTGCCATGGTTATAAAATCTGGATCAGCTAATGCTGCTCATTTACGTGAATTGACTGTACCAGATGCAAAATGGCTTGGAGTATGGGCTACTGACATTGAAAAATATAAACTTCCTACAATTCCAATGACCGAGTCTGATATTAAAAGAATCTATGATCTACAAAAGGACCCAAGATATCAAGAAGGAAACTGGAAGAAACAATTAGAAGTCTTTCTAAAACTTAAGAGAAAAGCAGAATTAGAGGCATTCTCAAAATACGGCCTGACAAATATTACCGATAAATATCTTCCAGCAAAACTAGAAGAATCAAAGAGCTTCTAGTTTCTTTATTCTTAGTGTAAGAACACCGTTTCTGTATTTGAAATCATATATGCCCATGTCTGGTGTTGTCTCGATTGGTACTTCCTTTGAAAAGTGACCTGAACCTCGTACATATAATACTCCGTTAATTAATCTCACAGTTACCTGTTCTTCTGGGCCTGGCACCTCTGCTACAAATACAATTTCATTATCTCCTTTAATCAGATCATATACCCAATTCTTTGTCTCTGATTCTTTAGGAACATATTGCGGCTGACTGTCTTTTGTCATTTTCTTGAGTACTCTTACCCAATAAATCATGATTGCAGCAGTTATTCCAATTAAAATGAAGCTAACATATCCTGCATCATCTCTTAACGATAATACGTATACAATTCCTAAAAATAGCAAAACCATAAGCGGTATTATGAAATCAAACGACTTGTCATTAGAATATCGGCTCTTGTAGCTAGTCAATCTGTTCTGTATCAACAACCATCTATCCAAATATAAACACTCGTCCATTTTGCAATCTAATTCTAGTTTATGCTCTGCGCTGATATGTTCTTAATTGTCAACTGAGGGTTTTGAGGTTCCCCATCTCTTGAAAAGATCATGCTCGATGTTAAATTGGTCAAGGCACTTTCCAACCACATGATTTATCATGTCATCTACATTTTTTGGTCTGTTATAGAATCCAGGCATTGCAGGTAAGATGATTATACCTATTCTTGCAAGCTTTAGCATGTTCTCAAGATGGATACCTGTTAGCGGTGTTTCTCTTGGAACAATTACCATCTTGCGGGATTCTTTTATAGTAACACCTGCAGCACGTGCGACAAGAGTTTCTTCATAACCATTAGCTATGCTTGAAAGTGTCTTCATACTACATGGTATTATGATCATTCCATCTGTTTTGTACGTACCGCTTGAAACACTTGCAGCCATGTTAGAATCCTCAGAATAACTACCTGCTAACGATTTTACATAGTTTAAATCAAAATCCGTTTCTAACGTCAAGCATTTTTTAGCCCATTCAGTCATTACGAGATGAACATCAATATTGCAACGTTTCAGGACTTCGAGCATTCTTATTCCATAAACAATACCAGAACTGCCTGTCATGCCTACTACTAGTCTCATGTCAGAACTGCTCATCTTCGTTATTTAATTTCATAGCTTTGAGCATCTTTAATTATGGCAAAATTTGTCTCAGCACTTGTGAGTGTAAACATTGATGACGTTGAAGAAAAACTTGTTTCAGAACTTAGACTATCTCCAATACAAGCAAAAGTTTTCGTCTTGGTTGTAAAGGAAGGAAAAAAATCAGCAAAAGATATTGCACAAAGTCTTAGCATATCAGACTCGCAAGCATTTGAAGTGACAAAAAGTCTTGTTGACTTGGGAGGATTTATTGATATTACAAAGACAGAGTTTGAATCCATGCATCCAAGATTTGCTGTAGTTAACATGTATAGAAGAATGTGTTTGAGAGAAAATATTCCTTTTAAAAAGAATTTACTGGTTGACAACATATCAATTGTTTTAGAAAAACCGTATGACTATGCAAGAACTAAATAGAACCCATATTGAAAAGGAATAATGTCTGAAGAACAGGATTCTTGTAAACATGAGATAGTTTACTTTGGAGTCACAAACATAAACTATGAAAAGCGAACGATTGGTTCTGTAGACATTTGGCGCTGTGTAAAGTGCAAAAAAATCTTTTGTGAAGAAAAACAACTTGGAATTGAAAATATCGTCGATTATGTTGGAATGCCAAAAATATCTCCAGATCAGAAATGGGCTGTTCTTCTATGTAATCTGAAAAAACACAAGGAGAAATGGAAGCTTGTTAAGATTAAGAAAGATGATGAAATTCAACATGAATGCTTGGAAGATAAAATCATAACACTCAAAGTCAAGGACTTTAAAATAGAAGATGACAAACACTGGAATTTTTTAATTGAAAACTCCGTAAATAAGGCCATTGAGATATAGAATCATACCATGAATTTTGAGGTTCATATCAAAAACGTGCGTGGCACTCAAATGGCAGCCAAGATAACAGGTATTTTTATCATTGACGATAATTCCTTCAAGTTTAGTGCCATTGCATTTGGAAGGATAGGAGGCCATAATATTGGCGCTAAAATTTCAAAAGCTGTTCAAAAGGAACTGGTAAAACTTGGTTATGACGTGGATGAAATAATAGGCGAACTACAACAAAAGCTAGTTCGTGGGGATATCTCTCTACCTGAAGGCCTCAAAAAAGAGTCCTTTGCAGACGGTTAAAATCCTGCTTCTTCCAGCGCTTTTGCACAAGCACAATTTCTTTGTTTTGGAATCAAGTCAAGAAGAATTCCAAGAAGATTCTTTGTGGTCTTGACATTTTTTGACAATGTTTCTAAAACCTCTTTGGCAGTTACTGGTTTGTCTGCCCATACATCATAGTCTGTAACAGTAGAAACTGAGACATAGCATATTTGGGCCTCTCTTGCAAGTTGGCATTCTGGAACTAGGGTCATTCCTATTATGTCAGCTCCTATGACATTCTTGTAGAATTTGGATTCTGCTCTTGTAGAGAATCTAGGTCCTTCTATGCAGACATAGGTTGCATCCTTGTGCAAGTGCAAATCCATCTTTTTTGCAGCATTATATACCGAGGCTTGAAGTTCGGGGCAAAAGGGGTCAGCTACTGATATGTGTACTACCTTACCGTCTTCAAATAAAGTATACTTTCTTGATTTTGTAAAATCAATAAACTGGGTAGGAATTACTACATCTCCTGGTTTTAATTTTTCTTGTAGACTGCCAACAGCTGACGGTGCTATTATTCGCTTGATGCCCATCTCTTTGAAGGCCCAAATATTTGCTCTAAAGTTTATCAGGTGCGGAGGAATTGTGTGCTTTCTCCCGTGTCTGGGCATAAAAGCAACTCTGGTACCTTTGTAAATTCCAACAGTTATCGAGTCCGAAGTCTTTCCAAACGGAGTTTCTATTGTAATCTCTTTGCTCTCACTTAGTAATCCTGGGTCATAAATTCCAGTACCGCCAAATATCCCAACTTCAGCTTGTTCTGTCAATATTTCACCAGCGATTCGTGTCGGTAATTCTTAATTGCTTTAGATCCTCTCAGCTCCGTTAATTCTATGATGAAAGCAAAACCTGTCACAATTCCACCCAACTTTTCAACCAGCTTGGCTGCAGCCTTTGCTGTGCCACCCGTTGCAAGCAGATCGTCACATATGAGAACCCTCTCGCCTTTTTTAATTGCAGCACTTTGAATTTCCATTGTAGCCGTGCCGTACTCTATGTTGTATGTCAGTTTATGCGTGGGGCCTGGTAATTTTCCTTGTTTTCTTACCATTATCATGCCCTTGTTGTATTTGAGAGCCAGTGCACAGGCTAGCGGGAAACCTCTTGATTCTATACCTACAAAAACGTCTACCTCTTTAGGGTGTATGCGTTTTGAGAATTCTTCTACTATCAGTGAAAGTGCTGCCGGATCTCTTAAAAGAGGACTAATATCCCTAAACAAGATACCCTTTTTTGGAAAATCGGGTATCTCTGCGATTCTTTCTTTTAGATTCACAAATGCTTCACAAACTGTGGATGTAAAAAATATTTCTTAATTTGGATTTTATTGAATTGTTATAGGTGTGGTCACTTTGCCAACGGTAGATTCTACTTGTATCGTATAGACTCCGGCACTTAGGGATGTTGGAACCTCCCATTCTGTACTATAGTCTCCAGTTTCTGTTGAGTGAATGGATAAAGTATCAATGTTTGTGTTGTTTGCTCCAATTATGTTAATGTAAACACTCACGTCCTGGCCTATGCCAGTTCCTGAAATCTTGACAAGACTTCCTGTATTATAGATCGGGGGGCTTTTATCTAATTGCACAGTCATCAGAGATTGAGATTGTACGTTAACGTTCAAACTTATATGATCTATACCGCTTGTGGCATCCAATCTCCAAGTACCAGGTACCCCATCATCAGGTATCCTAAAGTCAAATGCCGAAAAAACACCTTCTTTGTTTACAAATAATTGTTCAGTTTTTATCAGCTCGCCATTTGGATCTGTTAAAGCAAGCTGTATGATACAGTCTGCGTTGGCATTTCCGAAAATGAGCATGCCATCTCCTGGTGAGTATGTGGATGCTACAGTCCTAATGGATATCTGTCCACAGCCCGTTTGAAGCCCTACTGAAAAGCTATCTACTACCTTGTCATCTCCTCTGGTCAACACTAAAGAGTAGATGCCGGGGCTATAAGATGTCAAATTAAATGAATATGTGGCAAAACCGTCTGCCCCCACCAAAACCGCATCAGAAAATTTTTCTTGATCGGAAGGATCTACTATCACAAGATTTAATGTCGAAGTAGGCGGTGCTGAAATGCTGACAACTGGGTTATCAGTATTTTGGTAATTTAATTTATCCAAAGTAGCCGTTATGCCTGCTACTGGTTCTGTACCTACTCCAACATAGAGAGGAACTGAATCACTTCCCTGTGATGCAGTGATAACGTAGGTGCCTGTGATGGCAGCAGGATCTATCTGATATTCTAGCGATATATCCCCATTCGCTGTAACATTGACATCTTTTGCATATATCTGATTTCCGGTTGGATCTGTTATTATTATAGATACAGGTTGATTAGATGTTGAGGTGCCATTTATTGTCATGACCTGTCCAGCGTTGTACTCCTGCTGTGGTGTTGATATTGAGATTTGATGAATAGATGCTACGGTATAGTCTTTACTGGCTTGACTTTGCCCATCTGAAACTACAACTGTGTACTTGCCAAATGGTCTGTCATTAGGAATTGTTTGTGATATTGCATAGTATCCATCTGTGTTAGCAGATGCTGTAAGTGTTGTTATGCTTGTTCCGGTTGAATTCAATAGCGAAATTGTCACGGTGCTGCCAGGATCTGCTGTTCCATTAATTATTTCGGTATCACCTAGATGTAAAATAGGAGCAACATTTACAGTTAATGGAATTACTTGTTGAGTTGTTGCATTAGAAGACGGTGCTGATTCTATGGTTGTAGTAAACGTTTTCTGATTATTTGCTTGGTCTTTTAGAACAAAGTCTGCATTTCCTGGCTGTTGGCTCTGAGGAATTGTTGTGGTGACGACAAAGTTCCCATTACTGTCTGACGAAAAGGTATCTATCTCTTGACTTCCCAAATACAAATCAAGGGATGTTGATGATGCAAAGCTCTGTCCTACAACACGAACATCAAAACCTGGAGCTGGTGTTGAAGGTATGATTCTGAAAGTAGACGTTCCTAGTATTCCGGGATTTATGGTAGGTGAGGGCGGTGGTTGGTTTGGATTTTTTGGTTGATTTGGATTTTGTGGCTGGTTTGGATTTTTTGTAGTTGGAGGTGTTATTGGAGCTCCAATTTCACCAGTACCTATCTGATTATTATTTAAATTAAATGCACTCCATACAAGATCTGGGGCCTGCTGATTGGTGTTGATTGTAATCGTTGTTGAGTTACCAGGCTCTAGTAGATTTGAAGCAAAAAACGCTATGGTGGCAGATGATGTTTTCTTTCCTATCCATCCGTTTGCTAATGTAAAAGAGTTGAAATTTCCATTTTTAATCTGTAAAGTAAGAGATGAAATACCAACAGTGTTTGAAGGACTGTTGGCAATTTGTAGTTGGGTTGTACCACCTGGTGTATTTGTTGATGTTACTGTCACCAAATTAGATGAAGTTTGTGCCGTAGAAGCATGTACCGTAGGTGTAAGACCGGTAAACACGCTACCAATTATCAATGCAGCAAGCATGATAGATTTTAATAACATTTCTCAACAAAAGAGCAACCAGTCTCTAATTAAATCTTAATGATAAATCATTCATTGTCGTTTCTGCTTAGTGTGATTTATGAGTAAAGTAGATATTCTAAAAAATAGCGCAAGTTACTCTCGTCGTGAGTAGGTGAGGCTTGCCGGCGAGCCTAGATTTTGATTCTGTCTTATACGCTCAGCTATTAGCCTATATAGCGTCCTAAACTGGTCTTTCGTTTTATCTGTCAAAAAGTCAGTTTCGCCTATGGCGATTTTTTCACAGATGTATCTGCATATCTCCTCTCTATCAAATTTCTCCCACCCTAGATGCTGGTTCTCCTTCCAAATCTCATTTAGATTATCTATCATACTTCTTTTTCCCTTGGACGATACTGCTTCTTTAGTTAGAGCTTTGTACCCTTCTTTTCTTAGTTTTACTTCATATGTTTGATTCACGGCATACAAATAATCCTCATCCATTATCAAATCTTCCAAAAACTGCTTTGTTTGTCCGCCAAGCTCAAAGAATATCATTTGCACCTTTTTGAATTGATTTGATTCAAGCTGCGTGGAGATCTGGCTAGATTCATCTGTATTGTCAAGCAGCACAAACGTATCATATCCGTGATTTCTGTAAAATATGGCTAACGCCATAACAGAGTTTTTACTATAAGCTGGTACTACATTCAATGGATTCATGGACAGATTTGGATCTTTGAGAAATTTGTCAAATGCGTTTAGATATGTGGAATCTGACATTGTTTCAACAATAATGACTGGTCTTGAATTAAATCCAATTTGTCTGTCAACGATGGATTCTGTTAGTCCTCTTGTAAGACCGTATAATATGGGAATTAATGTCTGATCATCTGCATTCCAGTAATCATAGTAAATATGACTTAGGTGTTTTCTCTTATCAAGTTCCACTACCAAAAGATTTCCAGGAGTGTAATCAAATATCATAAACGGTGAATGCGTGGCATATAGTATTTGATTGGATCCGGCAAGACCTTTGAGAAGATCAGATATGCCTCTTTGTTGTGCAGGATGTAGGTTTCTTGCTGGCTCGTCAAGCAATAATATTGCTTCTTTTAGTTCGGCTTTTTGAGTTTCTGCTGCAAAGTTTACTATGAAAGAAAATGTCCACTTGAATCCTTCGGCTCTCCTATTCAAAAGACCTGTATTGGTGACAGTTCCATCCTTATGAACGTCAGATATTACAACACTCAAAATGTTTCCCGGATTCCATCTTAGCTCTACATGAATAGGATCGCCCTTCCATGCGGGATTGAGTCTATCACTAAGCTTTCTGCTTGAGGTGTGAAGCAGCTTTATCAATTTTGAAGGGCTGTCTTGAGCCTCTTCGAGCTTTTCTGTGTCCAGTTCTGCCAAGTAAAACAAATTCATAACAGTCTCAACCTTGTCAAACTCTTCAACATACTCCAATCCTTTGGCTCTAATCCCCTTTGTTTCTCTCACGAACTCTTCAAGGTCAATATTTCCAAGTATCTTCTTGTAATCAGAAAAGTAAACAAATCTTGGATGCAATTTATCCTCAACAAAGTTTTCCAAGGCAGACTTTTCAGTTGTTCCTATCAGCATATTATCAAATATGTAGTCCAAATCTTGGTAGATCTTTCTCCACTCTGATACTATCCGTGGATCCTCTGAGGCAAGCAAGTAGATATTATTGTTAAATTCTGACATCATGTTCATGAAAACATCTCTTGTCCTTGGGGGAGACCCTGATAGAAATTTTGTATCAACACGTATTCTAACGGGGTTTGGCATGGAGTTGACAAAATCCTGTATCCTATCTGCAAAATTTTCCCATGAATTGAGCCGCTTGCTTGCCTCTCCACTTATCTTAACATCTCCAAAGTCATACTGAATGCGGGGATTCTTGTTTGTCCTGTAAATCTTAACTTTTCTTATATCCTGGAGATTTGGAAATTTTTCTCTAATTAGTGCAATCTCTTTTTCATTTAGATCAAAGTCTCCTTCAGCAAGTCTGATTTCGGATTTTAATTCCTCAGACATTTCGTCACAGAGATCTAACTCTGAAACCTTTTGATCTTTATTTAGTAGAGTAAGAGCTTCAAGTATTGTTGTCTTGCCACTTTCATTTCTTCCTATGAATGCAGCCAAGTCTCCAACTTTAATCTCCCCCGAATCATGAATGCAACGATAAGATCTAACTCTAAATTTCCTAAGTCGCATCTAGCGGCTATTGCCCAGTCTGTGATTTAACTTATTCGTCAAAATTATCATGAGAATTCATTTTCTGACCAAATAGATATAAGGGAATTCAAGCGGTTAGATTACAAAATGGCTGCAAGGAAAATAGTTTATGTTGTTTTCGTACTGCCTGTAGTAATTTCAGTAATTCTTGGTGGATTTGTTTTGTCAAACGTTTTGGCACAACCTGATAGACAACTAAACATGTGGCAGCTTAACTTTGTAGCCCAGTCTGCTCAGGAGGGTAGCAAAGATATCAAAATAGTGAATCTTTTGAATTCATATCCCGTATCTGTACCGTTAAACTTCACTGTAAGAGTGAACAATACTTCTTTTGACTGTGGTGACTTGTACATGACAATCTATAATCTGCAGACCTCTCCAAAACAAGCCATAGATCAGAATGCCTATTTTTCACAGTGCTTTGCCCAAACAAATTCTACACTTCCACTTCATGAGATGTTTTCTCCAGTTATCAATAGTACTGGAACCTATCAGATTGTGGCAGATATGAAGGATAAATCATATCAGAATGACATAAACGTGACTGCCACATTTAACGTTCAATAATTGAATCATATGTTATTATATTGCAATCAACCAAGTATCAGTGAGGAGTAACGTTGTTGTTATTGAGATATAATTATGGCTAAAAAGAAAGAGAAAAAATCATCAAAGAAAAATGAAGCAAAGAAAGTAGTAGAGATAAAAAAGTCAGAAGAAAAGAAAGTAGAAGTAAAGAAAATATCTCCAAAGGCAGACAAAAAGATCTCTGAGTCAAAGAAGAAACAAGTAGAGCCTACTGAAGAGGAGCTTGAGGAAATTGATGAAAAAGAGATTGAAAACTTTGAGATTGAAGGACTGGATATGGAAAAACTCAAAACGACAGTACTTGCCCATGTTGCAAAACGTGGTGATGACGGTATGTTTCAAAGCGAATTGTGGAAGAAACTCAAACTTTCAATCCGGGATGGCTCAAGACTTGCTCTAAAACTTGAAAGACAACATCTGATCAAAAGAGAAAAGATTTTGGAAGATGGAAGATGGACATACAAACTCAAGATTGCTCATGCTCCTGTCAGCACTCTATCAATAGAATCTGCACCATGTCTCATCTGTCCTGTTGAATCCAAGTGTACGCTAGAAGGTGAAGTAAGCCCACGAACCTGTCCTCTTATAGAACAATGGGTATTAACTGAGTTTGGAAATTCTAAAAAGACAAAGAAATGAAACTAATAGACGCACGGCGTGACTTGTATAGGCGATTAGCTCATCAAGAGGGATATAGGAGCAGAGCCGCATACAAGCTCAAAGAGTTAAACCTCTCTTACAGAATTATTGGACCGGGATTTTATGTTTTGGATTTGGGATGCTCGCCAGGAGGATGGACTCAGGTAGCTCTTGAATTAGCAGGTAATAGGGGAAAAGTTATGGGAATTGACAAAGCATTTGTTGAAGAAATTTCAAATGCTCACATAATACGCGGTGATATTGAAGATGAATCAATTGTGGAATCAATCTTTGACTATTTTGGTACAAAGGTAAATGCTGTAATATGTGACATTTCTCCACAAATTACCGGTACATGGTCTATGGATCATGGTCGTCAAATCTCTTTGAATTACGCTGCAAGTAAAATAATGGATCACGTTCTTGCACGAAAAGGCAATGCATTGTTCAAGGTCTTTGATGGTGAATATTCAAATGAATTTCGAGACTATATGAAGAAAAAGTTTGTCAAAGTACAACTAAAAAAACCAAAAGCCAGCAGAAGAACAAGCAGTGAATTGTATCATATCTGCTTGGGATATCTTGGAAATTAGATTATAGACAGGATTTCATCTACACGTGCATCTGTCTTAAAAGCTGCAGGATTGAGGCTTGTTGCACTTGCACTAAAGCCAGCATTCTGGATCTTTTCTATTGTTTTTGCCAATGAAATTGGCGCAGAATGTTTCATGTGAGCTAGCTCGTCAATTGTAAAGTACGTGGGAGGCATATCTATTTCGTCTTTGCATTTTTCTAATATCTTCTTGCATGATTTATCTACCTGAAATTGTTTTTCTTCAATAATCATCTCATTTACAAAATCCTTGTTGTAGAGACTCCCAATCCAGAGTGGACCTGCAAGTTCTGCTTTCAAATTGCAAACCTCACATTTGTATCTGACTTCGCTTGTAATGTGCCTGTTGCCACAATTTTTACAATGCAATATGAAACCCATTTCATCCTTATCATTTGTTTTAACAAGCACTTTCACGTATGCCTTGTAGTAATGCATGTTATTTTGCACAAACAGAGGCATTATTTTCACATCCAGTCTTCCCGCAACTATATTTATGCATCCAAGAATTAATCTAAGTGCGATTTCGTCTCCGTACTCCACCCTGACTGGTACGCCGTAGTACTTTCGTTTACACGCAGCAGGAAATAGGCCATGTAACACTGTAAGATCTGTAGCCGTAACAGAAAGAAGACCACCGTGAAATGTAGCCCTTATCCCACAATCAAGGTATTTTGATGGAGATCCAAATGGATCAATGTCAACAATTGCTCCTCTCTGCTCTCTTTTAGAATGCAAACTAAGAAATCTGCAAGCTTCATTTTCTGAGAAACTACAATTTGTGACATTATTTAATTTGGCAATGTTTTCTGCAATCTCTAGTGCTTTTGGATTTACATCATTTATGAAGACTTTCTCTATTGTGTCTAATTCATTTGCAACTCTGACACTTCTTGCACCTATGCCTGCAAGCGAATCAAGAAAGACTTTGGGCCCCTTGAAAGTTTTCAGAAACGCGGCATATGCTATTATCGAAAAATCCCTGTTTATTTTCGCTCTTGGATTGAAGAAAGCCGGCTCCATTGGAGGGACTTTTTCTACTAGTGACCCTTTAGGCACTAGAAGCTTGGTTGTGCCCTCAACTATTTCAGTAAGATCTGATTCCAACTACATGATGTAGTCTAAAATGATTTAATACATCTAACGCAAGAACAACTCAAATGTTAGTATGTGGTGTTGATGACGCTGGAAGAGGATCGGTCATAGGCCCGCTTGTTATTGCAGGTATATGCATTGAGCGCAACAAAATAAAACAGCTCTCTGACATTGGAGTCAAAGACTCAAAGCAGCTTAGCCCTAGTGCACGAGAAAATTTATACAAAAAAATACTTGCTATAGTGGATGACTACTATGTGACAAGAATTCCGCCACATGTGATAGATCAAAGTGTAAAAAAGAACGAACTGAATCAACTGGAGGGAAAATACATGGCCAGAGTAATTGCTAAACTAAAGCCTGATTCTTCGTATGTTGATTCATGTGACGTAAATCCAAAAAGATTTGGGTTGCTAATTTCAAAACTTGCTCACGCTAAAAAAGTGCATTCTAGCCATCATGCCGATGCAAAATTCCCAGTAGTTTCTGCAGCTTCTATCATAGCCAAGGTAAATAGAGACAGGGCCATTGAGAAGATAAGAAAGGACTTCAATGTGGGAAGCGGATATCCGTCAGATTCCAAGACCATGAATTTTATCAAAGGTGAAATTAACTTGAATGGAACCCCATCAAAATTTGTAAGAAAGAGCTGGAAACCAGTCAAGATTCTGCTTGGTATAAGCTGAATTATCCGAGATATCTGGCAATGATCATACTGTGATCCTTCTCATATGGAGCCAAGTTAATCTCTTGGACTATCTCAAAATTGTCTTTTAATTTCTTAGCCTCATTGCGAGTTATTTCCGCAGGATCTTTTGTAACATCTATGCTTCGTGTCTTTATTACAAGCATTAGAAAGCCATCTTTTTTTAGGTAGGTTTTACAATTCAAAATGGCAATCTCGGTTTGATCTGGTTGGGCAATGTCCACATAGATAACATCGACGGTTCCATAAACTGAAAAATATTCTTTGGGATTTCTTGCATCTTGAAGAATAGGTACTATATTTGATCTGTAAGATGCAACTCTATCAAGAAACTCTCGTGCAACTCTACTTGTATGCTCTACACAAAATACAATTCCGCCTGGACCTACAATATCTGAAACGTGGCTTGCAGTTGTTCCCGTGGAAACCCCAAGGTAAAGAACCCGTGACTTTCTAACTATTGGAAGAACATTGAGATTGTTCATTATAGCTGAGCCGAGCTTGCTTCTGTACGGATCCCATGCCCTGAACTCCTCATCCTTGATTTTGACTAGCTTTTCTTTGTAGACTTGATTTCCTGGAACGAGATTTAAAGTTGCAAGTCTTTTTTCTCCGTCTATTTTAACCCAGAAAATATTATCTTCTTCGTTTTCCAAATTTCCTTCGTTTTGACTGTTGCCAGTCGTTCTTTTTGTCTCTTTGTCTAAAGTCACCGTGTCTTCCTCCTCTTTGGTCAAATGATCTACGCTGTTGCATGGGCTGTGCTGGTCTCTCAGGCGGAGGGTCTTTGTATTTTTCTCCAATCTCGGTAATTCTTATATTTAATTTTTCAAAGAGTGTATCGTTTCTTCCTGCTCCAAAAACATCTACTCTTGCAGCAAGTGCTGCCTTGGCTGCTATTGCCCTTGCAATTTTACCCCGCTGCCATTTTGGCGCTGCATGAACTAGAGTATGTTGAAACAATAGACCGTGTTTTGGAGGCTGAGCGCCAGTCTTCAGGGCACGGAAAAGCGCTTTTTCTGCACCCAAGACCTGAATTGTACTTGCAGGCATGCTAGCTAATCTTTTAAGACTGCCTGCTCTTCCAAGTATTCTGGCTCCTACTGAAGTTCCTAAAATCCCAGAAAGGTTAGGAGCTATTACTTGCATCTGAGTCTCTATGTGTTTTTCTAAATTGGATCTTAATTCAGATAGTTCCAAGATTTGTTTTGCAAGACTTTGTGCTATGGCAAGATTTTCATTGGAAATCTGTCCTCCTCTGCTTTTTGCTTGCAAGAGTGATAGCATCTCTACCTTTTCGTCGGGAAATCCTGCATCGATATACACCTGTTGATCTAGATTGTCCCTGCTGCCTGCCACAACTATTTTAGAATAACCTATGATTGTATCAATTAGATTGTCTAGCTCTGGAAAGTGAAGACCATACCACTCTCTGAGTCTTGAGCTTAACAGATTGATTATTTTGTCAGTCTCATCTAATGCGCCAATAGCTTGAATAATATGAAGATCTGGGCTCTCGGAGATCTCTGTAACCTTTGAAGAAGAAAGTTGCATTGCAAACTCTCTTAGTTTTCCTCTTGCATCGCCTTCATTTGTTGCAAAGCCAGAGTCTACAAGTACTCTAAGTTTGGAAGATTGTATTGTTTCGATCTTGTTCTCCTCCATAAGTTCAGCATCTATTGATCTTTTCTTTAGAATTTTGAGAAGGCTTGTATCATTAACCGCTACGCTTGTTCCTATCTTGGAAAGGAACTGTTCTAGTTCATTGGTGTTGGACATTTCCTTTTTTAGTTCGATGTACTCCTTTGCAGGATTTCTAAACGGGATTGATTTTACACATTTGTTGTTATCAAAAATTGCAACACCCAGCTCTGTTAGAATCACAGAATGCATACAGAGCATTTTCATGTCTTACTAAAAAAGGTAACATTGGACTGCCCTGCATCAACTGTTATAAGACAAACATTTTTTATAATTAGAAGTGAATCCCGACATCTCTACAAATGTGGGGCCAATATCACTTGAACGACCCACAATGCTTGCCTCCGGTATTCTTGGTATATCGCTTGAAGTTTTTGCTCGCTTATATAAGGAAGGGGCAGGTGCTCTTGTAACAAAGTCGCTTAGCAAAGAGCCGTGGGAGGGATATCCAAATCCTACTGTAGTTGGAGTAAAAAGCGGATACCTAAACGCTGTCGGACTTTCAAACCCGGGTGCTTCCTACTTTGCAAAAATGATCTCATCTAATACAACAATTCCAATTGTTGTTAGCTTGGTCGGATCTGTTCCAGAGGACTTTACTTTTATGATAAAACAATTTGAGAACGTCAAAGTTCTGGCATATGAGCTGAACTTGTCATGCCCTCATGTGGAAAAAGTAGGACTTGAAGTTGGCGATGATCCTAGCCTAGTACAAAAAATAGTCAAAGAGGTAAAAAAGGCATCAAAGGTTCCAGTAATATCTAAAGTTGGTCTTGGCTCGTCTGACTATCTTGAAACAGTGAGAGCGTCTTGTGATGCAGGAATCGATGCTATAACTGCAATAAATACAGTAAGGGCAATGGCAATTGATGTTGAAACTACACGACCGGTTCTAAGTCACAAGATAGGTGGGCTATCGGGTACCCCGATAAAACCCATTGCAGTACGATGTGTTTATGAAATATCGTCAAAATTTGACATTCCAATAATTGGTTGCGGCGGGGTGTCAAGTTGGGAAGACGCAGTTGAATTCATACTTGGAGGTGCCAGCGCAGTTCAGATTGGCAGTGCTGTAGCGGAAAAATTGGGCGGAACATTCTCTGAAGTAAATAGTGGAATATCAAAATACATGGAAAAGAAAAATTTTCAGAAAATTGGTGACATGGTTGGAATTGCAAAGAAATACTGATTCCTCGACAATAGTGACAATTGAAAAGATAATTGACGAGACTCCAACCGTGCGTACTCTGATTTTTTCCGATGATCTTCTGTCAAAAGTATTGCCCGGACAATTTGCAATGGTTTGGATTCCAGGAGTAAACGAGTTACCAATGAGCATAATGATATCTCAAGAAAAAGGAAAAGCTGCTTTTACGGTTAGAAAACATGGTCTAGCATCCACAGCCCTTTACTCTGTGAAACCAGGTGACCAAATTGGAGTTAGAGGTCCATATGGAAACTCCTTTACCATAAGGCAGGGAAGATTATTGCTTGTAGGTGGAGGAACAGGACTTGTTCCTCTCATGAGGCTTGCAACATTTTTGAAAAAGACTGATAATGTGACCGTAATAATGGGTGCTAAAACAAAACAAGAGGTTTTCTTTGAAGGGCTTGCAAATAAACTTCTAGAGCAAAACCTACACAAAGTCATTGTAGTAACTGAAGATGGTACATATGGAGAGCCAGGACTTGTAACTGATGCAATGCAAAGACTGCTCAAAGAAAACGCATTTGATGCAGTTTATACCTGTGGACCTGAAAAAATGATGCACAAGGTGGTGCAACTTGCTTCTCAAAACAAGATCTATGCTGAAGCCAGTATTGAGAGAATGATGAAATGTGGGATGGGACTTTGTGGAAGTTGCTGCTTTGGAGATGTACTGGCATGCAAAGATGGTACGGTATTCAATAGTCAATATCTGCTTACAAACAAGGAATTTGGGTACACTCACAGAAGCAAGTCAGGCATATTAGAGAACTATTAGACTCTTGGAAATACAAGAAACCTTAAAATGCTATAGGAATTCATTGAGATTGAAAATTGGGTCACCCAAAAGTTGTCTTAAGTGCTGATCGTACACTCATGTCACCTTATCGTGGGATATCCTTAGCTACATTCTTTGGGTGTGCTCCTGCAATTGATCCGCACAGACCAAAAAACAGCATGTGGTATTTCCTTTTAAAAGATCAAGTAACTCCTAAGATACTCTTTGATTTCATTTGTAATCCTATAACTCATACTAATGGAGTTGCTAACTATGCACCATATGGACTACGAAAGCTAGAAGCGGCACTATTGAGAGATGGTTACAAACGAGAAGACGTTGTGGTGGCTCATCCAGATTACATTGATAAATTCATAGGTCCTGAGACAGAAGTTGTTGGCACATATGAAATGGACCCGTTAGGAATGGGTCCAGTTACAATGACATTCACTTATGGTCGCAAACAGACATCATATGATGAATATTACAATGCATACTTACACAAGAAAATTAATGAGGCAAAGAAAAAGAATGGAAGCAATGCCAAAGTAATTGTTGGTGCGTCAGGAACTTGGCAATATAATTACGATCCAAAGAAAATCCAAGAATACGGTTTGTATGCCGTATTGGAAGGAGAGCTTGGCGGCATTGCTCCTGAGCTAGATGGTCATGCAGGAGAATTCTTTAACAAATTAATTGGCGGAGAATTTGAAAACATGAATCCTTTTGTTAAAAGCGATTTCAAAGTTGAGGTAAAAGAATTTGGAAGAGATGCTGAAAAATTCTACGGAAGATTCATCCATTATTGGGACGAGCCTGAAATTGATGACATACCCAATATTGTAGAGCCTAGCATGCACGGAATGGTTGAGGTCATGCGAGGATGTGGAAGAGGATGCAAATTCTGTGATGTTACTCTGAGACCTCTTAGATACTATCCTCCTGAGAAAGTAAAACAAGAGATCGAAGTCAACATAAAAAAAAGTGGACAAAGAAATGCTTGGCTGCACAGTGACGACATCTTTGTGTATGGTCTTGACCCAAGAAAGACAAAGAATATGGCACCAAACAGAGAAGCACTCGAAGATCTATTTACGGCAGTAATGTCAACTGGTATAGTCCACACTAATCCAACTCACGGCACACTTGCAGGTGCAATAGCTGATGAAAAATTAATTCCAAATATTTCAAAAATCATCCGATCAAGCCCGACTAACAAGATTGGAGTACAGTGCGGTTTTGAGACAGGAAGCTTACGATTGATTGGAAAATATGCAGACAGAAAATTATCGCCATACAAGCCAGAAGAATGGCATTGGGTTGTAAAGGAAGGAGTCAAGACATTAAATGAGCACCATTGGATACCAGCATTTACACTCATCATGGGATTGGATAATGCAGAGACTGAAGAAGATGCATGGGACACAATACGTCTCATAAATGAGCTGGAAAAAGAACAACCCGAATCCATGTTTACAACAACGCCACTGACTTTTGTTCCAATTGGATTGCTTGAAAAATCAGAGTTCTTCGATATTGGTAATGAGATGACTGCAGCTCAACTAGGTGTCATGTACAAGACATGGCAGCACAACTTCAAGTATGGTATTCAGAAGTTTATGGATAAAACAGGACAGAATGGCCCACTCAGACGAAGAGTGTTCACTACTATTGCAAAAACCTTGGGAGGAGTTCCATTGAATGCAATGGAAAAATATGCCAGAAAGAAAGGTGCAGAACACCAAAGAGTAATTGATACAATCAAGACAAAGTATTGGTAAGAGAAACCAAATACATAAATTGCATCAACAGATGAACTAGTTCGTGCCAACTCACGGATCGCTTACTAAAGCAGGTAAAGTTAGAGGCCAAACTCCAAAGGTCACATCAAGAGAAAGACATGGAGAAATTGGAATTACAAGAAATCGAGATAATTTTAGAAAAAGATTCATCCTAAAACGAGTTCCTGGACAAAATAAACCAGGTCAAAGAAGAAGAAAATAGTCACAATATTCATCATTTTGCTATATTTTACAAATGATATCTCATAACTTGGCGATAACAGAATCTTTTTTTATAGTCATGAATGGGGAATCTTTGCATGTCTATAAATGAATCAAATTCTGTGGGCTGTTCCAAATTGATAGATGTGCGAGGCTGTAAAGAACCAAGCACAACCAAGCAAGGAAAGCAATATTCGATCAATATCAATAATGATCCAAGAGTGCTCTTCAAGGATACTATAGGAAATGGAAGAGAAATGAAGTTTAAGCGAAACTGTACTATTACCATATCGCATGAAAAGATATTCTATAATCGTGATGATGTGGAAATAAAACCAGCTAGTATAACATAGATAATCAATTCATAAATATAGATTTTGTAAATATTTGGCATTGAAGGATTTTAAATACAAAGGAGCTATTATAGTATATAACAAGGTATGTGGTAAAGGAGTTTGCTTTGAATTTTAAAATCTACGTTATGGCAGAAATAGCCAGCATATGTCTTCTTTTGTGGTTTGGCTCTACACTTGTTAGAATTTCAGAACTAGATGAAACCCCCATTGTCTCTGATACGATAAGCTTTACAAATGCTGACTCTGGGCCACAAGATTCTCTTTTGACAGTAGATGTTGCACAAAATGACAAGTTTGTAAAATTCCAAGTTACTCAGGGAAATCCAAGTGTTACATTATGTCCCGCGGGAGATAGTGACACTAATGACTGTGCGCAGACTGACACTGATCCGGTAGATCTGAAAGGAGTTGATACGACAAACGCTACTGTATGGATAGTGAGCCCAGGTAGCTATACTCTAGATATTTCAGATAATCAGAACGAAGTTGTAAGCTATAACCTGTCAGTTCTTCATCAACCTGGAGAAAGTACGCTGCTAAGAATTGGTATGGAAACAATTGTCTGCGGAATAGCAAGTATTGGATTTGGGTGGGTAATCCTAAAAGAAAGAAAGAAAAGAAGATTACAAGGGTTGTAGATATACCACAATTATGTTTAGACCACCAGGGGATTGGATGGCAAGACACCAAGCGAAACATGCGGTATAAAGATCGAGGGAGATAACAAGTAGTTAGTTTTAATATAAAATGCGAGTAAATCAGTGATGGAAAGTTAAGACATGACAAAAATTTCAGATGGTATTAAAAAAGTAATAGACTTGGGAGAATCCATGCCGCCAAACGTGACAATAGGAGGTCTGAAGCATATCATTGTAAAAGAGGGAAATGAAAAAGAATTTGAATATCTATTCAGAGAACTTGCATCAAAAGTTCTAGAGAATGATAAAGGTTGTAATTATTATGACTTGTATAAATTAGAAGAACCGAGAACTTATCTTGTTATGGAACAATATGAGGATAAAGATGCCTTACAGCGTCATCAAAAGTCTGAACATGGAAAATACTATTTTCCAAAGATGCGAGCATTGCTTGAAAATATTGATGTCAAATACTATGTGAGTATAATGCAGTTAAGGGATGAATCAAAAAGATGATTCTCCGCTGTTGAAAGGCTATCAGTTGTATCATAATTATGTAAGACCACACATGGCACTAGATGGAGCAACGCCAGCAGACAAGGCAGGGATTGAGATAGAAGGCGATAATAAGTGGATTACGTTAATTCAGAATGCAAGTTGGAAGAAAGAAAATTAATAGATTACATACAAGAACCATACAGGCAAAATCTATTATCGTTATATGAGAAGATACAGAATTGGGAATCTGAGTATAATCTAATAGTACCGAAATTTTTAGCAGATCCTAAAAAATTAGTTACGTATGATGACTTAGCAACTGTTTTTGAAACATTGAGATTAAATCAATTACATTTGGCAAATGCATATTTGGATTTGATTAATCTATATGGCTTGTATTTTAAAGAAAAATCAGATTAACGATTAATGCCGATTTTCTTCTCTAATTTTTTAATTCTTTTTTTTGCAAGAACGATCTCATTTTCAAGGAAACTATTCCACCAACCGAAATTAACAGTCAAAAGGAACAACCTAGAACCTAACAGTTCCTTCAAACAGGTTCTGTTAATTCTTCGGTAGTATAATATGCGTGTTAAGTGCGGTTGCCGTAGATCGGATTTAATCAACCAAAAAAAGTGGTTGATTATTGATAGAAAGAAACTTCTCAAAATCCTCGCCAAAAACAAGATAACTAACAAGGATTGGAAAAAACTTATTTCAACATTTTAAAGAGTTTTTGTTTCAATTCTTCTACGTCTTCCTGTGTTAATGGCGTGCTGGGATCTCCCCCAGCTAAA
>JASHNR010000041.1 GCA_030041535.1 Nitrosopumilaceae archaeon | reverse complement strand
CTGAAGGTACTTGCCTGGATTGAAAAGAACTATCCTGATTTCAAGGGAGATGATGAGATAGAAAAGCTAGTCCGTGACCTTGAAAAAGCACCAAATCTTACTCGTGTAAACAGGGCAGAGGCTTCGGCTTCATGGATATACTGGAAGGCCTTGATCTCTATATTTGACAAGAAATGGGAATTTGTCGGAAGAAATTCTACCACAAACAAAAGTTCCCGAGATGCAGATGACCCGATAAATGCACTTTTGAACTATGGTTATGCAGTACTGGAATCAGAATGCTGGAAGACTGTCAATACAGTTGGTCTTGAACCATACATTGGTTTTATCCATAAAACGTATCTCAACAAAGCTCCATTGATTTATGATTTGCAAGAACCATTCAGATGGCTTGTAGAGATGGCAGTTTTGAAAATAATGCATGAAAAGAAAGTAAAGAAGACTGATTTTCTGACAACCGACGAGGGAAATGTCATGCTAAAGCCAAGTGCAGTAAAAATTGTGCTAGAAGAAATTGCAAAACAATTTGGAGCAAAAACTTTCTACAAAGGAATGATGAGGGAATGGCAGACAATGATTATGATCAAATCTAGAGAACTTACTCATATGTTCTAGTGCGTCATCTTATGGCAACAATTGATAAATATTAGATTTAGATCGATCCAATATTGCCAGAATGGTATATTCAAAGAATAGTTAAATTTCCAAAATATACTAACGTAAGTTCTGCTTCAGGAAGATACTATGTTGAACCTTTCCCTGAGACATGGGATCTTTTTAAAATGGATGATAAATCTGTTAAATGTAAAATTGCCAGATTGCTGAATTTTGAAGGTAAAATTGCTATGACTTTTGGAGAGGAGGCAATTCTCGACTCTAAAGAGGTTAGGTATTCCTACTCAAATTCTTCTTATTATGAATATGCAGGCAAGACTAATGCAATGATGATTCCTGATGAGTTTGTGAAGAATTACGGTATACGAGAAGGAGATTACTTAGATTTCACACTTCTAACTGTTTTGGACAAATATGATCAAAAAATACAAGAAGTTTTTCCAAGAAGAATGGTTAATGGTACCATTTTGATCCAACCATCTGGAGATAGAGCCATTCCACAGGCTAGAACCACTGACATGTTGATTGAACAATCAATAAAAGAAGAATTTTTTGTAAAACTAATTCAAGAGATCAATGACTCGTATGGGTACGAGCTTTATCGTTCAACACATGTTCTTTTGAGAACTCTTTTTGAGAATCTGGTATTCAAACTGTTAAAGAAAAGATTCCCTAATGAATCAAATTTGTATATGGGAAAGAGAGGTGCACTAGATTTTTCTAGACTAATAGACAATTTGAAAGAGAAAAAACATGAATTTGCGCCACATGCAAAATCATTTGATGAGGATTTCTTTACTTTTCTTGACGAATTCAGAGAGAAGGCAAATACCAGTACGCACATTCTTGAAATTTATTTAGATAGAGACAAGATCGATAAAGACAAGAACAAAATGAACCAGTATATCAAAATTCTCGATTACGTCATAAATGAAATTGGCCATAACAATTAAACTACATGAATGAAAAAAGCCCCCTTCAACTATTACGAGAAAAAGCAGACAAACAATGTGAATCATATTTTAAAAAACTAGAGACAGAAAGGGATGAAATTAAACGGGCAAAATTAGAATTTCAGATATTAAAAAAGAGATTACAAATTGTATTAACGGAAATTAAGAACTTATCGGATTCTAAATGGGACGAATATGTGAATGAGCTTTTTGAACCAATCGTTGAACAAAGTAAACAAATTTCTGATAAAGTTGATACATTGATGTTGAAAACTTCAACTAGTGCTAAGGATTATGAAAAATATCAAAAATTAAAAAATATTTCAAAAAAAGCTAATCAGGAATTATTTGAAGTGTTTGACAGTATATCTTTAAGTAAGAAACAGCTTGAACGGTTTCTAATATTCATCTATCGACAAATGATTGTAACAGATGTACTTTGGACTCAGAACAATCTAGAATTCTACGAATTTACTGAAGCTGTCAATATGAGTCAGCGTAGATTCGGTTTTGATCATAATTGGCTAGTTTGTCTTTCATTAATACAGTTACATGAAAACCTCATTAAGAAAAAAATAGTAGATTTGGGAGGCGATATAAAAGAAGACGAATCTATTCGCTCTTTAATTTCAAAGCTGACAAGATTGATCAAAGAAAATGAAAAACGAGAAGTATCGTTCGCATTATTACTTTCAAATGGAGTAAAAACTGCTAGAGATACTATGAGTCATGAGGGATTCAAACATTCAATATCAAAAAAAGATCTAGGCAATGTTTGGCATGAGATCTTAGAATTGGAAGTGACGCTATATCCTCATAACAATACTTGAATTAGGATTAGTTCCTGATATTTTCATTAAACATGAAATCCCTACTGAATAAAGACTAGATGATGTGCTGATAGGACTAGATAATAAAATCTATCAAAAAAAGAAAATAAAACTTTAGATATTTCATGTGATAAAATAGCATATGGTCTTACCTGATTCGCTTGTATCAGTCCTAAGAGAAGGCATTAGCAAAACAATGGAAGAGACAGAAGATATGCGTCTTGCCTTTGACGATCTTATTCAACGATGGGGCGATGAAGACCAAGGCGATCCATTCTCATTCATACAAGGCTCCATAGTAGGCCAGCTATTTGCTTCAGCAGCATCTACTGCAAGCATGACATTGAAAAGACCGTTGAATAAAGAAGAAAAAGCACAAGTCATGGACTTGGTAGACGAAGTAAGATTTGACATTAGAGATCTAATAACAAGATTGAGAAACATTTGAAAAATTTATGAGTGTTTGATACAATCTATGGCATGGATTATGTCATTATGATTGGCAGTACATTAAGCGGTAAAACGACATATTCTAGAAAAAACTGTCAAAACCATGAATTTGTGTCACTAACTGATCTCAATTCTAATCGTAAAGACGAGATGAGTTTAATCGAAGAGCATCTCAAATCAGGAAAAAATATTGTGGTCGATGATACTAATTTGACTAGAAAAATTCGTAAAACGCACATAGACCTTGCAAGAAAATACAGTGCACAAGTAATAGGAATCTACATGGATACACCAAGAGAGGTTCTTGCACGTAGAAGATGGATACGGCCAGATAATGTGGATATGATAGTCATAAATAAGATGTTAAAGCAACTTGAAATCCCACAAAAAGATGAGGGATTTGACCAATTACATGTAATCAGATATCATGTTGAATAAGGAATATCTTACCTTGTTTGATCTACTTCATTCCTATATTCTAGGTAACGCCCCATGGCACCATTCAAGGCCTCCAAGAGAGATATGTCATGCCTTTTAACATAATCCAAAAACTCGTCTACACCGTAAAACCAAGACTCGTACCCAAAGATATTCAATAACGAATTTTCAAGCATGTCAGATTCCTCACCCAAAAGGTCTGAAAGTTTATCCTCAAGTTTGGAAATCTGCTCTCGGTATTGTTGCCTCTTCTCCACTGATATATCCTGGTCTAACAGTCTACCTATCTTATCCATCTCTGCATGTAATTGTTCAATCTTTTTTCTACGGTCTACATCTGAGAGTGTCTTGTCTTGCATGCCTTCGTTTTGAATCAACCCGTCTACCATCTCGCGCATCATATCGCTTACCGTTGTGCCATTCTTGTTTGCTAGGTCTATGAGGTATTCATGCGATTTTGAATCAAGTTTGGTTGATACTGTTTTCATTGGTAGATCACGATCTACCTAGTCCTACGCAGATCTACTGGATAAACCCCTAGCACATATGTTAGCTATAATTTTCATTGAAACAAGAATGAATTAGATAAGATACGCATGGAGGATCTAAAACAAGTATTTAGATCTTGCTAACGCGATATAAAGTTCAAATTACATTATTATTCTGTGATGGTGGTACCATCACCAGAAGATATACGGTGGACTGTTCTCCGCTGTGTATCTTCGCAATTTTTACTAGACTGGAAATTCTTTGAAACCATAGCCCTCGAATCTACCACTACCATCTGAACGCATGCGTTTTGTGATTTTATCCCAATATGGTATAAAGCGGTGATGTTTTCGCATATGCTTAATAGTGCAAAATGCTACTGCATCTGCTATCTGTATTCCTTCGCTTGATTCAGAGTTTTGAAAAGTAGGCGTACCTTTTACATATTGGAAACTTGCAAATTTTGACTCTTTCTTTTGTAAATCTGCAATTATCTGCTGAACATTTGCTTGTTGTTCCTTTGTGCTCTTGTCAACTCTTACTGTACCCTCTTGACAACTAGTTTCTTCCTTTACAAAATTATCAAATCTTTCGGTAAGGTAAATCCATGCAGTTGTAAAAACATCCCAAGTAGGACAACGCTGCTTTAGCAACATCTTGTTAATTGCAACAGATACTATTGTTATAGGCAATTTCTCTATGGTCAAATACAGGTTATCGAGGATTTGATACTTTTGTGCTTGTGTTATTCCTTTGAACTCTCCCACATTACCAAATATGTGATGGGTGTGAATCTCTGCGTCAGAATACGCACCTTTGAAGTTAGCTAACTTGAATTCAAGTACTTGTCTTTTCAGATCCGCCATCTTGTCAGTATCCACGATTACCCCCGAGATTATGTAGTGAAGTGTCTGATCTGACAAGCTTGCGTTTCCAGAATCATCAACATACATCAAGTACAAGTGGATCTGATCGCAAGCAACTTGCTTTTAAAAATTCGCTATAATTTTCATCTAAATTAAATCAAGAATTTTTTTTGGAATAAGATAAGTTCCTTGGCAGTACTCACAGACTATCTGGCTTGACTTTTCCTTGACAGGCTGTGATGCCCCACAATGAGGGCATTTGAGCGAGATTGCTCCATTTTTTCCAAATTCAACAGATGTGACAAGATTATACTGCACAACTTCTGATTTTTGTTTATAGGATTCTATATGCACAAATTGTCTCTTCTCTTTATCGATAAAGCCCTTAACCTTGTTTGTGGCAATTAGTTCAGAAATCATGGTCTTTACAAGCTCATCTGCTTGCTCTTGTTGATTGACAAATTCTTTTCCAAATGCTAATTCTAGCCAATTCTTGCATATTTTGAATACTTCGTCAAATGTAGTTTGCTCCTGTGATTGTAGCAATTTGATTATTTCCCACTTGATCGACTCTGATTTTGAATCGTATTCCTTGACTTGTTCTAATCTATCTTTCCACTTGTCAACATCAGACAACCTCCTTATTGTATACCATGTATCCATGTGTTCATCATCGCTAAATTGTAACACTAGTCTGCGTTCTTTGCCAAAGAACGATTTTCCAATGTAAGTGTGTGCCATCTTGCTCATGTACCAATCAACCATTACTTTATCCGAGTTCTTGTAAGGCTCAAGATAAATAAGCCTCTTATCGGTAAGAACAAGTTCTAGCGGTTGTCTCTTGCTGCTACTACCATTATCATATCTTGTCTCGCATTCACACATCTCTCTTTGAAGAATTTTTTCACCCGGCAACAAGAAAGAATCCATCATTTACGATATTGGCGCACTTGATGGATAAAGATTTTCTAGAATATTTCTTGCAAGTTTTAGATTCAGGTACACGCCATAGGGTGAATAGTAAATCGCATGGATCAAGTTAATCTACAAGTACCACAGTAAAAGGTGCGTTGGAAAAGAAGCAAAGAGAGACTCCTATATTTGATCGCTCAAAGTTTGACTCGGACGAAATCTCAGAGATTGAAAGAATTCAAAACATGCTTGATGCTGCTGAGATAATAAAAGCGGTGGCAAAGCAAAGCAAGATGGCCCCTGGTGGAAAGTTGATTGCACCAAAGACAATCTTTGTAACAGACAAACGAGTCTTAATCAAAGATCCAAATATGCTAGGTCTTCGTTCCGAGGTTGACGCAGTTCCGTACAGCCAGATAAACAATGTAAAACTCGAAAAGGGAGTCTTTACGTCCAAAGTGCTGATAAAATCAGGATATTTCAATTCGGACCAACAAGGATACATTGACGCGATACCAAAAGACAAGGCTGCAAGGATTGTATCAATCATAAGTGAAGGCATCAGGCAATCTCAATCTCCAACCATTGCTACAGTTAGTCAGCAATCTAGTGATGACGATCCTCTTACAATACTAAAGAGACGTTTTGCCAAAGGGGAAATTACTAGAGAAGAATACGAAGATATGAAACAAGCTCTAGAATAAATCATAAAATATTATAACTTGTTTGCACAATATTATCCTGCGATCCATTGTACAGCTAGGATAGTGCGGTAGGTTGCGAAAAAATCAGGTCGAGGGTTCGAGTCCAATCTAGGTCCGCTCAGACAGGCATGGACGCAAAAACAACATCAAGAAGGGTAGAAGCCATAGGGGTGGCTACAAAACCCCTCTCTATTTTTTGGAATTTACAAAAAATACTGGAATTGCATATGCAAATTAATAGGCGTGATCTTCTAATTTTATAAAATATTGACTACTGCTACGTAGCTCAAAGTGCCAAAGAAAAACAAAGAGATTGCAGGAATCATTGTTTCAAGCTCAATTTTCTTACAAATTTCAATTTTAAGTTGTTGAAAGTATTTGTCAAGGCGCCAAGAAAAATAATCGGACATTACTCGAACCAAGCCAAACCCCACCGCTGGAAGCACTAATTCTAATTTAGAATACAATTCTTTATCTCTAATTGCATTAGGATCTAATATTCCGAAACTCATCAAAAGGTTAGCAAAGAATATGACGCCACCCAACCATAATGATGCGTCTAATGCCAGATTATCTGACATAATTCTAGGTACTACCCAGTGATCCTGACGTTGAGACTTTTGGATTTCTTTTTTGGCTTTTGTCATTGGAAGGGAGTGTCTAAGATACAAAAATGCAAAGGAAGGAATGAAAATAGCTAGATAGATCTGGCTTTCTAATATCCATTTGACCAAATTGTAGAAAAATGGAATAAAAGTAAGATGGCTAATAACGGTGAAAAAGATCTCCCAAATTATGAATGGCTCAGAGAGATAACTTATTACAAATTTTGATACCTTCAAATCAATTTCAACTATCAGTCTTGACTAAATAGCATTTTAGAAAACTCATCTGATTTTCACTTTAACTTTCTAGATTTAATTAATGGCAATGAAAAAAGTTTTGTAAAGGACTATTGTTTTCTCGTATAATAGTCCTTTTTACGTTATTCAAAGACACTTCACAGAATTAATCTGTGTATATGTGTTCTTTAGGCTTTTTCCAATCATGGTATGGTAGCCCACTTTCGTTCGCAAAAGATTTGTCGCCAGTCGATATTGTATCAGTTGTCTTGTAATCATAATGACCATCGTGTTTTTTCGAAAGATAGTGGTATTTGTCATCATCGTCGCCCATTGTTTCACCTCAATATTATAGTACAAATATCAATTATATCCGAAATTTTTGATTCACACTTTTTCATATATATGCAGTTAATCTGCAAAACTCACAAACATATTAGAGATTAAACATTTAATATAAAATTTCTATAAATCAAGCTATTTGACAGGTTCATTCAAACAACTTAGCAAAAAATCAAAGAAAATAATTCGTATTCTTAATAGATATCCAAAAGGAATTGCATTAAAGGAATTGCATAAGAAATCTGGAATTTTTGATACCCAAATTTATCGATACTTCAAAGAAATAGAAGATGCAGGTTACCAATTAATAACGGGACCACGAGAGGACGGCATTTATTACATGCTATCGCCTAAAGCGTTAGATACAACAGAAACAACCTACACTATATCAGGAAATGTCTTTAAATTCAAAGACAGATCAGTGTTAACCAACACTTCAAAGAAAGAACGAATCATTCAAGACTATATTGAAAATGCCGATGGTGAAAAAATCTATCTCAAAATTTATCAAGATAACAATCCGATAGAACCGTATTATCGTGTGGCAAAACCAAAATATGTATCTTATGAGTTTGGCATTCCTCCGGGGAAAACAAGCAAAATACATTATTTTGCAACAATAGAAGGAAGTAAACCTTTCAATTATTGGTATCGAGAAATCAAAACGCGTTATGCTAAAGTAGGTTTCAAATTAATTTTCAAACCGAAGCTTAAAGAGTCTCCTGAGATAGAGGTGGTATCTAACGGTAAAAAGAAACCAAGAAAGAAACTTAAACTAAAGAAAGGAAAATACTTCATAGAATTCAATAATGTTCTACCAAATTCATTTTTCCACTTTTATTGGAAAAACTAAGACCAGTTATCATTTTATTTAATTCCCTATCTGATGAATATCATAAAGGCAAAACATATGCCACAACTCGTAACAAGGGCAGTCTTTTTGATTATTATCTCATAATAATCAAAGCCATATTTTTCATAGCTAGTCAAATCGAACCGTTTTGTCTACACCCCCTTAAGTTTTGAGGGATCTTAGCATGACAATATAGAATATGTTTAAAGAAAGCCATTTACAAAATAAGATGAATGGAAAACCGCATCGTTTCCTTTCTCCCAAGTGCAACTGAGATATTGTATGAACTTGGGGTGGGAGACCAAGTACTTGCAGTAACACACGAATGTAGTTATCCATCAGAGGCAAAGGCCAAGCCAAAAGTGATTCATTCTGTCTTTGATCCTGAAAAAATGACAAGCCGAGAAATTGACAGAAAAGTAGTAGATCTTATGAAAACAGACAAAGATATCTATGTACTAGATGAACAAGTACTCAAAAACGCAAATCCAAATCTTATTGTAGCTCAAGGTATTTGTGAGGTTTGCTCACCCTTTACCAAAGAAATCAACAAGGCAGTTACCATACTTGGAGCCAAACCAGAAGTTCTAATCCTAGACCCAAGAAGCCTCGGTGACATACTTGATAACATAATTGAGGTTGGCAAAAAAATAGGTAAACTCAATGAATCACAAGCTTTTGTTCGTGGCCTGAGGACTAGAATCAAAATTATACAATATAGGCAGAAAATTGTACGGCCCCAAGTTCTCTGTGTTGAATGGCTTGATCCGTTGTTTACTGCGGGTCATTGGGTTCCACAGATGGTAGAACTGGCAGGAGGAATAAACGGAATTAGTGCAACAGGGGATCAGTCAAGAAGAATGGAGATAGATGAAATTGTCAAGTTTGACCCAGACATAATCGTGCTTATGCCATGCGGCTTTGATGTAAACCGAGCCATACAAGAGTATGAAAAACTTGCAGACAAGGAGAAATGGAGATCATTGAAAGCAGTAAAACAAGGCCAAGTTTATGCAGTGAATGCAAACGAATACTTTAGCAAGCCTGGGCCAAGAACTGTAATAGGACTTGAGATCTTGGCAAAGATAATCAATCCTGATACGTTCAAAGATTTACAGGTTCCAAAGAATTCTATCCAGAAGATAGACTCTGAATTATAAAAATGTCCTGACATCCTCATTGGGTAGATTGAGGATGTAAGTGACTCCAAATGCTTGGTATCATTTACTTGTCATGTCTTTTATTTATCTTAAATCAACCTTTTACTTTCTTATTCTAAGATCTGAGAATATCCGAGCCAAAAGATCTTTGATTAATTTTTCCCAAATCTTATTCATTAATTGGTGGAATGACTGAGATAACTTAGTACATTTGTATCCAAACTAATACAAAAAATTACAAATTAGGAGATATATCAGATAGGTCATTGGATCTAGTATTTTCTGACATTCATGCAGACATTCATGCTCTAGATACTATATTTGGCATAGCGTCAAGTCTAGAGTTTACAAAAAAGTATGGTACTTTCTCAAGAATAATAAATCTGGGTGATGTTCTTGAAAGGGGAACCCATCCAAAAGAAGTCCTTTCCAGATTAAAATCAGTTGAAACAAACTATCCACTTTTTTCTGTAATGGGAAACCATGATGAAGCATTTTTGTATAATAGGTTGGTAGGCGGAAGCTCGATTGAAAGCATAGATGAACATGCAAAACTAAATTCCGAAGATATCTCGTTTTTCAAAGAAAATGGTGATGGAACGTTTGGAAACCAGGAATTTATCGATAAAAAAAATGGCCTTGTTTGCGTTCATGGAGGTCCGCTTGATCCGGAAAAAATAAAGCCAAAAACTATCCAAAACGAAGAAGCTTGGCTATATCAAAGGTCCTGGCAGAGGCTAACAGAAGAAGACTTTGAGTTCTTCACTTATTCTGGATATCATTACAAAGCCTCTTCTGCTTTTGACGAGGCCAAAAAACATGTGAAAGACCATATCATTTTGTGTGGCCATCAACATAAAGAGGAAATAATAATGCAGGATAGTCACATTCATAGTATTTATCCCACCTTGAAGTCAGTAAAGGAAAAGATCTCCGGTCACATTCTTGAGAGTAAGGAAATTGAAATTAGCTCTTCTAACAATTATCTTATCAGATTGGGTATTGGTGGGCCTGAAGGTCACTATGTAAAAGATTCTGAGGTTCCTCATTTTGCGATTGTTCAATATGACCCAAAACGAGTAATTTTGTTTACAGTATATACCTGAGACTGGGATGGATAAACTATGAGTGCCACCGAGATACTAAGAAACGACCACAAACAGATGCGTCGCCTTGAAAAGATAATTATTCAATGCTATACAAAACTCTATGCTGGACAAGACATTCCATTTTCAGATCTGGAAAAAATAGTCATAATCATGTCTGAATTTCTTGATGCCATTCATTATTCCAGAGAGGAAGATGCATACTTTGCCTGCGTTGGAAGTTATGGATCCCTAAAAGAAGAGATACAGGCATTTATGATAGAACATGAGTTTAGTCGTCGTATTGCAAGTAATATTTCAGGATATTTGAAGAAATGGAAAGAGGGAGAAAATGAAAGGGAACCTGTTGCAAGGTTTCTTAAAACTTATGCAGTTTATCTAAACGATCACATGACAAAGGAAGACAAGTTTTTTGATACTGCAGAAAAACAAATCCTGTCGCCAGAAGAGGAAAAAATGATGTATGAAGAGTTTCGTGCAGTTAATGCCGTTGTGGCAAAACTTGATGAGATGATCAAGTCACTAGATTATCTGGAACAGACTTGCTGGATGAAAAATTAGTAATCTTCAAAGACAGACTTTACTTTGGGATAAAATGAAACTTTGCATTGTTCCAATTCATATTTTTGTTGCATGTCTTGAATATGAATTCACAATTATTATATATCATCATCTTAGTATGCACACTATACATAATATCATGAGTACCATTGTAAATCTTCGCGTGCACATTGCTCCAGTAGGCTTTGAGATCGACAGAATTGCGATTGCTGCAAAGCAGATGAAGGCAGACAGAGTATGGCTTTTGATGCATGGCGAGCCAACAAAAGATAGGGCTCAGAGTTACATGGAAAAGATAAGGGTACAATTAAGAAAAGAAAAGATCGAAGTTCGCGTAGAATATTCTGATAGATTTGATCTCTTCAAGATACTCAAATCAGTTAGAGAGATTGTAGAAAAAGAAAAAGACAATGACGTCTTTGTAAATTGTTCTTCCGGTTCAAAAATTCAGGCAATTGCGTGTATGATGGCGTGTATGATGTTTCAAGGAAAGACAAAGCTTACTCCATACTATGCAGAGCCAGAAAGCTATGCTAGTGTGAAGGGAGAACAACTTTCTTCAGGATTAAAGACGGTGGTAAAGCTACCCGCATATGAAATTCATACACCAAAGCCGGTATTGGTTCAAGCACTAAAAATAATAAAACAAAATGGTGGTAAAATAACGAAAAAGGAAATGGCAAGGCTTGCGGAAGAAAAAAAGCTAATTGTAATAAATGCAAAAGAGGAAAACTTTCAGCAAGCTAGGTTTGCAAGTCTCGACAAAAACATAATACAGCCGCTCTTAAATGAATGGAAGTTTGTTGAGATTGAAAGGATAGGGAGAACTCGTTGGATAAAGATTACACCGGAAGGAAATGGTGCAGTCGAATTTCTTATCTAGATCCTCTTGTTGCAAGCTCGGGTTTTAAGGTCCAGACAACCCCCATTGCTATGAAAGGAACTGAAACTATTGCTGCAATCTCTAGGTACACTCTGTACTGTTCTGGGTGTTGAGGATCGGGATTTGACCACAGAAATGGTACTGGTAAAGCGGCAGCAAACCAGACTATAGCTAATGTAATGATTATCTTAAGTGATTGTTTCCTCTTGGCGTCCATGTCATAAGTAAGGGGTAGTTCTATTAATTTGATATGGCTGATTCACTTTGTCGCTGCTCCTCCATCTACTGACAGAATTGCCCCTGTAATCCACGATGAATCCTCCGATGCAAAGTACAATATGGCTTTTGCAACGTCTTCTGGATTGCCAATTCTTCCTATTGGGTGTTCAGCTATTGCCATGGCTCTATCTATCTCTGTTCTAAGATAGGGTTCTGTCATGTCTGTCTCGACTATCCCAGGACAGATGCAATTTACTCGAATCTTGTACTTGGCATATTCTATTGCCCAAGCCTTTGTTAGGTGTATTAAAGCAGCCTTTGTGGCCGAATACGAATCAGCTTCAAAATTTTCAAATGATTTGAGCCCTGCATCTGATGAGATATTTATGATACATCCTCCTTTTTTTGTCATGTGTGGAATAACTGCCTTTGTAAAACGAAATTGTCCTGTCAGATTAATATCAATTATTTCATTCCATTCTTCTTCAGATGTTTTATGTAACGGCTTTACATCTGGAAATATTCCTGCATTATTTACCAATATGTCTATCTTACCAAATTTGTTCAGAGTTTTTTTTACAACACCCTCAACATCCCCCTTTCTCCTAATATCCCCTACCAGACCAACTATTCCTAGTTCTTTGGCTGTTGACTGAAGTCTTGTATTGTTTTTTGCAGTGATCACAACATTTGCACCCTCTTTTGCAAAAAGGTTGGCCGTCGCTTTTCCTATGCCCCTGCTACCTCCTGTAACGATTACAACTTTTCCAGAAAATTTCATCTGTTTTACATCTCAGAGTTTTATTCCAAATGTTATGTGTCTATTTAGAACAAAGTTTACACCTGATGCAATCACTATCGAAATAAGTGCTGCCAGAAGATAGTACAAATGTGTTTTATCCACAAATAGATAGTTGAATCCAAGTTGAATCAGCATACCAACAATGCTTATTCCAATGAACTTGACATACATAAAAACTGCTGACTGTTTCATCATTGCGTCATTGAAGGTCCAAGCTTTATTCAGAAAGAAGTTTGTTGTCATGGATATGTAGATTGCAATTGCGGAAGAAACGAGATACCACAACCCAACATATTCTTTTAGAACATACAAAATTCCAAGGTTTACTAATACTCCACTTACTCCAACTACATAATACTTGAATGCGTGTTTAGCAAAAAGCGAAACTCTACCAAACCCGTCTTGTTCGCCTGTTGCCATTGAAGCTTTCAATCTTACGTGCATTAATAAATGCTAAATCTTTTTTTGATTCATTATACAACTAAATCATAATTCAAATTGTTAGGACTGTTTCTAAATTCTTGTAAATATTGTACAAGTGGTTTATGTGATTGTATATTGTTCTGACTTCTTTTTCAAATATTTTTCATAATTGTAATCAAAAATATTAAAAATATATATAAAATGATAAATACTTTGAACTTCTATAGAAATTAATGCAGAAGGATGTAAAATCTACTGCCTAGAGAGCGTGGCTGCGCAGACCTTAACATGAATCCACTTTGTGGATTGTAAGAGGTAATCTCTGTAAGTCTGCGGTAATGGCCACGCCCCATTGTTTTACAATAATTTTACGATAAACGTTAAGATTCTTAGATGATTTGGTGTTTGCTTTCTCGATAAATTTTCAATTGTATTGATGGCGCAACTAATTATCATGAGATTATTTTTCAAGATCAACCAAGTTGTAATCAAGAAACTAGAATTAATTTTGAAAAATTTAGAGTTTTAGGGATTCCTTTAATCCCTTGTATCTATTTCGGATTGTTACTTCGGTTACTCCAGCAGCTTGTGCCACGTCTTTTTGCGTTTTATTTTCTCCATTCATTACACAAGAGAGATACAGTGCTGCAGCCGCAAGTCCCATTGGATCTTTACCAGCAGAAATTTCAATCTCTGCCGCATCTTTTAGAATTTGCAGGGCCTTTCTTTTTGTCTTTTCACTTAATCCAGCTTTACTTGCAATTCTTGCTACACATTTTATTGGATCAACCACCGGCATCTTGAGATCCAGCTCTCTGAGCAAAAGTCTGTAGCATCGTGCAACATCCTTTCTTTTAATGTTGATTCCACTTGCAACGTCAGTTAAAGTTCTTGGCGTCTCAGTATCTCTACATGCTGCATAAAGTGCAGCAGCTACAAGTCCAGGAATTGATCTTCCTCTGACAAGGCCTTTATCAAGTGCCTTTCGGTAGATGTATGCGGTCTTTTCTATTACTGCATCTGATAATGCAAGTTTGTCTTTTAGTCTGTCGAGTTCACTGAAAGCTTGTCTAAAGTTTCTATCTACTGGTTCATGAACTTGACTTCGACTGTCCCAAGTTCTAAGTCGTTCAATGGTACTTTTCATTGATGCAGAAAGCGGTTTTCCTGATGCATCTTTATCGGCAGGACCAATTATTGTTGCTAGCCCCATGTCATGCATTGCAAGCGATGTTGGGGTTCCTGTTCTACTTCGATCCTCATGCTCTTCTTTGGAAAACGATCTCCATTCTGGGCCAGATTCCTCAACACGTTCTGTCATAACAAATCCACAGCCACCACAAAACATTTCACCTGTAGTGCTGTCTGTAACCATTGGACCTTTTCCACAACGAGGGCAACGTCCACCAGAACCGAAAGATTCGCGAGTCATATGATATCTTATAAGAATTTCGGTTAACATAAATAAAAAGGTTTAACTATAAGTGAAATTGGTAAAATTAGAAGAATTTTCTAATAAAATTATATATTATATATTATAATATTGAATTAATTGTAAAAACTTGAATCACAATGCCCCAATATCATAAAGCGAGAATCTAATCCGGATCATCATTATCAATTTTTTTGTAACTTGATATTTTGAAAATAATTTTTTATTTTTGAAAAACATTTTTTTGACTGCTTTATTTTTTCAAAAAATGTTTTCATCCCATCTTTTTTTGAGACAGAAAAAATTTTCAAAAATTTGATAATTTTCTTGTTGCCAGAGTGATTCAACCAAAACCTTAAATACGTTAGTTTTGGATCACAGGCAATAAATAAAATGGAAAAATGTCCACTTTGCTGTGAATCACAGCCATCAAGCAACGCGCTCGCGATTCACATACAGAAGATCCACCCGCAGAGAAGTATTGCGATTCAAGTAATGCGATAGGTCCCTGCAGTGGGGTTAAAACGTAGGATATGTCCAATATAGGTTATCCAAAAATTTTGATTTTTTAATTATATTGAAAACCAAGCATTGTCTATGTTTATACAAAGTTTTGTTAGCTAAATTTAGCATACTGTGAACCACATTTTACACCTGAAATTAATAACAGATTTTATCAGTCGTATCCATGACAACGTTTGATAAGAATTGGCAAAGGCCACAAACACCTAGTATTAATGAAAGAATTAATGATACAATAAGACCAAAAGGTCCTCTGAAGCCAAGAATGGAACAGGCAGTAAAAAGACTTGAGGCCCAAACTGGAAAACTTGACGGAATGCTTACAAAATTAAAACAAAGAGATGAAAAATTATTCAAAAGAATTGTAATTGCTACTCAACAACACGATACCACTGCTAGTAGAGTTTTATCAAAAGAATTAGCTGAGGTCAGGAAAGTTACCAAGCTCCTAGGAAATGCCAGGATTGCACTTGAGCAAATCGAGCTTAGACTAGGTACCTTCCACGATCTAGGCGATATGGTCACTACAATCATGCCAACAATCGGCTTGATGAAGAGCCTAAGATCATCTATGGTACAGTTCATGCCAGAGGCAGATCGTGAGCTATCAGGAATGACTGATATGCTAGGAGGATTAATGACGGATACATTCCATGGCGGAGAATTTGGAATCGATTCCGGAGTTTCAGATGAGGAATCAGAGAAGATTATTCAAGAGGCCGCAGCAGTTGCAGAGGCAGCTGTCAATGACAAGTTGCCTTCAACACCTGCCGGCAGTCAATCATCTTCCAGCTTTGTCTAGGCAGTCTTGTGAGATAGTCTGTTGTGGAAATATACCTTGAACAGAACTAGAGATACAATCAATATTGCAGAAGACGAGTATCGTATAACCAAATAACTTTGTGAGTTTGCCAGTTACAGGCGAACCTACAAAAACATCATTCCAATCACAACACTGTTAACTTTAGATATTTTCCTTCAAGATCTTGTAGTATACTTTTGAAAAAGATGGTTGAACTTGATGCTAAAAATAGAAGATCTAGTAACTGGGAGATGATAAAATAATTGATAACATTTACCACTACAAACTTCTGATCATTATAAAAAATTGTAGTTCAGTTTGTAGTTGGAAAAAATTCTATCATGCAGACGTGTGCGATTCACACGTCATGTGAGAATGCACAGCATTCAAAGATATGGCGACCATTGTCGTCACTTCCTTGGGATTTCTCCTTTTGGTACTTTTACGGAGGGGTTGATTCCTAGCCGTATCACATGTCTGCTGCATGATGCCTGTCTTGGGAGGATTTCCTTTGGCAGGGATAATTAATACGCACCCAAATTATTTAAGTATTGTGAATAATTTCATAGTTGAAATCTTAATTTTTTTAAGATAACTCAAATTGTTACATACAAATGATGAATTTTTTGAAAATTATCAACGAAAGCTTTTATGATGCAGTCACGTAAAGCGATTGTGACAAAAGACGGGGATATTTACCAACTCATTTACGAATCTAATCTGGACAGTAAACTAGAGCAGATTTTAATTGGACTAATGAAAGACAATCCATCTCATAAAATTGAGATAGCCATTCGAAAGTTTTTACTTTATGTACAACATTCTACAGAAAATTTTTGGACTATCTATTACAATGCAAAAACCTATCAGGAAAAACTAGACTGCTATTATCAGTTCTCAAAGAATCAATGTCTTGCAACAGAGGTATTAATCAGAGACCTTAACTCATTATCATCCGAAGAAGAAATAAAGGAAAATCTGAATAGTATGCTGAAAGAAGGTTTTACCTTCTAGCTGAAGGAAGATTCTGACTTAGGTCGAGCATCTTTAAATTTCTCTATCTTGCTGCCCTCTTCGTTTACTACTCTATCTATACTCAATAATTTTTCGCGCAGATTGTTGATAATTACAGCAACATCGTCTGCCTCTCTTTCAACATTGCTTCTCTTCTGTTGCAGGGTCTTTATTCCCTGTTTTTCTTCTTCTATATACTGACCTACTTTAACCAATTTCTCCTTGAGATTTTTAATATCTACAGATTCGTCTTCTATGCTCTTCTCTAAATTTGTCCTCTTATCTTTCAAATTCTTGATCATTAGACCCACATAATCGATCGTCTCCTCAAGCTTATTTCGCTTATCCATGAGGGCTCCAATTCCTATATCTTCTCCAGAAGTGTTCACTGTTCTTTGTTGCACAGGTTCCGGTATTTTTACCTGTTCAGAAGGCTTAGGATTAGGTTGTTCAACAACATTAGGGGTTTTCTCTGGTTCTATTTCTTGGGGTTTATGTTGCGTGATTTCAGCTATGACACCTTCTTCTTCCTTTTTAGTGGAATCTGGTTCAAGTTCATCCTTTTTCTTTCGAAACTTTTCAAACATATTGCTTATAACTACTGTAATGTGTAATATATAAAAAGTTAATAGATTACAGAATTGCTCAGATTATTTACTAAAGTGGAGAAAGACCCTCTTTTAGGCATGATTTAGCGATCAGATCAGTTTAAACCAAGATATATTTAGAATCAAGTTCTTTTGCTCTTCGTTAATTGAAAAAGAATAATCACAAGATAAACCTACTTCCTATAGTAGAGGATATCTTAGAGCTAGATCCAATGATGCGGTTTGCTGCAATTATAGATCTTAAAGGGAACATATCAGAAGCCATAATGAAAGAAGGTAAAACATCTCTCAAGTCACAAAAAGAGGAAGAACATTTTTGTAAACAGGTAGCCATAAGAAGAAAGATCCGAAAGCAATTTGACAGGAGTTTAGGTTCTGTCAACTATGTACATATAGAACGCCAGAAGGTTACGCAGATAGTTGTCTATCCAAAACACAGAACAGTCTATGTTACCATGGAACCAAACATGGATATCACAAGAAAATTGGAAATTATAGATAATATAAAAAAGAAAACTAGTAATTTGTAAGAAATTAGAAACGCCGTCTAGACAACCAGTTTTATTCTGTTTCTGACTGTGGGGTTCCTTCTTCTACTAAATCAGCAGTAGCAAAGCGTTCGCCTACCTGCGTAATCTTTATTTTCGCGTTCTGGCCTACTTGCCCGCCTTTGACGAATATGACAAAACCTTCTACTCTTGCAATACCGTCTCCTTTTCTACTAATTTCTGTTATGGATATATCATATTCTTTGCCACTTTCTACTGGCTTAGGTCTATCATCAAAATGTCGCCCACCGCCTCCAAATCTTCGACCTCTGCCGTATCCTCTATTTCCACTATATCCTTGTCTTGGGCTCTCGCCAAAACCAGAGTCGTTAAAGCTCACTGTTGCACCTCCTTTTGTTATCAAACCTACAATAGTACAATATAAAATCTGTTCAAAAAATTGCTAAAATGTACTGTTAATGATACTCTCCTCCCTTTCGTAAATGCCTAATTTTAGGCCATTTCAGAGTATGAAACAGCTATTCCGCTATTGTTCCACTTGATGTTTCATGCTGTCCCTGATAAAACATCCCAACTATAAGATGTACATGTCAAAACAACAATACAGGTCCGAAATGGGTATCATTGCTGATATCTTAGGTGTAACCATGGATGGTGGAATACAAGGAGTAATAGTCTCTGCTATTTCCAGAAGAGCAAATCTCTCTCACTACGCAGTATTGGAGAAGTGCCAGAAGCTAATAGATGCAGGCTTGGTAGAATCAATAAAATCTGGCAGGAATCGACTATTTAGGATTACAGAGAAAGGCATCAAATTCTTTCAGGAATTCCAGAGATTCCAAGGTGTAGCTCAGGGACTTAACCTAAGGTACTAGTAGAATGTACCAGAAAACTTTGGTGATCGCAACAGAAATGCAAGCGGAAGCAATGCTTTTTGTAAGGATCGTCTATATCCTGACAACGATGGTAAGGGCCCCGCTAATTGCTGTCTGCCTTCTTTTGCTTGCTTTTTCTTCCTGTATTCAGTATGCACTAGGTTCATCCAAGGTGCTTGAATTTACTATTTACACTGATGGCACTACACACATTTTTTATCAAACTGATGTTGACCCGCAATCCCCTGATTTCATACTTGGTTTGTATGGCAACACCACCGATAACTTTGTTGTACAAGATCAAAATGGGACATTACTTTCAAGTAAAATGAACACAAATAATGTAGATGTAGAAACTCTTGGAGCATCTGCAATCAAAGTTGACTATGATACTCCCGATCTTGTATCTAAGAATGGAAAGACCTGGACATTTCATGTAAATTCTCCTGTTGGTTATTCTATACTCTTACCTGTAAATACTGTAATTGTAGGCATGAGCACGACTCCATCAGACTTGCAGGTCGTGAATGGTCAATCACTCATTTCATTTCCAAGCGGTTCTGTAGATATTAGTTACATATTTGGCGTATTAGGCACAAGCCAGACAGCAACTTTGGCAATTCAGCATGCTCAAGATTTCATAAGTACAGTAAATTCTGAAGGCATAAGCACTCCCCTTGCTTCTGAAAAACTTGCTGAAGCAAATACAGCTTTTAATGAAGGAAGATATTCTGATGCAGAAGCATTCGCTGATGATGCCAAGAATTTAGCTATTCAGGAACAACAAGCAACTCTTTCTATAAAACAAACTGGAAACAACAATACTGGTCCAATCTCAACTGGAAACAATAATGATATTATTTCAATTTTAGCTGTAGGTGGTGCTATAGCAGCAGTAATTGCCATGTTTATTATATTGAAAAGATCTAGAATAACAAAGGAAATACCTGTACCTCAAATTCCACAGAGCAACTATATCCCTCCCGATAAAGAAACAATATTTAGACTCAAACCAAAACTACGTCAGGAAGACAAAGACATTGTAGTGTTTATCTCTGAAAAGGGCGGAAGAGTTTTTGAAAGTGAACTCCGCAAAAAATTCCTTCTACCGCGTACTACAACATGGCGAGCAGTAAAACGATTAGAACGAGAAGGAATTGTTGAAATAGAAAAAGTAGACCAGCAGAATCTCATAAAACTGCGAAAAGTTGAGGAGGGTCAAGAATGAAAACACTATTGCCATTTCTTTTGATACTGGTTGGAAGCATGATGTTTGTTATGCCAATCCAATCTTATGCTGATCCGCAGTTAGATACTTTGCTCAATATTGCTACTCAAGCCAGAGATAACCTCAGCATAACAATATCACAAATTAGTAATGTGACTGATGAGATTAACCAGCTCTATAGTCAAGGTTCCAATGAAACTGATGCGCTAGCAGAGGCAATAAATCAAAATGATACCAATTCAGCCAAACAACATTTTCTTGCTGCTATGAAATTCTTCCAGGAAACAAATGATCAGATAAACTCACTTAATATAACATCATCAAATGATCAGCAAAAAACGGAGATAATGCAACTGAAAGGGGAGATATCTAGACTAGAGAATATAGAAAGCCTTCTAAAGTCAATCACATCAGAAAATAATATAGATATTAATTTTACAAACTTTGATGAAATGATTCAGAGCGCTACCCAAGATCTTGATTCTGGAAACTTGGGTGATGCATCAAAACAATTACAAAATGCTAACGACTTTGTTGTTCAGACACATAACTCTCTAACTAATATTGCACAAGAGAGAATTTCTGAAAGGGAGAAAAATTTTGCTGAAAACCAAATTGTGCAACTCAATAATACTAGTCAACTTAATACCACACAAAACTTCATACCTCTGAATTCGTCTCGTGTTGCATATATTACAAACAATTTTAACATTACTACAGAAAGCAATCCCAAAGATATGGTCACAGAACTCAAGCAGTTAGTATCAGAGGGTAAAGTAGACCAAGCAATAAATCTGATAAAGATAATTCAAGCTTATCAAAAAGCACAATTAACTGAGAAGCCTGCAGGTATACCTTCCCATACAAACTCAACTGTACACAATACACCGTCACCCATTCCAACATACTCATCTTCACCTACAAACATTACAGCGGCAGGGCAAAGTGCAGGATATAACTATCATAAAAAACCTGAAATCCAAAATCACCATTAAAATTAATAAAAAACTCTGATTCTATGGTCTCTATTTAGACTGAAACCATTGTTTTCTACAGGACGTATTTCATAAAATTCATATAGATTTTTGATTAGAGCATAGCTGATGGTTTCAAAACAAATCTCAATAGGTATTGGGATACCAATGATTGTAATAGGTGCAATACTTGCTGTATTTCTTGCTCCAATGCAATTCAATCTTAGCGATACCATAGAGTTTGTTGGAAGTCTTATCGGAATTCTTGGTGTTTTGATATTTATTGCAGGACTATTTGCAAGAAAGACCGCACAAATCGTGTCTTAAACTTTCAAAATTCCAGCAGAAATGAGATACTGGAGAGTGCTGGCGAAAGTTTCATCATCTATCTGACCTAATCCCCACCAGCCGGCTTCATGCTTTAACCAATTTGGAATTTTCACTACAGAAGTTTCGTTGTTTTCATTTGTGTTAGGCAGGCCATGATCTGTCATATATCTTACAGCCAAAGCAAAGTCTCTTTTACTCAAAGCCCCCTCTGACCACCAAATAGCTCTGTCTTTTACCCAAGTAGGTATCACTTGTCCAACAGTTTCATATAATGAAAATTTTTGAATGTTGCCATTTTTCTTGTCCACAACATAGATGTTATCTGATTGATCTATTGCAAGCCCAACAGGCTCCTCAAATTGTCCTGCAGAGGTTCCTTCTATTCCCCAACTCAAGACAAAATTTCCGTAAGGATCGAATTTTTGAATGCGGTGGTTCCAGGTATCTGCAACGTAAAAGTTACCATTCGAATCTATTGCTAGTGCTGTAGGATTGTTGAATCTCCCCTCTTCTGAGCCTTGAGAACCAAAAAAGTTTACGAAATTACCAATACTTGAGAATTCTAGAATCTTGTCATCTGGAGAAGATACATAAATATTGCCTTTGGAGTCAACCGCTATTCCGCTAGTTGCTGTAAAATTACCATTATCTGTAAGTAAAGATTTGAACTCATTCATGAAAGTAAATTGTGTATTAAATTCTTGAATCGTATTTCTTCCAGAATCTGCAACAAGAATATCCTCTTGGCTATCTGCAGCAAGCCCAACTGGAGTATGAAACATTCCTTCGTTATTGCCATAACTCCCCCAAGAATAAATGAAATTTCCATTATCTTTGTCAAATATGTCTATTCTTGCATTTCCTGTATCTGCAACAAAGACGTATTTTGTTCCAACAAAAATTCCATGTGGATGCAATAGCCGACCATTCCCTGATCCTAGACTTCCCCATGATAACAACAATTTTCCATTAGAATCGAATTTTTTTACTTGGGAGCTTCCAGAATCTACTACATAAATATCGCCATTAGAATCAATAGCTATTCCAGTTGGAGCAGTAAAGTTTGTTGCAAAGTTTGATACAAAAGCAGGCACGCTAAACTGATATTCATTGAGCATTTCTGCGTCATCTACTGGAGGACCACCAACAAAATAAGGTACAGATCTGACTATTCCATCATAATCTATGTAAAGTTCCCATTGTCCTGTAGTGGCATTCTTACTTATCTCACGTGGCAATATTGTATCAACTGCAGTTATTGGCAAAGACAATCTTGGATATTCCACAGAATTTGGATCTACTACCCAAAGGCTTGTCGAATTTGTGATAACTTGAGAGGTGTGAATCTTTACATGAATGATTTCCCCTGGTCTGTAGTTTAACTTGTCAAGAAATACATCAAATTCTATGTTTGGTAGTGGTGCTGGATTTGCAATAACACTGAACGAACCTGATTGACTGACACCTCCATACTGGACTACATAATTGTATGTCCCAACATCCTTTGTTACATCATCTAAAACTAGAGGGGTGTCCACAGAATATACGTGAAACTGGTGCGTAGTGACACTTCCAGAAGGACTTGTTATTGTTAATGTGCCATTAGATTGTGTAACCCTAGTGAATAATAGTTCCATATTGATGACATCACCTACTTGGTAAGTACTCTTGTCTGTCTGTGTGGATATCTGCATAAGATCAGAATACTTACCTAAAAGAAATGGCACCTGGACCACTGTATTATAATACTGGACATTTAGCTTATACAATCCAGGCCCGTCATAATCTGCAAGCTCTGTCATGTGAAAATTGTAAATTACACTATGCTGAGCTGCTCTTATTTCAATCTGAGGTATGTCCTTTACAATATTTCCCTTTTGATCATAAAAATTTAGATAAAAAAATTCTGCTTGCTGTGCAGTCGGTATGTAATATGAAGTGGTGATGTTAATGTTCATCATATCTGGTTCATAATAGAGATCCTTTCCAGTGAAAACAGTTAACACGATTGGATTTACCTTGAAACTAGCTGTTTGATTTACGCCGTTGTATGTGTAATCAATCGACCAATTTCCAAAATAATTATCAAAAGCATTTCTTACTATTCGATGTTGAACAAATCCGTCTCCTTTTACCTTGGTAAGGTTACCTGATATTGTGGAATTATCTGGCCTATGGGCTATCCAAGATATTGGACCACCATTATATCCTTGAATTTTAAGATTCACAACTATGTTGTCATTTGGACCAAAAACAGGAGTCTTGGGAGTTGCAGTGATATTTATGGGAATTGTAGTGATGGTTATGGCATTTGCCTGTTGGTAAGTGATAAAAATTACTGAAATTGCAAACATGAGTAGGAGAATTATTTTTCTCACTGTGTGATCCCTCTCTTTAATCAGATAAATCATTTGGTAAAAATTGTTCATCATGGAATCCAATTAAATAAATACTGAACAAACAGAGAGCGAATACTTGAAGGTACGACTGTACGAAATATTCACATCAGTGGAAGGAGAAGGAATTCTCTATGGGACCAAGACGCTTTTTGTTAGGCTAGCAGGGTGTCCTTTCAAATGTTTCTACTGTGATACAAAAGAAGCATTACCTATGACATCAGGAAGAGAATATTTGCTGGATGAAGCAAAAACGCTAATTGAAAACAGTCTGGCAAAAAATACATACAAAGTAAATTTTACCGGAGGAGATCCGCTTGTCCAATCTGAAGCGGTATCTGAATTGGCAAAATTTGTGCAACAAAAGAAAATTCCAACCTACCTAGAGTCATCTTGTTTTGATTCTGTGAGATTTGGCCAAGTTTTACCCTACTTTGACTACATCAAAATTGAGTTCAAAACTCTTGACTCTGAATTTGTAGATGAAGATCATTATTCTAAACTTTTAGAAAATGAATTACAATGTTTGAAACTTGCCATCGATTCTGGTAAAGTGACTTATATCAAAATAGTTGTAAGCTCAAGAACCAAGATCGAACACTTCAGGCAGCTTCTCAAGAACATTTTTGATATCACATCAAAGTCTAAAGTTGCAGGATTTATAATACAGCCCACATATGGTATGGAAGAGCCAGATTTGAAGCAACTTCTAGACTTCTATGACGCGGTTCATGCTTATTATGAAGAAGTACGTATCATACCTCAGTTGCACAAATTCATAGGAGCACCATGATGAACAAAGAGAGAGTAAAAAGACTAATTCGAGAATTGATTGCTGAGATAGGAGAAGATCCGACAAGAGAGGGTCTAGTGGATACTCCAAGCAGAATCGCAGACATGTATGAAGAGATCTTCAAGGGATATGATGCAGAGTCAGAACTCTCAGTTAAGTTCTCCGAAGATTCTGACGTGGTTATAGCAAAAGATATACAATTTTACTCCATGTGTGAACACCACATGTTGCCATTCTTTGGTAAGATTACAGTAGCATATGCTCCAAACGGTAAGGTATTTGGCATATCGAAGTTGGTTCGTCTTGTAGAAAAATACTCGGCTAGACTGCAAATCCAAGAGAGAATTACAAAAAATATCGCAGATGAATTGCATTCTGAAGGAGTAAAGGGGGTATTAGTGATAGCGGAAGGAGAACATCTTTGCATGAAGATGCGTGGCGTAAGAAATGACTCTACGGTAACAACTATTGCCTCAAGAGGCGTTTATGATACAAAAGAGGCAAGAACCGATGTTCTAAGTTTAATTTATAGCGGTAGATCCCAACCAAATATTGTCTAATCTGAAAAACTAAATAATAACATCCAATTCACAACAAACGTGGTTGTACATAACAACGTCCATATTCCAAAAGACTCTTGGCCAGCCTTTGCATGGTATGCAATAGAGTTCTTCATCGTAATGGCAGTTGGAATGCTACTTGCAGCAAACTCAATGGACTACTTTAAAAAATTAGGTTTTGATGAATCTATGACTAATTGGATCTTTTGGGGCCTCGTCGGTGTACCATATCCATTGTACTATCTTATCGTGCGTCCGCTCCTTTTAAGAAAACCGGCACTGAAAATCTAGACTAGCTAATTTTGTATCTGGTCTTATCTATCATGTTTGCCTGATGAAAAGCCATCTTTCTATTATTGCAGGATTCACATTTTCCACAGTGTATTTTTGACTGAGAATAACAACTCCAAGTTTTGAATATGTCATCTCCAAGAAAACCATGACCTATTTTGAGAAGATTACTCTTAGAAAGGCCTCCAACAAACGGACTCCATATTCTGAGCTTCTTTCTCAAACCTTTTCTTATGCCATCAATCTCTCCCTCGTTAAGTGCATCTGCCAGTAATCTGGAAAATTTGGGCCTGCAATCTGGATATAGTTGATCATCTTTGTGAGCTCCATATGCCACTAGATTGGCATTTTTTGAAAACGCCCAAGCAGAAGCTATGGAAAGAAAGACAGCATTTCTTATTGGAACAACTATTGAATAGTCAAACTTGGACGGTATACTCATTTTTGAATATGTCAAAGCATTTGTCTTTTCATACAATCCTTTCATAAATTCTATATCAATTATCTTATGTTCCCGAAATTTTAGTACTTTGGAAAAATGCTTTGCCGCACTTAGTTCCTGATCAGCCTTTTGACCATATGAAAAAGTAATCCCGTAAATATCATAACGTTTACGTAAATAGATAGCAGTACATACAGAGTCTATTCCACCGCTAAATACTACAATTGCTTTCAATTCGAATAAGGTAATTTTTGACCAAATAAAATGCTTGACTAGGCAATTGTGATCAATGCCGCTCCACACAATATTAGACCAGCGCCAGTAATGATTTTGAATATGCTCTCTTTGTGAACAATTTCCCTGAAATACAAAACTCCCCAAGAGATTGCAAATAGTGTAGCTGTCTGTGATATTGGATAGGCAACAGTAATTCCAATCAATCCAACAGCTATCAAGACCGACAAGCTTCCTATGTTGAATAAACCTCCAGAAAGAACTCCTGCCATCATTTCTCTTTTTGCAAATTTTCTTGAAAGTAATAACATTGGTATGCCAATTGCAAAGATGGAAAGACTAGATGAAAAGAATCCGGCTTGAAGTGAATGAGTAGCTTGAAGAGGAATAACGTAAGAGCCTCCTATCAATCCTGAAGCCACTGCAATGAGGTATCCTTTCTTCCGTACGGGTTGGTTCTTTGATGTATTTGAGATAAAAATTAATCCACCAAGCAACAATCCCACTGCAATAATAGCAAGAACCATGTAGTTGAATTTCTCATTAAAATACAAAATCCCCCACAAAAATGATACGAGAATGCTAAAACCTGCAAGAAATGGGGATGTCCTAGAAAGACCAATCAATCTAACAGAATAAAGAGCAAGTACATTCCCGGTTGTCCATATTGCCCCACTTAGCAATCCTGCTGGCAAAACTTGAAACCCCCAGAAAAAGCCAATTGGAATAGCAAACAGGATGACACCTATGCCAGTAGCACCCTGCAATTGCCAGATGTCTGTAACTCTAACCTTTCTAATAGGAACAAAAAAACTTCCCCAACATATGGCTGCACCAACAGCAGAGAGTAAACCCAATGAATTCAAAGCAGCTCAATTGTACGAAGTGAGGTATAACTCAGTTTCTATTTTCTTTCAATTCTAAAGTTTAATTTGGAGATTCATGACGTTTTGATATGCAATACCTCAAGGTAGAAAAAGAAAATAACATTGTCCAAATTACGATAAATAGAGCAGATAAACTAAACGCAATGAATCTTGAAGTCATGGATGAGTTTATTTCAATTTTAGACGAATTGGAGAAAGATTCATCAAAAGTGATCATAATTACAGGAGCCGGACAAAAAGCATTCTCTGCAGGTGCAGATATTGAATACATGAGCAAGATTGGGCCTACAGAAGCAGAAAAATATGCACTCAGGGGACACGAGGTTCTAAACAAGATAGAAAAATTGGAAAAACCAGTAATAGCTGCAATAAACGGTTATGCACTAGGAGGTGGCTGTGAGCTGGCACTCTCTTGTGATCTTCGGTTTGCATCACCAAATGCACAACTAGGCCAACCCGAAGTAACATTAGGTATCTGTCCGGGATGGGGTGGTACACAAAGGCTGTTGCGAATTGTAGGTCCTGCAAGAGCAAAAGACTTGATTTTTTCAGGTAGACGAATTAGTGCAGAGGAGGCGCTGTCAATGGGTCTAGTCAACAAAGTTTTTCCATCAGAAACTCTGCTCTCTGAAACCAAATCTTATGCTGAAAGTATTGCAAAAAACAGTAACTTTGCAGTTGGCATATCTAAAATGCTTGTCAATAAAGGAATGGATGCAAGTTTAGATACTGGACTCAAGCTCGAAATTTATTCATGGTCTCTTTGTTTTTCAACCAAGGAACGAGAAGATAGAATGAATTCTTTTCTACATAAAAAATAACTAGATAACAGTAGCTCCCCTGCTTGGTTTGCATATTACCACTGTACATTCTGTCTTGGCTGAAGCAAATCCCTTTTTCATGGAGCTCAATATCTTTCTAGGATTACTAGACATTGATGTAAAAGCAATTACTGACGGTCCAGCCCCGCTAATTGTTACTCCCATAGCGCCTGCATCAAGAGCATTATTCTTTACTTTATCAAAACCTGGAATCAGATGCTTTCTTGCCGGTTCCACTATGATATCATTTATGGAACTACCTACCAATTTAACATCTTTTCTCATAAATCCAGCAGTTAATGCCGACGCGTTTGAGAGATTCTTGACATGATCTAAGAGTTTTACTTGTTTTGGAAGAACTTTTCTTGACATTTCCGTCTTTTTTTGAGGTACATGAATTTTTGGAATAGCAACACAAAGAATCAAGTTTTTGGGAGGATCGATCTTTATTACATTAAATGGATCTGTTCTTACTATGACAAATCCCCCTAGAACTGATGCAGCAACATTATCGTAATGAACTGATCCTGCACTAGCCATTTCACCCAATCCTGCATATTTGACCAAGTTATTTCCATCAAGTTTTAATTTGAACAAGGCATCAAAGGCAACCGCTGCAGCAGCTGCTGAGGCTGCACTGCTACCCATTCCAAAGCCTGTTGGCACTCCTTTCTTAATTCTCAAAACCAGGCCAGTTTTTATTTTAAATTTTCTAGCCATCTCTTTTATTACAATGCCAGCAGAATTTTTTTCTGGTTCGATGGGAACAGAGTCAAGACTTTGAATTTTGATTCCCTTACCTTCTTTTTTTAACTGGATTTGATCATAATATGCATCCAATGCCAATCCAAAAACATCAAACCCTGGACCAAGATTCGCAGTAGAACATGGAGCTTTTACAGTTATGCTTTCAACCATAATCTTCCATCTCTTCTCCCATGTTAAGAATTCTGCTCAATGCTGCATGAAGGTTAATCATTCCGTCTCCTGTAGCGTTTGAAATTGGTATCAACCCTTGAGCAAATCCACCCAAATTCATACTTCTTAAAAGACCTGAAGCAAGGGTATAACTCTCACCATCTGATTCTTTTGCAATGGCTTCTTCAAGACTTGCCATGTTTGAAGACCATTTTAGTATGTCTTTAATTTTGTCTTCTATAAGATCTACTTTTGTTATTACATTTACTTGGGGTAAACCCAGTCTTAGTTTAACAGATGTTGCAAGTAATGCCATTGATACAAAATTAACTGCTGTTGTAATAAGAGAGCCGTCATGAAGAAATACCGAGGTCTTTTGTTCTGCATTTAGGTTTTGCGCAAAAAAGAGCCCGCTAGCTCTGTATGCAAATAATTCAATTTGACCTGGGGTATCGACTATCAAATAATCTGGATTTACGTTATCAAGCTCATGTTGTAATTCATCAATCTTGGAAGCAATGAGATCATTTGCCATGATCATGGCTCCATTTGGGCCTAGGTCATACTGTCTCATTATTGATACCATATCAACATAATCTCTCACATCTACATCGCATGTGTATGGGAGATTTTCTACTCCGGGGTCCAAATTTAACATTCCAACAAAATGGTTATTTCTAGTATAATAATCAAGAATTTTTGAAGCCAGTAGAGATTTACCAGACCCTGCAGTTCCTACAAGAAAAATCACTTTCATTTTTGATCAACTATTTTATGTTGAGCTTATATTTCCATCCATGAGTAGAGCATGCGATGAATTGGAAGCTATTGGCAGTGCCTGTAAGCGTAATACCATTTCTAATTATTGCTGCTACGTTTAATGTTAGTCTTGCAAATCTGCTTGCGGTAGGCATGATACCATTTATTGGAGCCGCATTTGCTATGGCCTGCAAGCTATTTACTCAAGGTTTGAAATTCAATTATCTAGTTAGAAAATTTTTAGGACCCATAGATGTAAGCTGGAGAACAATTTCGGTAAGGATTGGAAGTGAGTTTGTTACATCAACAACCCCCTCTTTTGTTGGGGGAGAGTTGGTAAGAATTATGTGGTTAAGTAAGAAAGGGGTGCCAGTTGGAAAAGCATCCTATGTTACAATTGTAGAGATCGTAACAGAAGTTTTGGTATCAGGAATATTTGCTATTACTGCTGCAGCCTTTTCCTTTGCCTATGGAGCATATGTAGTAGGTATAGCTATACTTGCAGTTAGCTTGCCCATAACCGGAGTTTGGGCCTCACTATTTTTCTTATCGTCTAAAAGAACATTTCAGGTACCAGGATGGATTTCAAAAGTTGCTGCAAGAGTGGGAAAAGGCCGCTCTTTGCAATATATTGAAAAGACAAACCTTTGGATGAAAGAAATTTGTGATATGAGTAGGGAAACGCGACACAATCAACAAATGAAAAAAGCCTTTGCAGTATCAATGATAATTTCGGTATTTACTTGGTCATTTTATGGACTTTCATTTATGATAATTGCAAATGGAGCAGGTTATGTCATAGGCTTTTTCCATTCTCTACTGGCTACAATGGCCGCAAATGCGATAGGAAATCTTCCAGTAACTATTGGCGGTTCTGGCCTGACCGAGTTTGCTATATGGGCCTACCTTGGGCATTTGAATACGTTAACGTATGAAGCTGCAAAGAACAGCCTTCAGTGGAATATCATTATAGCTTGGAGGATCGCAACTTATCATGTAGGTCTAGTCATAAGTTGGCTATTTCTCATGAAGGTAGTCTATCCAAGTATCAAAAATCAAAAGCCAGCATAGAAAGCACTTTATCTTCACCGCCTCTACTTTTTCATTATGGATTACTCAGGAAAAGTAGTCGTAATCACTGGTGCATCAAGTGGTATTGGAAAAGAATCTGCGTTAGAATTTGCTAAATTGCACGCTTCTGTTGTGCTTGTTTCAAGGGACATGAACAAGCTTGAGGAAGTTGCAAAAGAACTCTCCAAGTATCAAACTCAAATTCTCGTGTGCATGTGTGACGTATCTCAAAAGGATCAAGTAAATCAAATGAACAAGAAAGTTTTGGAAAAATTTGGCACCATTGATGTACTTGTAAACAATGCAGGCTTTGGAATTTATGGTAATTTCAATGATCTAAAAGTAGAAGAAATAGAATCGCAGATGGGAACAAATTATCTGGGTATGGTATATTGTACCAAGATTTTTTTGCCAAAAATGCTAGAACAAAAATCTGGTCATATAGTGAACGTGGCTTCAGTCGCTGCAAGTTTTGGCATTCCTGGAATGGTAAGTTATTGTGCATCCAAGTTTGCAATGTTGGGTTTTTCAGAATCGCTATATCATGAACTAAAAGGAAGTGGTGTAGGAATAACAGTCGTAAGCCCAATAATGGTACGAACTAACTTCTTCAATCATAATTCATTTAACAAAATGCCAAGATATACCACTGCTCTTAGCGCAAATACTGTAGCAAAAGCTGTTGTAAGAGCCGCCTCTTCGCCTAGGCTTGAGATTGTGGTTCCTCAATTTGTGAGGATAGCAATATGGTTCAAACAGACATTTCCATACTTGATAAATCCCATAGTTGGTGGAATTTTTAGAAGATCAAGAGCCAACCAGAAATTTTAATCCCTTATTCCTCTTCAGATTCATCAGAACTCGCAGAATCAGAATCAACGTCCATCATCTCAAGGCTTGCAAGATCAAATTGATATATCGTATCCATGTCGATTTCCATTTCCTTTTTGAGAAATTCTATGAGTTTTTTGCCTAAAGGAGCCTTGCAAGCATTGATTGTGAACTCATAGACCACACCTTTCATAAGGTCTGACGGCTTGATCTTTTTTGGCAAACTCATACCTTCTATGATTTTTCTACCATCTTCTACAGCTTCGTAAACCTGAGCGTCTATTTTCATATCCTTGTCGTATATCTCAAGTATGTACCCTGTTCTTGTAATGGACTCTGGTTTTCCAAACTTGGCATTCTTTATCTCATCTTGTACCCACTTTGGAATTTCTTTAGTCATCTCTGCTCACCTTTGTAATTAACCCTGTTTTTCTTTCTTACTTGATTGCCACCAGTCACGATATTCATCATGTTTGTCTTCTCGTGTTTTCTCGCGTCTATTTAATTTGTATTTGATATCGCTTATCTGTTCTCTGGTTGCAAACAATCCACATTTTTTACAAATGAAATGCTTTGTATTAGGATCAAATTTCATTTCTATCTGAACCTGCTTGGATGCACACTCAGGGCACTCTGTCAATGACGCGATCACTAGAGTTATCCATAAAAGCTTTTGCTAGTTTCTGGTACGCGGTCTATGTCTTCATCCCTAACTGGTCAGTTCGCCCATCGAAAATGCCGCGTACCAGAATTTGAAATTCTGTTTTAAAAATTATAATCCTTTCTAATCTTCTAGCATTTCTGAAATGATCTTTGCAGTTTTCTTAGTCCCATTTCTGTCGTAATTTTTGGCAAATTCTACCAGATTTTCTTGATACTTGTTGTAGTTGTTATGTATTTCAGAAACTGCACTAACTGTTTGCTTGATGTTAGTAGCAAGAATGCCAAGATTTCTCTCTTCAGCCCATTTTATCTGATTTGTATGTTCATCATAGACAGGAATTCCTATGATTGGCTTTGCCTTTGTTCCTAATATCTCTCCCATTGCAGTATGAGAACCATTTATCACAGCATATTTGCACAAATTCAAGACAGTATCTTTTTCTTGTTCAGAGAGAAATCCCACATCTATCTGAATCCAATCGATATTTTTCTCAAAAGCTTCAGAAATTGAATATGTCTTACCGTCCTTATCAAGTACCTTATCCAAGGAAGGGTCATTTTTTGCATGTGAGACAATTCTTCTCTCATTATTCATTCTAGTTGCATGAAAGACTTTTTCATATTTGGTGGCCGTTGCCTTGTTTGTTGACTTGTTGCCAGTTATCATCCAGTATCCAAAACCGTCTACATTTTCAATTAATTTCTGCAAATCTGACTTTGGACCATGATTAATTGTAGTACCGTTTGAAAAATGACCTGCATATACTATTTTCTTCTTTAATCTTTCAGGAAAGTTGAGGTTGTATTCACATATGGTGTAAGGAGGAGGGGAATCTGCAACAATTATCTTTGAAGCCTTTGCAATTTTCTTTGATATGTACATTACTGCTGGATAAAAATAGGATCGTGATACCCAAAGCTTAGGTCTGAATTGATTTGTAATAAAGATGGACTTGACATTTCTCTTTTCTGCTATGATGTTTGAACCTACATCCCCATCATTAATAACAAGATCAAATTTTTGCTTATCATACAATTTTCCTTCGGCGCGTAGGTATTTTGCCATCACTGAAACAAGAGGTTGCCTTCCTGCAACAGGAAGAAGAATGTTAAATAGCGATAAAGTAATGCTTGGGCCGCATTTACCATCGATGGGTGTAGGAATTACTATGTTGTGAAGATTTTCCTTTTTTGCAGGGAATTTCTTGAGTAGTTTTTGGTAAATCTCTCCACTACTTGAGTAATGAATATCCAGATCGTCCTCTACATCTTTACGTATTACATCATCAAGTGCCATCATTCTGGTGAAATGGCCATTTCCCCATGGATTAATGAATCCGCCTATCTTTTTCATGCATGCAACTAAATTAGCCCTACTTAAATTCTCAATGATTCATTCTCAGAGAATCAATTATATCATATACATTTTTTGGTCCAGCAGTTAGCGATATTGATTCAAGGCTTTTCAACGCATCGCTAACGTTTTTTTGAATTTTCTTTTTTGGAATGTTTCTTTTGGTAAATTTTGATTTACACAAGTTCTCTAGATTTGTAAGATACTTCTCTAATCCTATTTGCCTAGAATTTTCAAGAATGCTAGAGTCCATGCCAGCAAGTGGAAGCCATGGTACCAAGTTCTTCTGAAAAACAGCTTTCGTACTATCTTCTACAAACCATACAGGTAATGCAAAGGGTAGGATTGGTAATGCTACACGCTTGATTTTTCTGGAAGAGGCAATAGACACTATGAGATAAATCATTACTAAAATTTTCATTAATGGGTCTTGGGTTTTGGGCATTTTACAGAATTGAAGTGTAATTTTTTCTTGAACAATTGATGGTAACATCCTGTTTATCATTTTAGATATCTTAAGAAGATCTGAATCACTTGAATAACTTACAAGTATCTTTACATCAAAACCCATTTTGATGCTTTGCAGACATGCTATTGCAGATAACTCGTCATATATGCAACAAAGCATGGTTTCCTTTTGAGAATTATATGGAATTCCGCCCAGTCCCTTATCTACAAAAATGCAAACATAAGCATGCGATTCTGTGAGATATGTGTAAAGCATTCTGCTATGATCTGATTCCAAACCAGGCTTTACTTGTAGATCAATGGACTTCTCAATTAAAGATGAAGTTGCTGCGACTTCCAAATCTTTTGTCAAGTAGTCTGCAGATTTTCCTTCAACCTTGATGTAGAATTTCTCGCCTTTCAACAACAAATTCATACTTGTACTTGTAATTGTAGAAAGTACTGTGTCAAACTGATTCTTAACTTCTTTTGCAATAGCTATTCGGTCAATACCAAAAAGAGATCCAATTGTAGAGGAAGCAAAAACAGGATCACTTGCTTCTATTACAATCACAGAATTATTCTTTCGTATGCAAGTGAAATTCTGTTTTTTGATCTTAAGAATCGTTGAGATACTTGTTTCTAAACTATCCATCTTATTTAATGAGAAAACGGATGGAAAAACAACCAGTACAGTCTTCTCATTCATTCTATTTCCAATGTTTTGACTCATTTATAATTCTAGGATAGAAAGTCAACCTAAATAATTATATGACCAAAATGAATGCATTTTCTTATGCATAGCTTTACTGCTGAACAGATACAGCAGTTAAACGAAAAACTGAGGACTCCGCAAGATGTTCTCAAATGGGCATTAGACAATCTTCATCCCAAAATAGCCATGGCATCAAGTTTTGGAGCAGAAGATGTTGTAGTAATTGATATGATGATGAAAATAAATTCAAAAGCAAGAATCTTTACACTTGATACTGGTAGATTAAATCAAGAGACATACGATGTTATGGATGAGATAAGAAACAAGTACAACATGAACATAGAAGTAATGTTTCCAGATTCTAATGAAGTTGAAGAAATGGTTCGTGTCAATGGCATGAACTTATTTTATCAAAGTATGGGAAATCGTAAACTATGCTGTGGTATCAGAAAAGTCCATCCACTAAAGAAGATGCTCTCAACCGTAGATGGATGGATTACTGGACTAAGAGCTGACCAAACCGAAGTGAGGTCTAACGTCCACAGAATTGAGATTGATCCGCAACACAATGGTATCATAAAAGTAAATCCGATAATTGAATGGACATGGGAACAAACTTGGGATTACCTTAAAAATAATAACATACCTTACAACAAACTTCACGACAAGGGATACCCTAGCATAGGATGTGAGCCTTGTACACGTGCAATCAAACCAGGGGAACCATTACGGGCAGGACGCTGGTGGTGGGAAACAGATCCTCAAAAAGAATGTGGATTGCATGCGGAACACGGAAAGTAGTATTCTTGGTAGTATGATATGGGCATTGCACAACCACATGGCGGTAAGCTAGTAAACAGATCTACAAGCAAAAAACAAGATAACCTGTTTTCGATACAAGTCAATGCTGATCTAGCAAGCGATATTGAAAATATATCGGATGGTATTTTCAGTCCACTTGAGGGATTTCTTTTACGAGAAGATTTTGAGAAGGTGATCACAAAAGGAAGATTAGCAAATGATCTTCCTTGGACAATTCCAATAGTACTTGATGTTGATAAAGAAACTGCAACAAAGATGAAAGATGCAAAAGATGTTGCTCTAAGTGTTAATGGTACAAATTTTGCAGTCTTGCACGTAGAAGAAGTCTACCCCTTTGATAAAAATGCAACAGCAAAGGGAGTTTATGGCACAACTGATGAAAAACATCCCGGAGTAGCAAAAACCATGTCAATGAAAGAATCTCTGATTGGAGGCAAAATTGATTATATTGCAAGACCTGCAGAAACGCTAATTCGCAGATACAGAAAGACCCCTAGAGAAACAAGAGAACTATTTGAGAAGGCAGGGTGGAAGACAATAGTTGGATTTCAAACTAGGAATGTACCGCATGTTGCACATGAGATGCTTCAAAAGGCATCACTGAACACACACGATGGACTTTTTGTTAATCCTCTAATAGGAAAGAAAAAGTCAGGCGATTACAAGGATGAAGTAATAGTTGCAGCCTATGAAACGCTGATCAAGTACTACTATCCGCAGAATAGGTGCCATCTTGCTACATTACATACCGAGATGAGATACGCAGGTCCAAAGGAAGCCATTCATCACGCCATAATGAGAAAGAATTTTGGATGTACTAATATCATAATAGGCAGGGACCATGCTGGCGTGGGCAATTACTATGATCCCTTTGCTTCACAGAGAATATTTGATGATTATCCTGACATTGGAATTGAACCCATCTTCTATCCTGCCTTTTTCTATTGCAAAAAATGTTTGTCTTTTGCAAGTGAAAGAAATTGTCCACACGGACAGGAGTTTCAGGAACAACTTAGTGGTACCAAGCTTAGGACAATGATCCTTGGAAAACAAAGTCCATCAGAATACATGATCCGACCAGAGGTATCAAAGATCCTTATGAATTGGGATAATCCATTCGTCGACTAGATTTTGGTTCTGTCAAGTTTACGGCTCATACCTTCAAACCCAACTTGCTTCCATCCACTCGAAGGATTGTTGGCATTGCGTTATCCAAACCCCTCTTCATTACTTCACCTGAAAGCCCACTAGGATTGCAGAACTGTTGCAACCCCTTGTAAGATATGTTCATGGCAGCTATGACATCACGATCCATTAACTTCTTACAACTACTGCACCACAATTGACGATGTTGAAACCTGTCCTCTTGGGTTCTACTCCCGCATATTGGACACAGTATGCTGGTGCACACTGGAGATACGAATCGTACTGGTATTCCCTCCCATGCAGATTTGTACTGTATTTGTCTTTGTAGCTCATAGAAAGGCCAGGAGTTCATCATTGCTCTGTGTTTATTTCCTTGACCATTTCCTTTTCTATACATCTTTCTGATTCCCTTGATATCCTCCAACACGATCATGGAACAAGATTCTCTTGCCTTTTGTACTATGTCTTTTGAGACTCGATTAAGAAATTGTCTAACTCTTCTTGCCCTTCTGTTACCTATCTTTGAATAGATCTTTTGCCTTATCCTGTAGTCGTTTCTCTTGAATGATGCTGTTACTTTTTTGGTTCTATATGTAATCTTTGGAAGGTCCTCCGTGTCATACATTGTTATTTTATCATGATTTCCAACTGTGACATTTCGTAGGTTCCTGTCTATTCCGACTGCATTATAGCATTGAATTTCCTTAACTTCCTTTTGTATGCCAAGACTGATTGAATCTGGAGTGATTACAAACGACTTGACCTTGAGTGATTTGTCTAAGAGAATTGCTTGTGCATAATGACTCAATATGATATTGATGTATCTTCTATCTCCGACTGGAATTGAAAATAACATTTCATTTATCTTAAAGCCATAACATGAGACAAGGTATGGTCTTTGTATGTATGGGAATTTTGGAGTCTTGCCTTCTCTGATTGAGCGCTTCATTTGGGCTAGTCTTACACAGGCCTGAGATATGGCTGTAAGCTTGTATTTTGATTGAATATCATATTTTTTGAGATCATGGTAGTGATTTGATGAGAATTTTCTCAGTGTTGATATGTTGTTATCAAGACCGATTCTGATGCATTCGTTTACTATCTGTCGAAATGTTTCCATCATGGAATAAAGTTCTTGTGACGGTGTAAATCGTTGCTTTATTACTTTGTATACTAACAAGGTGCAGGTTCTACCTAAACCATATAATAAATCAGATGGTTATTTTGCAATAACTGCGATCTACCTGATAATTCATGAACCAATAACTTGACAGAACTTAGATTTTTATTGAAATGAACCCAGCTCATCTTATGCGTAGCGTGATAGTTGCTGTACTTCTACTGGTAACGCCGCTTTTACCGGCATATGCCCAAGAAGCTACTATGAACCCATCCGTTCATTATGATACAGTCCAGATACCTGCTGACGCATTTAATGTTGTAAGAGATAACGGTACTCTCTTCAAACTATCTCA
>JASHNR010000040.1 GCA_030041535.1 Nitrosopumilaceae archaeon | reverse complement strand
GGTACTGTATTGTTGTTAAGAGATGTTGCCTGGAATGTGACATTTACTGGGGGGGTTAGCTTTGGTGGAGTGGTATCCTGTACAACAACAGTCTGAGTGGCATTAGCTGTATTGCCTGATGCGTCCTTTGCAGTCCAAATGACAGTAGTCATTCCAATTGGAAATGCTTTTGGCGCATTATTGGTTACAGTGACTTGCTGAAAATCAGTAGCTGTTGCATTGCCAAGTGGTACTGTATTGTTGTTTAGTGAAGTGGCTTGGAATGTTACATTTGCTGGTGGGGTTAGCTTTGGTGGAGTATTATTAACAACTGTTATCTTTTGTGTTGCGTTAGCCGTATTTCCGCCTACATCAACTGCAGTCCAAGTAACTATAGTTGTACCAAGTGGAAATCCTTGTTGGGTTGAGTTATTGGTAAGCGAAGCCATTCCAATGTTGTCAGTAGCAGTTGCCTGGCCAACGTTCACAGGTGTTAGTGTTCCAGTGGCATTGACAGTCATGTCTGCAGGAGCTCTTATTGTTGGCGGGGTGGTATCTTGGACTGTCACTGTTTGGTTAGCAGTAGCTATGTTACCAGATGGATCAATTGCTTTCCAAGTAACGACTGTTTGTCCCAATGGAAAGTATGGAGGAGCATTATTTGTGATAGATTCTACGCCTACTGCGTCAAATGCAGATGGAAGCCCTAGATTAACAGTATTATGATTAGAACTTGTTGCCTGAACAGTGACATTGGGTGGAGCGGTAAGTGTAGGAGGAGTTGTATCAGCTATAGTTATTGTTTGAACCGCCTTTGCAGTATTTCCTCCCGCATTCATGGCAGTCCATGTGACCATTGTTACACCTAACGGGAATTTAGATGGTGCATTATTAGTAATGGAGACGACTTTTACTGCATCGGTTGCAGTGGCCTGACCAATAGAAACAGGAGTCAAAACACCTGTTGCTTCGACAGTCATATTAGGCGGAGCAGTAATTTGTGGCAGTGTAGTCTCACTTGGATCTGTGATTAGTGATGAGTTTGTACTTTGTGTTGTGTTTTGATTCTGGGTAGTCTGAGTACTTTGTGCTTGAGTGGTTTGGCTAGTTTGATTTGTTTGTGATGGTATTTGTGGTGGCGGTGTGGATGAGCCAAATTTTTGTATTCTGTTATTATCGCTGTCTACAACAAAGACATTGCCTGCCGAGTCAACTGCAACATCTCTTGGTTCCATAAAGAAACCCGGCCCTGTACCAGCATCACCCCAAGCTATTGTATTTCCGTTACTGTCAAATTCAACCATTCGGTTATTTCCATCATCTGCAACATAGATATCACCAGAGCTATCAACAGCAATTCCAATTGGAGATTTTAGACCTGCAGATGCGCCATATGTTTGGAGATATGTTCCATCTGAAGCAAACTTTTCAACTCTATTATTTCCAGTGTCTGTAACATAGACATTGCCATACGAATCAACAGTTACTCCGTGTGGAGAGAGAAATTGTCCATTATCAAGACCGCTACTTCCAATTGAAAGTAAGAATGTCCCATTATTATCAAACTTTTCAACTCTGCTATTTCCGGTATCTACAACGTACACGTTACCATTAGAGTCGACCGCAACTCCTTGAGGAAGTAAAAATTGCCCATTGTCGCTTCCTCTACTTCCCCATTGCGTGATAAAGTGTCCACTCATATCAAATTTTTGAACCATACTCAACTCGTTATCAACAACGTAAACAGAACCTGCACCTACTGCTATTCCTTCAGGTTCTTCGAAAGTTCCATTGCCAAATCCCTTGATTCCCCAGGTAGACAAAAAGTTACCATTGTTATCAAACTCTTGAACTCTTCTGTTGCCCAAGTCTGTAACATAGACATTTCCTGAAGGATCAGTGGCTATTCCTTGTGGAAAGGCAAATTGTCCATTAGTCTGTAGTCCATAAGTTCCCCATTGTATCACAAAAGGTGGAGAACCAGACGCCCATGCGTATCCAAGCATGACACTTGATAGTACAAATACTATAATTCCTACTAGTGTAAGAGAGACCCTCAACGATGAGGGAGTCGTAGAATACCAAGAAGATCTTCGAAGTGAGGAATTGTTGTAGTTTTTGTCAACTATGATTAAATTAGATAGCACATGGGTTCTTCTTGCTACATGATGGCCATATCAGGTAAATGATGTCAGTGTCATAAATCATAGGATTTTAGTTCGGCAGATACTTTAATCAACAAGGCAAAGTGAGACGATTAATTTTATCAAAACAAAATAAGGGAATAATTAATAAAAAAATTAAGGTTTTTTGTATTCGTCTTTTGTCAGCCTGAGAATAATCTTCTCTCCAACACCCCAAATCTCAGATGTGTGGAATATTCTCGAGCCGGTAAGACCCTCGGTTACTTCTATTGATTCAAGTTCGTTTGTATCTTTGTTCATGTGAAGTCGTTTTACCTTTCCAACCTTTTTGCCGTCAATATCAACCACATTTATGTCGGTTCTTATTGGTGCTGAGGAAAGTAAGACAGATTCTTCAGTAAATCTATCCACATAATCTCGTGACAGAAAGTAGTCCTTGCTAAATCCCTCATGGACTGTGACTCCTACCACTTCTAGTGTATCAGAGTTTATGTGTATGTGCTTTACCTTACCGTATGCTATTCCTTCTCTGTCGATGATTTTTTTTCCTTTAAACTCGTCTGCCTTTATCTGATTTCTATTAAATTCTAGCGAGGTTGCCATACGCAAGAGTTGCCAAGTCAGTTTATTGAATCATGTATCAGAGTTTTCAATCCAATGGGTTAAATTCTTTATAACAGAAATTAGACCTATGAAGTTAGACGAGGGACCACTTACTTGCATTCTAGCCACAATAGGAAGAAAGACTGGAAAAGAACATGTCGTAGAGCTCAGAGCGGTATTTCATGATGGCAGGTTCTATTTTTCAAGAAGAAATCCACATAGTGATTGGCTAAAAAATGCAATTGAGGCCCCACTAGTCAAGATAACGGTAAACGATACAACCTTTCCAGGTTATGCGTCTCTGGTCAAGGACGAAGAATTGACAAAAAAGATATCCCGTATGAAATATTCTGACAGGCAAGCCGAGTATTCAAGAATAGTGCTTGAAGTTATCCCATGTGAATGATTGTGGTAGTACCTCGCCTTTCATATTCTTGACCATCTTTTGTTTCAATCACTATTACAGTAAATGATATGACATCTCGTGGATGGCATTTTTGAGCGTCCATATTTAGGTGCAAATCTATCATTTCAAACTCCTGTGCTGCATCACTTGGTTCATCAATTGTGACAGGACTTGTGGAACTTGTCAGAAATCTCTTTTCCTTTTGGTGCCAGCCTAGTTTTACTTTGGAACCATCTCTTCCAACTGCTTTGATGTTGATATCCACCATACCAGGCTTTGCAAGTGTGTATCCAGACGCATTGTTTACAAAGACCCCAATCTGAAAAGGATAGCCCGCGGTGTTTTCTGCCATTTTCTGAATTCCATCGTTCATCACGACGTCAACTGCCTTGATGGTAGTTGCAACTTTGGCAATCCATTCATTTGTACGTTCCACTATTGCATGTATTCGATCCCTCCTTTTTTTGTCCTCATCTGGTGAAAGTTTGTAATAGTCTACCCATGCAAGATAGTCGCCGCTAATGTCCTTGATGAACTGTATGCATGTTACCTTATAGTCTTCAACGCTTGAAGCTCTTTCTGAGCCCTCATCATGTGGAACCCCATCTTTGTCAAGTGGAAGCATGAGTAAATGATAGGAAACCAGTAATTAAGTAAACTCAATAAATATATGAGAAAATTTCTTGTTTGTGATTATGAGCTTTTCCTCAATTACTGCCGAACTTAGAACCGAACTTGGCTCAAACATGCCACAGATCAGAATACTTTTGAAAAAAAATCCAGCTATGGCATTTACAACAATAAATGAAACTGCCTCAAAAGTAGGGAAAAAACATGGCATAGTTCTTTCATTGAATTTTCCTCAAAGAGGAAAGATCGAGGATTTTGAATCGTATGGAACAGAGAATATCGGAATGGTCTTTCAGCGAAATAGCAGGAATTTTTCAATTGCTCGAGATTTGATAAAATCAAAAGCTATCGAGATGCTAGACAAGCCCCAGGTGCATGATGCGTACATGTATGAAGGAAAAGAGGGGGTCAGAGTCATGTTAGAAAATTTAAGGCTGGATATATTGCCTGCATCTTTGCATGTTTGGGGCAAATTCGATGATAGCATATCAAAGTTTTGCGACTGGCTTTTGATTAACTGTTATCAGCTAAAGCCAGGAGTGGACGGAGCCTTGAGTGAGACCAATTCAAAATTATAAACCATGGTGCCATTAAAATCATATATCTGAGACTTTACAGGGAGCGGTAAATTATCTACAATCCAGATTTTGTTTTCATTTGCACCTATTCTATAAGATATCAAATACGCATTTGCCGAGCCAAATCCAAAGGTCATGTTTCCTGTATCTGTCACATCAAGCGTTTCGTGATTTGCTCCTATGTACATGTCTCCCCAGTCAGCGCCTTTTACAAGATATTGGCTAGTAGTTGCAAAATCACGCATAGAAAACACTGATTGATCTAACATGTCAAAGTATGGTTTTGCTTCACCAGATACATTTGGATAATCATAAACAAGACCAATTTGAACTGTCTGATTTATTATTTTGTCACTACCGCTAGGTTTTATCTGTACAAGCAAGCTCTGATTCTGGCCTTGCATAGGCAAAAACTTCATGTCAGCTGTGAAGTTAGTGTTATTAAAAGAGACTTGATATACCATCTCAGGATCATATTGAGATCCTTTTCCCATCTGCCACTGGCTTGCCGTATTTGATAGTAGGGGGGTAAAATGCAGATTTGTAAAAAATGGCCATATCAGCCCTGCAGCAGCTGACACTATAACAATAGCAAAAATTGCCACCAGTTTAATGTTGGCCATCTATTTCAGCTACCTCGCCGTCTTATAGTTAAAGGTTTCAAATAAGCAAATATAGTGGAACGTTATGTACTTGGCACATGTGCGAGTGTGAAAAAGTCCACATGTATGAAGTTGAATTCAAGTTGGATGGTATGGTAGTAGTTCCAACACACAAGAATTGTGGAGATTCCTTAAACGAAAAACAGGTGGATAAGTTTCAAAAAGAGCTTGTAAGAACATGGGGAATCAAAGACGAGGACGAAAAATAATATTTTATAAAAAATAAAAGAAAAAAGGGTTAAAACCTATCTGAATGATGCTACCTGTTCCTTACAAACTGATGCTTTGCAAGAACAATTAGCGTCACAATAGCATTCGCCTTGCATTGCGCAATCGCATTCTGTTTTGTTTTCTGTTGCTGAGTCGCATCCACATGCTGCGTCTGTCATATCTGGAAGATCTCCTACAGGGTTTTAAAGGTTATTAAAAAAATTCAAGTAAACTACAGTGTGTTATTTTTGATCTTTTATATCCACAAGAAGCTCATTTACTCTTTGTAATAGTGCATTTGCTTGCTTGTCTACGACCAGCTGATCGCTTTCGATATCAAGTGCTACCTTTAACACATGGATATATTCCGGATTTTTATGAATCTGATTTTTTATTTTTATGATGTTATTCCTGTTTATGTACCCCAAATAGAAATAGCAATCAGATAATAGCAAGTTTTCAACTAGATAATCGTACTTTTTTTTGATGATCTTTGAGTGACCATTATTTTCAACCATATCAGAAAATCCCATAGTTGATTTTACCATTCTTGGAAGAACTGAGGTAGAAGCCCTTTCCACGCCAAGTATTTGATGTATTACGGAAAAGGCTTGATTAATCTCGTTTTTTTTCAAATTCCTAGTTATTTCCAACATGTGAGTAGGACTTGGCCGTTTTGAGTTAATTGAGAATAGTGCATCTGCAAGAAAATATGAAGCGCATTTTGTCCATACTGCGGCAAAAGGATCATTAGTTTTTACTGCTTCCTTGGCTTTGTTTGCAAATATTCCTGCATCGACAAGACAGCTTTGTGTGTATGAGTTTAGGATTTTTTTCTTCTTTTCCTTTATTTTTGCCAGAAACATTCGTAGCTTCCACTGATCATCATAAAGTATAGTCAAGTTTTCCAATTGAATTAAAATCGAAACGCTGGACTCTGATAGGGAACAGTGATGTAGTTTTATCATGTTTCCAGAAAGATCATGAACTGATTCACCTGACTTGTCATCGAAGACGCTAATATTGTATTCGCAGCAATCAAGATGGTATTCATTATTTCTACATCCGCCAAAACCTACAGGATGTTCAGATAGTGACAATAGTTCTGGAATCTTTTTTACGTCCACAAGAATTTCAATTATCGGTTTTGCTATAAAGTATCCAAGCTGTTAAAATTTACAAATACATTGAATCGAAAAACATTCTTTTGATAGGCATGGAAAGTAATTATAAAATTATTATTCTGTTAGACTCAGGCACATTGTTTATTTCAATAAAGAGCAGATAAAAATCACGAGTTATAGATATATACGAAAATAGCACATAAGCAAAAGACATGGCAATCCTTACAGGATTATATCTTTTTATTTGTGTGGCAGAAATTAGGACACTGTTTCCAGTAAAAACAAGCGATCAAGAGAATTGTATGATAAACTAAATAATCTTCTTTCGGTGCGAAAATATATCTTCAGTGTTTCTATAAATATATCTTAACTATAATACGCATACAGGTCTATTCAAGCTGCGAAATCCGTACCATTAACATAGTTTAATGAGGTTTATTAGTACTTGAAAATATATCAAAGGTAGTTTGGGCATAAAGATTAGTTCTCTTACAGCAGCTGTCATGTTAGCATCAATAATTACAGTTGGCACTCTAACTGTTATGCCTAATGCATTTGCCACTACGTGGTATCCAGGAGAGGGACTACAACAAGGAGATTACTACAAGTATAATGTCTGCTGGACAGATTGGCATAATTGCACTCCACTTGAAATTGACTTTTGGGTCAAGAACCAGACAAGTGATGGCACGGGTTGGAATTTGGAAATGCTGGCAGTAGATGGTTCTTCAGTGCAGAAAGGAATAGTCACCATAGGTACCGTAACACCAGATCCGACATATTCTGATCCAAATATTTCTGATTATTCTAATGTATACAAAAATACAATAGCATGGCTTGATGCATTTTCCTCAGCAGACAATGCACAGACTTTGGGCTCTCCGTCATGGGGCAGAACAGGTTCTGTTGGTGGACAGTCAGTAGGCTCTATGGGACAGCAATCAGTTACAGTGCAAGCTGGAACATATCAGACATGGATCCTGGGTTGGCACAAGGATGTTGACAACATGATATGGGTTGCACCAAACTTGGCATTTCCAGTAAAGGCAATTGTATATACTGATGTTACAAGCGGTACTCCTCCACCTGATTTTAATTTAGAGTTATTACAACAAGGCAACAGTCCAACTGAACCATCATTCTTGAATGTACAGTCAACTGCAGAGTTTGGAGCAAATCCAAACTGTCCTGCGCCAGATATGGTAAATGATGCGGTACAGGCTACAGATACAACGGACTCAAACTCCATGATAATCTTTTATCGATATAGTCCTTCCACGCCACACCTAGAGTGTCCCATGGAGTGGAGAATATCATTTGAGAAAACCTTTGATCAGAGTCAAAAATATTCCAGTGTTCAATATGATATCTATACTGTAGATAATCAAGGACAACAGATTGATTCTGTAGCTCAAGACGCAGGCACTTCGTCATTATTTGCGCCAGTGGGAGATGACGATAGAACCATAATTTTGAAAGGAACCACTCCTGTAACTAACTTTGTAATTGCAGCGCTAGGAATTGGTCCGCAGGGAACAACTCCTGATGTAACTCTGGCAGGTTCAATAAACATAACCGTCAACACATTACCATCATTTGGAGGTTCCAATACCACAAATCCCTCCAGCACTACAGCTAGCATAACACCGCCTAATATGATGATGAACACCACTAGTTCCACCAACACAACCCAGACTACTGTAATTCCAGCTTGGGTAAAAACAAATGCTGGTTGGTGGGCCAGCGGACAGATT
>JASHNR010000039.1 GCA_030041535.1 Nitrosopumilaceae archaeon | reverse complement strand
AATCTGTCCGCTGGCCCACCAACCAGCATTTGTTTTTACCCAAGCTGGAATTACAGTAGTCTGGGTTGTGTTGGTGGAACTAGTGGTGTTCATCATCATATTAGGCGGTGTTATGCTAGCTGTAGTGCTGGAGGGATTTGTGGTATTGGAACCTCCAAATGATGGTAATGTGTTGACGGTTATGTTTATTGAACCTGTCAAACTTTCGTCAGTAATGCCGGATTGTGGTCCCGTACCTGCAACGTTGATTACGTAATTGACTGCTGGAGGAGGTTGGGTTTCTATGAAGATCTGCTCATCATCACCTACCGCAGAATAGAGATCAGTCCTTCCAATGCTTTGAGCAAGTGAACCAAGCTCGTGACCTTGATCATCAACAGTGTAGATGTCATAGTGCACGTCTGAGATTCTTTGAATTGCAGAATCTTGAGGTTCAAATGATATCCTCCAATCCATAGGACATCCCTGATGAGGTACAGATGGAGCATAAAGATACTCTATAGCAAGCGAATTAGTATCAGTGGTTTGTGTATTATGAACAGAATCTGTTGCAAAGTCTGGTGTTGGGCATTCTAGACTTGATCCAAGCATTCCAGTTGATTGGACGTCTAGAAATGCGGGTGGTTGTTGGCTGGTTCCATTTTCTAACAGAGAAAACTGAAACCCGATGGTAGGGGCTCCGCTTGTTTTAATCGCATATACTTTGGCCTTTATCGGATAGGGTAGTGTTGGATTGGCCCAGATATAGCTATCAACTCCGCTATCCCGGAAATAGATAGCAGATGCCTGAAATGTGCCTGCTGGAACCGTTACTGTTTGCATTCCCACTGAGCCTATTGTGGCCTCACCGAAAAGTCCCGCACGGCCCCAGACAGGACTTAGTATATCAATAGGAGCAGCTTGTGTTGAAAATGCATCAAGCCATCCCAAAGTAAGCTTGTAAAGGTTTGCGTAATCTGCCATGTTAGGATCATAAGATACAGGATCAGGAGTAACAAGTCCTATCGTAACTATGCCTTTCTGTATTATAGAACCGTCATGTACCACCATCTCCAAATTAAGACCATTGTTTGTCTGGTTCTTTACCCAGAAATCCATCTCTATTAATGCACCATTATGCCAGTTAACGTCACCCAAGCTGTACCTGTAGTAATCTCCTTGTTGTAGTCCCTCTCCTGGATACCACGTGGTGGCAAATGCTGCGGGTAATACAGAAGCTAGACTAAAAATTACAACTGCTGAAGTAACGAACATTATAAATGGAGATCTAAACCTCATTTGTTTTAAAAAGATGTCAAGCTATCAGATAAACCCATTACATATTCTCACATATTTTTAAGGTATGTTATTTGCAATTCAACTGATTTTGGCAATTTACGATTTTAACCAGTAATCTTGAGAATGATATGCGGTTTTAAATATTTTCAAACACCACCAACAGTACAGGTCATCTCAGTTAGTGAGATCTAAACTTTATGCCAGCCTTCCAAGTTGTCCTGTACTTGGAAGGCTACGCAATATTTCAATTAGCATTAATTTTGTTTCATTATTGCAGTGTATACTGTAGGGATTTATTTCATGTTTTTAGACATATGACATGGTCGAGGTCAACATAATGCTACAGGTTAATGCTACTTTTGAAAAGATATGGAATGTGATATCAAAAGTTGACAATGATCCAAATTATTGGAAGAATATCATTCATATTAAAAACATATCAAGCGATAGAAATATCATAACACGTGAGATACAATTATCAAATGGCAACAAATGTCAGCAGAAGATAACACTATTTTCAAAAGAGAGAATACACATACAGTGGACGAAAGGTCCTATTGTTGGCACAAAAGATATCATGCTTATTAATAATGGTGGTACCGTAATTATCAGAATCCAGATGGATTATAGACTGGATAAAGTTGCAAGTGGAGGATCCACGAGTGTTTTAGATGAATTGCAATCGGAAGCAGAATATGCTTTGCGGTTAATAAAAAAACAGGTAGAACACACAGAGATTAATACAAGAAATGCACGAGACTAATGTGGAACATAGTTTAGATAGCTCTCATACCTGCACTGTTACTTTTAGACTAGATTCAAGAACATTGAAGAAATTAAAAAACTATGCAAATTTTGAGAGACATACTCTAAATGCAGTAGTCAATCAATTACTTTCGCATGCTATTAACTGGGACATAGTGTCAGCAAAAGCAGGTTGGGTTCCTGTGGAAGGATCAATTCTTACAGCTATTCTTGACAATCTAGATGAAAAAACAATTAACGATATTGCAGAGATGGCTGGAAATACAATTGCAAAAGATATGTCTTTTTCAATGACTGGAAGTTTTGGAGTGCATGAATGGATGACCATTCTGAGGCTACGAGCAAAATCGGCCGGTTTTGGGTTTAGCCAAATAGAAGACAAAAACTTTGTTATATTCATAATCAAACATGGAATGGGCATGAAATGTTCATTGCACTGGAAGACATTTTATGACTATGGATTCAGACAACTTGAGTGTCCCGTGACATTTGAGATTACAGAAAATACCGTAGTATACAAGATACCCAAAAAATATCTGGTCGATGCAGAAATTATATTTATGAAATAGAGATATTTTTGGATGAGTGTTTAACTATTGCACTATTATATACTAGATAATTTATTCTTCTTTGACACTAAGATCTTCATCCAAATTAGAACTGACGCAACTGCTACACTGGCAGCAATTATAAGATAGGAAAAAATTGAGCCATAGCTTGTTAATACTGGAACATTAAAGATATAGGTTTCCAAGTTGTCATCTTTATCTATGTTATAGAGATCTACTTTTAACACATGATTTCCCGATTTACCAAAGACATAGTCAAAGCTCCACGAATCTCCTTTATGTAATTCTGGAGGAATTACATCTACAAGTTGATCGTTATAGTATATTCTGATTCCCATCAGAAAATGATCAACACCAATTGAAGCATAGTTTGATGCATCTCCGTATGGTCCCTGATTGTAGTTAAAGACTTTTAATTGCACATGAGTGGTTTGATTTACATTAGGAGTGAACGGATCTGTTACAAGTATTACTTCATAATTTCCAATTACTTCAGAATCAGAGGTTAACGGTTCTGGTTCCCAGTTTAGACCTCCAAAAATACTTCCAGCGATCTTATATGCAAATGTCTGATATGCGTCGGCATTATTGAATGTAAGAATAACCAAAAGGCAGAAAAATACCGGTACTAGTAATTTTTTTATTTTCATTTGCATGCAATGTGTAATGCCCCCTTAAATATCCCAACATATAATTTCTAAATTTGCCTTAAAGCATCTTTTGTTAATATTGATTTCAATTACACAAGTTAGAAATTTAACTAAAATCATACTACAATATAAGACCAGTATTACACAGGATCATTGATTGAAAATATTATCTCACACTAATTGGATCAAGATATCAGGATTTACACTTCTGTTAGGAATATTTTTTGTGCCTAACTTACCATCTTATGAACGCCTTTATGGATATAACTTTCAAGAATGGAAAAATCAAAGAGATAACTTTCTGGTTCAGTTTGATGTTGAACCTCATACCCCAATAGCAGGAAACATGTCTACGTTAATGTTCAGTGTTCAAAATTTACAAACTGGTCAGGATCTTCAGAATTTTACTTCAAGAATAACAATTACTAATAGTTCATCAAATAACACCATTAGCGAATTTGAAAGTAGAGAAACAAATGGAGATTTTTCTCAAAGATATGCATTTCCAACTGGAGGCCTCTACGAAATTTTCTTGCGTGTAGACACACCCACTTCAATAGATGTTTCAAAATTCACCGTTTTTGTTTCGTCACAGTCGTTTCAAATTCTTAATCTGATTTATCTTCTCTTACCTATCTTCATATTCATAGGACTGTTGGCTAGTGCAATTGTGTTCATAGCACGGTACATATATAAAAAAAGATAATTGGCTAAATTCGGTTAGGTTTTATGTGTTGGATCATACTACGTATTTTTTCATCAATGTTAATTTTTTAATCATCGAATCAAGCCAGCCTATTGAGTTTTCTGTAGGCAGTGCTTTCTGCAATATTACACTCAGATATAATCTGCCGAGCCGACTTTGGAACACTCTGTGTTGATTCTAGTATTGTTCTTACGTCTTTGTCTGCTATGACTTCAAGGATCACATTGTTATTTTCGCGATTGGTAATTCTTTGTGCCATAATATTACAAAAGCACAAAATGAGAATAAATGTACAGAGTATACACTGCAATGCATCATTTTGAACAAAACAGAGAATCTTGTAGAGGTCAGAGCATTTACACCAAAATTTTTCATCTATAGAAATAAAAAATAGAAAGTGATTTTATCTATTTCTGCGTCTAATTGTTGTCCAAATTCCAACGCCAGTTAAAGCACCAGCTATCGCCATCCCTGCAGTCCACCCGTACACTTGAAGCGGACCATTAGGATTATCAGCGTCCGTATACGACACTTGTGCAAAAGCATGCTGGAATATGGTCACAATAGCGAGTAAAACTAGAATGCCAAGCAACATCGATGATTTTAGCTTGTAATTTGCTAGAGTCGCCATGTGTTATTTCATCCTTGAATAAATAAAAAACTAGATTAACAATGTTCAATGTCAATTTTCTAACATCAAATCAAGCCAGCCTTTAAATTGCTATCTCTTATGGCGTTAAGATAGCTCCTGTGGTGTAGTCCGGCTAAGCATACTGCCCTCTCAAGGCAGTGATCCCGGGTTCAAATCCCGGCGGGAGCATATAATTTGATTTTTTAATTCCAGTGTAAGCGTGCGAAATTCTTTTCTGTCTATTTACAAGGTCTAAAATACCTGTTGTGATACAGTGAATTATGGTAGGACCAAGAGACGGAGGCTTTGGATTTGACGGAGGAAAAAAGTACTCTGATCTAAAGAATACTGATTCCATATGCGTTCAATGCCAAGCAGGACAGCATTCAAAGTGTCTTTTCAAGGAAGATGACAAAATTTCCTGCGACTGCGAGCTTTGTATTATTGGCTAGATTGCAAAAAAGTTTGTCTTGTTATTTTGATACCGTAACACAGCAGAGTCATCAGAATGTAGATGAGAAAAACCTCATGTTTGCCTTCACCAAGTCGAAAAATTTTATTAGTCAATACAAAGAATTTGAACTGCAAAAATGTACGCAAGATTTAAACGCATATTCTGCAGTATTGTGTACTTTAGCTACCTACGGTAATTTGTTTTTCAATAACATTTGTTAGCGGAACAGCTGAGGCAAGGCCATTCCAGACAAATACTTGGACAGTATATGTACCAGGACTTGTTGGAATCCATGTTTGTGATGCGTTAAAAGATTGGTTAGGAAGCATAGAAGCTGAAAATGCTTGAAAATAGTCTGTTCCACCGGAACTATCAACTACTTGAACCATGTAAGCAAAATCTTGATTTGCTGTTCCATGGTTAGTTAGGACAGATTGGACTCCAATCTCTTGACCTGTTACAAAGCTTGAAAGTACATGTCCGGTTGAATCTACCATTGTAGGATCAGATATTGTTACATTACTATCAGCATGAGCCAATTGCAATGTTCCCACAGACAAGACCAAACCTAAAACTAGAAAAGTAAAAAATCTCATTGGATCAGAGGACTAGTTTCAGATATAAAATAGTTACTATGAATTCATGCATGATGATATGGAAAGATCAAAAAATTCAGACAGGATAGTTTGAATAAAAGTCAACTTTTTTCACATAGTTATTCTCCTTACAACAATCGAATGTCCTTCGTATACATGAGTAGAGTGATTTGCCTTTATGATCTCCCCCATCCTTTGATCTGTGAAATATTTGTCACTGTATCTGCCCAAGCTTTTCTTACAGTTAAAGCAGTAAATCTCTTTGAACTCCATTCATTAGGATATAGAGAATTTACTATATTTAAAATTAGAATTCTATGCTTGAAAATCCAGGCTGGTCTTTGTTTTGATGAAACTGAATCTTTGAAACTTTATAATAAATTACCTCCCCTCGTCTCTCAATTACGGCAAGTACCGGCTCTTTACCCATTGTAACAATTTGCTCTATCTGTTTTTGCAGTATGCCAATCTTTTGTCGTCTTCCTTCCGTGAGACCAAATACTACATACTTGGCTCCCTTTTCTCCAAATTGTCCTCTTTCATAGACCCGAAAATCAGAACCAAATCCGAAACCATCTTTTGCGACATATCCTTTGGTTCGTAAGTCTCTGTAAATCAGAAATTTTGTAAAAGCTTCATTGTCTTGCTTGATGCATTCGTCCATGAGATGATCAAAGTGTACTGGTTGTTTACCCTTGAGGAGTCGTAGCTTGTCCACATACAACAAATATAGAGATTCAAATGGCTTGAGAAAGAATTTATTTTTCATGATTTCTCCAAATCCCCTTTGTTCTAGGCTGTGTTGCATGTTTTTGTCCAAGACTAGTACATGATCTTTGATTAGTACCCCTTCTACCTTTGATTCTAACTCAGACATTAGAGGTTCAATGTGTTCAATCACAATATAACATTACGGGTTCTGTCAAATCTACGATTAATCACATCATATCTCGACTAGCTTTTTCCATCTACTCAAGGTTGGTAGCTGTGAGGTTCGATCATAAAGCAAAGCTTGTTGTCCGGTGTGTTACCTTGTATAATTGATTTTATTGCGTACAACAACCCTACATGACCGCATCGCAGAACAAAAAGAAATGAGCATTATCAATACATTGGGCATGATCAACTGCAGATCTGATAGAAGAACATTACACAATATTTTGTTTAAATTTGAGACATCTAACAGAAAATGGGTTTTACGAGCAAACCACGACAATCAAATGATCTCACGGTTAAAATATGGGACCAAATAGCATGAAAAAGTATTCTTATGCACGGAGCAAATTACCGAACGGGCAATGGTCAACCCTACACAAGGAAAGAGTTCATCAAGGGTAAACCTCAGATAAAAATTGCCAAGTTTTCAGGCGGGGGAAAAAGAGATGCAGATTACGATTATTGTATTCAGTTGTGTTCCAATGAAAAAACACAGATAAGACATATGGCAATTGAATCAGCAAGATTGGCTGCAAACAAAGGCATTGAAACGGTAGCAGGAGAAACTGGATATTTCTCCAGCCTTAGAATTTATCCTCACATATTACTAAGAGAGAACAAGATGATTGCTACTGCAGGTGCAGACAGACTTCAGGAAGGAATGAGAGGAGCTTTTGGCAAGGCTGTCAGTTTAGCCGCTCGTATCAATAGAGGTCAGGTACTCATGGAAGCATTTGTCAAAAAAGAACATCTTGAGGCAGCAAAAAAGTCAATGCATAACGCGGCTGTAAAGTTGCCAATAACCCCATCAATCAAAGTAATTTCTTTAAAGCCGGCTCTAGTCAAGTCTTAGCACGTCAAGAATTTCTTTTTGTTTTTTGCCAAGCATTTCAAGGAATTCTGAAAACTCTTCATCAGTAGGATTGCGCTTGAGTATTCTTCTACATTGGTAATAAAATGAATTGTACAACCTACCTATAGCAATTCCATAGGCAAAAGAGTCTGAATGCGTCCTGAGCTTGTCTAGTAAATTTATTATCTTGAAGATTTCATCTGATTTTCCAGTTACTTCTTTTATTTTTTCATTCACCTTTTCTTCAAGTTGTGAATTCACAATCTTCCTATGTATCCAGATGTTAAAAAATTATGTTTCCAAACAGTACGTTCTTGATTCTATCAACCTGAGGCTGTAGCCTATTTGAAATGTTATAAGCCATAAGCTTGAGCCGTACCTTTTAATAGACTCGAAATTTCTAAATCGATTAAGCGGTTGTAGTACAGCTTGGTTAATATGCGGGATTGCCAATTCCGCGACCCGGGTTCAAATCCCGGCAACCGCATTTACATCTTAAGACCTTTCTTGATTATTTCTAAAGCGTCTGCTGTTTTTTCTGGTTTAGGAAGTTGTATCATAAACACATTAGAGCGACCATATTCTGAATGAGGCGAGGATATAGCCAACATAGACGTTTCATTTAAAGCCTCAAAGAACTCTAAAGACTCGTTTGCATACAGTAATACCTTTTCTTCAATTTCTTGTGAAAAGTGCAATGTCATTTTGACAAAAACATGACCCAGACCATCCTGCAATATGTTAAGATTGGTTTCAACCGAGATTGGTCTTCCAGCTATGGCCCTCATCATATCATCAAATCTTTTCTCTTCCATTATGATACATGGTACCTTTTTGCCTTCAAGATCAAAAAGCGTAATATCCTTGTGTCGTTGGGCCAAAAGTTCTTTCAGATCATTGTCTGCCATATGCTAGAGATTGAAAAGTCTTATTTTAAAAATATACACACAGGAGGTTAGATTATACACAGAGTTTTTGCCAATATACCTGCTCGTGCGTTGTCAGATTCAGCAATTCTCTTGCCATTATACTTGTTGTTAAAATAAATCAAATCAATCATCTTTGACTTGTCTACGTTTACCACTGTTGCGTTATAAGGACTCGGGATCTTTTGACTAGTCAAGATTACTAATTTATCCACAACTGCTGATTTTGATATGTTAGAGATTCGGTCTAGATTGTTAGAATTGTTCAAATTTGTTATTATGGCTACCCCTACTTTGGCTCCAAATGAATCCTGATACACAGCATCTAGAGCAAGATTCTGTTTCTCGAGTTTACATATACCCCCCATTTCATGTACAAGATTTGCCAAGTTGTGCACAGCCTCTTTGAGATCTTTTTCTGAAGATGATTCGTTACAGATTTTTCTTATTGCAATGAAATCAGATATGGGCACGTCCATTATACTTCCTCGCACTTTAAGTCCTGGATACGTTTGTTTTATGGCATCATCAATCACATTTTCATCAATTTTATCAAGACCTAACTCTTCTGATTTTTCCATTGCATGATACAAGATGTTGATGATGGATCTAACACTTCTAAATTCTGGAAACTCCTCGTAAAGTGCTTGGATTTTATCTATTAGTTCTTCCTCTGTCTTTGAACCAAGCTTGCCATGTTTGTCATTGTGTTTTATGTATTCAACGGCAATTTCTGCAAGTTCATCTTTAGAGTTAGAGCCTACCAGATCAATCTTATAGTTTGCCTTCTCAAGTCTATCAAAAACAGATGGATTGGTATTCTGTACTTCTGCATATCCTGATGGAGTAGAAATTAAAAGTAACGTGCATGCAGGAATATGAGAGTTTATCATCCCCTTTACAAATTCTATCGAGTCTTTATTTCCGTCAAACTCATCTATCTCAAGAAGTGTGATTTTTCCCAAAAATCTATGGGCAAATTTTGATATGGCAGATATCATGCCAAGCAACTCCTCTAGATTTTGTATGTTTTCAAAGGAATTTGTTACAACACTTTTTATCAATGCAGATTCATGATAATTGAATCTCTGAACAAGGAATTGCTTTAGATTTTCATCAGAAATATGTTCTTTTCCAGATATGATATCATCTACCTTTTCTTTAATTGTCAATCCTGTTAGCCTATTTATCACAGTGTAGTTGATGGCTTTCTTTGCAGAATTGTCACCTTGTTCTGCTCTTTCTCTTATGTATGCTAGAAACTTTGCTCGCAATTGAATGAAAAAGTCATTATCAAATCCTTTGATTATTGCATTGTAAATGCTTGATATGGTCTTAGGTGATATGGTAGATAAATCAACAAAGGAGCACTCTGCGTTATAGTATCCCTTTAAATTTTTTATGTGTAATGCCAAATGGGTCTTTCCAGAGCCTACATCTTGGATTACCGTTACTACTCTAAAATCATTATCGACAGAATCTCTTCCTTGCACTTTACCATTTAGTTCTTTCATGCATTCAACTATGGCAGATTTTGCTTCTTTGTGTCTCTTCCCTCCAAGTATCTTTGCATCTTTTTCAGTAGGCGTTGGGCTACTGGGATAGGGGTTGTTTTCTAATCCATATGCGTACATTAGACATTCCTCACAAAACCATGAATCATTCCACGAATGATAATACCTTCTTGGCCACCAGATGATACCTCATATCTCTCACGGTGCCTTTCAACTAGATCACTTGCAAGTGAATAGAATTTTTCTTTTGATAGTTTCTGCGTCTCGCATACTTTTTCCCTTACCTTTGAGAAGGGGGTCCAGCCTATGGAGGTGCCTGTCTCATTGATACATTTGTTGAATATGTTCTCAAAATCAACATTTTGTGGCAAATTTTCTTGTAGAGAAATTCTTTCCATGTCTTCTCTAAGGTTCTGAGTATGCTCTTTTAGCCTTGCAACAGAATGGCTTACACCAATTACCAGATTGAGCATGAGTTTGAATTTTGTATCATTTTCTGTTAGATGTAAAATGTAATTGTCTCTAGTCCAGACAAAATAAGCAGTCCCCTTTTTCTCGATGAAAACTTTCTCTTTTTGCCTCAGATTCTCAAGTATGTCGTCGCACTCTTTACCAAATGCTTTCTTGAGGTCAGCCTTTTTAAGGCCATTTATTCCTGAAGACTCGATTCTATTCAGAATTTCCTCCGTCATAGACAAAACTCTCATGAAATTTTATTTAATACCCAACGTAGTCTAGACCAACTATTTAGTGAAAAATTCTTACCTTCTGCGTTTCGTCTATAAATAAAATCAGAATACTCATTTAGAAATCGGTCACGTTATAAAGCGCGTTCAGATAACATGGTTCGCAGAATGATGATTGGGTTTACTGATTATATGATGAATTATACCTGGGGTATCTGACTGCTTTCTGAAGACATTCGTGCATGGAGCTTGAAGACTGGTTTCCAGACTTAGATGCCTAGTTGGTCAGAGTCACGAAGTTGTCGTTCAATCTCCATTAAACGCTTGATGCGTTCTTCTAATGGAGGATGCGTAGAGAAAAACCTTGCAATCGTCTGGCCTGATATTGCAGGTATGATAAAAAATGCATTCATTCCTTCCATCTTTTGTAGTCCTTGTTTTGGAGCCACCTTAACTCTTCCTTCTATCTTCATCAACGCACGAGACAGATTCATGGGCTGACCCGTAAGTAGAGCCCCGCCTCTGTCTGCAGCAAATTCCCTGTATCTAGATATGGCTCTGATCACTAGGAAACTTAGGAGCCATACTATTGCAGCTACGATAATTACCAAAAAGAGGTTTCCTCCTTGTTGCTGCCTTCCACCATATCCAGAACCATAACCACCCCACATTGAGCTGAACATGGAAGATTGCATAAGATACCAGGCAATGGTAGAGAACAAACTTGCAAGGGTGATAATTGTAACATCTCTATGTTTTATGTGAGTGAGTTCATGCGATAAGACACCCTCAAGTTCCTCCTTGTCTAGAATTCGCATTATTCCCAAACTTACAACCACTACAGAGCTCTTGGGACCCTTGCCTGTAGCAAATGCATTTGGGATATCGCTTGGCATAACTCCAACCCTAGGCTTTTGAAGATTTGCCTTTTGCGCTAACCCTTCTACTATTTCGTGTAAAACTGGATATTCTTCTCTAGTTACAAGCCTAGTTCCCGTGCTCCAGAGAACTATCTTGTCAGAAAAATACCATTGTGCACCAATCATCAATCCAGCAATTATTGCAATTGGAAGAATACCCAATCCAAAGTACATGGCAATAAAGCTCAAAAATACGAGGTAGATTAGCGTGAGTGCAAGAAAACTAAATACCATTCTTATTGTTAATTGTAAATCTCGCTGCATAACGAGGAAACATGCCATACATCATAATTTAAAACTTGAGAATTAGACATAACCTAATAAACTGTATACAAATCACTTTAAAGATTAATATTTAAAAAAAGATACAATTTGTTATTAGAAATGTCAGAAGATGAATGGAAAAAGAAGCTCACAGAAGATCAATACTTTATTTGTAGAATGAAAGGTACAGAGCCACCCTTTTCTGGCTCATACAATAATTGCAAAGACAACGGAATCTACCAATGCATTTGTTGTGAGACAGAGTTATTCAGTTCTGAGACAAAATTTGATTCAGGTACCGGATGGCCAAGTTTTTGGGAGACAATATCAGGCAATACACGAGTGGAGACTGATACCAGTTATGGCATGAGAAGGACTGAGGTCATGTGCAAAAAATGCGGTTCTCATCTAGGACATGTTTTTGATGACGGGCCTGCGCCTACCGGGTTACGATATTGTATAAACTCGGCATCGCTTAAACTTCAAAAAAAGTAAAACCTGCCCTTTGGTAATACCAAAATTACCTTTATGTTAATAGTACCGTATGGTACGGTAAGATATGTTAAATTGCGAATTCTGTCCAAGGCAGTTCTTTGAGACTGCAAATGGCTTAGTAGAAAAGACCTTGCACGAGGTACTACATGACCCAGAGTTAGTCAACAACTAATTCTTGGCTATTTTTTGAAGAAAATTAAAACCGAACTTTTTTATCGGCTATGGTTATTGTAATTTAAAGTGAAGCAAGTAAAAAAAACTGAGAACAACAAGGGATCAACCAAAGATAATACAGCCGATGTTCTCAAGAAGATGAGCTCAATTTCTGAGGCAACCAAGGTTTTGGCGTCAGAAGTGAAGACAATGTCTAAAATTTTCACTGAGAATCAGAAAATACTA
>JASHNR010000038.1 GCA_030041535.1 Nitrosopumilaceae archaeon | reverse complement strand
TAGATTTTTATTGAAATGAACCCAGCTCATCTTATGCGTAGCGTGATAGTTGCTGTACTTCTACTGGTAACGCCGCTTTTACCGGCATATGCCCAAGAAGCTACTATGAACCCATCCGTTCATTATGATACAGTCCAGATACCTGCTGACGCATTTAATGTTGTAAGAGATAACGGTACTCTCTTCAAACTATCTCATGAACATGTTACTAATTGGCAACTCACCATAGAAAATAAACTCACATATGCAAACCCAAACGGCACTGCCATAATCAGACTTTACGAAGATCCCACAGTACAGAAATTCATCGAGGTTGGAATGGGTAGTCCTCCAGATTATAGATTATGGGTAGCTGTCAATACTCCAGACGATGGATACTTTGTGATTATAGATGAAAGGACGGGTGGATGGACCCCTGGACAGATTGTAACAGTGCAACATACAAGTAATGGTGGACTATCTGCGTCAATAGGTCAACAAGTGCTTGTTGATAATTTGGATGTAGCGGGATTTACAGTAAGAGATATCACCGCATCTGGGCTTTACTCGCCTTCTGATCCTCCAGCTGCATCATCGGGAAGCGTTTCAATAAATATAGTTTCAGGAGATCCTGCACAAAACCCAATCTTCTACATGCCATTTATTGTAGTTGGAGTAACTGGAGCCTTGATTGCTGTTTTAATAAAGACTAAGAAGAGATAGTTTTGTAATAATTACACTCTCTTTTTATCTGGCAGACTGTGCACATTGGGGATATTGGTTTACAGATATTTTGACCATACATGACAAATGTGTCATTTATTCGAATCCAATGATTTTTTGGAATTTTCTTCATTAATTCAACCTCTGTATCTTCAGGAGTCTTTGTCTGAACAAGTCCAATTCTATTTGAGATTCTGTGTACATGTGTATCTACAGGTATAGCAGGCTTGTCAAATGCGTAAACCAGAACACAATTTGCAGTTTTTCGACCCACGCCTGGCAGCTCAACTAGTTCATCTAATGTTTGTGGTACCCTGCCAGAATATTTTGAATCTATTATGGCAGCTACTTCTATTATGCGCTTTGCCTTTACGTGATAAAATCCTGTTGATTTGATAATCTTTTCAATATCTGAAATCTTTGCACTAGCAAGAGCATGGGCTGTCTTGTATTGTGAGAATAATTTTCTGACCACTGCAGATGTATTTTCATCTCTTGTTCGTGCTGAAAGTATTGTTCCAATAAGAATGCTCAAAGGGCTTCCATTTTCAGCTTCGCGTAATTGTCGCAATGCCGTCATTCTAGGCGGCTTGACTGCATCCATTGTCTTTATCATTCCATCTAGAATTTTTCCTATCTTATCCAACTGATCACATTTGATCACACAAGTATTATATCTGTTATAACAAGATCATCATATTGGAGCTAACAAAAGAAGAAGAATCTGCACTTGCTGGAAAACATGGAGAAACTCTTGCGCTTGCATACAGAGTTCTTGTGGCAATAGGGGAGGCTACCGGGGCAGACAAACTTATTCCAGTAGAGTGGGCTCATCTATCTGGAGTAAATTACAATACAATAGGCGATGCAGGAGAAGAATTTCTTTCGCATCTTAGCAAAGATGCGAAATTTAAGATAAAAACCACTGTAAATCCTATGGGATTTGATTCTGATAGTGTTTCAAAGTTTGAACTTGATGAGGAATTTATCAAAAAACAACATAGTATCAAACAATCATATGAGAAGATGGGTGCCATCCCGTCTTTTTCTTGCATCCCATATGAAATCTTTGAGCTCCCAAAAAAAGGAACACAAGTATCCTTTGCAGAAAGTAATGCTGCCATTTATGCAAATTCAATTTCTACCCTAAAAACTAACAAAGAAAGCGCATTTAGTGCACTGGCAAGTGCACTCACTGGAAAGAGTATCTACTCTGATTTGCGAGACGATGAAAGTAGAAAACCAAATCTTACCATAAGAATGAAGACAAAACAGAAAGATGAACTGACATACGGTTTATTGGGATATTTTGCGGGAAAGGAAGCAGGAAGCTCAGTTGCTATATCTGGCGTAAAAGAACTGGACAGACGTAGCTGCAAATCATTATGCGCAGGAATGGGAACGTCTGGAAGCTGTGGCATGTTTACTTTTGGAGAAGGGCAGAAGGGAGAAAAGATAGACTTTGATGATAAAGAAATGAAAAATGTCAAAGACGAACTAGATACGGCAGAATCAGGTGATGTTATTACACTAGGAAGTCCACAACTTGGACTGGAGGAAATATCTGATCTGACAACTAAACTAAAAGGACGATCATTTAGAAAACGCTGCATGATTTTCTGTCCTCGTGCTATACAGGGACAGATTAGAAATCTAGGTTATGACAAAGAGCTAAGCCGAGCCGGTGCAGAAGTACTCTATGATTGCTGTATATGTTTGACGCCGCTTGTAGACAAGGAAGACGTTGATTCTGTTATCACAAACAGCGTCAAGGGAGCATATTATTTGAGAACATCAAATGGAGTGGATGTCAATCTAAAAAATCTTGATCAAATTATTCAAGAGGAAACAAAATGAATGTTAAGATAATCGTTAAGGGAAAAGCAAAAGGCACTGTACTTTGTGCAGAAAATCCAGTGAATTTTCTTGGAGGTGTAGACAAGATGACAGGAAGGATACGTGATGAGAATCATGATCTTTTTGACAAATTTGTAGGAGGCAAGATTCTTGTTTTTCCAAAGGGTATAGGCAGTAGTGTCGGTGCATACACAATTTACTCACTAAAATATAACAAATGTGCGCCACTTGCAATAATCTGTCTCAAGGCAGATATTACAACAGCATCGGGTTGTGCAATTTCAAACATTCCATTGGTTGTGGCAGAAAAGAAAGACTATGAATCCTTGAAAGATGGCCAAGAGATCACAGTTGATGCAATAGACGGCAAAATACTATAATTTTACTTGTACTGCTGAGCCGTTTGGTTCTGTTTCTTTGAATACAATTCCCTCAAATCGTAAAATTACTGCACTTTTTTGCTTCCAATGGTCAAATGGAGCGCCTGCCTTCTCACATGTATGGTTTAGAAACTCTTCTTCATTCCATCCATATTCTACAGGAACCTGAGGAAGTAAAAGACCGGAACCAAATTCCCATTTTACAATTAATCCGTCCCTACCAACCCTTATCTTAGATGGGTATTCAGATGGATCTTCTACCTTTATCACTTCTGGAGGAGTCAAAACTGTTACTTCAAAAGTAATCTTGTCTAATTCATCGTATTTTACAGGTAAAAACCGAGGATCTTCTGTTGCCGATGCTATAGATGCATCCACAAGAGATTGGTATAGTTTTCTATCTGGTGTTGGAAATCCTATGCATCCTCTGAGATTTTTTTCTTTGTTTAGAGTAACAAATACTCCAGAATTGAAGGCAAATCTAGATTTGATTTCACTAGAAAGTGTTGCCCTCTTTCCAGTTTCAATATATTCTCTGACAGCTGATCTTGCTGTCCTGACAAGTAACTCTCCATCGTTATCAGATATTACATTCATTTTAATCTCTGGTTTAGTTTTTCTACAAACTCTTGAATCTTCACCAAATGAGTTCCTTCCCAATAAATTTTCTTGCAACCCTTACAGCGCCAAAATTTTTCTTGTCTTTCATAAATCCTGAGAGGAACCTTCTCCATGATCCTTATTTTATCAATTGCTTCAATTTTCTCATTGCAATCTCCACATCTTGAAGAGTTGGTATCAAGTACGAAATTTGAAAGACCAATCTTTTTTGCAATCTGTATAATCTGTTCAATTTCATCATTTCCTCTAATGAGTACTGTCATAATGCCGCCTATCTTTTCAGCACTTTTGGAAAGATTTTCGTCTTTTGTAACTATGATGCGCCTCTGATTCTCTGCAAATTTAATCAATTCTGAATCCTCAATTGAAGATTCGTATTTGGAATCATAGCCAAGAATACGCAATTTTCTTGCCAAGTTCCCAAGCATTGCATCTACAATAAAACTAGGTTTATGTGTACTCAATATCCTTGACCAATGCCTGATTCTACTATGTGGCTATCGCCTGCAGGAAGTGCACGTATAAAATCATCAATATTAAATGCTTTAACAACATCTTGATTTTCTGCAAGTTTTAAAAATTCTAATCTTATTTTTTTTGCAAGATCCGTCATATCAATTCCTGATGGTTCTATAATTACATAAAACAAGCATCTCATCTTCACTGCTGGTAGTGGACCAGACATGATTGCATAACTATCATTTTTTTGATATAATCCTATGGCTAGTTGCAAGTTTGAAACTTGAACAAAGCTTCTAGTTCCCTCTATTGGGAATGCACCCTTTGCAAGAAATTGACCCGTAGGTGCTCCCAACTTGATCTGGTCTGGCCTTACCCAGTAGGCATTTAATCCGTATAATCCTTCTCTCCAAGCTCTACTAAAACAGACTGTAGCTTGTGCTACTTCTGTTATACTTGATGTCATCTCATCTTCACTATCTTTTAGGATAAAAAATGGTGATCCTACTATCTCTGCGTGGAAGACTCTATCGTCCTTACCTAGATGTTTTCTTATTACAGAAGAATTGGACGATGTGTCTCGTCCTCCAATTGCCAAAAGTCCATCTGAAGTAAAAAACCATCTATATCTTTCATACCATTCTTTCTTTTTCTGTATTGCAAAAACAATAGAATTTTGTGTGATAGTGGCCTGTTTTCTGAATGCCTCCAAATTCTTTTCAGTCTTGATTTTTTCTGACCCTATTGTTTCAATTGCTTTTAATTGTCGCTTTGATTCGTTAAACAAGATAGAAGCTATGGCTTGAATTGATGACTGTGGGTTGATCTTTATTTTATCTTCCTTGATATTTATCATTAGTATGCCACTTTCTCTCATCAGAGAGGAATTGTGTTCTTGCAATAGTGGTGGAACTCTTGAATCCTCAATAGATGTAACCCCAATTGATGCCAAACCAAAGAGGGCTTTGGCAACATTGGATATTGATTCGGCCCTTTGCTTAACCAGTGAGATTGCCTTGTTTTGTTCCTCAAGTTTATGCTCCATCTCAATTATCTTTTGGCTTACAGTATCGGTTTGTGATGTCTTTCCCTGCTCTAGAAGATTTTCAGAAAATAGTGAATCCAACCCTTCCATAAAACTAGATACTTGGCTGACATTTTTTTGTGAAACATCTCCAAGTGGTATGGGATACACATCTGCTCCCTTGTCATCACGAACAATGCATGGCTCATGTTTTCCACTGACAACTTTTTCAATCATTTCTCTTGTTGCCTGATATATCGTGGCAACTTCTTCGCTAGACAACGTATTTCCCAATCTCTGGCCGTCTACATTGGATCTCTTCATTATCTCCTCTGCATATTTGGAGGGTAATCCTAGGGTTCTACCAATCCACCTAACTGTTACAGTAGACGCAGATTTTATCTCCTCTAGATCTTTTTGTGTCACTTTAAAAATATCTGAGCCACTTGATGGTGGAGCAACATATGTTAGGCCAACTCCTAACTTTCTATGTCTTACATCAATTGAATGAAGAAGCGACAAGATCTTCATCTCTTTATTGCACAAAAGTATGTTACCGTCACCAAAAAATTCCCCAATCAGAACAAATTCTTGGTTGAAACCGCTAAATGTAACTTGGACTATTCTCTCACTACCAATTTGCTCAACGTTAATAATTCTGGAGCGAAGAAGATCATTTCTGAGCCTCTTTACCAGTCTGTTCTCCTCCATTTGACTTATCTTTACATTGGTAATCCAAAATCCAAATGTGGAAAACATGAGCAAAAGATCTGGTTTTTCGGGATGATGCAACTTGAAGAGAAGACTATTACGAGTTATACCGTAAATATTGCTGACATAGTAGTCCTTTGTCTTGCTAGATATTTCGTTTGCCAGATAACTTAGTTCAATTCCTGCAAGTGTCATAATGACTCGCTATCACTCCAAAATTATACTCTTGCTATTGGGGTTCAACCAAACGTTTTAAACAGGATTTAACAGAGTGAGCTTGAAAATTTACTTGGTAAGACATCCAAAGGGTAAAGATAACGATAAGAAACCAGGGCCAAATGACAACACTGCAAAGGATATGCCTCCTGAGGAGCCACGAGCTATGGAGACTGACGAATCTAGGATAAAAAGTGGCCTTGACAAGGTGTTCTGGTTGCGCGTTGGTCTGGGTATACTAGCTGGATCTATTTCTGCCATAATTGGAAGCACCATGTCGCATGCTCACGAAAGAGCATATACAGGATTGGGGATTGTAATTGTGTTATTCATTATATCCTATGGAATAGCAAAAGCACTAAGAGTTCCACTGCCGTTGTCTGATAAGAGAAAACTTGTCATGACTGGCATTGGAAGCTATTTTTTGATGTTCTTGGTTAGCTGGATTCTGGTGTATACAATAATCAATCCACATATTAGCAGCATTACAACAGTGCATTAGACAAGTGCTAAATATACAAAATGTCTTTTCACTTAATTATATGTGGAAATATAGAACACCTGGTATTCCAGATGAACTATTTGAGAGAGTAGAAGAGGTACCAATTACAAAAGAAGAAGTACGTACAGTACAAATTAGTAAAGGCAGACTAGATGGGGGTCAGATTGTATATGACATTGGATGTGGAAGCGGGTCTGTATCAATAGAAGCGGCGCATCAAATAGGTACATCAGGAAAAGTTTTTGCAATTGATTTTGATCCAAAAGCAATAGAACTTACCAAGAAAAATCTGTCCAAGTTTGGGATCTCAAACGTTACAGTCATTTTAGGAAATGCGTTAGAAAAGATTTCAGAACTTCCTGTAGCTGATGCCATATTCATCGGAGGAACAGGAGGAGAGACATCTGAGATACTAAAACTCTGTGAAGGCAAGCTCAAACAAGGAGGGAGAATAGTAATAGGAACCATTTTGATTGAGACCCTTTATTCTGTGCTCTCAGCTATAGAAAAGCTCAAGTTTTCATCTGTTGACATTACACAAGTTACAATATCCAAGAGTCGCAAAACATCTACTGGTACAATGATGCTTGCCAGAAATCCAGTCACCATAATCTCTGCAACAAAGATCTAACTTTTAATTAGGTAACAATGGCGATTTTTTTATAAATGGCTGAATTGACATGTGTTGGCTGCGGTCCTGGAGATCCAGATCTTCTTACCGTAAAGGCAGTAAAGGCCATTAAAAATGCTGACGTAATCATGTGCCCTACTTCAAGGGAAGGCAAAGAAAGCATTGCATATTCCATAATATCATCACTGGTTGATAATTCCAAAAAACCTGACATTTTGAATCTTGTATTTCCTATGGTAAAGGACAGGGAGACTTTAGAGAACACTTGGGAAACCAATGCACGCATAATAGCTGATAAAGTAAAAGATGGGAAAAACGTTGTATATCTTACAGTAGGAGATCCATCGTTATACAGTACATGGATTTACTTGCAACGTGAGCTCAAGTTAAAATATCCTGAAATCAAGATAACAGTAGTTCCTGGAATAGTATCCATGTTTGCTTTTGCCTCCAAAGTAGGAATCAGCATAGCAGAAGGGGATGAAACAGTTGCCGTGATACCTGCATGCTATGACCTTTCTAGAGTAAAAGAGACGGCAAAAAATTGTGATACCATGATATTTCTAAAAGATGGTAGATATTTTGATCAGGTTATCGTACTACTCAGGGAAGCTGGCTTTCCTGATAGTTCGCTTTTTGCTATAGCACAAGACGTAGGAACAAATGAAGAAATTGTAAAGAAATTAACACTTGGCGAAGTTACAAAAGACGCATTGACTAGCAAATATTTTTCAATTATGGTGGTCAAGCGTGCATAAAGTATACTTTGTTGGTTGCGGTCCAGGTGACCCCGAACTTATCACTGTAAAGGCCAAAAAATTAATCCAGAAAGCTGATGTGGTAGTATATTCTGGTTCATTGATCCCGCCTGAAATAGTCAAACTCTGTAAAAGGGCCGAGTTGCATGATGCTGCAAAACTAGTCAGAGAAGATATTTTCAAGATTCTGCGGGATAATGCATTGAAGGGAAAATTAGTTGTGAGATTACATGATGGAGATCCTTCAATCTATGGTGCAATCAGAGAGCAGACAGACAACCTCAAAAAAGATGGAATAGGATTTGAGATAGTGCCAGGAATTACTTCTTTTCTGGCATCTGCTGCAGCACTAGGGTGTGAGCTTACCCTACCCGGTGTTACCCAAACCATTATTGTAACAAGAGCTGAATCGCGAACAAAAGTTCCAACAAGAGAAAAAATTTCAGAGCTTGCAAAGCACAAAGCCACCATGATATTCTATCTAAGCGTCCATCTAATATCAGATATTGTAAAGGAAGCAATCAAGGGAGGATATACAAAGTCAACTCCTGTAGCAGCTGTCTATAGAGCAAGCTGGAAGGATGAAAAGGTAATAACTGGAACATTAGAAAACATTACAAAAAAAATCAGAGATGAAAAAATTACAAAAACTGCAATCATAATCATTGGAGAAATTGTAAACCCAAAGCATTATGAATATTCTAAACTTTATGACAAAACTTTCAGCCACGGATATAGAAAGGCCAAAGTTATTTCATAGTGGAAATACTTTGTTTCTAATTCCCAGTTTTTGCAACTTTTTTTGAAAAGTTATGGTATTGCCGGAGGCAAAGATCTTTAATTTGTACACATTTGATCTCTTACCATCTAGCAACATTGCAACCTTATCGACTACCGCGTCTGCTGGATCAAGGAATGTTACATTGGGAAAAACTTCCTTTAACATTGGCAGAAGAAATGGAAGGTGTGTACTAGACAAGGTTATCACATCAACTCTCTCCTTTTGTATTGGTTGTAGGCTTGCTCTAATCTTTTTTTTACAAAATTCTTTTTTAGAAATAAACTTTCCAGATTCTACTAGATCTACAAGTGACGATGCATTAATTTTAATCACTCGAATTCTTTTTGGAACTTGTTTTTTGATGTAATTTTGCAGTTCTTTACTTTCAACAACTGATTTGGTGGCAAGAATTGCTATTGAATTTGTAATTGTCTTCTCTGCTGCATCTTCTAATGGAGGATAAACCCATAAAATTTTTGATTGTTTTTTGGGATTTAGCAAAAGTGAAGGTGTGTTTGAAGCAACCACTATCAAATCTGGTTCAAATTTTTCTTCCAAATTTCTAATGGTTGACTCTATAATCTCTCTTAACTTGTTAGTAGACTTTGTGCCATATGGAAAATTGTCCTGATCAGCAAAATAGATAATCTCAGCCTTGATCTTTTTTTGGATTGGTTTTATTATGGAAAGGGAACCAAGACCGGAATCAAATACAGCTATTCTTGACATAATTTCAAACCGGTTTTTGCCAGATTTATTTTGTGAGCTTAATTTAGCCTGAAGTTGACGATAATATACACCGGCAATTAAGAACTAACTTTCAAACTAGCCACCATGACCGGCTTCGATAAGACCTGGACTCGTCCCGAGTCTGTAGGTTTAACCGAAAAATTACGTGAAACTGTAAAACCACAGGGAGCACTCAAACCTAGAATTGAGGGCGCTGTGAACAAATTACAGGGTCAAATATCGAAGATGGATTCTATGCTGACAAAGCTGAGACAAAGAGATGAACAGCTTTTCAAACGAATCGTAACCGCCATGCAACAGCACGATGCGAGCACAAGCAGAGTTCTGTCCAATGAGCTTGCCGAGATAAGAAAGGTCACAAAGATGCTAGGAAATGCCCGAATGGCATTAGAGCAAGTACAATTACGTCTAACAACAATACACGACCTAGGAGACGCAATGGTAGCAATAGCTCCTGCAATGTCAACAATGAAGGGACTCAAATCATCCCTTGGAAGATTCATGCCAGAGGCAGATTCCGAACTGAACTCTATGACCCAGACACTCAATGGACTAATGATGGATTCGCTAGCAGGAGGAGACTTTAATGTAGACTCCGACGTATCAAGCGAAGAAACAGACAAGATACTACAAGAAGCATCTGCAGTTGCAGAACAACAGATTGGCGACAGATTCCCATCAGTTCCATCACCCTCCGGCGTATCGTCACAATCAACATACGAGTAGGGAAGCTCGGATGGAGAGATGGGCGAGAACGTCTTCTTTTTATATGATAAAGAAATTCTGATTTTTGTCATCTTGATGTGGTATTATCATAGATTTCATTTGATGTCATAAAGAAATTTTCTAGCCTTTGCAAATATCATTGACCATTGTTTCCATGTTAGCCGGCCTGTCTGAGTATTTTGTCTGCTTGGATGATATGAACATATTATTGTCAAATGTTGGTGTGTAAATGATTTGCCATGGGCAAAATCAATTCCCTTTACTTGCAAGAGCTTGCAACATGTATCAAATGCTATTCTGCCAAGACATACTATTACTTTGATTTCTTTTAGTAAAGAAAACTCTTCTACCAAGTAAGGAAAGCAGTTCTCAAACTCTTCTCTTGTTGGTTTGTTTTTTGGCGGTGCACACCTAACTGATGCAGTGATATAGGCATTAACTAGTCTGAGCCCATCATCAGCCCTAATACTTGTTGGCTGAGAGGCAAAACCATTTTCATAAAGGGCTTTGGCAACCCAATCGCCAGAACTGTCCCCTGTAAACATTCTTCCGGTCCTGTTTCCACCGTGGGCAGCTGGAGCAAGACCTATGATAAATAACTGTGCGTGAAAATCTCCAAAACCAGTAAGAGGCCTTCCCCAATATCTCTCACTATTGAACCGTTTTACTCTTGTTTTGGCTATACTACGAATATAGTGAGCTAGTCTAGGACATTTCTTACAACACACTATCTTCTTATTGATTCTTTCAAGTTTGCTATACATCTTCTAGATTGAGTTTTACTAATTAAAGCAAATATGTCTTCTTGACATGGTCATTATCACTATAATAGAAAATAACATCATAACTATGAGATAAGAAAATTCTAACAGGGATTTATCAGGAAAAATTAATTCTTTCCAACCTGATGTACTCAGATCTACTTTTAAAGCCGTTTTACCGAATGTATCCATTGATGAAAAAAGAACAAAAAACTTTAGAATTTGTCAAAAAAACAATTGATGAAAGTATAGCAGTTAAAGAAAAAATGAAGAAACAGCAAGGTCATGTGATATTACAAATTAGTAAATGCATATCTGAAACTCTTTTAAAAAATGGAACCGTCTATTTATTTGGAAATGGTGGCAGTGCGGCTGATTCTCAACACATTGCGGCAGAATTTGTAGGTCGTTTTACAAAAAAAAGGAGACCATTGCCGGCAGAGGCACTAACTACCAACTCTTCATCTATTACTGCAATAGGAAATGATTATGATTTTTCTGAGATATTTTCAAGACAGGTAAATGCAAGAGTACAATCCAAAGATGTTGTAGTTGGAATCAGTACTAGTGGTAAATCATTAAACGTGATAAAGGGACTTCAAGCTGCCAAAAAAATAGGCGCAAAAACAATAGGCTTTACTGGCTCTGAACCCAGTCTTATGAAACCTTTAACCAATTATTGTCTTTATGTGCCGTCAAAGAAAACTTCTAGGATACAGGAAGCACATATTCTTGCATGGCATATAATTTGTGAACTTGTTGAGACTTCTATTACACATGATTGAAAATTAATTCATAATTTTATTTTCCAAGAATAACTAGTTACCATGAATTCTTTATCTAAAACAAAAATTCAAAATTTGTTTCTATCAATTTATAGTCGAACATTACCTTTGTGATAATTTTCTACAAACCAATTAATTGTCTTTTTTAAGCCGTCACGTAAAGTTGTTGGGCATGATAACCCATTTTCTTTCATTTTGCTAATATTGAATACTTTGACTAGTTGTCCATCAGGTTTTGATGTATCCCACTGTACTTCACCATCATATCCTATCAATTCCTTTATCATATGTGCAAGCTCACTAATTGATGTACTAGTACCAGAAGAGATGTTTATTGGTTCATCAGAATTATAAGAATCAATAAAAAATGGAAACGTTGCAGCAACATCTCCCACATAAACAAAATCTCTCTGTGGTTTTCCTGATCCCCACATTATTATTTTATCTACTTTTTTCTCCTTTGCCTCGTAAATTCTTCTAATTGTGGCAGGGATTACATGTGATTCTGTCAAACCAAAATTGTCATATTCTCCGTATATGTTGCCAGGAATTGTTACAACTGAATTGAGACCGTATTGTTCCTTGTACGCAAGACTTGCTACTATACCCGATTTTTTTGCCATGGCATATCCCGCCATCTCTTGCTGTGGATATCCATTCCACATCTGATTTTCAGATATTGGTGATTGTGCAGTACTAGGATAACAACAACCCCCTATTGGGTAGATGAGTTTTGCAATCTTCATCTTTGCTGCATAATTAAAGGCAAAACTTGTCAAAAGACTATTTATGTAAAAAAAATCCGCAGGTAATTTGTTGTTTGCACCTATGCCTCCAACGTACGCGGCCAAATGAATTAGTACATCTGGCTTGCATTCCTCAAACATTTTTTTTACTTGAATGGGATCTGTAAGGTCGTAATCCTTTCTTGATAAACCAATAACATTTTCTGAGCCATATTTTTTAATAAGTACTGGCATTGCATGCCTTCCAAGAAACCCACTTGAGCCTGTTACAACTATTCTTGTCAATGCGTCAATAAACTCTTCTTTCCCAATTTAACCTTTCAAACATTAGAAAAGCCTGAGCTTCTAAGAATGTTAAATGCCTTTACAAGTTCTTCTATACCGTCATCCAGAGAATACTTTGTCTTGAATCCAGTCTTTTCTATTCTCTCATTTGAAATGATATAGTCTCTCTTGTCTGGATCTTCACCTATTGGTGACTCAAAAAATGTAAAATCTGGAATACGCTTTTTGATTATATGACAAAGTTCAACTTTTGAGAGATTAGCATCACTCAATCCAACATTATAAGGCAGACCTTTCATATTCTCAAAATTTTCAATTCCATGTAAAAATACACGTGCTACATCTCTAATGTGCAAGTAATTTCGCTTGAAATGACCTTCAAATATTACAAGATATCTGTCTCGTATGGCCCTTAATACAAAATCGTTTACGAGCAGATCTGTTCTCATACGGGAAGATACGCCAAATATAGTAGCTAGTCGAAAACTTATAGAATTTCCAGCATCCAGTATTGCTTTTTCGGCATCAACTTTTGTTATCCCATAAAGTGAGATTGGCTTGAGTGGAGTTTCCTCAGTACAATATTTTTCCTTTTGTCCTATTCCATATCCACTATTGGTGCATGGAAATAGGATTTTTTGATCTTTTTTGCGAAGTGATAGTAAAAGTTTTACCGCCTCAAAATTTGTAGTTTGTGCTCCAACAGGATCAGCATTGCAAATTGGAGCCCCTACCAATGCGGCAAGATGAATAATAATGTCAACACCATCGATTGCTTTACTTAATGTGTCTTCATTTCTACAGTCGCCACGCACAACTGAAAAATTTTTGTATACACAACAATCTAGGAGACTATTTTGACCATATCTGAAAGTATCAAGAACTTTGACATCATAATTTTGATCCAAAAGTGTTTTTGTAAGTACAGATCCTATGTATCCTGCACCTCCAGTTACAAGAACTTTCTTGTTCATGACTTTCAACTAATATGACCATACATGATTCATAAGTGTATTGAGATATTTAGAACTTATATAATCTGAGAATGAATTAAATTTTTACTTGTCTAATGATAAAATAATGAATAAAGCAGTTTTTCTTGATCGTGACGGTGTAATTAATTTCAAAAGAGACGGCTATGTGAAAAATGTAAACGAGTTTGTCATGCTAAAAGATTCTGCCAAAGCCATAAAATTGCTAAATGAAAATAATTTTCTTGTTATAATTATTACAAATCAATCGGCAATAAACAGAAAACTTCTCACACATGATGCGTTAGACAAGATTCATGCTTTTATGAAAGAGCAATTGAGCAAAGACCGCGCCTTTGTTGATGATATTTACTACTGTCCTCATAGGCCAGATGAAAACTGTGAATGCAGAAAACCAAAACCGGGATTGATACTAGACGCTATCCTAGAACATGATATATCCACAGACAAATCATGGTTTATTGGTGATAGTGATTCTGATATGATAGCTGCCCAGTTGGCCGGTCTTGCAACCATAAAAATTCAGGAAAATGGAAGCCTGTTTGATATAGTCAGCAAGTTAGTCAGTTAGAAATATTGTAATGAATTTATACTATATTAATTCAATATCCTTTGCTGTAAATAATCCATAAATATTGTTATAACCCAGAATCAAACTACAACTTTATTTTCTTCTAATCTCCAAGTTTGGAGACCTTCTGTGTCAAAATTGAAATTTACAACTTGACAGCCCTTCTTTCTCATATGATTTGCAATTGTATCTTTCTTGTCAGGATCGCAAATCAACAATAAATGACCACCGCCACCTGCCCCAAGTAATTTTCCACCAAGTGCACCCTCTTTTCTGGCAGTATCATAAAGATCGTCAATTATGGGGGTGCTTATTGATTTATCCAAACTTTTCTTGTATATCCAACTTTGGTGCAAAATTTCTGAAAGAGAACTAAGATCACCTTTTACAAGTGCATCCTTCATGTCATATGCTAGATTTTTAATTTTTTGAAGATTTTCAACTATGATTGATTCATTATTCTTGAATCCTTCAATCTCACGACCAAGTATATCTCCTGACAGCCTTGTTTTTCCTGTATCTAGAAGCAACATTGACGCAAGCAGCTCATGTGTTATTTGTGGCTTTAATCTAAGAGGATTCACTATTACAGAGTTCTTTTTAAATTCAATAAAGTTGAATCCGCCAAAAGCAGATGCATACTGATCCTGAAGCCCTCCTTGTAATCCAAGCTCAATTCTTTCTATCTTAACTGCGGTATCGGCCACTTCATAGCTTGAGATAGTTTTGTTGGCAAATTGGAATAAACCACCCACTAGAGCCACAGCCACTGCTGAAGATGAACCAAGTCCAGAACCAGGAGTAACATCGGCATGCAATGTAATGTCAAAACCTTGGTCTCCAAAACCAAGTGTCTTGAATCCTGCTTTTATGAGGTCTAATTTTCCGTCATATTTCAAGTCAGAAATTTTCTGAAAAATTTCTTGAAGATTATAGTCATGAGAATGTACTCTGACTATCTTTTCTAAAGCAGGTCTTAGGGAGACATACGCATATCTGTCAATTGTAGTGCAGATTACAGCACCCGTATGGTTCTCAATATATGGAATTATATCAGTTCCTCCCCCCGCCAAACCAATTCTAAGGGGTGCTCTGGATCTGATTAAAACGGACAACTACAGTCATTTATCTATGATACATTTCAGTCTTGCTGAATTGTGATGGACTTCAAGAAATTCTTAAATCCTGAGATATCGTCTTAAAATATTATTTTTTATTGTATTCTGCTAGGTGGTGTCTTGGAAAAGAGTATCTTAGAAACAACAATACCTACAATTGCCGCAAACCATATTGTAACTAATCTTAACACCAAGGTTAGTGCAACAGCAATTGAGAAGTTTATTCCTTGCAAAGTTAACAAACCTACAAGACTAGTTTCTGTAATTCCAATGCCACCAGGTATAAAACTGGTAGCACCTATTACTAATGAGGTAAAATAGATGACATATGTTTTCATAAAGCCCATGTTTATTCCAAAAGAAAGAAATGCTAGATATGCACTAATTCCATGTACCAGCCAAATTGGAATACTGGCGGGTATTGTTTTTTTAATTACACTTGTTTTAAACACACTTTGCATACTATTACGTAACTGTTCAAAATCTTTGGCAAATTTTAAGAGAAATTTAATGGAATTTATTTTTCTCTCAAATAAATCAAATAGTCTTTGATTTTTTAAAATTCCTATTCCGAAAATAATAATGATGACAGATATTGCTGCAACAATTTCTCCTTCAAGAAAACTAACAAAAATTAAAAAGAATGAAGTGATAATGGTAATAGCTATAAGATCATTTATTCTTTCACCAAAATAGATTGGTATTGTACTTGCTATTGGTGTTCCTACTTCTCTTTTAAGAAATTGTGTTCTAATTAATTCGCCTACATTAGCGGGTGTAATAGTCATAGAAAGTCCTGCAAAATATATCAAAATGTTTCTAGAGAACGATATGTTGATATTTATTGACTTGAGAAAAATTCTGTTTCTAGCAGTCCTTAAAATAAGAACAATAAATTCAGACACAAAAATTAAAACTAGAAATCTCCATTGTATCTTTTCAAGACTTGTAATTAATATTTGAGAGTTAGAGAAGAAAACAAATAACAGGTAGATAATCGCAGCAGCGATGACTACAAGATAACCCTTGTTAAAATGCTTGTCATAGCTTGACATGAAGATTCTCAGTGACGGGGCTATAAATGAGAAGCTACTGTATTAATGAACATCTGATCAAACTTGATTTCTATTTATGTAACAATAAAATTTTTAAAAATGATCTAAAATACTTTTTATACAAACGAAGTTGAGAACAGTCATTGTATAATGAAAATTCAAAATTAATGAAAAAAAGAAAGATAGCACTATCAAAAATTCAGAAGATAATCAAAGATACATTAAGCAAAGAAGAGATGAAATTCATACCAGGTAAGAGCACAATCCCTCTTATGGTACCTGACATTTCGTGGCAGGAGATAAACGAAGCAATGGATTCTATGATGAAAACAGAATTTACTATGGGAAGAAAAGTCAGAAGGTTTGAAGAAAATTATGCCAAGTTCATAGGTACTAACGATGGAATAATGGTAAATTCTGGTTCATCTGCAAATCTACTTGCCCTATCAGTATTGACAAATCCCCGTAAGAAAGATCCGATCGAAGCTGGTACTGAAATAATTTGCCCTGCAATTGGTTGGTCGACTACCTTCTTTCCAATGGTAAACACAGGTTTGGTGCCCGTTTACGTAGATATTGATTTGGGTACATACAATATTAACACAGACAAAGCCGAAGCAGCTATTTCTGATAAAACTTCTGCAATTATGCCAGTTCATCTAAATGGAAATCCCTGTCAAATGGACAGAATTTGTGAGATTGCAGACAAACATGATCTTTACCTGATTGAAGACACATGTGAAGCACACGGTTCTGATTTCAAGGGTAAAAAAACTGGCTCATTTGGAGATATAGGAACATTCAGCTTCTACATATCACATCATCTCACCACTATAGAAGGTGGAATGTTTGTGACAAGTAATGACGAGATTGCAGAAATTGCAAAGAATCTTCGTGCATTTGGTTGGATACGAGATATGAAATCAAAAAAGGAAATTGCAAATCAATACCAAGAGTTGGATGAAAGATTCCTGTTCTATAACTTGGGTTTCAATTTGCGACCTACAGAAATTGCTGGTTCTTTTGGATTACAACAACTTAAGAAAATTAATGCAAATATCAAAACTAGAAGAGCCAACGCAAAATACTGGTTATCACGTCTAAAGCAATTTGAGGACTTTCTTATCCTGCCAGAGGCTACAAAGGGAGCTAACCATGTCTGGCAAGTATTTCCCATGACTGTTAAACCTGATGCGCCATTCTCAAAAAATGAAATTGTAAACTACCTTAAAGAAAAGGGCGTGGAGACTAGACCCTTACAGTCAGGCAATATGGTAGATCACCCATCTGCAAAACTATACAAACATAGGACTCACGATAACTTGCCTAATGCAAGACTTGCTAGTAAAAACGGCTTTTTCTTTGGTAACTTTCCACAAATGACAAAAGAAATGCGTCAATATATTGCAGAAACAATATCTGAATTTATCTCATTAAAGTCAAAGCGTTAGGATTTTACGTAAACCATAGAAAAATATCCTGTCACTGAAGAATAATCACCAGTGATTTGACCACTTGTGTTGTATTTTGCTATTTCGACCTTGTCAGCTACTAACTCTTTTGTTATACCGATCAAAACTGCTAGTGGACCATATCCTGAAACTTGCACATTTTTTTCTTTCATAAGCTCATAGAGTTTTATCATATCCGTAGTGATGGGTTTGGTTAAACGGTCAAAAACTAAAGCATCTTTTCTTATAGTTTGTGCATAGATTTGATTCTGTGTAAGATTAGATATTCCAATAATCAAAACTTTTCTCTCCATTGTTAATTTTGAAATAATTTTACTCAATTTGACACATAATTCTGGTTCATATTGTTCTATGCAGATAGGGACAATTTTGAATTTATTTTTCAAGACAAATTGAAGAAATGGAATCTGTACTTCAATTGAACCTTCTTTCAAGTGAGGTTCAGGATCAAGTTTTGCTTCTGAAAACTCATTTGCAATCTTATTACAAAGTTCTTCATCTACTTCTATCTGTCCTAACGGAGTTTTCCAATATCCACTAGGATAAATTGAAAATAATTGATTACTTTTTTTCTGGCATGGACCTAATAATATAACTGAGTCAACATTAGCACCAGCTATTCTATTGTAAGCATGTGCTGCAATAGGGCCAAAATGAGATATTTGACCATGCGGCACAATGATACAACATACTGGTACCTTTGGATTAAAATCTGGAAATTTTCCCGGTCCCTCGTTATGAGAAAAACAATATTCAATAGTTCTTCTCAGTTCTAGCGGGTCGGATGGATATAATTCTCCTGAAGATATTGCTGTTCTAATATTTTCTGACATAGGATCATCTATGATACCATGTCATAAGAATTTGACGATTGATAAGCAATCTATTTTACACCAAAATAATTTCAAAAGTAATTTCTGCTATGAGTTTCTCAACTAAAATGAAATCATCTCTGGTTGCTCAACAGCTTTTTATTTGACAGGCTGTCCTAATTTAATATTTGATTTATAATGACAACAGATATCTCGATTCAAGAATTAGTTAACAAGGTAAGATCAAACACATTTGATGTCATGGAAGCGGTTGGAATTGGTCATGGCGGTGGTTCACTTTCTATAGTGGAAATTCTTGTTGCATTGTATTATGGAGTAGCAAAGGTAGATGCAAGAAATCCCCGATGGGGAGACAGGGATAGAATCATTTTATCCAAAGGACATGCTTGTGAGTCTATGTATGCAGTTCTAGGAGAGATGGGGTTTTTTCCTAAAGAGAAATTCAAGGAATATTTGCAATTCAATTCCATGCTTCAGGGACATACGGAACGCCGTACTCCTGGTGTGGAATATTCTGGTGGCTCTCTTGGTCAAGGAATATCATTTGCTTGTGGTGTAGCATACGCTGCAAAACTACAGAAAAAAAATTTCAAAGTATATTGCATATTAGGCGACGGAGAATGTCATGAAGGCGAAGTCTGGGAAGCTGCCATGTTTGCATCACACTATAAACTTGACAATCTTTACGCCATAGTGGATTACAATCATTACTGCGATCATGATGATGTGGATAAAATGATGAACTTACAACCTTTTGATTTCAAGTGGAAGAGCTTTGGATGGGAAGTTATATACGAAAATAAGGGAAATGATGCAAATAAGCTAATACATGATCTTAGACAACTTGAGAACATATCAGGTAAACCAAAATGCATAATCGCTGACACTATAAAGAATTTTGGAGTTCCAAGTTGGGAAAAAGCCCATTTGCATCAAGTAGCTGGTAAGGATCTTTATGATGGCATTAAAGAAGGAAGAGAGCTGTTAAAGAAATGACAGAACAAGTACCTCTTATGAAAATGCGACAAGGATATGGAGATACTGTTATTGAGCTTGCCAAAAAAGATGAGAAGATAGTTTTTGTCTCAGCTGATTGTGGAGCTAATGAAAGAAAATGGTTTTATGATAATGCCAGAGAAAGGCTAGTGGAAACAGGTATAGCAGAAGCAAATTCTGCTGCAATTGCTGCAGGTCTTGCATCTGAAGGTTACAAGCCATATTTACTAAATTTTGCATACCTGCTTGGTAGAATGTACAATCAAATCAGCCAAAGTATATCTGAAGATGCTTATCCCGTTAGTATTGCTGCATATTATGGCGGAGTTTGGGGAACGGGGGGACGCTCACATAATTGCGTAACAGATCTTTCCATGATGAGGGCTTTTCCAAACTTTTACGTTTATGCACCTGCAGATTACTGGGAAACAAAAACACTAATTAGAAAAGTAGATCAGCTAGGAGGACCAAGTTATGTGCGATTATCAGGGGTACCAACGCCTACAGTTTATTCGCAGGAGCCAGAATTTTCTCCTCTAAGAATACAAGAAGAAGGCTCTGATTGTACAATATTTTGTCATGGTACAATGGTATATGAATCTCTCAAAGCTCGTAAGGTACACAACCTGAACTGTAGTGTTGTTAACATACCTCAAATAAAACCACTACCAGAAGACCAAATTGTTCGTGAAGCAAAAAGAACAGGAGCAGTAATTGTAGCAGAAGAACACAGTTTCATAGGAGGCTTGGCAGAAGCAATTGCCTTGTTGCTTGCAGAAAAATATCCAGTACCTATAAAAAAAATCTGTGTCAATGATTTATTTCCATTGTCAACACGAATGGAAGAAGAAGATATTTATGGAAAATATGGGATATCATTTAACAATATAGCAAAGGCAGTAGATCAAGTTATCAAACAAAAATAAACATCAACACTGTGTATAACGTCAAACTATTTTGTATCTGATTTTTTTATGTTAACTAGATCAGATTTAATTGAATCAGATTCATTTTCTCTGTCAACACTAAAGTACTCACAATGATGATTCTTGTAATAGGAATGACTATGACAGTATATTTTCTTACACCAATAACAAGCAGGCAAATCGCTCCCCTTTCCACATTTTGTACAACTTTTGTTAGACACGTAATTAACTTGAATATGGTCTTTAAAATTCGTTATCTATGCTTTATAAAAAGAACTTTTTCTCTATGCACTAAATTCTGCTACAAGACATACTAATTCATTACAGAAACAACCCTAGATCCAAACTCTTCAAGGTTTCTTTTAACATCCTTCCCCATTAGACGTATGAGAAAATGTGTCGCACCTAATTTTTTATATGATTCTAATATCTCAATTATTTGGGCTGGTGTACCTAATGCAGCTATTTGCTCTACTATCTCCATGGGAATCTTATCAGCTTCTTTTTCTAATCTCTTAGAAATTAACGGATCAACTATCATCTTTGCTTGGGTGATCTGAGGAGGAATTTCATCTTTCCATCCTAGGTCTCTTAAAGTATTACTTTCAAGCAACAATCTTATTGCAAGTCTTCTTCTAACTTCTGTTTTATTTTGAGTATCGTCATTAAGCAAGAGAACTGGAATGTTTGCAACCATGTCTATGTTATCTGGATTGCGTCGTGCTTTTTTTGCTCCGTTCTTAATCTCATTAACAAGTTTTCCATAATTTGACAGAGAATGAACATATGGAACCCATCCATCTGCAAGCTCTCCTGTTAGCTCACGGGTTTTAGGTCCTAACGCTCCAACGTATATTGGAGGAGATGGCTTTTGTATACTTTCAAGTCCAAGTACAGCTTTTTCAGCTCTGAAGACTTGTCCGTCGAAACTAAATGGGTTTTCTTTAGTTGAACCCCAAACTCCTTTTATTAATTGAATCGCTTCTCTTAGGGTTCTTACTGGCTTGTCTAATTTCAATCCAAATGGTGACAAATTCATAGGTTCCCCAGCGCCTATTCCAAGAAAAGCTCTCCCATTTGAAATATTATCAAGTGTTAGTGTTGCATGAGCAAGACTTGAGGGATGTCTGCGAATTGGATCTACAACCATTGGTCCAATGACGCATTGTCTAGTCTTCATAGCAAGTACTGCTAATGTAGAAAATGATTCTAGAACAACATCTGGCCCAGGAGTTATTAAGTGGTCAGGATACCACAGAGAATCAAATCCCGCCTTTTCTGCCTCTTCTACCTGCATAATGAGTTTATCTAGAGGTGACCAGGGAAGGCTAAGACCAAACCTCTGTTTCAATTTTTATTTTCAATTTTGTGATTGATTTAATTCTTTCGTAATTTTTTCTGATCATATGCAGCCGCAATAGCCATTAAAAAATTAATCATGATTTATCACATGAAAAATTCTGTGATTTGTTGTTCATAGTAAGAATATTGAAATTTAAGGGCATTTTACATCTTAAACAAAAATATTGCTATTCTTATATCCATTTTTACTTGTTATGAAAACCAAGTCTTTTTGTACTAAAGAAAAGTACAGCTGTAAATGAAGAAATCAAAACAATCACAGGCCATGGAAATTCTGGAAGTGATTGGTCAGGTGAAATTAGATCTCCCCATACACTTGGACTTGGAATTTTAAATGGACTATCAATAGTCACATTTTGTGGCCAAGAATAAAATTTGTTAAAATGAGTATCATACATGACAAAGAAAAAACCATAATCGCTAGATCTCCCAACTGTATCTGTAGGAATTCTAAATTCATAACCGGGATGTGAAATATCTGTATATCTGTCATTTTTATCAGATATGCCTCCAATTCCTATAAATCCGTCAGGATTTGGTATCTTTTTAAAATTGCCATTAAATCCTAACGGTGAATTTCCTTGGTATGCAAATGAGTTTCCATCTAAGACTGACATGAAACAATAATCATCGGCATCTGGCACAACTGTCTTGTTATCATTTCTATCAAAGCATATCATTGCATAATCTGATCCCTTGGCAAAATGCGAACTACTAATAGCATCTACAAACATGTAAATGAAATTACCTTGATGTGCAGATCTAAATTCAATGATTGTTCCATCATTGTATGAAAAAGTGTTAAGGCTTGTTGGTTTCCATTCTTCAAAAAAAGACCATTTGCCATCAAAGATCACTTTATTCATGCCTCCTGATAATGTTATCAGTATTGGTTCATCTGCATATGCGCATTGCATACCTGACGCGAAAATAAAACTAATTATGGCAAAGTAGATGACTTTCAATTTATACGTAAATCATTAGATGATGCAAAAATATAGTTCTATTCAAGTTTAAAGGGTATGTTTATATTAAAAAAAACCAAGTCTAACTGATGAATAAAAAAATAATTATTGGCATAATAGTGGCAGCTGCCGTAATGATTGGCATTATCTCTCTTGTTTCTGATGTTACTCCTTCAAGTCCAAATTCAGGATTAAATGGCACTACTGTAGTACCTCCCCCCCCCAGACACTATTCAATAACATTGAATGAGACTGCAGGTGTAAGTGCACACTCGTAATCTCATGTTCCAATTTGGAAGCGTTTTTGTAAAAAAAATTCCAAAATGCTTATATATTTCGCACAGGAGCTAGTTCAGCATTGGATAATAAAAAAACAGCAATGTTTGGAGTAGTAATAGCAGTTGCCGCTGGTTTATTCGGAGTTAACATAGCTCAAATTAATGACAATTCTCAAGAGGTTATGACAAATGATCTGGTTGCAAAAAGTCCCATCTATGGTCACATTACAGTAATTGAAAAAAATCTGAAGGGGAATATTGTTGCATACAGACAATCTGACAACACTATAGTAAATCAAGGATTAAATTGCATGGGGGTTGCACTATTTAGAGTTGCGGCATCTACTGATAGGGATGCATGTGGAGGTGCTGGTTCTGGTGGTACTGTTGCTGCCTTTAACACTGCAAATGGGTTCAATTGGATACAGATTGGTACAGCCAATGTCGCTCCAGATCAAACTCAAAATGCGTTACAAGGCGCAACCACAGGTACATCTTATGAAGGCTCTACTATACCTGCATTAACCCCGGCAGGTACTGGAACCAGTGGTACTGGTGGTGTTGGTACTGGTCCAACAGTAGTCATAGCTGTAACTGGTCTGCATCCTACAGGTTCTCAAACCATACAGGAGGCTGGCCTTTTTGATTCGGCAGAAACTGCAAGTACTGCAAACATGTTTGCAAGGCAGACTTTTGCTGCAATTACAATGGGCTCTGGAGACACACTTGCAGTAACTTGGACAATAACCCTGGCCCACTCTTAAATTTACAGGGCTAGCTTCATGATATATGTTCAATAAAAAAAGTACCTTATTTGGAGCAGTGATTGGAATTGCAGTTGGCTTGCTTGCCGCTAACATAGCTCAAATTAATAACAATTCTCAAGAGGTTATGACAAATGATCTAGTTGAACGAAGTCCCATCTATGGTCACATTACAGTAATTGAAAAAAGTCCAAAGGGGGATATTGTTGCATACAGACAATCTGATAACTTGATAGTAAATCAAGGATTAAACTGCATGGGGGTTGCACTATTTAGAGTTGCAATGGCATCAGCATCTGCCGATAGGGATGCGTGTGGAGGCACTGAGGCTACTGCTACTATTACAACTGTCTTTGGTACTGCAAGCGGTTTTAGATGGATAGAGATCGGTTCATCCAATGTGGCTCCAGATGCATCTCAAGATGCATTACAAGCTGGATTAACACAGTCGACTGTAACTGGTTCAGCTACATTTAATCCAAGTGTTAGCACCCTACCTACCATTACTGAGCTTGGTACTGGAACTGGTGGAACTACAGCTGGTGTTGGCCCAATAGTAATTGTTTCAGCATCAAATCTGGGTGTTGGTACTACTGGAACAGCTGAAACTATTGACGAGGTAGGACTTTTTGATTCAGAGATAACCTCAGCTTCAGCTACAAGTACTGCAAACATGTTTGCAAGGCAGACTTTTGCTCCCATTACAATGTCAAAAGGAGATTCACTATCAGTAACGTGGGAAATAACACTAGCACATGGATAAACAAGGGAGAGATCTTATCCTAAATACAAACCAAAAGTTAGATCTAGTTTAATTTGTCTCAAATCATAATGATATGAATCGTCTTCTATATAATCAACGTAAGAATAAAAAATTAATTCACAATTGTTAGGAGCTACGATATTGATGATTGTACCAAAATGGAATTAGATTGTTCACGTTTTTTCCAGTAATTTTAATTACAAAATAATTCACATTATAACATGATTAGACACACTGAAACTATTTTTCTCTATCATATCCATGCTGATTCTAAGGTTATACTCAAAGCATCTCTTTTTGAAGCTAAAGAGGAAAACAGGTAGCATTTATAGATGATAAAAAAAGGATAGTCATGTCTTTGATACATACACGCCAACCTGGAACATTGCCTCACTTCATGTGGGGGTTGAAGCGTTGGTGGGATGCTACTATGCAACTAAGAAAGATGCCAATAGAATGTAAAGAATATCCAATAAGAGTTGCAATAGAACCAACGAATTTCTGTAACCTAAGATGTCCAATGTGCCCTGTTTCAACTCCAAAACCTGGAGCAATACGAGGCTTTATGGATATTGAATTGTACAAAAAACTTGTAGATCAAGCAAGTGAATTTTCTGTAGATATAACGCTTGTCGGTGGAGGTGAACCTTTACTGCATCCACAAATCACTGATTTTGTAAAATATGCCAAAGCCAAAAAGATGAGAGTTCGCATGGATTGTAACGCAACACTGCTGACAGAAGAAAAAGCAAGGGCCCTAATTGAATCCAAACTAGATTTCCTTTCTTTATCCATGGATGGATATGACCAAGAGAGCTATGAATCCATCAGAGTAGGTGGAATCTTTGAAGAAACTTTGAAAAACATTAAGAGATTTTTGAAACTTAAAGAGGAAATGCATAGCAATGATCCTTATACACTCTTGCAATTTATTGACTTGCCTACTACTATGAAGATAAGCGAAGAAGACAAACGATCTTTTAGAGAATCTTTTAGGACACCTGGACTAAATGGATTTCGATTAGTACAACCACATAACTGGGGAGGATGGATACCTGAAGATGAAATACAGAGCAAATATGCATGGATGGGTCACGACAAAGATATTGACAAGCACATATCTTACAGGCCTTGTTTTTATCCATGGCTCTTTATGCAAATTCTTTGGAATGGCAAAGTAGTAAGTTGCGGATTTGATCAATATGGAGAACAGATTATGGGAGATGCAAATGTGAACTCTCTCAAGGAAATTTGGAATGATGAACCTTTCAAAAATATTAGAAGGAATCAGCTAACAGGTAATTACAAAAAGATGCCCCTGTGTAGCGGTTGTGATTATTTGTGGCAGAAGACAAATAAACTTGGAATATCTGAAAAAAATATCTATGACGGACTCTTGTTTGTAAGAGAAAACTTGAACATATCTTTACGAAACCAATTCCATGCTGTGAAATGATCTTATGGCCACTTTGAATAAAGACAAACTCAAATCATCAAATAAACCTGCGGAAAAATCTAGTAATTCTATTTCTTCAGCATCAACAAAAAAAGTAACGCTGATTCTATACACTATGAATGAAATTGATGGAATAAAGGCAATATTTGACAAGATACCGCAACATCTATTCGATCAATTCTTTGTTGTAGATAATCATTCAACAGATGGAACTGTAGAATACTTACAATCTAGAGGAATAGAGGTAATACAACAAAGAATTACAGGAAGAGGAGCAGCACTAAAGGAAGGCTTAGAGTATGCTATTGGTGATATAATAGTAAACCTTAGCAGTGATGGAAACGAAGATCCTGAAACGATTCCCAAAATACTAGAAAAACTAGAAGATGGATATGAAATGGTAACAGCAAGTAGATTTTTACCAGAAAGTAAAGTGGATACAAGTGATGATTCTTACAAAATTAGGGTCTTTGGAAACAAGTTGTGCTCTTTCCTTGTGAGTCTTTTATGGGGATGTAAAGTAACAGATACCACAAACGGATTACGTGGATTTACTAAAAAATGTCTTGAACTTACAAAGCTGAATTATTATGCATATGAAGAAAACTTTCAGCTTACAATAAGATGTGCAAAGCTAGGATTGCCAATTACAGAGGTTCCAACCGAAGAAAAAGTTAGAGCTGGCGGTATCATAAAAGCAAAAACTTCAAGAGTTTTCTTTTCCCTGCCTGTGGTATTATTAAAAGAAATCGTGATAGGTAAAAGATTTTAAATTTTCTCTAGTGTAATTAAAACAATTTCAGATGGACAATTAATTCTAATTGGTAAAGCCGAATGTCCTATGCCTCCATTTACGTTGACATACGTATTGTTTTTCTTAAAAAGGCCTAACACTTCATTTTTTTGTGTAAACTTGGTAGAAGTAACTATTGGACCAAAAAAAGGAATTCTTATCTGTCCACCATGAGTATGCCCTGATAGCATTAGATCAAAGCTTTTCTTATTAAAATCTGGTAAATATAGCATATCTGGAGAATGACTCATGAGTATCTTAAAATCAGACCTATTGTAATTTGCATCTTTGTCTGAGATCATGGGTTTTCCTAATACTGGATCATCAGTTCCTTCAAGAAAGATTGTTGATTTGTTTCTTTTTATCAATATGGAATCATTTATGAGCATTCTTATTCCAATACCACTTAGTGATTCGATCAATCTTTGAACATTATTTTTTCGTATTCCCCTTATTTTTGAAAAGATGAAATGTTCTGATATGGTTGAATAGATATAATCATGATTTCCAAGTGTAGCAAAGACGCCATCTCTGGCTTTAATCTTTTTGAGAAAATCTAGCAAAGGCACAATATCATTATCAGATGTTATGAAATCTCCAGTGATTAGTATGAGATCTGAATTTTGTGATAATATTAAATTATTAAAGGTTTCATCCTTTTTCATATACTCTTTGAAATGAAGATCTGAGATATGCATAATGGTATATCCATTGAGATCCTGAACAAGATTGGGAATTGTAAGAGCTTCTTTTCTTAATTTTATCTTCATATGATAATGTAATTTTAGGTACAATTTAACAATGATATTATCATTTTTAATAACAATTCATTTGGAAATCATTACATGTGCAAGAAATTTTTCTTTATTTCATTCATAAAAGATAAATGAAATAATACATATCTGATACAAAGAAAATTATGAAATGGACATAGTTTTTAATATGATATATTCTAGTTTACTTGAAATGAAAAACATCATTATGGAAAAAAAATCTCTTTTTTCATATATCATGTTTTCTATTACGTTGGCAGTAGTTGCTATGAATTTAGTAACGGTGATTTATCCTGCTCTCATTGTTAGACTGGTAAGTACTCAAGAAAGTCCTGTAAATCCATTTGAGGTAGGTGCGCTGGCATTTCCTGTGATGAGCATGAACGTTCTTGTATTAGGAATAGGACTGTTGTATTTCTTCAATTATCTTCCTGACAGAGTGCAGAAATTTTTCAGATTTATTCATAATTTCGAGGTATCACGTAAGATTGCATTAATAGTTTTTGTATCGCTGCTTGTGATATTAATAGGAATTAGTGTAGGCAAGCTTGGAATAAATGAAATTCATGAAACATTGGACTTTTATATTGTAAGTCAAGCTTTGAAAGATTGGCCTTGGCATCCGCCATCTGATTTTGGTACATCGATATATTTCCAACGACATGTAACCATGTTTCTTCTTTCTTTATCGTTGTATTTATTCCATAATGTAAAAATAATACCCTTCATTGCCAGCATTTCACTTGTCATTCTAACCTATTTTTTTACAGTAAAAATAACAAAAAAAAGATTTTCAGGATTAATTGCCATGGCCATCTTGATTCAGAGTCATACTTTTAGATTCTTTGATACAAGCGCAACATATGAAAATTTCTGGGTTTTATTTTATATATTATCATTATATCTTATCTATAACAAGTGGTATCTTTCTGCATTTTCCTATCTTCTCTCCATATTTTCAAAACCGTATTCTGCTCCATTTGTCATAATGACCATCTTTGCAGTCCTTGCATCTGATATTACAAAGAAGAAGAAGATCTTAACGATATTTTCCTATTCAATAGCGCTAGCAGTTGCTGCATTCATAATGATAAAACTAGAAGGCAATGTCTGGGGCTCATTAGCACGTCTTGGACCAAATCAATTTTGGATCGGATTCACAATCTGGGCATATGAATTACGATTTGATATTATTCTAGTTTCAACTATTCTTCCACTAGTAGTTGGCTTGTTTATAATGGCAAAAAAAGGAATTAAAGAGGCAAACATGGTCATGTTCTTAATCTTTGGTGGATTTTTTTCTGTACCAATGCTGACATTGTTTTCGGATTATACACTACAGCCATACAGATTTGTTCCTTTGATAGTATTCTTTTCTATTGGTGTAGCTTTACTTTTTTCAAAAAAGACTACTGGTGAGGTCTGGTCAGAGTCCAAACCTCTGTTATGACATCTCCAGACTCAAACGTATATCCATGTAATTGTGCCTCGAAAATTTCTATAGGCGAGGTATCATTCAAAACAAGCTCTTCCACGCCGTTGAAACCAGTACTGTTTGGAGTGATAAATCTTTTTATCTGAATCACATCGTATTCTTTACCATCCTTAAATATTGTCTTAGTTGCATTTAGAGAATTTAACACATGATCAATTATTGAAGTATCATTTAGATATTGAATCAGAGATTGTGGGGATTCAATATACGCAACCATTTGACCGGCAGAATTTTGGATCTCTAACTGAAAATATAAATTGAAACCAGATTTTGGCGTAATGTTAACCATTCCAATTGAACCGTAAATGGACTGTTTATCATATATTGCATCAGTATTGGATGGATCAATACTCAAAGCTTTGTTAATTACATTTAATGCGTCATGATACTTGTGTTGTGCTGAAAAAATAATAGCTTGATCAGTTAGGGCTTTGACGTTATTAGGATCAATCTCTAAAGTTTTGTTGATATACAAAGACGCTTCCTTAAATTCATCCAGCCCACTCAAAATTATTCCCTTGTCTAAAAGTGCATTGACGTTATTAGGATCAATCTCTAAAGTTTTGTTGAGAATGCCAAGAGCTGCTGTAACGTTGCCATTAGAGTCAAAAATGACAGATTTTTCTATTAATGCTTTGACGTTATTAGGATCATTTTCCAAAATTTTATCAAAAATTTTTATTGCTTCAGTAAGATTACCTGTTTTCTCCATATCAATACCTTTATCAAATAATTCAGTCGAGTTTTGCTCTGACTGAGCCAAGATCAGAGTGGGGGGTGTTATAATGACAGAACACAGGATTAATACAATAATTTTATTATTTGAATGCAAATTCACATCTCTTCGGTTATTTCACCATATTTGTAATTAACTATTATCTGTAATTTCATATTGTAATCAATCGTTGTATTCTATTTAACATACGCAAAAATCACAAACACATGATTTTTTGTTTTTCTGTTGTAATCTGAACATGATAATTTTGAAAAGTAATTTTTTAAACAATAATTATGCACAACAATTAATTTTTAAATTTAATTTGCTTCGGTTTTTAAAACACTTACTATCAGATTATTTACTTACAATTAATTGATATATTCTTTAATATGAACTGTGAGAATTGAAGAATGTTGAATGAACAAATTTGGAACACTATCACAAAAAAATGGAATTTAAAAATCTTAAGAACCCTTAACATGTATACTATAACTAGATTCAATACAATAAAACAATCGATTCCAGGAATTAGCTCAAATCTTCTTTCTGATAGATTGCATGAGCTAGAAAAAATAGGGTTTGTAAAAAAAATAGTTACAGACAAACCTTCTATCAAGATAGGATATGTATTGAATGAAAAATGTGACAAATTGAAACAAATATTGGAAGACCTTGAGGAATGGATTATATCATATCAAACATCAAATACGACGAGAATCTATTCGTTTGGAGATTCTAATTTAATTGAGCAGATGTGGAGTTTACTAAAAAAAGAGATCAAAGACAATGAATACAAATTCATTAGAGACAAATTATTGTTAACCCAACAAGTTGATTCAAATTTCACTAACGAATTTGATAAGGTAAAAGAAATAATATTTGAATTATATGGAGAAGATCTTGGCAATAAAATTCTTC
>JASHNR010000037.1 GCA_030041535.1 Nitrosopumilaceae archaeon | reverse complement strand
CTTCATCGTGTTGTTGTTTGCGATAAAATAGCCAGCGCTTGCTCTCATATCGGCGCATAGGACTACACCGTCTGTGCAGGTTATTCCTACCGTCGTTGTTCCATGATATGTGTGCTGTTCAATATAGTCTGACAAATAACATTCTACCTAACTTGAGATATTTGGAATAGGATTCCACCGTTTAATAAACTTTGGATCGTACTGGGAATCGATAAATAACGAGGTTTGAAGAAAAGTTCATGCCTTCCCACGTCATGGAATTGCCAAGGCAGATAGTTGTAGGCGAAAAAAACATCGGAGATATTGGAAGTTTTCTGCAAGGCCTTGCAAATCCAAGAAAAGTTTCTTTTGTTTCAGGAGACCAGGTAAGAAAGATTACGTACGAAAAAGTAGCCAAGTCGCTTTTAAAATCAAAGATAAAAAATGTCTGGCACCGCAGTACAAGCAATGATGTCGAGTCTACAAATAAGATTCTGCTTGAGGTAAGAAAGGACAAGAGCGATCTTATTGTTGGAATTGGCGGTGGCAGGTCTGTTGATATTGCAAAGATGATCGCATTCAAGCTCAAAAAACCATTTGTCAGCGTCCCAACGTCTGCGTCACATGACGGCATTGCAAGCCCATTTGTCTCTCTGCGCGGCGACAGGCCGTATTCTATTGTTGCTACCGCACCACTTGGGGTCTTTGTGGATATTGAAATTCTAAAAAAAGCGCCGCACAGGCTGATTGCAAGCGGCTGTGGCGATCTAATGGCAAAGGTAACTGCTGTGCGTGATTGGGAGCTTGCACGAGACAAAGTTGGAGAGTATTTCGGCACCTATGCTGCAAATTTGGCATCAATGAGCGCAAAAATTGTAATTGACAACTCGAAAAATTTCAAGAAAAAACCAGATGTTAGAATGATTGTAGAAGCCCTGATAAGCTCAGGTGTTGCTGCATGCATTGCAGGTTCCAGTAGGCCATGCTCTGGTGCAGAACACTTGTTCTCACATGCCGTAGATTATCTCGAGCCAGGCATAGGATTGCACGGCGAAAAATGCGGAATTGGCGCCATACTGATTGCAAAGCTCCAGGGCCAAGACTGGAGAAAAATAATTCAGATGCTAAAAAATGTCGGAGCCCCTACAACTGCAAAAGAGATTGGACTTTCGTCTGAGATTTTGGCAGAGGCGCTCTCCATTGCACAATCATTGCGGCCTGAAAGATACACCATACTAAGTGATATGAAAATGACTGGAGAAAAAGCAATTTCTCTTGCAAAAAGTACCGGCGTTCTCTAGGCTGTTTTTGATTGTGCTGGTGCGGCTTCAGCCTTTTGCTCTGCTGGCTTTTCCTGCGGCTTTGTCTTGCTGTATGATTCTACAAAGTTAATCTTGTCAAGTGTTGATACAAACTTGAATACTTCGTTTGCTATTGCTCGCTTTACCACCTGGAGGCCTTCCATCATCAGTGCCTCGTCTGGTATGTTGATGTCAAGCTGCGTTCCCTTTATCTCAAATTTTAGTTTGGATTCATCAAGTGGGAATCTCCTTTTGAGCAGTCCCAAGATTTTGTCCTGATCAGTGTCAAGTGATTTTAATACATTAACATCATACAAAATTGTTCTACCTGCAAACCTGTGATTGAAATCAACCTGGACTCGTCCTGAGCCAATGAATCTGATAATTCCAGTCCTATCATCGAGCTCAATTGCATCGCCGACAGATACCTTCTCTGCATCATCACCTAGCTTTCGCAGTGGAATCATTCTTACTTTGGCAGGATCCCGTGTTCCAAATCCCTTCTCTGGTGGCACCTCTACTGTGAGCTTGTCGCCTGCACTTGCAGCCAAGAGTGCATCATCTAATCCCTTGAGCACCCAAGACTCTCCCACTGAGACAAGTCTTGGTTGATACTTTACATTTGCATCAAAGATGTTGCCAGATTTTGCGTCAGCTTCTCTTGTAGTTTCAAAGACTTCGTTTGTGTCTTTGACTTTGGCAGTATAGTCTGCTAGAACTAGGGTGCCTTTTTGGAAAGCCAACGTCAACGATCCTTTCTGTTCCTTATATTAATCTAAAGATGACTTTTTTGTGTGTTAATGATTTGTGTCACATTTTTCTAACGGTATTATTTTCTATGTTTTGGCACATAAAATTAAAGTGCCTTTAGTTTCTCTTCAGCTACTTTGAGTGCTTCAGGATTTGTTTTGTATCCCATCATGTCAAGTGTTGAATGAATTGCAGATATAGTTCTCATGACATGGTATTTCTGTACCTCTCCCATGCAGCCAACCCTGAACACTTTGCCTTTCAGCTCGCCAAATCCACCTGCAACCAAGACACGGAATTTTTCTGATAATGTTCCACGGAAAGTTTTGTCGTCTAGTCCTTGCAAATAGTTTAGCGCAATTACAACTGTAGATCGTGCATCCTCTTTTGCAAATGGCGTAAGACCAAGTGCGCTGAGGCCACTGTAAAATGCATCAGAGCAGACCCGGTGTCTTTTTACTCTGTTTTCCATTCCTTCTTCCAGTATGATATCTAGTGCCTCCCTGTATGCATAAAGAAGTGGTATTGCGGGAGTAAATGGGGTCTCCTTGTTCTCGTCGTAATACTTGAAGTATCGTGCCATGTTAAAGTAAAATGTCGGGGGCTGATTTGCAATCATGTGTTTTTTTGCCTTTGGGCTTACTGCAATTGGTGAAATTCCAGGCGGGGCAGCTAGTGCCTTTTGTGCCCCTGTGACACACACATCTATTCCCCACTTGTCCATGTGCAATTCCTCACCGCCTACTATTGATACACCGTCTACTACAAAGAATGAATCATTTCTTGCAGTAAGACTTGAAACTTTATCCAGATATTTTACCATCGTTCCAGTTGAGGTCTCGTTCCATACCACATAGAATGCCTTGACATCTTTGTTGTTGTCAAATGCCTCCTTTACTTGATCAAAGCTTGCATTCTGCCCAAATGGAGTTTGTAGCTTGATAACATTTGCACCTGCCCATTCTAGCATGGTTGCAAGTCTTGAGCTAAATTCCCCGTTTACTGGAATGATTACCTTGTCGCCTTTTTTTACCATGTTTACAACAGAGGCCTCGACTGCTCCTGTTCCAGAAGCGCTAAGTGCTACGATGTCTCCTGTTGTATCAAAAACTTTCTGTGTCTTTTCAACTACATCGACATATAATTTTACAAAATCCTTGCTCCTGTGATTTATCATGTGGGTAAACATTGCACGCGTTACTCTTTCCGGAACATTTGTTGGCCCGGGTAACATTACTAGATATTCCAAATTCTTCCATTCCCTAAAATTAATGACCATTATTTAGGTTCTACTGCGATATTTTGCACAGCCTTTCCTTAGCACCTATTTTTATCAGAACATTTTTGGTTCCCTGCGGAACAAGACTTGACCAATCTTTGTCTGCAGCAATCATTTCCCGTATATGTGTCCCAGAGACTGTCTCTCTTTGCAATAATGGAACCGGGATTGTCTCAATTCCCCTTTTTTTGTATAACGACAGTGTAAAGTCATCATTTGAAAATACAATGTCGTACTTTGGCACTATGGCATCAACATGGTATGTCCATTTATCATGGTCTCCCGTGTCTGGTACGTAATATACCCCAATTTTCTTTGCGTTCTCAGGGTCAAGTGATGAGAGGATCATCTCTTTTCTCTCGTCTGCTGTGAATGGGTTTCTTTTTTCATTACTTTTGTTTGAGCTTCCAATTCCTATCCAGAGGTTTTCCACTTTGGACAGGGCAAATTTAACCGCTGATAGATGGCCTATATGGAATGGCTGAAACCTGCCAATCAGTAACCCATTCATTGAAGTCTCACTTGCTTCTTTAAAAATTCGTTATTAATTAGAGGTTCTGTATTATCTCCATGTCCAGACTTCCAGCAGTAAGACCACTTGAATTAATAAAATATCTGGAGGAAAGGGGGTTTCAGACTATGCATGTAAGAGGAAGTCATCACGTCCTTAAGCTAAATGACAGGCAGGCAACAGTTCCATTACATCATTCTGAAATTGGCAAAGGAATGCTTGAAGAAATTCTTGCAAGGGCTGGAATAAGTGTAGAGGAGTTCAAACGAGACTTTGGAGAGCAAAAAGATCAATCAAGATAATTCTTCATTATCTAATGTTATTTTTTTTAAATTAAATTAGCATGTAGCAATAATTCTTTAAAAAAGAAAGAGATCGAGTTTACTGTATATCTGGCAACAGATCTGTACCAGTATAGAATTCCGCGGCTTGTCCTGCCAAGTCTTGCACCTTTCCGCTAAAATTAGTAAAGGAATCCTTGTAGTCAGAACAGCTAGGGACAATCCCCCAAGAATATTCTCCTGATCCTTTGAGTATTGTTCCATCATTTGTAGTCAAGCTAACATTGCCATCTTGTTGATAAGTAATGCCCGAAGAGCAATTACCTTCTACTGTTTCTGCGGTCAATTTACCACTTGGCGTAAATTGTAGTTTGTAATTGGTAGAATTTATTGCAATGCTGCCATTTTGTTGTGAGAGTTCCATTGTGCCGTTTGTGTTTGTTGTGATGGTACCGTTGAGATTAAGTGATACGTCTGGACAGCAATTATCTGTAAATGCAAATCCATGCGTGTTTGTAGATATGGACTGGTGTGTTGTTGTGCCATCTGCCGATATTGATACACCTGAGCTAATTGCAAGCAAGATAAAAATTGCAAAAACTCCAGACGATACAAGCAATTTGTTTGTCATTAAACTTTAACTACAGGCAACCATATTTTTCCTTGTAGAAAATAGATTACATAGAAACTGTTATGCTATGAAAAAAAATTGTAATCATGTATTTTATGATTAGCCTACAGAACTAAAAATTCACCCTGCTAACGAAATACTTGCAGGCACAGAAAAGTCATACTTTGTATGAGTAAAACATCGCAAATGAAGTCGTTCTAAGGTCTTTTTTCCACATTTTATGCAAATTTGTTGAATCGGCTTTTTACATTCAAAACATTGTGAGTATACAATCAGTTCTTCACCACATGTTCTGCAGATCTTGTCTGGCATTATTTTATCACTGTTTCATAGATGTAGAATATTCAACTTTAATCTGGCGCAAATAGTTGCCATAGCCTCTATATGTATACGGTCTCTTCTTTTGAATCTATAATTTACATTAATTATTGTATCAAAAAAGAAAAAAAGAAAAGTTAGGTGCTTAAGTACCTGAATTGCCTGTATCGTTCCACAACTGCTGTCCGTCGTACTTGAACATTTGAAGTCCATTGATGTCATTGAGTTGGATGTTTTGAGGAAGCGGTACATACCACAGTGGACTGGCATATTGCTGTCCACCAACTGGCTGTCCTGGGCCACCTGATATTATCCAATATATGAAATCAAGTAGAGCATCTGCTTTGTTCAGGTCAGTGTTTTTCACTTTATCACGGTTCTCATATGCCATGATGTATGTCAATGAAGCGATCGGATAGGTATTAGGTCCTGGTTCATTGGTGATTGAAACTTTGCTCCAATCTCCATTTGCGGCAGGTAGATTCGTTAGAGCACTAGCTGCTGCACTTGTTGTATCTAGTGTTGGTGCAACAAAATTATCGCCGTCTGCATTTTCAATATTTGCATATGACATGTTATTCTGTTGTGCATATGCAAGCTCTACATATCCAATTGAATATGGAGTTAGTTGGATATAATGTGCAACACCTGCGTTACCTGGGCCACCAATTCCGGTTCTCCACGGAACCACGGTTCCTTGTCCAACATCATGCTTCCAAGTACTACTAACTTTTGACAAGTAGTTTGTGAATGCATATGTTGTTCCAGATCCATCAGAGCGATGAATCACTGTGATCTTTGCATGCGGCAGAACAACTCCGGAATTATTGGCTGTTATGGCCGGATCATCCCAATAGATTATCTTGCCCTCAAATATGCCTGCAAGAGTTGGACCAGTAAGGTTTAGTCCACTAGGGATGATTTGATTAACATCGCTCTTGATTTGGCCATTTGGTATGTTGTAAGACACCGTGATTGCACCAATTGAGTCTACAAAGGTTAGCGTATTTGGAGCTGCCTTTTGTTGACTCAATGACAATGGGGCATCCGAAGCTCCAAAGTCAACTGTTTTTTTGGTCATTTGATTTATGCCAGCACCACTTCCAACGGATTGGTAGTTGATAGTTATTCCTGGATTTAGTCCATCATACATAACTCTCCATTGAGACATTAGTGGATATACAAATGATGAACCTGCACCATTGAGCTGGATGTTCACTCCGCTTGCGGGTTGAGGCGGTGGTGATTGCACCAGTTGTGCATGTGCTACCATCGTTGTGGTCGGCATTAGTAGGATCAGCGTAAGCGCTAAACCTAAAATCATTTTTTGTGCCATGAGCTTATGAGAATTCTTCGGTTATTTCTGAGTGATCGGTATAGAACACATAGCTAGCTGTATCTTACATCTACAACATAAAATGATTTGAAAAATCATACGCTTCATAAATCTATATAGCATTTAATTTTTGAAATTTAAAATATATGCATTATACAAATACATTAATTGATGTTAAAAAATAAAAAAATTAGGATAGTCTAGAGTTTTGGTGCAAATCTTAATCCAGTTTTAGCAGAAACTGCAATTATGGATACGATTGCAATTGCAAGTACTAGAGATGCAATTGGGCCAAACTCCGGAACTGTACTACCGCCAAATTGTATTTGTGCAATACCTTGCTGATCTGCAGTTACTATTGAAGCAGGCAGTGGCACATACAATAATGAGGAAGAATAGTTTTGCCCATTAGTGATTATCCAGTTTAGGAAGTTTACCACTTGTTGTGTCTTGCCCTGTGACTCTCCGCTTACCTGACTTAGGTCCTTGTAGACCATTATATAGGTCAAAGTAGATATCGGATAGGAATTACTGCCAGGTTGATTTACTATCGACACCTTACTCCAATCTCCATCAGCTGTTGGAAGATTTGTTGATGCTGCAGCCGCGTCAGCAGCTACTGAATCTATGGTAGGCTCAACAAACGCATTTCCATCAGCATTTTGTACAAATGCATATGTCATGTTGTTTTGGTACGCGTATGCAAGTTCTACATATCCACATGCATATGGCGTAGTCTTTATGATATTGGCTACACCAGCATTTCCTGGGGCACCCGTGCCTACTGGCCATGGTACTACTTTTCCTTGGCCTACATCTGTCTTCCACTGAGGATAGACTTTGGACAGGTAATCTGTAAATGCATATGTTGTTCCTGATCCATCTGCACGATGAACTATTTCGATCTTCTGAGCTGGAAGGTTAACTCCAGAATTCAGATTTGCAATGGCAGGATCGTTCCACATGGTGATATTGCCCATGAAGATCTGTGCAATTACGGGGCCTGTCAGTTTGAGTCCCTTGTCTATTCCAGGAAGGTTGTAGGATATTGTTATTCCTCCAATTGAATCTGGAATGGTCAGTACTCCTGGTGCTTTTGCTTGATCAGACGCCGATAATGGAGCATCAGATGCTGCAAAGTCTACAGTCTTTTGTTCCAAGAGCTTGATACCTGCTCCACTGCCAATGGATTGATAGTTTAGATTTATGTTGGAATACAAATCGTTGTATTGTACTCTCCATGTATCCATTAGTGGGAAGATGAAGGTCGAGCCAGCTCCTGTGATCGTATATGACTGGCTGGTTTGCGCACTTGCATGCAACATAGTTGCTGGCATTATTAGCACTAGCATGAAAGCTAATGTCAGAAGAATTTTCTTCATGTACGATATGGCAAAAGATTTGTTATTTACGTATGCTCTGTGTAGTTTACATAATTACTCGTAAGCTATTATATCTATATAGATATGAAATAAGATCGGAATAAATGTGAAACAGTTTATTGAAAACGTCTCTGGCCTGTTACAATATAGTTTACTGACTCACCCATGAATGCAGCATGATCAGCTATTCTTTCCAGATATCTGAGTACTAGTGCATCAGCAAGTGCACACTTGACACTATTGGAATTAATTAGCATTGGGAGATGTTTGTTGTAGTACTTGTCCACCAAGTCTTCATCAGTTCTAAGCTGTTTTGTCTTTTCCAAATCCAAGGTCGCAAAGCATTGTACTGCCACGTTTATCATTTGTTTTATCTCGCCTGAAAGTGTGTAGATTACCTCGTTTCTGCATTCGGAGAGGTCACCGAACATGTCTCTAACTGCCGAAATGTCATACGCATAACGACCAAATCGAGTAAAACCATAGGAAACCTCAATGCATGACCTAATAAGTCTAAAATCGCTTGCAACTGGTTGATATCTCAGTATCATGTCAAAAGTCAGATTACCTACCTCGTCATACAAACTCATTAGTTCTTGAGAAATCTTGTGTGCTTCATGGCGCACATTTCTTCCTTGCAGGTAAGAGTCTAATGCCATGTTTATGCATTCAAGAGATAATGAACCCATCTTTTCCATCAGAAATGAGAGTTTTTCAAGATGGGGATCTATTAGCCGGGTCAACTAGCCAAACTGCCCCTGTACATACTTGGCTGTTATCTCGTTTCGTGGATTCTCAAAGATTTGTTTGGTTTCCCCAAACTCAACCAAATCTCCCAGATACATAAAACCAGTGTAATCAGACACTCTCACAGCTTGTTGCATGTTATGGGTTACTATAATTATGGTATATTCTTTTTTCAGTTCATTTATCATTTCTTCAATCTTTTGAGTAGCAATTGGATCAAGTGCAGATGCAGGCTCATCCATCAAAAGAACTTCGGGTTGTATGGCAAGGGCGCGTGCAATGCAGAGGCGTTGCTGTTGTCCTCCTGAGAGGCTCATTCCAGGCTTTTTTAGGTCGTGTTTTACCTCATCCCATAGATATACCATCTCTAGGCACCCTTGTACTATTTCGTTCATGATCTTTTTGTCTTTTACACCGTTTAGCTTCAGTCCTGCAGCTACGTTATCATAAATTGACATTGTAGGAAATGGATTTGGTTTTTGGAATACCATTCCTATCTTTCTTCGGTGGATAATGGCATCTTCTTTATTAGAATACAGATCTTGGCCGTCCAATAGGACTTTGCCTGTAACTCTGGCATTCTTTGTCAATTCATGCATTCTATTAAGAGTTCGAAGAAATGTAGTTTTTCCACACCCAGATGGTCCTATTAATGCAGTTACCGCTTTTTCTCTGAATTTCATGTTAATTTTCTTTACAGCTTCAATATTACCATAGTATGCAACAATATCTTCTGCAATCAGCTTGTATCGCGGCTCTTCTGCAGATTTCTGTGTGATCGGAGTTCTTGTTAGTGTTTCCATTTTATCTACCTGTTGTGATTCTAAATCTGCCACCTCCTCCACGTTTTCTTAAGAACAGATATCTTACTCCTACGTTAAGTGTAAGTATTATCAATATTAAAATCAATGCGCCTCCCCATGCTTGAGCTGTTGCGCTGTCATATGGAAGATTTGCAAGTCGATAGATTCTAAGTGGTAAAGCATCCATTGGTTGATCAAAGCCTGAAAAAAAGTCATCGTTACCAAGTATTGTAAAGATCAGAGGAGCTGTCTCGCCTGCTACTCTTGCTATTGATAACATGATTCCTGTTATCAATCCACTTTTGGCACTTGTCACCAGAATTTTAAATATTACTACGGATCTTTTAATTCCAAGTGCGTATCCTGCCTCCCTATATGTCACAGGAACAAGCTTGAGCGATTCTTCAGTTGTTCTTGTTATAACTGGCAACATTATAATTGAAAGTGCAAACATTCCTGCAACAATAGAAAAGTAACCAAGCGTAAGTACGATGACTGCAAATGCAAAAAGTCCTATTACAATGGTGGGAAATTCTGCCAAGACATCATTGAAAAATCTTATCATTTGACCGTATTTGTTGTTGCCATATTCTGAAAGGAAGATGCCTCCCAAGACCCCAACTGGCACTCCAATGAGGCTTGACATGCCAATTAACATCAAAGTTCCTTGAATAGCAGGGCCTATTCCACCAGGGTCGTCTGATCCTACTGCTCCAGGGGGAGCAGTAAGTAATTCTATACTCAATGCAGGGGCTCCGTTTCTTACAATTTCAAGAAGAATGCTTCCCAGGGGAACTATTGCTAGTATAACACAAGCAAATACAATTCCTACCACTATCCTATCGGTAATCAGTCTACTTGTGAAGTTATTTCTAAAGTGTTTTCTGTATTCTGCTCGTTGCTCTGGTGTGATCATGCTAAAACTGCTCCTTGATGTGTTTTTAGTACTTTAGAAACTAGAATTTGGGCAACAATGTTAATAGATATTGCAATGGCAAAAAGTATCAATCCGCATCCAATCAGTGCTGCCATCTGAAGACTTCCATTGGAGGCTTCTGGAAATTCATTTGCAATTATACTTGACAATGTCTGACCGGGTGAAAACAAAGATGATGGAAACGCACTTGCCCCGGTGGCGTTTCCAATTAATAGTGTAATAGCCATGGTTTCTCCTACAGCTCTTCCAAGTCCAAGTATTGCAGCACCGATAAGACCGGACTTTGAATATGGGATTACGGCCATCTTGAATGTTTCCCATTTTGTAGCCCCCAACATGTATGCAGCCTCTCTTTGACTCTGTGGTACCGCAATCATAATTTCTCGTGAAATAGCTGCTATCGTTGGAATTATCATAATAGCAAGCACTATACTTGCAGTAAAGATATCAAGTCCGAATGGAGTTCCCGAGAAGAGCCATACGCTGCCGCCAAGAGTATTGTTAAGTGGGGTTTCAATCCAATTCAGAATGTAATTCCTAAACACGAACAGTCCCCATAAACCGTAAATTATACTTGGAATAGCAGCCAGCAGTTCAACTATAAACGAGAGTATCGAACGCATGAACTTAGGTGCAAGTTCCGACAGGAACATTGCAATGCCTATGCTTAATGGCACTCCGATTAGCATGGCAATTCCGGCAGTCACAAATGTGCCTGCGATATAAGGTGCTGCGCCATACGATTCACTGCCTTCCACAGCATTCCAATCAGATCCGGTCAGAAATGAGATCCCCTCCTGAGCCCATACATCATACGAGTTAGTAGTTAGCTGGACTACGATCAGAACTATGATTGCCAGCACATAAGTGGCTGCAATGGCACATCCAATCTTGAAAATCTTGTCAAACACAGGAGAGCCTCCTTTTAGCTTAATAGTTTCCATCAAGTGTAATTTGTCTGATCTCAGATACAGATATCAAAAGTTCGACCATGATTTCTTAAGTTTCATATTTGAATATAGATCTATATAGTACTACATAGAACGCGGTCACAACCGCTTTAATTATATCCATTATAGAAACAAGCATTGGCAGAGCTACTAAATGAAAAAGAGATACGAAAGCTACAGCTTGTAGGTGGATCTACGTATGTGCTCTCGCTTCCTAAGAAATGGATTGATGAGTTAAATCTCAAAACAGGCGATCCGGTTTCTATTGTAAAAAATGTTAACAGATCTCTTTCGATTTTACCAACAGGAGGTTCACAGTCACCCAAGATAGCAAAATCAAAAACTATCATCAGCCAGAAAGAGTCAGTTGAATCCATTCAACGAAAGGTGATAGCAATGTATCTGTCAGGTTATCAAATAATTGAGATCCAATCCAAAGGAGGAAGAATTCAACTTGAACACAAACAGGCAATAAGGGATCTTGTAAGAAGAAATATGATCGGTACAGAAATTGTAGAATCATCACCAGAGTCTATAACTATTCAAATTTTGACAAGCTTGCCTGAACTTTCGATAAGTGATGCCCTAAAACGCATGTTTTTGTTAACAACTACAATGCATAGACAGGCCATTGATGCTTTGAAGGAAATGGACACTGAACTTGGAGAAGAGATTACCCATTTGGATGATGAGGTTGACCGCTTTAGCTTGTACATACTACGAAACCTCACCCTTGCCGTAGAGCATGAAAGAATATTGCGCGATATTGGATTGAAAAAGCCCTCTGACTGTATCAGTTATAGAATAGTGGTCAAATCAATAGAAAGAGTTGCAGACCATGCAGTCTCAATAGCAAGCAGGGTAAAGTTCCTCAAATCCACATTAGAACCGGCTCTTTTACAAAAGATTACAAAGCTTAGCGAGGAATCGCTCAAAGTTTTTGAAGATTCGATTTCTGCGCTAAACAAAAGAGATTATGTCTTGGCAGATGCGGTTGCATCAAATGCACGCAGAATAGCCGTAAAAGAAAAAGAATTCACAGACAGCCTAGAAGAATCTAAAAAATACAGCAGTGTGATAAAATTTGTCTTGGAAGACATTCGCAGAACTGCAGAATATTCTAGCGATATTGGAGAAGCTGTGATAAATGAGACAGTACAGGACGTAATCTCTGAAAACGGCTCATAGCAGACGGCGCAAGTTATCTGTTTGACTAGATGTTAATTTCTATCATTACAATTCAAATTAGCAAATTACAGACGTAACTGGGATGAAACCATAATGGAAACAGGACAAATAATCTACCCCAAAAAGAAACTGCTGCTTGAAAAATTTAGAAAAATTGTCAAGACATTTACTAAAAGATTAGATGATTATATCAAAAACCCAAGCGAGGACAACATTCATGATATTAGGATAGCAATCAGGCGAATGGAATCAGTTTACAGAATCCTGCCTAAGAAAAACAGGAAAAGTGAGGATGTGCAAAACTATGTAAAACAAGCTAAAACCCTATTCAAGATCAATACGCAAATAAGAGACTTTGACATAATTCGCGCCAAATTAGAGAAGCAACATTCGGCTCAATTTGGCCAGATCGTAAATTCCATAAATGACAAACGCAAACAACAACTAAGCGCCGGGCATACACTGGCTTTAAAATTGCAAAATGTTCCACCACCTAAATTAAAAGAAAAAAATGTCATGGAACAAAAATTACGTAAAAGATTTCAAAAAATTGTATCAGAACTGATTGCCGATATAGAATATAACATTCCTCTTGTTTTAAATGATGATAAAAAGGTAGAAGAGATTCACAAGTTAAGAAAGGATTTCAAAAAATTGCGCTATTCCATTGAATTAACTTCTAACAAGATAGATTCTTTAAAGTCAATTAAGGGCTTGAAAAAAATTCAGGATGAACTGGGCTCAATTCATGATAGCGACATGTTCTTAGAGTATTTGAGAGATGCGAAGGGACCCCACGAACTGGCAGAAGTGATAAGAGAAGAGATCCATGAGAGGAGAGAAAAATATCAAATATTTGTTCAGGTTTTCAAGGACGAGGGGTTTGATGATCCCAAAAAATTGATTCTATAGTTCCAGAACAGAGCTCTGCATATTCTGATTATCACGTGACATGCAAATTACATGTGCATCAAACGCATTTTCAAATTTATTCAAGGCGTTTCTGAGCAACATCTTTGGTATCGGTTTTGACTGCGCTATATGTAATTCCATTATTCCGTCTGTGTAACATTTCAATTCTATTTTTGATTTTGTCTGTTCCAAGACTTGTAACAGTACAATCAATGATGAGATTTTTCTTATTGTCGCTTTATCCTGTTGAGATAGAATTGACTTGTATCTTGCAAATAGCCACTCTGATGTTTTTACATGTCTTGTATGGACTAGAGATAACCCTAAAACCAATTGATTAGCATGGCTAATTGCCATGTCTTCGTCCATTATGGAATAGAACAGACTTTGTGGATTGTTAAATGATAATTTTTCTGATATTTTCTTTTCTGCGTATGAAAGAATTTCAAGTTCACGTTTATTCAGTAGTTTTGAGGAGATCAAGCTGTCAACAAAGTTCTTGGTATGTTGGTATGGCTGAAATGAGACCTTTGATCCTATTGTTTGGCGAATTTGCTCTGCTGTGATATTTTTTGAGTGATACGCCTTTGGGTTTTCAAGAAATATGGAAAGCGCCCCTTCCCTTAGACCATGATTACTCACGCATAGATTGCTAAAGCCAAATTTCTCCATCAGTATATCTATGACGCAGGAACCGGCCACTATTGTCTCGGCTCTGCTAGAACCAATAACTGAGATCTCTGCAATGTCATCATATTTCATCTTATAGAGTTGTTTGGTAATAGAGCTGACAAACTTGGAATTCATGGCATAGTTATGCATCTTGTCCAATGGGTATCTTGAAACTTTTTGATCATATCTTGCCAGTGCCCTCAAGACGCCCCCAACGCCGACAAGTCTTGTATCTTTACCAAGACCCATTTCCTTCTTCTCAGGAAGAAGGCTCCAAATGAATCGCTTCATGTTTTTGTAATTTTTTTCACCAAATCCCCCATTTTCACCATCAAATTGCTGTGTTAATCTCAGGGCTCCCAGAGGTAGGGATATCACCTTTCTTATCTTGAATCCCTCAGCATGGACTATCTCCAGGCTGCCCCCTCCTATATCGAAGAATAATGCGTTTGGAATTTGAAGAGATTTGATGGCTCCTACATAGGAGTACAGTGCTTCTTCTTTTTCAGAAAGCACTTTGAATCTAAATCCAGCCTCTCTGTAAACTTCATCAAGAAATTCATCCTTATTGCTTGCTTCCCTTACTGCACTTGTGGCTAGGGGTAAAACAGATTTTGTTGGTTGTAGCTGAACTATATCTCTGAACAACCTGAGGGTTTCAATTGCACGAAGCATTGGCTTTTTGCCCAGTTTTCCTTTTTCATCTAGCCCTTCACCAAGCTTAACTTTGATTCCTTCTTGTTGAGAAACGTCAAATGAGTCATCATCTTTTACATTATACGTAACTAACTTGGCAGAATTATATCCTAAATCAATCACTGATATTTTCAGCCAGTATTACCTCGTTTCGATATGATCATGTCACTATTAATCTAGATAAGATTGATATTTTTTTACTAAATGAAAAACATGCAACACATAGATCACCGAGCCATTTTCTTCAAATGTTTTGGAGTAAGTAACCATCTCAATTCTCCTTTAATCTTTGGAAGGCTGTTTGTTATTCTAATGCGAGCAAATCCTGCCTTTTTCAAATCAACTCTGCATTCTCCTGGAGAGATTGCCTCTCCTATCAATTCACTCAGATATGGTTCATGTCCTACAATTAGCACTGAGGAATCCTGTTTTAAATTAGAAAGTTTATTGTAGAGTTGTAGTTTATTTCCTTCAGGTTTTAGTTCATCTAGCTCTTTAATTTGGTTTTTAGGCACAATAATTTTTGAGACCAGCTCAGCCGTTTGTTTTGCTCTCAGCAATGGACTGGTGAAGATATAATCAAATTCAATCCCCAGTTCCTTGATTCCTTTTGAGATCTCCTTGATTTCCTTCTCTCCTTCAACTGTTAGAGTCCTTTTAGAGTCATCCCTTACAGTTGTAGAGCTTCTGCCTGCTTCCCCATGCCTTAAGATAAACAAATCCATCCTATACTACCATCTTCATTTGTAACTGGAACTTTTGCAAATCTCTATCATCTTATTCACATGTACAGATAAAATTTAGTGAGATATCTAATATGCGATCGTGATTTCTTATCTTTCATATGCCTATGATGACTATATAGATCAGAGTCATAATCACAATTACAAACATAATCTACATTGTTAAGAAAGTTGGGTGTGGCGCACAAAATGGTTGTAATGGAAGACCTAAAAATGGATATGGAGGTTACTAGATCGTCTTGAAAACAGCAAAGCCATCTAAAATGGAAGGTAAGCTTATCGTTGTAGAGGGAATAGACGGCTCTGGAAAATCAACCCAGATCCACCTTTTAGAGAAATGGCTCAGCTACAAGGGACTCAGTATTTTCAAATCAGAATGGAATTCTTCAGAGATGGTAAAAGAAATAACTTCAAAGGGGAAGAAAAAGGGGCTGCTTACACCTACCACTTTTAGTCTTTTACATGCAACAGATTTTGCAGACAGGTATGAACGAAATATTTTACCTCTGCTTCGTGCTGGATACTTTGTTCTGGCAGACAGATATGTCTACACTGCATTTGTAAGGGATATTGTAAGAGGTTGTAATGCAGATTGGGTCAGAAAGGTTTACGATTTTGCTATCAAGCCTGATTTGGCTTTTTACTTTAAGGTTCCAGTGGATATAGCAGTTGATAGGATACTTGTAGGCCGCCCCAAGCTAAAGTACTACGAGGCAGGAATGGATCTGAATTTGAGTAATGATCCCTATGAAAGCTATAGAATTTTCCAAGGAAGAATAATTGATCAGTATGACTCCATGGCAGAGTCAGAGGGCTTTACCATCATAGATGGCACATTAAACATTGAGGAGCAGCAAAAAATTGTGAGAAAAATGATCGCGCCACTACTTCCACCTCAAGTGCCAGGCAAAAAAGTAAGGAAAGTGCAGGCATGAAGCACAAGCAAAAGGAGTTAGGCGGCAGACCTGTCGAATTTTATGGACATGGAATAAACCATCTTCAAGATGTAGAAATCAAAGGCAGGTTGATTGTTATTGAAGGGCCAGATGCTTCTGGCAGAAGCACCCAGATTGAAAAAATTACAGCAAGATTAGAAGCTGACGGACATGCCGTTTTGAACACGGGACTGAAAAGATCAGAGCTTGTGAGCAAGGGAATTTTGGAGGCAAAGCAAAACTATGATCTTGGTAGAAAGACCTTGGCTTTATTCTACGCTGCAGATTTTGCAGACCAATTTGAATACAAGATAATACCCGCATTGCAAGCTGGCTACATTGTACTTGCTGATAGATACGTCTACACCTTGATAGCACGAAATGTGGTACGAGGTCTAGACAAGAGATGGTGCCACAATCTCTATGGTTTTGCCATAAAGCCTGATCTGGTGTTTTATCTTGATGTGGAACCCTCTGTCCTGATACACCGAGTATTTCAAAAGAATTTGTCCCTAGATCATTACGAGTCTGGAGCAGATATAGGGTTATCAAATGACATGTATGAATCATTTCTTATTTATCAAAATAAGATTTCACGAGAATTTCATTTGATGCAGAAGAGATATGGCCTCATACCTATCAACGGTAACAGAACCGTAACAGAAATTAATACAGATCTGCAGCATAGAATAGACCAGTTTCTTGCAAGAGTAATGCATTAGCAGAACACAATAACAGCCAAAATACATAGTTTACATAAGGCACATAAAATATGGATTCAAGATTTATGAATGCTAATATCATTTATGAATCAACAATGGAACGCAATCAAGAATTGTTTTTGTATGATCTAAAGTGCGTCAGATTGCTTAGAGAACCAGAGATAACATTTGCGGGACTGATTGACCGTATGGGAAAGCTGGTTGCAGGGGGTTTTAAGCATGGAATAGTGCCAATTGAGGACGAGGCTGAGCGACAAAAGATGTACTCTGATGTTGTGCTACGTGTATCCTTGAGAAAAGATTTTGACTATAGCTTAGGACCTGTGATGTATTCTGCCTCTAGAAGAGAGAAAGCTGTTGTGATGAGTTTTCCGCTTGGCAGAAGAGTATTGCTTGTAACCATGGAACCAGATGTAGACATAGACAAGACTGCGCAGAAAATTATCAAAATAGCCCACACTTACTGCTGAGGCTCTTGAACGATACTAGCATCTGAGGATGGCTCTGAGCCCTTTATCGATTCAACTAGTTTGAGATCCGTAAAGTCGGGCTTTTCTTTGCAAACAGAGCTCAGTGTTTTTACCCATTTTTGAACATGTACGCTCTTTGCATGGGCAGTCTCAGCCTTCTTATCTTTGAATGTCATCACATGTACTAGTATGGTAGGATCGTCCTTTTCTTGGAATACCTCGTAATGAACTATACCAGACTCGTTTTTCTTGATATCCTCTACAAACGCCACAAGAGCAGTTTTGAGTTTTGATAGTTTTTTCTTCTTCACTTTATATCTGACTATTTTTGTCGTGGTTGTGGCCAAATTTTTAACCTAATAAAGATACCATGCTCGTAGATAAAAACGTGATCGAGGCGTACTGTGTCTATAGTGTAAATACACCTCATGTTTCCTTTGAAGAATCATTTTTGTTCTCATTTTCATCCTTTTTCTTTTTTATTTTCTGAAAGCTTTTTAGAACTTTTTTTATCATAAAGTTAGTAGTAGTGTAGACGTTTATCTCATATCTATATTGATTTCATAAAATACTAATTCCAATGGTAAGCAATCAAAAAATCATAGTAAACCTTTAGATATAAAATAATCATTACAAAAGTGCGGTCTGCCGTTTAGCGCAGGTCTCCAGGCCAAAGTCATTTTTGGTAGACCGCCAACATACACCAATACAAAATTTTATTTTTGAAATCGCGATTAGAATATGTCATATGTTATAGTTGTCAAGAGAATAATGAAACTAATTTTTCTAACATGGTCAATTAAAAATGATCCATAAAATTATGTGGGAAATGATCTAATGGATCATAAGAATGGAAAGTGATCACAGTAGACCTGTGCAATCACATACTTTTTTTTCTATCTAAAGATTTTCTATATTGGTTTTGTTGGAAACCTATTTCTGAGTTTGATCGAGTAAGCTAGATGTGTATTATGTAGTAGCCTTGTCTATATTCTCAAGGATTATTCTGATGTCTTAGTTTACTGGCAGCTCTAATTTGGTATAGTTGAAGATTATTTCTGCAATTCTTTGTTGTATCACTGTTGGTTCAGGCACTGGCCTGGTTATTACTATCAAAAGGCAGTCATAGATCTGAAATGAAAATGCCGATATCTTTTCTCTTTGCAGAATTAGGCCCTTGACTTTGCCAAATTCATCGTCATATTCCCCGTTCATTGATGCCTGGAGTACAAATTCCATGAACAACATCTCTCTTTTGTGTGGCGTTAGATCTTTATTTACTCCATCATCCCGGGCAGTCATTTCTATAACTCTACCCTTGCGATTTATGATGGCTACTAGCTCAATGCGATCATCAATACTTGAAACTTGTTTGCAGAGCATGTCCAATGGCTGTTGGCGTTCAAGAGTTTCTGTCGTCATAATAATAGAATTCATTTTGGCTATGAAAAGGGTTCACCGTATAGAATGCGTCCATCTACGATAGTTACATAGATCTATGAAGTATACAAAAAACTATAGCATATCCTTAGATAATTATGATACAAGATAGTTGCATGGTCTACTGTGATCACTTTCCATTTTATTATCCAGTAGACCTACTCCCCCATAATTGTCAAATTCAATAAAATAAAATTCTGATTTTTTGATTGTTATTTTACAAACTTTCTTCGGTATATGCTGGCTACTATGCCAGTGCCTATGAAAGTTGCAGTCAGGTATAACCACAAATCATTGAGATAGCCAGACACCAAGGCCGGTGCTAAAGATCTAGCTGGATTCATTGATGCACCTGAGACAAATGACAAAAAGAAGATATCTAGTCCCACCATTGCACCTATTGCAATTTTGCCAAAGCCTTTCAATCCCTTTGTATGAACAGCTACCAGAATTACTGACATCAATAGAGCAGTAGCCAGAATTTCAATTCCAACTATGAATGGAATCGAAAAATGATAGTCTGGTGCATTTGCACCAAGGTTTGCTTCTGTACCTATTGCATATTTTACAAAGACACTTGCCAGCAGGGCACCGGTTATTTCTGCCGCAAAATACAAGGGTAAGAGATTTTTTGACATGTGTTTTGTAATTAAAAATCCGAAAGTGACAGCAGGATTCAAGTGAGCCATTGATATTTTTCCAAACACATAGACCATGAGGGCTACTGCAACAGCAGGTGCTAGAGCTACAAACCACAAGCCAAATTTCCCTACATATTTTGCGTCAAGAACTACCGAACCTGTTGCAAATACAACTAGAACAAATGTGCCAATGAGTTCAGCAAAAAACCTCTTTTGGTTAGGGGTTAATTTGTTAGTTAGATTCAAGGTTTGCGACAAGTTCCTTTACCTTTGCTTCTATTTTGTCTCTGATCTCACGTACTTTCTCTAGCGGTTTACCCTTTGGATCCTCAATGCCCCAATCTTTTGAGTTGCCTAGAAAGATGGCTGGACATTCTGTCTGGTTGATGCAGCCCATGCTTATCTTAAGAGAAGATGCACGGATTAATTCTTCAGATAATTCCTTTGGTTTCTGTCCAGTAATGTCTATTCCTACTTCTTTCATGACTTGTACTGCAAGAGGATTTATTTCCGGTGTCGGTCTTGTTCCCGCACTAATTGGTGCCCATCCCTTTGGAGCATATTTTCTAAAGAATCCTTCAGCCATCTGGCTTCTTCCAGCATTTTCTATGCAAACAAATAGTATCTTTTTCTCATCTTTTGATTTTCCAAAGAATTTCATGCGATCACTTTATTGCCTTGATAACAAGAGTAGAAATTTTTTTGCCATTTACTTTTTCTTTAATCATTTCACTCGTGTTATAGGTTTACAAAGTAAACCATTTAAGTTGTCAAGGAGAAACAATTACAGTTGGTGTAAAGATGGAAACTAAAGAAAAAACAATTCCTATTATTCAAAACAAGTGTGGTTTTGAAGGATATGATGCCCCGTCTCTCATGGCAGAGACGGCCAAGCTAAGAAAGATAATTACCAAAAGAGGAACCCTTGAGATTCTAATTCCTTTATGTTGTACCACAAAACCCGTGAGACATAAACAATTCAAGGATACCTTGAAGGGAATGAGCAGTAGGACTCTGGCAACAAGATTAAAGGAATTGGAGAAAAGCGGAGTATTGCAAAGATTATCGTACAACGAAATTCCGCCTAGAGTAGAATACAGACTGACTAGCAAGGGACAAGAACTTGTGGAATCCATGATAAGCCTTTTGCAATGGATGAAAAAATGGTCCAAATCTAGATAATGCAAAATCAAAAAAATTAACCAGGCTGTCGTATGCTATGACTTTGGACGATCATTCTTTTTAAAGAGTGGAAATAATAGAAATAACATTGTATTCTACTACAAAATCACTCAGTCTAGGCAAACTATGCAGATCAATAATCAATTCCAACAACAACATCCAGTCAGTAGAAATAGTCAACAAACAGGGTTCAACGCTTGAAAAACTAGGCTCGGACAGAATCATAAAGATAAGTAAGGAAGAAAGAAGTGAGAGGAATTTAGGTCGATGCCTTTTTGATATATCATTAGGTGAAGAGTTGGATGATCTTTATGGTCCCATACAATATCATTTTTCAAAAAGTAATTTCGTCATGTTCAGCTTTCCTCTCAGTGAAAATCTTGTCGTTGTTACAGCAACAAAAAACATCAGTCCCATATCGCTTGCTACAAAAATTGCTCATATCATAATAAAATTTAACTTGTAGTCCTATAGAAAATAATTAGTATATTTCTCAAAGTTCTCTTTTTGCACTTGTTATACTGGTTTTTTGTTCTTTTTTCATTTTATCCCTCAACAATCACACACAACGATCTTCTAGTGCACATCAAGGTAGTAATAGACTGAATTTTATCATTTTTCATTATTTTCCACTTGATCAACCTTCTCAGTGAATCAGAATCATCGGATTCTACCTTTACTAAAATGTCAAACTCACCAATCGTTCTCTGGACACTTTTGACGGCATCTATATTTCTTAATTGTTCAATGACATGATTTTCCTTCCCAGATCTGCATTTTATTATGAGATGAGCAGTTGCCATCTTATGAGTATGACTGATTTGTGATAATTTTTGCATGGCTTTGTTATCTTCTTTATCAATGTAAAAATTGCCAATGGTTTTTACGGTTATTCCATAATTTGTCTGGTCAAGATACAGTTTTCATAGATAGCTAGTACAAATATACTTTGGAATTTTTTTCATATGTAATGGATTTTTACATAATCTATGTGCTATAGAGACAAATTATACTACAAAGCAATTTACTTTAATGACAAAAAGTATCCGATGTTCCGATGTAGGAGTCAACTGCGATTGGCGTGCCGCAGCAGCAACAGAAGGAGAACTCATGGTAATGGTAGAGAGTCATGCAAAAGCACATGGTTATTTTGAAATACCGCCAGAGTTATTGCTAAAGGTAAAATCAGCCATAAGAGACGACGTTTCAAATCATAAACCAGATTCTGTCTAATCTGTGGTTGATGACAAGTTTTTATCAAACAAGAGTTTGCTACAAATTTTTCTGACTGTGCATGATCAAGTTAATTAATGCATTCAAGAAATTAAGAGGTAGAAATTATCTTAAGTCAAGAAGACGAGGATCTTCTAGGTTTTCCTGCACCAGCCGTAGATTAGATCAACCATTAAATTCATAAATTCCGCCAAACTCTACATGGAACCAGTAAGAATAGACGGCTCTTTTGGAGAGGGAGGAGGGCAGATAATTCGAAGTGCAGTAACGCTGTCTGCAATAACTGGCAAGCCAGTAGAAATAGAAAATATTCGTAATAATAGAAAAGCCCCAGGCCTAAGGCCCCAACACTTGCTAGGAGTAAAAATTCTATCAAAAATTTGTCAAGCAAAGGTAGATGGTTTGTATGTTGGCTCTACCAGCCTAAGGTTTTCTCCATCAGATGGTATTGACATGGAACTCAGAGAGGATGTAGGTACTGCTGGAAGTGTTCCTTTAATTTTACAGATTCTGATTCCTGCCGTTTCACTTCTTAAAAAGAGATTGAAAATTTCCATCACAGGAGGAACCGATGTGCCGTGGAGTCCTACTGCAGATTATACAAAACTTGCGCTAGGTGAGGCATTTTCCAGAATTGGGATTAATTTTTCACTTGAGATCAAAAATCGTGGATACTATCCAAAGGGCGGAGGATTAATAGAGACAGAAATTCTTCCTTGTAAAAACACCAATGCTGTGTCACTTCTTGGGCGCACAACAAAATCTGCAAAGATGTTCTGCTCGTACCACGGAATACCAAAGGATATTGTACAACAAGAGACAGATGGTACCAGAAAAGCTCTTGAAGAAAATGGTTTCAAGGTTGATCATTTTATCAAAGAAGAAAATGCCCTAGACAAGGGGTGTTCAATTTTGATATTTTCTCACGATGATACATCAGTGATTGGATCGGATATAATTTATCAAAAAAATATAGCAGGAATTGGAAAAACTGTTGCAGGAAAATTCATAGAATCAAGCCTAGGAGCGGACCTTTCTCTGTCAGACATGCTAGTTGTTCCGCTCTCATTGATTCCCGAGGTCTCGGTCTTTCGAGTAAATCAAATTACAAAACATTTAGAGACAAACCTCTTTGTTGCATCAAAGATAACAAACTGCAAATATGGAATAGGAAAGATTGACTCTGGGTTTGAAGTACGAATAGTTGGAAATTCAGACTCCAGAATGCAGTAACGCAGCCATGAGAAGTATGGCAATAGACACTATCACAGTAATCCTTCCCAAGGCAATAATTTTTGAGCGGAGTTTTTGTACAAGTTCTTCTGAAAATTGTTTTGATTCAATCTTTTGTTCTATTTCAACTCGAATCAGCCTTACATGTATTGCAAATGTTACCAGTAAAATTATGACAAGAATGACTTTGATTACAAGGATCTGGCCATATGTTGTTGAAAGTATTAACGATGGCCTGACCAGCAAGTTGCTGGAATTATAGATTCCAGTTACAATGAGTATTAATAGAGAAGGAATGGCGATTTTGTTGAATTTTCTGCCAACGTGAATCATAATTGAAAGCCTTCCCTCCACAGTGTCTGACATTGTCTTAAGAAGTGGAGCAAGAACTATTCCTATGAATATAGAACCTCCAACCCAGATCGACGCAGCAACAAGATGTGCCCACATAATTAATGCATCAGAAATTGGCATGTCGCTATACCAAAGCTAACTCATAATATCTACTGTTCTGTTGCAAGCAATAATTCATCTGAGAAGGTTTTTTAATTCAATAAACCCCGTAGCTTTTAGATTGATTAACACAAAAAAGGCAGCGCTGGTTGCAGCTTTTGCAGGTTTAGGTGCACTCATGCTTTTCTTCTTCCTATATGCAGATTCATATCAACCGCAACTACAACAGATAACAATCAATGTTCAAACTATCAAAGTGCTTAGCGTAGATAAGATAAACAATCGTGCAAATCTTGAACTTGATTATGTTCTCTATAATCCAACATCAATTACCTCTACCATTTCAACAATTGATTATGACCTGTATGCAAACGGACAAGATGTTGGTCAGGGTCACTATAGTGTAGAGGATATCCCAATGGCTGGAAGGCCCGCATTATTCCCGGAGAGCAACATGACAGTTCCAGACACTAGTTTCCAGCTTGTTGATTCACCCAACATATCTGATATCTACAATTCAATAGTAAACGGATCTTCAGTCCAGTATGAGGTAAAAGGTCAGGTTACAATAGAATCAACCCTTACCTTGATTACTAAAAACTTTGATGTGACACTTGGCTAGCCAATACCCCAGCTTACTTTCTTTTTAGGAACAATTTTCACAAAAGGAGCTTCGCCTTCTTTCCATGGCATGGCCCTTACCCATGCATAGTTTTTGTAAAATATGTCATACAGTCGCTTGAACTCACTTCCCTTCTCAATGAAGGTTGCCAAGCCCTGTACCACTACTCCCTTGTGCTTTCCAGGATTGTAAATGTCCACAGATATTGCAATATTTTTATTCTTTTTTAGATTTGAATACTTTTTTGTGTCATAGTCAGTTGCAAAATAAAACCATCCATCCTCAAAGTAACATGTTACAGGAGCTATGTGAGGCTGATCATCTAGACTTGTTGCAACCCTGCATCCTTCATTTTCCTTTAGAAACTTGATCTCTTTTGGAGTAAATTTTACCATAATCCTGTACATGTAACATTAAAATAAAAAGAAATGGGCCGAGAGAGATTTGAACTCTCGACCACCCCCGTGTCAGGGGGGTATCCTACCAGGCTAGACCATCGGCCCAATGAAATACGACCTTGTTGCACATGTTATTAATGTTTTAAAAAAACAAGAGTAATATGCGAACACTCTGGGTTGGTACCTATGAATGGTGATTTTTCACCAGAAGAAAAAGATGGCTTTTACAAAGCAGTATTTTCAAGACGAGATGTAAGGTCTCATTTTACTTCTGAGCCAATAGATGAAAAGGCCTTGTCAAGAATACTCAATGCAGCTCATCATGCACCCTCAGTGGGCTTTTCACAGCCATGGAACTTTATTCTAATCAAAGATAAACAATCAAGAAGAAAAGTAAAAGACTCTTTTGACAAAGAAAGAATACGTTCCTCTAATCTAATAGAAGATCCCAAGAGATCAAAATATCTTTCATTAAGGCTTGAAGGAATCTTGGATTCTGCATTAAATGTCTGTGTTACCTATGACCCTTCCAAGTTTGGACCTTTTGTGATAGGAAGATCCAGCATACCTGAGACTGGAATTTATAGCGTTTGTTGTGCCATACAAAATCTTTGGCTTGCAGCAAGGGCCGAAGATATAGGGGTTGGATGGGTCAGCATACTTTCAAACGATGATCTTAAAAAAATTCTTGACATTCCCGAACATGTTATTCCTGTTGCATATTTGTGTCTTGGACATGTTACGGCCTTTGCTGAAAAACCAGACTTGGAAAAGGCAGGCTGGCTTGACAGACTTGCTTTGAAGGATGTTGTATACTATGAGAGATGGAACAATGCCAGTGATCCAAATTGGCAGCAAATTCATGAGATGATAATTTCAAATCTAGATTACGCTTAAATTGTTACCAAGTTTGATTTTCACAGGGCTCGTGGCGCAGAGTCTTTAATGACGCGAAACTTGGATAGCGCGGTAGCCTCCTAAGTTACAGGCCGAGGGATCGAAGCCCTCCGAGCCCGCCTATTTACTTTACCACCCAAAAGAAGGGCTGATTTCTTCATCAGCTCTGCGCTGGATCATCTTTTATAAGATCTTCACTAAGAGAAGTGTGTACAGAAAGACAAACAGTCTTGTTCTCCCAGTAGCTTTCATTTTGTTATTCTCTGTTCTTTATCTACCCATCCAAGAGGTCAAGGCAACAAATTACAGCATAATGGACAAGGCATCGTGCCAAGAAATGAACGGGAGTTGGAATCCACTCTTCATAACATGTGTAATCAGTGGGCAGCTACAGCTTGGCAATACAGACAAGCTAGTGGTTGGTCCTGACATACATTTTGAAAATACTGGCATCATAACCAATGATGACGGGACCATATACAATTACGGCACCATCACAAATGATGAATTTAGTGTCATATACAATATCAATGGTGGCAATATTTACAACCACGGCACGCTCACCGACAGTGATGGGACCATCAATAATTATGCATCAATTTACAACCTAAATGGAACCATCAATAATTATGGCAGTACCTACAACTATGGTACAATATACAACTACAATGACAGCATCATTGACGACAGGCATGGTATAATTCACAATAACAATGGTACCATAGACAATGATTGCAGTAGTGTTTTCAGTGGCTTTGTCCCTTATGGCAATCAAGTAAGGAATATTTGTACTCCAGTACAGCCACTACCGCTTTTGCCATTGCAGCAGATTAAAGAAGGCACACCAGTACAGAAGGTAAAATGCAACGCATCTTTTGTGCTTGTAATAAAGTCAGATGGCGGGCTGCCTGCTTGTGTGATGCCTGGAACTGCAAAGATATTGGAAGAACGCGGATGGACAAAAACTTGATTATTCCGGAAAAGATGAACTTTACTCTATCTAGGTAGAAGTGGTGCTAGATGTAGAGTTGGATGCAGTGTTAGATGTAGAGTTTAGAACATATTTGAAAATGTCAACGGTGTAATCTCCCTCAAAAATGTTGGTTTCATGTCCTGTACTATCAATGTTCATGACTCTGAAATATTTCTGATATGAACCGTCAGAAGTTACATTGGCTTGTGCAACGTAAACCGGTTTGCCATTTTGGTAAATTTCAATGTCAACTGGATAACCTGGCGCAGCATTTTGTACTGTTCCCCATACACAACCATACGGCAGTTTTGGATCAGGTGGAATGTTCATGCTGATTACAGATTCTTGCACAGCAACACTGCTTTGAGAAGCTAGGTTTTGTGTAGGTGCCGCTGCCTGCGAAGCTGGAAATGCAAAGCCTGAAACTAAAAGTACGGCCATTGCCAGCATTGTGGTTATGATATATCTCACATTTCGTAATTTTACATCGTTAAATATTAAGATGACGTCTGATTCTCATTAATCAATTGATAACAGAAGAAAAGCTAAATGACGGTTGCAGATGTGACTGCCACTATGGAGGGGCCATTAGTTGTCCTTCTTGTAAAGAAAATCACGGAAAGCACGGATGCCCTCACTGTAAGTAGTTTATTTCTTCTTGGCACTTTCTTTGGCTGCAAGCGCTTTGAGATTTGCCAAGTCTGTCCTCAGCTTCTCTATCTCAACTAGGGTGTGAAGGCTTGCAATCTCAGCCTTGAGGTTTTCAATCTCTGTGTCTTTATTCTTCAGTGAGCTTTGTAGGTCATCCAAATCAGCGCTAAGTTCTGCTTTGGCGTGGCTTAATTCGCTAGAACTTATCTGAACAGTATGCTGTTGACCAGAACTAGTGGCTAGCTTTTTTTTTTCATCATGCTCATGGCCCCCCAAGTTATGCATATACTGGGTGCTTTTCAGAGCTAGCCAGCATATAGCTACTATGAACCATGAGATGCCTGTAAAAACCAAGAATATTTGTTTTGCAGCATCAGGCATTATGAAATACAATATGGTCATTGCCACCGCAAGACAAGACGTTACAATAGTAGGTGTGTCATATTGTCGTCCCATAAATTTACTCTTCAGGTGGCAGAATATAATAGTAATGGAAATTTCCAAACTAGAAAATGTGTTTATAAAAATAGAGGGATTTTACTAGTCACTGCTTTTAGCAGCAGACTTAGAATCTACCTCTAATTCCGGAACCTCAGACTGCAAAATCTTAATTTTCTGTAAAAGTTCATTTCTAAGATCTCTTGCAACCCGCCTTACTGTCGGTCTTGGAACCCCGAGTTCTTCTACAACTTTTGTGTAGATATCTTGTTTATCTGTAAGACCTTTGTCAAGCAGACTGTTGATCGCTTGCTTGATATTTGTGCTTTGGGTAGTACGATTCACGTTTTTTATTTTTCAGATCTTCTATATAAGACTGTTACTATGGTTTTGGTAATAACATGACATATACAAAAATTCAGTTTTGTATTTTGACAAAGTCCTCTAATCTTATGTTTGTATCATAATTTTCAAAATTTTCTAGAATTTTTACCAATTAATTTTATTCAAGATAAAATGTTTTTATCATACTTGATTGATTACAATAGAACAATCAAAGGAAACTCTTACTGAAAAAGTAAATTGTGTAGAAAGGTTATTATGATAAAATGTTGGGTTGTGAAAGGTGGCACGAGCAACTCTAGAGACTAGCTTTGGAAACATTGTATTTGAATTATCTCCAAATCTTGCTCCTGAAACGGTACGAAATTTTATCAAGCTTGCAAAAAGTAATTTTTATGACGGGACTCTATTTCATAGAGTAATACCCGGGTTTATGATTCAGGGCGGCGACCCCAATACCAAAATGCCAAACAAAAGCAAATGGGGTATGGGTGGACCTGGCTATACAATAAAGGCAGAATTCAATTCAAGGTCACACTTGAGAGGAGTTGTCTCAATGGCAAGAGCTACTGACCCAAATAGTGCGGGCTCACAGTTTTTCATAGTTACTACCGATAGTACATTTCTTGATAAACAATATACCGCGTTTGCAGAGGTAGTAAAGGGAATGGATGTTGCTGACAAGATAGTAAATCTTCCAAGAGACAAAAATGATTGCCCTAATCAAGAGGCCAAGATTTTACGCGTGACTATCTCAGAATAGAATGCCTATGTTAAAACTGCTCATCGCTTGTGCAATAGCCGTAACAATTTTCTCAACCACAGCAGCATTTGGTCAGATATCGATGGGAGGATTTCCTATTGAAGATATCAAGGTATCACTTGATGACAATGGAACAGCTCATGTAGTTCACGAAGTGCGAGGAAATGCTACGAGTGCAATTCATGTGGGTATGATTTCCGGCAATCTTACCAACTTTTCAGTTACTGATCAATTCAATAATTCTGTACAATATTCCACAATTAACCAAAATCCAATATCTATTCTATTGTTGCCTACTCAAAGAAATGTAACACTGATCAAGTATGACATACCTAACGCAGTAACTGACAATAACGGAGTATGGACGTGGGCTTACTATGCTCCAAGCGATGCAGTCTTTACTGATTTTTATTTTCCTAAAGGGGTAGATATGATTTGGTCCCAAGACAGACCAGTTTATCTAGGCGACAAGCCGGGCCTACGACAAGTTGGAAATGGTATGAACCTCGCATATATCATCAACGAACCTGAAACTGTTCAAACAGTACAGTGGGGTAACCAGACATTCAATGTTGGAATAAGAACTCTGGCAAACATAGGACAGCCAGTTTTTGATCAATCATCAAACTCATATACATTCAATGTTGACGAACCAAACTCTTATGTTACAGTGATAATGCCCAAGGCGCTTTTGTGGGGCCCATACCAAGCAACAATGAATACAAATGCAACTCTTACTAATCTATTTAATGACAATGGCACATATGCTTGGATAGGAATGCACCCTGTCGAAAATGGAACGCTGCAGGTAACAGGAACAACCTCAATCCCCGAGTTTCCAATGTTTGTGCCATTAGCTATTGCAATTTCGGCAGTAGTTGCTCTGAGATTTTCAAGTAGATTGAATTTCCGCCTAGATTATTAATAGTAAAAATTCACTTGATTTCATGCAATGCGGATGTCATTGTATAAAATGTGGGAGCATTGAGTTGCAGTCTAATCGCGTTGGAAGAGTTGAAGGTGATGGCTATTTTGACATGCATCATACGTGCCTAAAATGCAATGCTCATTTTGATCACTTGGAAGGAGATGTGTTTGATTTCTGCAGCAAGTGTGGCTATAAAACTAGTTAAGTTCTATCATCTTGGCAAGGGAGTAGTAGTTGCGTTTTTCTCGCAGGTCTTTTTGGAGTTCATTGCCAAAGGCCATGTCTGTTAGTACTTTGGATACATCAAGTGGAACTGCGGCCCATCCGTACTCATGTAATTGAGCAACAACCTCTGAGGTTGTTCTTGGTTGGTCAAAAAATGCATCTTCAGCAAGTGTTCGAATCTTGCTCTTTATCTGCGCCTTATCAAGGAACGTTGGCTTGACAAATTCCGGCTCGTGAATCTCTGCGTCATTGAGCATGTTTAGGATTTCGGCGCCTTGAGCAGGCTGGCCGTATGAATAATCATACTGAAGTACGCTTGAGCTGTAATCTTTGACGTGTACTGAGAGGTTATTTATCACCTGATCCACACTTTGATTGTCGATATAGAAATCCTTGGACTCGATCTCAATCTCATTTTGCCCATATTTGATTCTGATTCTGGCCATTTTGTAATATTCACTCTCTCTATTTTGATTTATTCTGCTAGCTCTAAGTAGCTTTAAAGACAGATCAAAAAATTTAAACAAGTTATTGTGATTTTTTTCCTACCTGTGCTAAAAAGGGACTTTATCATTCATCAGCATGGAAAAAAGAAACAAAATCATAGTCATAAGCATCATTGTTGCCGCTGTAGGCATCTTTGGATTTAGCCAATATCTATCAGTGTCTCAGCTACATGTTTCCATTATTCAAAGCAAGGTTGTTGATAAGACTAGCCAAGGTACGCTGTATAACCTTCAGCTTCAATTCAACAATCCCTCACTGTTGTTTCTAACCGTTGGAAGAACCAGTTTTGCAGTGGCCGCTAACGGAGAGAGTCTTGGCAATGGAGTAATGCAACCATCAGTAATTCCAGCAATGGGAAAGACAGTTGCTCAGACTCCGTTTCTTGCCAATACTGCAATATTGGACAAGTATAACAATACCAACAATGTTCCCAGTCTAAAGCTAACAGGAACAACTCAGTATGACGTCCTCTTTACAACTGTCAGCATTCCGTTTACATACTATCCAACACAGGACGAATCTAAAGCGTTTATAGACGGTACCTAAAAACAACAAAACATGCTGACAGTTTTTGGATCTGTTGCAATAGATACCATTAGGACTCCCTCCAGAGTAATTAAAAATGCGCTGGGGGGTGCTGCTACATATGCGGCAGTATCTGCAAGTTTTTTTCAAAAACCTGGCCTTATTGCAGTGGTGGGTCACGATTTTCCAAAAAAATATCAAGAGATCTTAAACAAGTTCGTAGACATCAGGGGCGTAGTACATGCAAATGGCAAAACTTTTCGATATGATGGAAGCTATGACCTGACATTAAGTTCCAGGACAACCAACAAGACTGAACTAAACGTACTAGGGGATTTCAAACCAATAGTTCCCAAAGAATATAGAAAATCAGAATTCGTCTACCTTGCAAACAACGATCCTGCTCAGAATACAAAGATAATCAAGGAATTTGACAGAGTCAAGTTTTCCATGTGTGATACCATAGATTTTTGGATCTCTACGAAAAGAAATGATGTCATAAAGATGATGGGAGCAGTAGATTCTGTTGTCATAAATGACGAGGAGGCCAAGTTGCTTACAAAGACTCACAACCTAATCAAGGCAGCAAAAAAGATTATGGAATGGGGCACAAGATTTGTAATTATAAAGAAGGGAGAGCACGGATCCCTGCTATTTTATGACGATATCGTCTTTCCCTCGCCTGCCTTTTCCTTGGAAAATATTGTAGACCCAACAGGGGCAGGAGACTCTTTTGCAGGGGGCATGATTGGATACATGGCTAGTAAAAACAGCACAAAGTTGTCAGCAATAAGAGAGGCCGTAGTGTATGGAAACGTGATGGGCTCCTTTGCCGTTGAAAAATATGGAATAGCAGGCTTGGTCAAACTAAGCAAGTCACAGATCCAAAATAGATTCAGGCATTATAGGAAAATGGTTAATTTCTGACAAAGGTTATAGACATCAAATAGAAAAAGAGCCTATGGAAGACAAGCTGAATACAATTTTTGCGCTACAAAAGAATTTAGAAAATATGATGAATCTAGAGCGTTATCCAAAGGATACGCAAGGAAAAATTTCCTCATTGTGTACTGCCATAATTCATGAGGCAGTAGAGCTACAGCGAACAACTAATTGGAAATGGTGGAAAAAACCAACAGAATTTGATGAGGCAGCAGCCAGAGAGGAGCTTATTGATATATGGCACTTTGTGGTCCAGGCATCGCTGGAGCTGAAGATGACTCCAGAAGACATACTAGAGGAATATCAAAAGAAACACCAGGTCAATAAACAAAGACAGCTTGACGGTTATTGAAATCAGTTTTTGCTGCTAATTTCTGGCCTGATATTTGAGATCTCAGTTTCCCCTATCTTGTCAATGATTCTTACTTGGTTTTGAAATTTTAATACTTCTCCATTTGTTAATGACAAAATAGGATCTGGACTTTGGGAGCCAATTATTCTTCCATCATAGTCTATTCCATTTTGATACAAACAAAGTAACGAATGCCCTGGCTTGTGTCCTATCGTATCTTTGCCGCATAAAATGATGGTGCGAATTTTTCCATCTGATATTACATGCCTGACAAGTAAATCAATTCCCTTGTTTTCTGAAAGTAATCTTCCAGCAATGTTAACTTGGGCCATAAGTGCAGAGTTTACAATTTTGCCAAGCAGTTCCATGCTAGACAAGGTGCATACTGCCACACTAGATTTGGAATTGCCAAAGTAAACCCTGTCCTCAATTGGAAGCAGGATTTTGCATAATTCCCCTACCATCTCTGCTATTGGATTCATTTTTCAATCAATTGGTGAATGATTTTGGAGATGTAATGAAGATCATCTTCTGTGACAAGGGGATGCACTGGCAGGCTCAGAACGGTTGAGGCCGCCCAGTCAGTCATTGGTAATTCTGCTTTACTTTTGTAAAATGGAGTTTTGTGTGTGGGAATTGAGTAATAAGCAGTTGCGCCAATTCCTTTTTCGTTTAGTTGTTTTGCCAGCTTGTCGCGATTCTTTGTGGAAATTGTATAAAGGTACCAATTTACTTTGACGCCGGTCCTTTCTATAGGTAAGATAAAGTCCAAGTCACTCAAAAGTTCTGTTAGAATTTTGGCATTTTGTTCTCTTTTTTTGAGAAGCTTGGGAAGCTTTTTCATTTGGATCTTGGCTATTGCTGCAGATATTTCTGGAAGCCTGAGGTTTAGCCCTAAAATTCTAGTATCGTATCCATGTAGCATTCCATGATTTCTTATTTTACGCAGTCTTTCAAAGATCTCCTTGTCGTTTGTAACAATTGCTCCACCCTCTCCCGATGTCATTACCTTTGCAGCATACATGCTAAAGCATCCTAGTCGCGAGAATGTTCCAGACTGTTTCTTCTTATATGTCGTTCCCAATGACTGTGCAGCATCCTCAACTACGTCGATATTATGCTTGTCTGCTATCTCAGAGATCTCACCCATGTATGAAAAATTTCCGTACAGGTGGACAGGCATTATTGCCTTTGATTTTTTTGTAATCTTTTTTCTCAGATCATAAGGGTCCATCGTATAGTTATCCGGCGCCACGTCAACAAAGACGGGTTTTGCTCCAACTGACATGACAGAGTTTGCAGTGGCTACAAAAGTAAATGATGGAATCAAGACTTCGTCTCCACTTTTTATGCCAAGTGCATAAAGAGATGCTTGGAGCGCTGCAGTTCCTGAATTTACTGCTACTGCATATCTTGATCCAGTGTACGATGACAGTAATCCTTCAAATTCCTGAACTCTCTTGCCTCCAGAATATGCAGCAGTTGTCAGCGATTTTTCTAGCAAGACATTCCGTACTTCATTGATCTCCTCCTTTTCTATTACTGGAACATTTATTGGAATTTTCAATTATGTATCATCAGACCTAATACTATAATTAAACTTCCGAATGAAAACAAAACCAATTCTTATATTTCAGGCGGGATCCATCGTAGTTTAATGGTAGTCGGTTTAGAGAAGGATCAGTCAGGATACAAAGTGTATCTTTACATTTTCTACATATGCGGATTCATAATGGTATCCATAACTTTCTATGGAATTTATGGGATGACCCAAGAATGGGAAAAAAATGGAACGTATGTCATGGGTGAGATATTAGAAAAGACCGAGTTTCCAACAGCTCATTTTGCCAAGCTAACATCGTGGCTGTTCTTTTCTACAATAATTGGCTGGTATTGTGTGACAAGAATTGGCTGGAAGAGAACAGTCGGGGTTCCCTCTTGGCAGCTTACACTGGTACAGCTAATGTTGGCAAGTCTGGCAGCAATCTGCCTGTATGAGGCAATTTACAACTTTGTTGTTCTCAATGCGCAGATTACAGCCGGAATCGTCAATGGAAAGGTTCCAGATATTGACTCTTTAACAATAGCTTATCCTGATCCTACCAGGCCATGGAACCTCAACTTTGCAACAAAAATGTTCCTTGCTGCAGTCATCATAAGCTCACACGCACTGTATCTTAGCACAAGGCCAAGAAAGAAACTGGATGATCTTTGATGCATAACTCGGAACCCGTAACTTTATAGCATCACAAGGGAAGATTTGACTCAAAATGGACGTTACAGAAAAAATCAGCCTTGTTACAAGAGACCCTACTGAAGAAGTAGTCACGCAAGAAGAACTGCTCAACCTGTTTAACACAAATGCCCATCCCAAGCATTACATTGGATTAGAAATTTCTGGCTTTTTGCACCTTGGAAGTTTGATACTGACAGGATTTAAGATAAATGACTTTATCAAAGCTGGAGTAAAGTGTACCGTATTTTTAGCAGACTGGCACACCTACCTCAATAACAAGCTGGGAGGAGACTGGGACAAGATAAAGATGGTCTCAAAATACTATGCAGATGCCTTCAAGCTGTTCTGCCCAGGCGTAGAAATTATCGAAGGCTCTGATCTTTACGAGTCAAGAAAGGACTATTGGATGGATTTGGTCAAATTTGCAAAAAACATGTCACTTGACAGGACAATGCGCTCGCTTACAATAATGGGAAGAAGTGCCGATAAGGACAAGATTGAGCTAGGCCAGCTCTTCTATCCGCCAATGCAAGCTGTAGACATTCATTCCATGGATCTTGATATAGTACATGCAGGAATGGATCAAAGAAAAATACACATGCTGGTGAGAGAAATATTTCCCAAGATGAAGTGGAAGGTACCGGTAGCAGTTCATCATCATATACTTGCAGGCCTGGGCGAGCCAGAGACTGGAACTGATTCTGATTCACAAGTTATCTCAAGTAAAATGAGCAAATCAAAGGCAACATCAGGAATATTTATTCATGATTCAGAAGAAGAGATAAAATCTAAATTCAAGAAAGCTTGGTGTCCTGAGGGAATCGTAGAGAAAAACCCTATCTTAGAAATTTTCAGGTATGTCATATTTCATCAATTCAGCGAAATTACTATAGAGAGGCCAGAGAAGTTTGGCGGCAATGTTTCCTACACTAGTTATCAACAGCTAGAAAAGGACTTTGCAGAAAAGAGGGTACATCCCTCCGACCTGAAAACTAGTGCAGGAAAATATGTATCTGATATAGTAATGCCAGTAGGAAAAAAGCTGGCCTTGTCTCAGGAGCTCTACGAGTCAATCAAGAGCACTACCTAAGAAGCGGAATAACTTTTTTAGAAAATGTTGAAAGCATATCAAGTGATTTTGAGAGGCCCACAAAATTAACTATAAAATAATTGATGCCAATTTTCTGATAGCGACCAAGGTATGAAGCCACTTCTTCTGGAGTACCAAGAGCAATACTGTCTTTTGAGCGAAGAAGAAACTCGGCTATTGATTCATTTTTCTTCTTTAGTCCTGAAATAATTTTCTTTACGTCATCATTGTCTTTTCCAACAAGTACCCGTAAAAGAACAGAGTTTTCAATTTCTTTGAAATCTCGCTTTACCAACTTGCATTTTGTCTTTAGCAGGTTGATCTTTTCCTGCAATATCTCTGGTGTGCCAAATGGATGATTATATCTTGTGGCATGTCTTGCCACAACCTCCATCAGCTTGCTTCCAGCGCCGCCCACCATTATGGGGGGATGGGGATTTTGCATCGGTTTTGGATTACAGATTGCGTTTTTGATAGAATAGTGCTTGCCTGCAAAACTTGATCTCTTGTTTTGCCACATTTTTTTAATGATTGTTAGGGATTCGTCAAGCTGTTCTATTCTTGCTGTGGCATTGTAAAATTTGTAGCCATAGGAATCATATTCGTATTCAAACCACCCTGCGCCTATGCCAAACTCAAGCCTGCCGTTGCTAATGGCATCAATAGTTGATGTCATTTTGGCAAGAAGGGATGGATGCCTGTAAGAGTTACATGTAACCACTTGGCCAATCCTTAATTTTGATGTGACAGATGCAATAGCGGAAAGCAGAGTATATGCTTCAAAAAACGGCCCACTGCGGTTGTTTCCGTAGTATGGAATGAAATGATCATAAACATATCCTGCAGCATAGCCAAGACTTTCAGCTTTTAGCGCAACATTTTTGGAAAAGAGAAATTGCTCATGAGAATTTTTTGTAGGAAATTCATCCAGCCACCCTTGCGGTAAGGTAAGGCCCACCTGGATTGGTATCATGTTATCTTTAGCGTGCTTGAGGTTCTGCGATATTGTATTTTGATGTGTATCCCCGAGGGTTTACCATCATGTCCTTGTATCTGTACGTAGAAGAATTTCCTATTATCACAGTAGTAATCATTCCTAGCTTGTCTTGATGACTTTCCATGTTTTCAAGATCAGTCAAAACAACTTCTTGTGACTCTCTGTATGCCCCCTTGACTATAGCTACTGGAGTGTTTTGGGCACGATATTTTAGCAAAAGTTTTCTTGTATCTTGTAGTTGGTGAATTCTTTTCTTGCTTGCAGGATTGTATATCACAATTACAAAATCTCCTTGTGCTGCAGCTTCAACTCTTTTTATTATAATCTCCCAGGGTACAAGCAAGTCACTCATGCTAACTACTGCAAAATCAGTCATGAGTGGCGAGCCAACTAGTGCAGCACATGAGTTAAGAGAGGAAACTCCCGGGATGATCTCAACGTATAGACCAGTTTTTCTGTCCCAGCCTTCTTCGGCTAGAATTTCGTAAATCAAGCCTGCCATGCCGTAAATGCCTGGATCCCCGCTTGAGACAAGAGAAACTATCTTGCCTGATTTTGCAAGCTCGATGCATTGATGAGCACGCTCGACTTCCTGTGTCATGGCATATCTATGAACTTCCTTTCCGTCAATGAGATCTTCTACCAAATTGACATATGTCTCGTATCCTACAATTGTATTACTTTCTTCAATTACTTGTTTAGCTCGAAAAGTCATGTGGTCATGATGACCCGGTCCTACACCTACAATGTATAATTTACCAGTCATCAACAATAAGAAATTTTTAGAGTAAATTTATCCCTTTTCATGGGTTGCTTTTTGGAATATCAATGATGGGACAATCAAGCATGTAGTTGCTATTGAGTACTTGGGCAGGTTGTACAGTAATTGTTCCCTGAGATTTTTCAAAGTTAATGTCATTCATGTTTTGTAACAATGTTGCATTTTGAGGATTTGTCCATGTTATCATCGATATATTGCAGATGGGAGAATAAGATATATCGCCAAGCTGCGCACTAGAAATTCCTTCTTGAAAGCCAAATGGCCCACCGCTCTTGATGCCATTGGCAAAATTGTAAAGATCCCTTGCAGCAGACGACAATAATGACAATGCTGGCGTGTTTTCAAGTCCCATCATTTTTGCAGGACCGTCAGGTGTGCCGCTTGTAATTATGTAATAAACTGTCTTTCCATCCGGACCCCATCCCCGATGTGCTACAAATGTAACAGACTTGCTTGCAGTATCTAAATTGAGTACCTGGCTTCCGACATAGGCTGTTTGATCAGATAGTTCCGTACTATTTCTAACAGCCAGCTGGCCTCCTGGCCAAACTATTTGTGGAGTATTGACTATAGCTCCAGTGTTGGTTAGTGTTATAGCGCCTGTTGTATTTGCATCAAGAATATCTTTTGTAGAGTTTAGAACTTGCGGGATTTTTCCTGGACTCCATGTGGCCTGGATTACCAGATTGACTGGCGTATAGCTTGTATCAGATGGTGTATCTGAAAACACTTCGTCTTGGTATCCCTGTGTCCCATCCCCGGTTACTCCATTTGTAAACACATACATCTTGCTGAGCAATTTTTGTGGAGCTTGTGCCAAGAGAGGAGATTGTTGCACCTTCCAGTTTTGTTCTGTAGATATTTGACTGGCTTCTATGCTGTCACTTGAATCAGTTATGATATAATAAACAGAGCTTCCATTGTACAGTCCCTTGTGCATTGGTATGTTCACCGAAATTTCTGCTCTGGATGATTTCAGATTGTTTTCAGAAATAACTTGGGTATTATTTTGCAAAAACTCTGGTGTTGTACCCCTTATCCATCCATCAAGGCTTGCTGTTACCGTAAATTGAGTTGAGTTTATGGAATGAAGTCCAATTGCCGATCCTGCAAAATCTAGAGTTCCACCATTTGAATCCGAATTAATTATGGTTTCAGCATAAATTGTGTTATTGTCAACAGTCCACACAGGCTGACCTTTTGAGTCGCTTTTATCAATTTGATGTAGAATTACAACCTGAACAGGCTCGCTTGCAGTATATGTTAGCGTTCCAGTGTAAAGAGTTCCATTATTTGGCAGCAGTATCATTGCAAGCTGTTCGTTGCTGTCTCCCAGTCCGGGGTCCTGCGATGATGTAAGGGTTTGAGTAAATTGTATTTTTTTTATAGTTCCCGCAGTAGCTAAATTATTAGATAACAAGGGAACAGAAAATATGATACCTACTGCAACTGCAATAATTACTGCAACAAGTAGCCTGTTCATGGTTCTTCAAGATGCCTGCTCAGCATAAATATGCTTTTCAGTAAAACGTGCCTAAGTTTTTGCCAAATCAAATTCATCATGCAATGCTTGCACTGCCGCATTACAGTCAGAATCTTTGACAACAAAAGCAATGTTGAGCTCAGACGAGCCTTGTGCAATCATTATTACATTTATGCTCTTTTTTGCTACTGCAGTAAATACCTTAGAGGCAACACCTGCTATTCCTCTCATTCCAGATCCAATTAGTGCTATAATGGATACATCTACAGTGATGTCTACTTTTTTGATTATTTTGCCAAGCAGGTTCATCTCAAGTACATTAACAGCTTTGTCCATGTCATTCTTTTTTACAATAATTGATATGCTTGATTCTGATGGGCTCTGAGAGATCATCATCACATTGACGCCAGCTTTTGCAAGAGTAGAAAATATTGTAGCCGCAGTACCTGGAGCACCTACCATGCTTCCTCCCCGTACATCAATTAGTCCCGTATGCCTTATTGCACTTACACACTTTACTGTCTCTTGTGTGTGAGCTTGCGGATCTGCTGTTACAAGCGTGCCTGGATTTTTTATGTTAAACGTATTTCGGATTCGTAGTGTGATTTTTTTTGCAACTAGCGGCTCAAGAGCTCTTGGGTGAATTTGTTTTGCACCAAATAAAGCCATCTCCATGGCTTCAACATATGATACTTCTTTGATCAGTTTGGCATTTTTTACAATCTTTGGGTCTGTTGTCATCAATCCATCCACGTCACTCATCAGCCACACTTCATCAGCCTTTATGCTGGATGCAATTATTGTGGCGGTATAATCAGATCCTCCTCTGCCAAATGTAGTTATGTTGCCATGCTGATCCGCGCCGGCAAAACCTCCTATTACTGGCATTGTCTTTTTCTGCGAAAGACTCTCAATCTTGTGGGATACGTGCAGTCGTGTGGTATCCATCAATGGCTTTGCTTCACCAAAATTTGAATCAGTTACAATTCCGGCATCTTTTCCTGCAAGCGGCACTGCCTTGACGCCAATGTCATTTAATGTAAAAGCAATCAGGTTAACTGATAATCTTTCTCCAAAGGAGATCAAATAGTCAGAAGATCGAGGAGTTACCTCCCCGAGGAGCAACATGCCGTGTAATAGGTCCTCAAGCTCATCTAGATCAGATCTCATTTTGCTTACTAGGTCCTTTCTGATTTTTGGGTTTTTTACACATTGATGAGAAATGTCCATGTGCATCTTGATAATTTTTTTTGCCAGAGAATTGGCAGCTTCTGTGTTCCTGTCTTTGATGTGAGTTGTTATCCTAATCAGGTCGTCTGTAACGCCACTCATTGCTGAAAAGACTGGAATTATCTTGTTTTCTTTTGAGAGTGATTTTATCAGGTTGGCTACATTTCGAATGTTTGCTGCAGAAGCAATTGATGTTCCACCAAACTTTAGGACTAGCTTCAAACCAGTATACCTGATTATAATATCCTTAAAATGCTTTTAACTTTCAACTCTTGGAGCCAGATAGAAATGAATTCTGCCTATATTTGCAACCTTAAACTCTAGTCGAAGTGGCATTTTGGTAGAGTATTCACATACAACCGTACCAGCTGCAGATCCTACCGCCTTTACAATGCTGTTAAGATAGTCAAGACTATAAGTTGCCGTACTGTCTTCTTTGACTTCAATTTCTGGCATCTCAGGCATTCCCTTCTCTAGTGTGATCACTGCTTCACCCGAGTCACCCCTGCCGGAAAATTCCGCCTTGTTGGCATTTGTAGTGATTGAGAGATATTCTGAAACCACTTGAATGTCACCTAGAATTCTATCAAATTCAGTTGAGGTCACAGCAACCTTTGCACTATAGGTAATTTTTGGCAAGGGAGTATCTGTTGCAGAACTTTCTATGAGCCTCATTTTGTATTTCTTATTTTTGCCAATAGTAACAAGTAGCAATTTTTCCTCGGAGATGCTTATCTCGATGTTGTCTTTTTTGTCAGACCTCTTGATTAGCTTGGCAAACTCGTCAATCCTTACACCAAACTTTACGTCTTCATCACAGACATATTTTTCAAATGCAGAATTGGGCCATGAAATATCAATTAACGCAACATGAGAAGGATCCATTCCCCGAAAAGCAATTCCTTCGCCTGTTGCCTCAAAGGTAGCCTCTTCCACAAGGGTAGAAATGGCAGATATCACTGCTTTCCATTCATCAGAGCCTCCGGTCTTTGCAGAAAATGCCAAACTTATTCACATGTCTAGCATGTCCAAGTTAAACCTTATGCGAGAGATCTGTCAAGGTTATTTCACAATAACTTTTGATGTCATAATTATGAATCGCGAACTTGTGAGAGCTGTTATGCGTAGTTCCGCCAAGTAAAACTGCAACTAACGCATCTATAAAATTGCGTTGTAGGCTCATCAGCACTTCGGGTTTGTAACATCCACCACACTGCTTCATTATGCCCACATTTTGTACATTCAATTTTTATGACAGGCAAGGTTTCTTTTTTCTCTTTTTCATCAAGTATGTTAATTGTAGAGCGGTCCTCTGCCTTTGCCTTCTTTTTTGCCTTGGTGCCTTTCTCACTATAGTTACATTTAGGACATACAAATTCAGCCTCTGAGTCAGCTAGCTTAAGCCTAGCTTCACACTTGGGGCAAAATTTCATCTAGACACCTTTAATTTTTGAATTAATCGCCTTTTTTAGTTCATCAGAGTAACCTATTGCAACCTTGATAGCCTTTTCAATTTCCTTGATCGGGTTGCCCTTGGATGTGTTTACGCGCATTGCATATTCCTTGGTTAGTGGATGTTTTAGCACTACAGCTGCAAATTCCACTGTAGGATCCTTGAGCAATTCATGTTGGACTATGTATAGTGTACTAATGTCAGATTTTCTTATGTCTAGGAGAACTTCCTTTGTAGAAGACTTTTTGACCTGAACGTCCATGTAAGTGAAAAAACACTTATTGATGATATAAATCATTACGAAGAGTTGGCAAACGAAAAAAGCACGATAGACAAGGTCTTGTTAGAAAAATCTGTTGATAAATTCAGCGTAAATGACAACATAGCAATAAATGTGAAATTCTCTGTAACCGGAGGACTTCGTGAAGCATTCAATGAAAAAAATTGGGAGCGTGCATACAACAAACACGATAATGTATTCAAGCTCAAATATGGCATCAAACTCTATTCCGGCGGACTAAGAAAGCGCGAGGTGGGAACACCAGTAGATACGTACAAAAAGGCTGCCCTTTTCTGGACACGAAACCCAAAGCTTACCCAGATGGCAGAAAAGAAGATCTGGGTACAGATATCCAAGAACTTTGAACCGCACATTCCAATGAACCAGGTAGAAGCGCAACAGCTGTTACTTGATTTTGACGAAAAAATAGATTTCAAGGCATCTGAGCTTGGACCAGGAAAGCACAAGATTGGTGCAGAAGTCTATGTCTCTTGGTTCAAGCATGACTATGCTGAAGAGTTTGATGGCAAGACAAACTCTAAAGAAATTGAAATTGAAATCACCAAATAGGATATAAATGGAATTATTAGAGTAACGTCATGGCAAAATTCGATGGTATTAGAGGACAGGAATTGCTTGAAGTTGAAGACAAGTCTGAAAGAGACAATGAGATTACCTTGATCTTCAAAGACAACAGATTCCTCTTTATCAAACTTGAAAATGGAAAGATGGTAACTACATCAATACCAGAATAATTAGTTGCATATATGCTTGTAATACAAGCTGATTGCTAATTCCTGAGATTCGGATTGGATTGAACCTGGCCTTTCTTTTCGTACTTTTTCTATGGCGTCCTTTGCAGACAATTTTTTATACTTTACAAGATAGCATGCAAGAATGGTTCCAGTTCTTCCTATTCCAGCTGCGCAGTGAACCATAACGGGTTCGTTATTTTGAATTCTTTCGTGGATAAACTCTACTGCTTGATCAATCTGCTCCATGTCAGGTGCAGAAAAATCTTCTGTTGGTACATGCAAGTACTTGACATCCTTTACCCACGAATCCGGTAAGGACTCTTCTGTCATTGTAACTATTGACCTGACTCCCTGCTTTACCACCCAGTCAATTTCTGAATGTGTGGTTGGCATTCCACTTCCTGCAAGTTGGTTGCCAAGCAGCCAACTAAAGTTAGTGGGTTTCTTTGTAATTTTGCCATGCATTTTTCTCCAGAGATTGCCTGGTTTGCTCACTGCTAGAGATGATTGCATTCCATATATTTAGAAACCGAAGGTTAGGGTGAGAATAATAAAAAGGAGTTATGTTGAACCTGTCTATTCGGCTAGTTCAGTCCAACCTTTGACGAATATAGAGTTCCTATACAGTGGTACTGGTTGTCCTGGAGTAAAGTCCATTGGTCTCATCCAGAAGATTGCCTTTGTTGGGCAAACGCCGATGCATGCACCGTCTGAGATGCATCTCTCTGGATAAAATACAAATGCTTTACCTCTCTTCCAGCCTTCTACTGGTTTTACTCTTAGTACGTCTGGGCCTAGTGATGTACAAATCTCTACGCAGAGTGCACATCCTATGCACATTTGTTCGCCGATATCTGGAATAATTCCAACTGGCATGTTCAGTATTACTTTAAATGATCTTAATATAACTTGCTGAAAAGATCGATGTTATAACGGCGTTTGAAAATTTTATAACAGTGTTAGAGTTTGATCAGCTCATTCTAAGAAATTAGAATGAGAGACGATTTTCGGACCGACGTTTTTTTATAATTTGTCAACAATCTGTGATCATGGTAAGCAAAATTCATTGTTCACACATATTGGTAGAAAAATTGAGTGTGGCCCAAGAGATCAAAACAAAATTATCAAGCGGCGAGAGCTTTTCAAAACTTGCCCTGCAGTATTCCATAGATGTTTCAAAGAAAAAAGGTGGAGACCTAGGCCTTTTTGGAAGAGGTGCCATGGTAAAGGAATTTGAAAAAGCTGCATTTGCACTAGAAAAGGGACAGATCTCCGATATTGTAAAAACACAGTTTGGATATCACATAATCAAGAGACTGGACTAGATCGGAATAGAGTTTGCTGGAAGCAGCAGTTTGCCCGAATCCCCCAAGAGATTTACAATGATTCCTTCCTTTCCTTGTTCAAGCAATATTTTCTTGCTGTTTTTTGTCTCAATGAACCGTTTTCCAGTTGGTGACAAAACCCAGCCCTCTTCTTTTTTGTATCTTGCCATGCTGGATATGACAATATAGGATTTTGTGACGCGGGTAATGCTTGCAAGTAATACAATTATTGAAGCTACTGCCTTTCCAACATCTTTTTTGTGTAATATATTGAAAAGGCCATTGATTGAATCTATTACGACTAGCACTTGAGACGTGCTTGCCTTGACAAGTATTTCTGTCAGTATGTCGCTAATTGTATCTTTAGAGGGGTGATACAAAGTGAGATTGTCTTGTGAGGCAATTGTGCCTGATGCTACATATCCACTATACAGCAAATCAAGATCCAGATACAGTACGCTAGTTTTTACTTCGCTGACAAGTTTTGATATAAAGCCTGCTTTTACAAAAGGATCAGAATACAGAACAGAATTAATTTGTACTTGTGAGAGAACGTCTTTTAATTTTGGGGCCAACTTCTCAGATTCGTCATGATTTTTAAACAACACAATAGGTACAAAATTGTAATATAATAATGAATTTGAGTTCTGATTTTTCACAAGAATTTCCTTACGCGGATAGAGTCTACCTCAATAACGCATCTACATCCAGAATGCCAAAGACTAGCATACAGGCAATGAATGATTTTCTGATAAAGTATAATGAGTATGGTCCTGATTCTGAATTATCAGACAATTTTGTAAAAGAGCGACTCAACAATCTGCGTAAAGTAATTTCTCAGCTAATCAAGTGCAAACAAGAAGAAGTGGTTCTAACGCAAAGCGTGACTGATGGAATAAACTTTGTAGCTAGTGGCATGAAATTCAAGCCACAATCAAACATCATAACACGTGGCTCAAATCACGAGCACCCTGCAAATCATTATCCCTGGGTAAGGGCGGGTCAAAAAATAGGGTTACAAGAGATATCTATTGATGAAACTGGATATTTCCAGTTTGATTCATTAAAAAAGATGGTTGATGGAAACACCCAACTTGTTGTCCTAAGCCATGCCTTGTTTAACACTGGAGCAATTCTTCCAGTAGAAGAGATAGGCAAGTATCTTGCAGAAAAAAATATACCTTACTTTATTGATGCTGCTCAAACAGTTGGATGCATCAGCGATGTTGATGTAAACAAGATAAAATGTGATTTCATGTCCTTTAATGGATCAAAGTGGCTTTGCGGCCCAATGGGCATGGGAATATTTTTCTGTAAAAAAGAATCAAGCGAATTGATAGAGCCACTACAGATAGGTGGTGAGTCTGCAATTTTACACGATAACAAAATAGTTCACAAGGAAATGCCTGCAAGATTTCAGGCAGGGTTTCGCAATTGGGCGGGAGCAGCCGGACTTGAGGCGTCCATAAATTTCCTTCTCACGACAGGAATAGAAAAAATACGAAATCAAAATGTCAAACTTGCAAACATGATGCGCGAAGAGCTATCAAAGATACCTGGCATAATCTTGTTTGGTCCCCAGGAAGATAGAAAAAGAACAAGCATAGTCTCGTTTGCCATCAAAGACCAGAATTCCGAGTCAATAGTCAAAAGGCTAGAGAAGGAAAACATGATACTTGCCGTGCGAGAGATATTTTCCAAGAAAATAATCAGGGCTTCGCCGCACTTTTTTAACACAGAATCAGAGATTTTACGGGTAATTGACGCGTTGAGAAGAAATTAGCTACTTTTCCTGCTCTTCTATTACCATCATTGTCAGGGTGGAGTAGACCTTGTCTATCTTTCGTATGCTATTGGTGATGATATTTCTCAAATGATCCATTGAATCAGCTGTGATCTTGATTATAATATCATAAACGCCATAAACACCCTGAACTTCATATTGTACACCGCTCTCTTTGCCCAGTATTTCCTTGATTTTCTGAATTATCTCAACGTCAGAGCCCAGATCAGAGTTTATCAGTATGTAAGTAGTTGGCATAAAGTAATTTTCTTTTCACAATATTTAACTTTTGGTTATCAATGTCAAAATTGATTTATTGCCAGATTCTAACTAACTTTGTGGAACCAGTTGATCTGACACTTGAGATTTCAAACAAGCTTCCAACTTTTCCAGGCTCTCCACGTCCCCAATTCATTTCATGGGCAGACAAAAAATCTGACGGGTACAACCTTGAATTACTTTTTCTAAGCTCGCACACTGGAACCCATCTTGATGCACCATATCATTTCATAGAAAAAGGGATCAAGATAGACAAGATTCCCCTCAACAGATTGATCACAGGTGCCATTTTATGCAACATAAGAAAGGGCCCCAACATGCCAATCACTCAAAATGATATTGCCAGCTTTGAGGCAAGAAATGGCAAGATACCACCTAATTCAGCCATAATCTTTGAGACCGGCTGGTCAAGAAATCTGGCAAGAAAAGACTATTTCACCAAAAACCCAGGGCTTTCAGTAGGTGCAGCAAAGTATCTAGCAAAAAAGAAGCCCAGCCTTATAGGCATAGACTCGCCTAGCATTGACTTGGGCAAGGATTCAAAATTTTCTGCCCATCATGTTCTATTGAAGAATGGAATTTTGATTTTGGAGAATCTCTGCAATCTTGACAAAATTCAAAGAACTAGTTTTATGTTGATAGTATTGCCCCTCAAGCTAAAGGATGCAACAGGATCTCCTGTTAGGGCAGTTGCAATCTAGAGTACAAACTGAAACCTGTTTTGTTTGTAATTTTCTGCAAGTTTTCCTTCTATTGGTATTTTATTACCACAGAATTTGCAGCAATTGTTGTCGTCAAGATTATACTCTTGAATATCAAAGCCATGTCTTTTTACCACAATTTTTTTGCACTCTGGACAATATGTATGCTCAAGAGGATGCCCCGGAACATTTCCAAGATACGCATAGTTGAGGCCCTCTTTTTTTGCTATTTCATGGTGTTTTTCAAGTGTCTTAATTGGAGTTGATTCAAATTCCATCATCTTGTAATCTGGATGAAACCTTAGAAAGTGAATTGGCATGTTAGGTCCAAATTCATTGTAGATAAATTTGCAAAGTTTTGCTGCATGTTCCAGATTATGACCTACTTTGGGAATTACCAGGTCAGTTATCTCCACATGAATCTTGGTCTTGTCCCTTATTTCCTTGAGTGTGTCAAAGATTGGTTGCGGGTCTGGAACGCCAATGTATTTTCGAGTAAATTGCGGTTCTGCATTTCCCTTAAAGTCTACAGTGATACAGTCAAGAAACTCGTCCATCATCTTTACAGTGTCTGGAGTGTCGTAGCCATTTGATACGAAAATATTGAATAGCCCATTTTTCCTTGCAATGACTCCACAGTCTCTTGCAAACTCGATAAATATTGATGGCTGGTTGTATGTGTAGGCAATTCCTTGAGAGCCCGAGCTTTTGGCAAGGTTCACTACCTCATCAGGGGTCATGTCAACTCCCTCAATTTTTCTTCGCTGACTGATATCATAATTCTGGCAATATGCGCAAAGCCAATTGCAGCCCGTGGTTGCAATGGAAAATATGCTAGACCCTGGCATGTAGTGGGTCACAGGTTTTTTTTCGATTGGATCAACATGGCCAGTTATTACCTTGCCGTATGCCAAAAGATCAAGCCTGCCGTTGTTGTTTGCCCTTATACCGCAAAGACCTATCTGGTTTTTTCCAATTTCACAATACCTAGCGCAAGCTGTACATCTTACCTTATCATCAGGTAATTTCTGATAAAGGATTGCTTCTTTTGCCGTTACTGTATAAAGCCTGATTTAATCATATAAGCTATAATGTAACAGCTTGCCGCGGCGTGACCTTTCCTGGTCGTAATTTTTCAATTGCGTTTTCAAGGTCTTCTTGGGTTATCTTGATAGACTTGATAGATTTTTCTGCCTTGGTAACGTATCTCCTTATTGCACTCATCGCAGCCCTGTTGCATGCACCCTCAATTTCTGCGCCGCTGAACCCATCAGCAAGTTCTACAAGCTTTGCAATGTCTACACCATTTGCAAGCGGCTTGTTTTTGGTGTGTATCTTAAAGATGTTCTCACGGCCTTTAGAGTCTGGCAATGGCACCTCCAATATACGGTCAAATCTTCCAGGCCTTAGCAATGCACTGTCTATCAGGTCTACTCTGTTAGTAGCTCCTATCACCAACACGTTGTTTAGTTCTTCAAGACCGTCAATCTCAGTTAAGAGTTGAGAGACAATGTTTTCTGAAACGTGTGAGTCTGAGCCGCCAGAACCTCTGCTTGGGGCAAGAGAATCCATCTCGTCGAGAAATATTATGCATGGCGCAGCTTGGCGCGCTTTTCTAAATATCTCACGTATGCCTTTTTCTGATTCCCCAACCCACTTTGATAATAGTTCAGGTCCCTTGATGCTTATGAAATTAGATTCTGTTGTATGTGCTACTGCTTTTGCAATCAGTGTCTTTCCTGTTCCTGGCGGTCCATAAAGCAAGACGCCCTTTGGTGTCTTGACATCTGTGTATTCAAATGCCTCCTTGTGTTTTAGGGGCCACTCTACTGCCTCGTAAAGTTCATCCTTCAATGATTCCAGCCCGCCAACATCTTCCCATGTAACATTGGGGACTTGAACTAGAACTTCCCTTAGTGCAGACGGCCTTACCTCTTTTAGTGCATCCTTAAAGTCGCTCTCAGTAATTACAATTTTTTGTAAAACTTCGGCAGGAATTTTTTCTTCTTCTAAATCAATGTCAGGCAATATTCTTCGCAAGGACCTCATTGCAGCTTCTTTTGCAAGAATCTCAAGGTCTGCCCCGACAAATCCATGGGTCACTCTGGCAATTTGTTCCAAGTTAACCTTCTCTTCAAGCGGCATTCCCCGTGTATGAATGTCAAGTATTTCTTGTCTTCCGGCTGCATCTGGTATTCCTATCTCAATTTCACGGTCAAATCTTCCAGGCCTTCTAAGTGCAGGATCAATCGAGTCAGGTCTGTTGGTGGCAGCAATTACTACAACTTTTCCTCGTGATTTCATTCCGTCCATTAGTGTCAGCAACTGGGATACCACTCTTTTTTCCACCTCGCCTGTTACTTCTTCTCGTTTTGGAGCAATGGAATCAACTTCGTCTATGAAGATTATGCTTGGCGTGTTTTCTTCTGCCTGCTTGAATAACTCACGCAGTCTCTCCTCGCTCTCGCCATAAAATTTACCTATTATTTCAGGGCCGCTAATTGAGATAAAGTGGGAATTGGTCTCGCCTGCAACAGCTTTTGCAATCAGTGTCTTTCCTGTTCCTGGCGGTCCATAAAGCAAGACGCCCTTTGGCGCCTCTACTCCAATTTTCTCAAATAATTCCGGATGTCTCATGGGAAGCTCTATCATCTCGCGTATCTTTTGCACCTCATTTTTGAGACCTCCCAAGTCATCATATGTAATCCTAGGTACAGAGTGATCAACGGCTTTGGTCATAGAACCTAGTTTGAATTCAGTTTGTTCTGTGACCACAACAGGTTTTCCAGATGGCGCAGCACTTGTTATCACAAGCTGTGTTTTTCCGCCAAGTTGTGTTGTTACTATAAGAGCGTCACCAATAGTTAGTACGTGGCCGATATAGTTTGCCTGCATGTATTCTTGCAAGCCTTCCGCACTGAGTTTTTCAATTGGGGATACCGTTACTTGTTGTGCTTCTTGTGCATCAACTTTTTTTACAGAAATTTTTTCGCCAATTCCTGCACCAATGTTCTGTCTTGTAGTTCCATCTATCTTTATTATTCCATTCCCATATTGTTCGGCAGAGCCAGGCCACAGCTTTGTGTGGCTCTTCCTGTTTCCCACCAGCTCCAAGATATCGCCAGTCTCCCAGTTGTTGTCTTCAACAATTTTAGGATCAACTACGGCAATGCCTTTGCCCACATGTCGCTGCGACGCCTCTGCAATTCTTAATGTAATTTCGCTCATAATTTAATCACCATAAAAAATAAAGGAAGTTTATTCAACCTCCACAGTTTTTCCTTTTGGTCGTTCCTCTTCCTTTAGCTGGAACTTTACTTCTAGTATTCCGTTGGCATAAGTTGCCTTGACAGAATTTTCATCGACCTTGTGTTTGATGGGTATCTTGGTATGGTATTTTCTTTCTTCGTGTTCGGCATCGATTAAGATCGTACGTCCTATTACTTCGATCTTGATGTCTTTCTTTTCAACGCCTGGCATCTCGGCCACAATTTTCAGGGCCCGCTCTTTGTCATCTACAATTACATCGGCAAGAGGCTCTCTTGTCTCTGCAGTTGTAGGAAGACTTGGCTTAACGTTTCCATACTCTTTTACTACAGGTTTTCCATCAGGTCCTACTGTTACAGAGTAACCATAGTAGTATGGACCAAACGTCTGTAGGTTTGAAGAATTCCTCAACTCATTCCATACGTCGTCTAGCTCTCTGAAAGGTCGCATCATTCTGTGGAAGAGGTTGTCAAACTCGTCTGATTCCATCATGTCATAATTTTCCATAGTATGTAATAGTTATGACATTATATAAAGTTTAGGATATTTATATGGCTAATTCTTACATAAACTAATATAGCTGACAACAGTAAATATCCTTGTATGCGTACATCTAATCTTTCGGTTCCAGATACAGTTCGAGAGATAATCACAAAAAATAGATCAATTTACGACTGTGTCAAGATGGACTTGGTAAACTATACAGCACTTGCAGTCAAGATCCAAAAAGAGGTGGAAGCCCAGATGGGGGGTCCTGTAAACCTCAACACAATTGTTGTGGCAATCAAGAGGTATGCAGATTCCTTTGAGAAAAAAGACGACATGCAAAGCGAGTCTGCACTAAAGAACGCTAGGCTCTCGCTTACAGATGGAATACTAGATATCAAATTCTCCTCACAGGATTTTGCCATGGAAGATGCAATGGCGTTAATGGATGGGTTTACTCGAATTGATCCAGATTACGAATTTTTCAGATTTACAGACTCGTTTAGGTTCTTAACTGAAGACATTAGCGATGTCAGAAAATTGCTCGAGTCCTTTTCTTCACACAAGAATTTTTCCCAAACCGGGCTTGCAAAGATAAGCATACACATGCCTCAGTCTGGAAATGAATCAGACGTGGTATCATACGTATCAGAGATCTTGCATGATAATGGAATTGAACTTGTTAATGCCTTTTTTGGCCAGGATGATATCATTCTGGTATTGCATGAAAAGGACGCTGCAAGGGCATATGAAATCTTGCGCGGAGAGATCTCCAGATAAAATTAGTGTCGATTCCTAGATTCCAAGAGACTCTGCTCTTGTTATTTCTAGATACACCTTGTCTCCCACAGATAGGTTTAGTTCCTTGTATTCGTGCATATCTAGTTTAATAGAGGTAATTCCACCACCCATGGCTCCCATTCCTCCTGCCATCATTTTGTTGAGGCCTTTAATCATGTCATCCATGTTGGTAAACCCCATAACACCAGAGCCAAAGGGTGACATTGGAGTACTGTTCTGCTCTTTGAATTCTTTAGATGAGGACAGCGAGACTACTACATACGGCGCACCATCGGTAGAGCCCTCGATCCTTACTACAATGTATTCCTTCTTCATACTCTAGTTCTCCACAATACAGTATTTTATCTTTCGCTCATTTACAGAGGATTGGAATGATTGCAAATACGAAGCCTTTCCACAAGACCCCATTTATTGGCCCAAATCTAGCGCGCCCGATTTTTCCATTACAATGAAAAAATGGATTTTTTGGGGTTTTAGAAGTGTGATGCTAGCTTTTTTGCAATGGTCTTCTTTTTCTTTTAATTATAACTAGGCCAACAATTAGCGCGCCAGCTGCTATGCCAATAGAGACATAGTCAAGCCAGGAAGACGTGTCATTGCTTACAAACTGGATTGAGCTTAACAGCTGGTCATAGCTTGGCAGATCGCTGTCAAAGTTTTTTGCTTCATTTGCATAGGTTATTGTATAAAATTCATTATTTGCCAGTACAATTACTTGCTTGAATTTTATCACATTGGTACCATTTTGTGAAGTAAAGTTTTCTTGAAGCAGTGATGTCTTGGCAGCAAATCCGTCTATTGTTCCATTTTGCTCTGACAGAAATGCAATGTTATTTGATTGGTTGCCACTGGCAAGTTGATTAATTTTATTTTCTACATAATCGTCAAGCGATGTTCCATTTGCCTTCTCAACATTAAATGAAATCGAGGATGGAAACCCATTTGAATACGGAGCTATCACTGCAATGTCTGGTGCATTGGGTTGGGATTTTTTTGGTTCCTCTACTGTCCAGCCGTCTGGAGCCTGAAATGTTATGCCAAGGGATGGATTTGCATAGTTTCCCTCAGAGTCTAGCGTAGAGTTTTGTGATACAGCAAAGGAATCTGGAACAAAACTAACTAGGAGTAAAAAGAAAGAGAGCGAGATTATTCTTGCATTCAATGACAAATATTTTGAACCGGCAAATAAAAGCTAATTGTGATTCCCAAATTGTGAATTATATTGAACGTTGCAAAAGACGTCATGATGGGAAAGGTTTTTGCGGTGGGGGTGGGGCCCGGCTCACCAAAATATGTTACAGATACGGTAAAGGAGATTGTGACAAACTCTGATATTGTAATAGGTTACAAGTATACACTCAAGACAATTGAAGAGCTAATAAAAAATAAACAAGTGTACGAGATCACGATGCAAGATCAAGAAGATGTGTATCAAAAGGTCTCAAAGTCACTTGGAACAAAGACTTGTGTTATACCATTTACAGGAGACGTGAACTTTTCCGAATCAGAAGTTGTTGACAGATTAATTGAGATCTTCGGAGATGTGCAAGTAATTCCAGGCATAAGCTCAGTGCAGGTAGCTGCATCAAAGGCAAGAGTGCCGCTGGACAAAAGCAGAGTAATAACTATGCACATATCAACAAGCATTGAAGAAAAGAAACTTGAACTCCAAAAAGCGCTAATAGATGGATTGAGCGTGGTGCTAGTTCCACGTCCATGGCCCAAGGAGCCATCCAAGCACTTTATGCAGTCAGAAATTGCAGTTTACCTGAAAAATCACGGGTTTGACACCTCAAGTATGAAGGTACATGTTTTTGAGTCGCTCACAACTGAGAAGGAGACTTGTTTTGTTGGAACCGTAAAAGATTTGGAAGGAAAGCAGTTCTCTGATCTTTCCGTAATGGTATTTGATCAGACAAGACTGGAATCATATATCAATTTCAAATAGCACATACTATCTAGTGAAGGACTGGCGTAGGGCCCGTATATGTTGCAGAGTTAAGTGTGTGAGTTTGCGTGGATGGAAATGAGATAATTATGCCATTCATCCATGTATATGATGGGTCATAGAACCTAGTGATTCCAGTATCATTAATGGTGACTTGGAAGGTTTGGCCCGGAGCTATTGAGCCACTCTTTATCTTGCCGTCTGGAACGTATGGATCAATTGGCCTGTATGTGGCAGTGCCACTCCATATCGAATGAGCAATAGAGTCATTATTGGTCCAAATTATTGTAGTGCCTGGTGCAATCTGGATTTGGTCTGGAGAATAATATCCATTAATGTAGTTTTGATTTTGTTGTGAGGCAGCTCCTTGGGCTGCTGATGATCCCGGTAAAATGCTTACTTGCACGGGCGGTATTGTCGATGATGATATTTGTGAAGTCGAAAAGATATTACCATTTATCCATGTATTGGATGGATCATAAAAAGCGAATTGGCCTGTTCCGGATACTGTGATCTTGACGCTTTGACCTGGAGCTATGGTACCAGTATCAATATGCCCGTCAGGATTAAATGCTGGTGCTGTGAGGGTCGTCTTTCCAGTGGTGCCAAATGTTATAGATTGTTGTTGACCGCTCAAGATCCTGTGTGCAACAGAGTCTTGATTTACCCAAACAATTGTAGAGCCTGGTGTAACTTGTACAGAAGATGGAGATATGTATTGATTAGTTGTGGCATTTGATGCCCCCGGCAATATATTGATCTGGACTGTTTGTGTTGGAGTTGAGACTGACATGGGGCTTATCACTCCTATCATCCAGGTATAATTAGGATCAAAGAATGTGATATCGCCAGAAGTTTGATCTGCCGGTAAATTCAGGTATTGTGCTTCTGTGGCACTAAGATATGCTTTGAAATTAAAACTGGTTATGGTGTATTGAAAAGATGCGCCAGGAGCTATGGTGCCACTGTTTATCATTCCGTCAGAAGTAAATGTTGGTGCTGAAGCATTCCCACCAACAACAGATGCTACCCCACTCATTATGGTATGAGGTACGTTGTCATTGTTAGTCCAAATTATTGTAGTGCCAGGAGCTACAGTGACAGTCGAGGGGGAGAAGAAGAGTTGGTTAGTTGGATTGGATGCGCCAGAAACTATACTTATTCTTACAACATTTGATTGTGTTTGATTCTGTTGTGGTGTGGGTGTTGTCTGAGAGGTTGGTGAAGTAACAGGCGGGGTGGATGCCCCAGCAGCGATTATTTTTGCGCTGTAAATAACTTTGAATGTTTCTGAACCTATTATCTTGCCAGTAATGCTGTAAACAACACCATCTTGATTACTTTGTATTTGTCTTCCAAAGAGATTGACCTGTATTGTATTGCCATTCTGGTCCTGTGCATTTCCTTGAAGAAGTAAAAATTTTCCATCTCGTAACAGGGTGGTTGTCCAATTACCAGAGTTGAGATAATTATCGCCATTAATTGTAACAACACCATTATCTAGTGTAGAAAGTATACTGCTTCCACTTTGAGCGCCCGCAGTTAGTTGTATGTCAAATTTAGAATTAAGAATGTCTTGTGTCCCGGCTACAAAGCCTGTGGCCTGAATCAGATATGAGTCGCTAGATACAAAATCAGAATATGCGTTAGAAGGAAAGCAAAGTACGACTAGAAAACCCGTAATTGCAATTAGCGATAGTATACTGAACCTCATTTGATTAGCTAAACTCAAAACTCGTATTTAATGGCTGGGTGTAATTTCTTCAAACAATTAGGCAATTCCCGGTTGATTATCTCTTTTAGCTAGTCCATTCATGTAGCTCATTTGCTGTTCCATGAACTGTTTTCTCTTTTCCTCTTCTTCTAGTTCTTTCATGTCTAGTGGTCCAAGCTCTAGAACTTGCAAAAGTTTTGCAAGTATTAGTTTAGCTGACCTTGGTTGAATGATGTTTGGATTGTCTATTTCTCCCAGGATGCAAATGCTGTCAAGTTGCTTTTCCTTTGCAATTCCTAGTACCAATCCATTGAAGCCAGTTATCTGGCCTTGCGTATTGAGCAGTTCTAAATTTCTCTTCTTTAACAAGTTTAGATGTTTTGGTGTTGTTGCAGCAGCAAACAGTTTGGGTTCGGCAGGACTTGGTTGCCTTAAGATAGCTCCGATGGAGTAAAGTGTACTTACTTTGAGTTTTTTTGCCATACCAACTACCTCATAGCACAATTCGTAAAGACGCCGGGGATCAGAGGGATTAAACTCTCCTGAAAAGAACACAATGTTTTCCTTTTGTAAATAATGAAATTTGTAGCTTGATTGATCATATTTTATCAGTCCTTGTTCATACGAAACTGCTGGCGGCCAGAATGCATAGATCTCTGCAAATAGTTTTGCTTTTAGTTTTTTTACAAGAAAATCCATCCCAATTCCTGCAACATTTCCCATGTCTGGAAGTGCGGCTATCATTGTGGGCTTGTTTAGTTTTGGAAGTGTGTGAATCTTAAGACCAAGCATTACCTTTGACTGTTTTGTTTTAAAATAAAAACGAATCTAGTGCGTTTTGGGATGAACCAATACCGATCCAAATTCTTGGATCATAGCGTATTCAATGAATGCTGCAGCCAGTAACAATGCAATCACAATTCCTATTTCAATTGCTGTTGGACGCAGTATTTCTCTGAGGTTTCCCCTCCTCAGTATTGTATTGATGAGAATAAAACTTCTTGACATTCCAATGGAATAGGCAATTAGCTCCATTACGCCAAAAGGTGAGAGGTAGATTATTGCAAGTGGTGGAAGTTTTGCAAGTGCTGGTGTGGTAGATACCAATGCCTTAAAGGCCATCCCGGTTGACCATGCAGCAAAGGAACCCCAAGCCATTCCAAAACCTGGTAGGAACATGGGTAATGCAACAGTTGTGTTATGAGTAAAAATTCCTATTGCATCGATTCCTTCCACAGTATGTTGAAAGTCTTTAACAAATGACTTGGAATCTTCTTCGGATATGTTACTTTCACTGCCAATAGAGTATGCGATTGAAAATATTGCAATGAAGATCAGAAAAATTAGGATTCGTCTTTTTATCAACAACGAGTTTGTTTTAAGGAGTTATTTGAGGGTTGACAGTTCGAACAGATTTAATTAAAAGTTGTATTATGACAGTTTGTGAAAGAAGCGGTATCCTCAGCAGTAACATATGCCCTAAGTAGGGGATTTCAGATTCATCCTGATGCTTTTAAGATATTAGAAAAGATAGATGCAAAGGAACTCCAGAATATAATTAAACAGGTTGTTCGTGAAAAGGCAAAGCAAAACTTGTTTTTGATAAATCAAAGCGACCTCAAAATGTTTGTAGAATCAGAAGTTGACGGCGGTGTGGAGGACAGACATGAGATATTGTTTGATCCTACAAAAAAGATCACATCGGCAGAGGGAATAGATGGTTTTACATCACTTTTTTCTGACAGATATTCAAAACTACTTAAAATAATGATGCAGAGATCACAGGCAAAGAAACTTACCCCAATTAAAAATGTGACAGATGGTAAGCTTGGCGAGGAGACATTTGTTGCAGGCCTTCTGATGGACAGAAAGATTGAGCGGGATGTAACCAAGATAATAGTGGATGATCCTACCGGTTCTGTAGAGATTCTGGTGTGGAACCAAGAATTGCAGGATACTGCAAACTCGCTTTTAATGGACCAGTTTGTAATGGTAGGCGTTACAAATGGCAAAAATGGTGGATTTATCGCAAAGGAACTTCTAGTCCCAGATGTACCAGATCATATAGCAAATCGCTCAAAGACTGAGACGTATGCTGTCCTGATATCAGATATTCACGTAGGTAGCAAGTACTTTATGGAAAAGGAATTTACAGATTTTATTTCCTGGCTTTCAAGCCCCGATCCAGTAGCAAGAAAAGTCCGATTTCTCTTGATAGGCGGGGACATTATTGATGGGATTGGAATCTTTCCAAATCAAGATAAGGAATTGCTTATCATGGATATGGACGAGCAAATGGCAAAGGCTGCCCAGATGTTAGACAAGATTCCAAAACACATCAAGACATTCATAATTCCTGGCAATCATGACCCAGGTAGGAGGGCCCTTCCCCAGCCTGCCATACCGGAAAAACATAATATGAGTTTGTGGAATAGAGAGAACTTTTTCATGCTAGGAAATCCTGCCTTTTTGGATCTTAATGGCGTAAAGGTGTTAATGTTTCACGGTCAGAGCCTTGATGATGTAGTAGGAACTACTCCGGGCCTAAGCTATGCACAGCCAGCAAGGGCAATGCGAGCACTGTTGAGGACAAGGCACCTCAGCCCGATTTATGGAAAGCGCACCCCAATTGCACCCGAGCTTGAAGATTTTATGGTGATAAATGAGGTTCCAGATATCTTTCATTCCGGCCATGTTCATGTTGTCGACCTTGACATGTACAAAGGAACACTGATAGTCAATTCCGGGGCCTGGCAGAGTCAGACTGACTATCAGGCAAGCGGCGGTATTGTGCCAACACCTGGAATTGCCATAATTATCAACTTGGCTACAATGAAGGTCTTTACAAAAGATTTTACCGAGAAAGAAGATTAGTTACAGAAGATCTTCCAAGACCAGATCTTCCTTGAATGCTTTTTTTACAGTGTCTGGATTTAGTGTCAAAGCAAATTTCTTTGTTCTTCCATGCATGCCTTGGTGAATTATCTTGCCTGAGATTAGCCCTGTCATCTCAATCTCGCTTAGCATTTGGGTTATTCTGCGCTGTGTAAGCTCCTTCTGTCTTGTAACCTTGCAGAGATTCTTGTAGGACTGATATATCTCACCTGTACTGTTGCCGTTTGCCTTCATTACTGCAAGTATGAGTAGTTTTTCATGGAGGGGGTATGAGTTGAGTGCTGTTGTTTCCTTATCCTCTTCCATCTTCAGTGAGGCCCTACGAATGTGGTCTTCTGTTATAATATCAAACTGCTCTCGTTCTGCTATCTCGCCTGCTACACGAAGTAGGTCTATTGCCCGCCTAGCATCGCCATGTTCCTGGCCTGACATTGCAGCACATAAGTTCAGAGCAGCCGGGTTCACTATGTTTAGAATAAAGGCCTCCTTGATCCTGTCTATCAATATCTCCTTGATCTGGTTAACTGTATAGTTGGTAAAGACAATCTCTTCCTCACTTAGGCTACTTAAAACTCGGGGGTCCAGTCTTTCTTTGAATGTCAGGTCATTTGATATGCCAATCAAGGTAAGTGAGCCTTTTTTTAGCCTCTCATTTGCTCGTGTTAATGAATAAAAGACATCTTTTCCTGTCTTTGATACTAGTTCTGCCAGATAATCAATCTCATCTACTACAAAGACGGTATTGAGGGCATTCTTTTCAATTACTGCTATTAGCCTGTTGAAGACTTCACTGATTGACAGTCCGGTTGTCGGTAGCTCCTTTTGTGATGCAAGTCCCAGTTGGCGGCCAAATTTTACCAAAAGGCCGTATAGTGTAGTCTCTTCTTTTGCATTTGCGTATAGTAGTTGTATTGGGAATGAACCATCCTTGACTCGCTCTTGAATCTTGTCTAGTACTTTTTTTACAACTAGTGTCTTTCCTGTTCCCGGTTTGCCATATATCAACAGGTTTGATGGCCTGCCCTTTTTCAGCAATGGAATAAGTGATTGGGTAACTTTTTTTTGCTCGTCGTCTCTATGTAATACCATATCTGGTATGAATGTAAAATGCAATACCTCTCTATTTTTGAATAATGATTTGCCGCTTGCTGCATCATCAAGTAATTTATCAACTGGATCTCTTGTCATCAACCCACACACCATTGTTTCTTCTCTGTCCACATAAGGACTCTACCATACTAATTAGATTAGAATAGAATAACTAATTCAAATTTAGTATATCATTAATTATTTTTATTTTCTTAAAAAAAATTATTTTTAATAAAGCTAGAGTGGAAGAATAGGTGTGTGGGTATTCCTAGAAGTGGTTAACAGTTAGTGAAGTTGGTGTTAAGATGGAACCAGAAAAAGCCCGAAATGACCCCTTTATTTCCACTCTAGGCGTGAAGATGGTCCTTAACATTGTTAATATGCCTGAATGGACCCCTTTATTTCCACTCTAGGCATAGTTTTGGCCTGTCCTTGGATAAAAGCATGAAGAAGACCGTTAAGATGGGAAAAGTACCCACGCCTGAGTTACGCAGTGAATGTTAACAAACTTGATTGTTAACAATTCTTCTATGATCTGTTCAAGTGTTAAGGTGTTAACTTGATCGATCACAATGGCCCGAAAACGAATACGAATAGACTTGGAGGACGCAGAAGGAGCCAAGTACAACCTTAGCCTAGAGGGCAATGTTACCCGTGAAAAAATGCTAAAGATATTTGAGTTAATGGACTTGATGAATATAGAGGAGCCCGAGGAATCAGTACAACCCGATACTGTTGGGGCCAAAATATGGAACATTGTGGACAAGCACTTCCCAATGGGTAAGTTTACTTCTTCATTAATCCTTGAAAAATATGAGGACGAGTATGAGGAGCCGATCAAATTAAGTGTGATATCCACATACCTCTCAAGGTTTGCTCTTAAAGGAAGAGTTGCAAGAGAGAGAAACGGGAAGGAATGGAGCTACCAGATACTCAAACTGGCTCAAAGAGAACGGCCTACGACTTAAGAAATTGTTGCCTTTTTGACAACCAAACGATCCCCCTCAACTGTTACCTTAACATAATCTCCCTTCTGAAGGCCAAGGTATCTCCTAAAGTCCTTCGGGATTGAGATCGTGCCTGCTGTGGTTATCTTTATGAGCTGTTCTGCGTCTGACATACCACTTATTATAAATTCAATAATTTAAGATTTTATAATAAAATAAGATTAATAATTTACGATAATTTTTCTCTATTTTGGACCCAAAAACCCATTTGGATAACCTGCAACAACCAAAAGCCTCTAAAACCAAGATCCAAGGACAGGCCAAAACCAAGATCAAAACTCTGACGGACGACTGAAATCAAACCCCACTAGGTTTCTACTGTTGGGGCCTTTAGCGACCCTATCCTAATGAGCCCTTTTTCAGTTATCTTGTAAGTAAAGGGCTTTGTCCGCATGTCTCGTTCAACCAAACCCTCCTCAAAGAGTTTTTTCATCATACGTGATGTATGTTCACGTGTTCTTCCTATTGTGACCTGGATGTCACGTGATGTCATGGGTTTTTCTGTGATTAATCGCAACACGTACTCTATGGCGCTTCCAAAACTCATGTTATGTATTCTCTCCTTTGGTTTCTCCTCTCTTGTCTCCGTGGCTATGGATGGCTCTTGCTTCTGTTCCTTTGGCCTTGGAATTTGTGCCTGTACAAGTTCTTCAGGTTCCTTGGCTAGTTCTAATGAATCTAACTTTATTTTCATATCTATTAATAAATTTTCATAATATTGTAGTCGTTCTACCAAAATTTTTAGATCATTGCTCTGTGAACCTAGGCGTGGTTTGACCTTGTTGTATACTGCTATGCATGCAATACCAATCATAAACGAGGCTATTACACCCAAAATCGTTCCTACGTCTATGTCTACTAACATCACTACATATCATAAACCAATGTGATTTATCATCTTTGAATAAAATAATTTCACACAATACACATCAATCACAAACATGTTTATCACAAACTATTCGTGCATAACACGTCTACACGCATAAAAAATCACAGTTTACACATTCGTACTAGCAACTCTTGTATCACAATGATGACCTGTTCCTCACGTTCAGGGAAAACATCACTGTTTTTTATCACAGAAACCTGCTCTGAGAGGCGATTTATCACATCCATGTCCTCTTCACGAAGAATACCTAGTGCCCTGAGCAGTATCCAGGAATAGCACAACGCCTGGAACTTCTCTTGGGACTGTCCAACCTGCCTATAGAAAGCCCCTCTAGTTATGGTAAATTGCGGGTCTAACAGTCGCCTCCTTTTTAAAATAATTTCAATTTGACGCTCTGTAAATGATGATTTTTTTATAATTTGTTTTATTATATTATTCAAATTGTCTTCTGGAAGTGTATTCAAAGCTATACATATCTGTATAACTTTATTCAATTAAACTTTTAACGAATAGTCATCAACCAGTTATATGCAAAATGTAGAAAGATACCTAAACGCCTCCAGAAAGAAGAAAGGGGCTTTACTATTCGTATTAATTGACTCTGAAAATGATGGAAAAAATTCTGCATCACAGCTTGCCAAGGATGCAGAAAAGAGTGGCGCCTCAATCATACTGGTTGGAGGTTCATCTGCAACTGACCAGATAGCCATGGCAGAAACCGTCAAAAGTATCAAAAGATCTGTCAAGATTCCTGTGATACTATTTCCAGGAAATGTTACAGGTGTTGTTCCTGGAGCAGACGCCATATTGTTTAGCTCGCTATTGAATTCTGATAACCCATACTTTATCTCCCAGGCTCAGGCATTGGGGGCTCCAAATGTACTTAGATTTGGTCTAGAGCCTCTGCCAACAGCCTATATCATAATTGGTGAGGGCACAACAGTATGGCATGTTGGTTCTGCAAGAACCATCCCATTTGACAAGCCAAGCTTGGCAGCCATGTATGCACTGTCTGCACAATTCATGGGCATGAGATTTGTATATCTTGAAGCAGGCTCTGGCGCAAAATCAAACGTTAGGCCAGAGATGGTAGCAGCTGTTAGAAAACTCTTCAAGGGATTTCTCATAGTTGGCGGGGGAATTAGAAATACTCATACTGCTGGCGAGATCGTGAAGGCAGGTGCTGATGCCATAGTAATTGGCACATTTATTGAAAAAGGCGGAAGTTTCAAAACAATCGCAGATATAGTAAAAACCATCCAGTCCATAAGGAAGTAACATGTCTGAAAACATAGCATTGAGACTCAAGGAAGTCCCAATGCCCGAGTCATATTTTGATTATTACAGCAAGCTATCAAATGAAGTCTTTTCAATTTTTGAAAAAGCTGCTGCTGCAAAGGCCACATTGGCAGATTCCTCTGGAATGGTAGAGCCCAAGATAGCATTTGACTTGGCTGATCGTGTGTCCAAAATGCACGACATTGATGTCACGGAAAATCTCCGAAACCTCATCCAGACAACAACAAAGGAGCTAGCCGCACTCAAACTTGCAGAAGAGATAGCCCAGGGCAAATATTTGAGTCCTGAGACAGAGCTGCAAGAGAAGCTTGACCTGGCTGTGCGCGTGGGACTGGCAATAGTGACCGAAGGCGTAACAATAGCCCCACTTCAGGGAATAAGCGAGGTTAAGATAAAGAAGAATGCCGATGGCTCTGACTATCTGTCAGTCTCATTTGCAGGACCCATACGTTCTGCAGGGGGCACGGAAGCGGCATCTACCATACTTATTGCAGACCATGTACGCAAGATCGCCGGACTTGACAAATACAAAGCCAATTCCTACGATGATGAGACGGGCCGATTTGTAGAGGAATTACGTCTCTATGAGAGAGAGGTAGGAAGCTTTCAGTTCCATGTTCCTGATGAGGATGTGATAACTACCATTTCCAACCTTCCTGTAGAGCTTAACGGCATCGACACCGACCCAGTAGAGATTGTAAGTCACAGAAACATGGTAAGAATAAACACCAACAGAGTTCGGGGAGGGGCACTTCGTGTACTCAACGATGGGCTTATTGGCAGGTCTCGCAAACTGCTAAAACTCATTGATTTATTCAAACTAGATGGCTGGGAGTGGCTCAAGGACCTAAAGGGCGCCATCCAGACTGGAGACGAGGACGCAGCAGCACACAGGATGAGGGAGGTAATTACTGGCAGGTCCGTTCTTTCAATGCCAAAAAAACTTGGCGGGTTCAGGCTACGATATGGACGCGCATGTAATACAGGATTTGCATCAGTTGGGGTTCACCCAGTCATTGCAGAAATTTTAGATCATGTAATTGCAGTTGGCACTCAGATAAAACTTGACATACCAGGAAAAGCCTCAACTATTGCATTTGTCGATTCAATTGATACTCCCATTGTCAGACTAGACAATGGAAGTGTAGTTAAGATAAGAGACACCTCACATGGGATTCAGCTAAAACCCCACATTGAAAAAATTCTACATCTTGGAGACATTCTCATAAGCTACGGCGACTTTCTTGAGAACAATGCAGAGCTTGTCCCAACTGGATATGTTGAGGAATTCTGGATTGAGGAACTAAAAGAAAAGGTTGCAAAGTATGAACCAGATGACACTGATCTATTAAGCAATATACATAAGATTCCAGATCTTGAAGAGGCATTTAGAATATCACTTAATTTTGGAATCGGACTCCACCCATACTATCTGTATTATTGGGACCAGATTACAGCTGAAGAACTAGAAAAGATCCTCAATCCAGACAAGATAGAATCAGATCTAATAATTTATCACAAAGACGTAAAAGAGGTCTTGGAAAAACTTGGCGTGCCCCACGAGTTGGCAGGCAACACAATCATGCTAAAAGACGATGAGGCAAAAATTTTTTCTTATTTGCTTTTTAGAAAACCAATTCAATTGGACAAGACACTATTAGTCCCAGAGATAATCTCAATATCATCTGGAATCAAGATAAGGCCTAAATTCTCAACGGCAGTAGGTGTAAGGGTTGGCAGGCCTGAAAAGGCGTCACTTAGAAAGATGAAGCCTCCAGTCCATACCCTCTTTCCGGTTGGAAGCAAGGGCGGTGCATCGCGCGATCTTCTCAAGGCAACAAGACAGCCCAACTTTTACTGTAACATCAATAACAGAATGTGCAAAAACTGCAACCTGCCTTCAATTAGTATAATATGTCAGCGATGCAAGGCCAAGACTGTTGTAACATTTGTCTGTCCAAAATGCCGCGATGAGCTAGAAGAGGCCCACTGCCCCAAGTGTAAGGTTAGAGCATCAGCTCATTCGTATCGCGCATTTCCACTCAAGGAACTGCTGTATTCTGCACAGGAAAGAACTGGCGCTAGGGCTCAGGAGCCATTCAAGGGGGTAAGGGAACTCATCAACCAGGACCGCGTGCCAGAGCCATTGGAAAAAGGGCTCATACGACAGAGCTTGAACCTCAATGTATTCAAGGACGGCACAATCAGATTTGATGCAACAAACGCACCCCTCTCACACTTCAAGCCGTCATGGATTGGCACAACACCTGAGAAGCTCGTAGAGCTTGGATATACACATGACACCGAAGGCAAGCCGCTTGTAAACCAAGATCAGTTAATTGAGTTGAAAACTCAGGATGTTATAATTCCAAGAGAGTGTGGAGAAATCTTGGTTCTAGTTTGCCAATATTTGGACAGGGAACTTGTAAAATTATTTGCCCATCCTACATACTATGATGCAAAAAAGACAGATGACCTGATTGGTCACCTGATAATTGGACTTGCACCGCATACCTCTGTTGGAATTGTAGGAAGAATCATTGGCTATACCAATACCCAAGTCTGCCTTGGTACTGCCGTGTGGCACTCGGCAAAAAGAAGGGATGCCGATGGTGATGCAGACTCGATAATGCTATTGATGGACAGCCTGCTTAACTTTTCAAGATTGTTTTTGTCTGACAGAATTGGAGGGCTGATGGATGCGCCACTGCTTGTGCAGCCAATCGTTATACCACAGGAAGTCCAGAGACAAGCTCACAACTTTGAGATAGCAAACAGCTATCCTTTGTCATTTTTTGAAGCGACGTTACAAAAAGAAAAAGCAAGCGAGATAAAAGGCGTCGAAATTCTAAAGTCAAGGCTAGAGACTGAAAAGCAATTCTATGGCTATGGATTCACACACAGTACCAACACCCTTACCACATCAAAATCGCGTAGCGCATATTCTACGCTAGGGTCACTTCTTGAAAAACTAGACATGCAAATCAGGACTGCGGATATTATCAATGCGATAGATCCAAGCGAGGTGGTCTCCATGGTAATGACCACCCACCTCTTGCCTGACATAATGGGAAACCTTAGGGCATATTCTGGCCAATCATTTAGGTGTACGTCATGCGGTGCAAGTTATAGAAGAATTCCTCTTGCAGGAAAATGTCTTGAATGTGAAAACAAACTCATTCAAACAATGACAAGGCCATCTGTCCAAAAATATCTCAAACTTGCAAAAAGAATGCTTGGCAAGTACAGGATTGAGCCATACCTGAGAGGCAGGGTACTCTCTTTACTGGACGAGCTTGAACTCGTATTTGGCAAAGAAGATGGTAGCCAGGCCTTGCTTACAGATTACGCCTAACGAATCTTGACATAGTCATATCCACCAATCTTGCTCTCAAAGCAATAGCGGACCTTCTGGAACTTTTTCCTAAACTGCTTGACTTCTAATGCAATTTTCTTTTTGTCTTTTTTATCAACAACTACATTTTTGATAAATTCTGCAACCTGCTTCATTTGAGATTCTTTCATGCCAAGTCTTGTTAGTTCAGCAACCCCAAGTCGCATACCGCCAGGATGGAAGTAGTTACGTCCTGCCTTGATATCACCAGGAATAAGCTGTCTGTTTATGATGATGTTTGCTTTTTCTAGATCAGCTTCAATGGTGCCACCATCTCCAAATGAAAGAACATTTACTACAATTTGATGTGATTTTGTAAATCCTCGTTTTTCTCCAAGTACCATAAAACCAGATGAGCTCAAGGCCTCTGCTAGGGCCTTTGCATTCTTGACTACCTGAGCTGCATATTTTTTGCCAAATTCTAACATCTCTGCAAATGCAATGGCCTTTCCAGCCATGTGATGTAAATGATGATTGCTTGTCATTCCTGGAAAAGTTGCCTTTTTGATCTCGTCACTATACTTGTTAAATGAACATATCATACCTCCCTGAGGACCAAACAAGGTCTTATGGGTGCTCATGGTCATTGCATCAGCACCCTCCCTGAGAGGGTCTTGGAATTGGCCGCCTGCAATTAGTCCTGCAACATGAGCTCCATCATAATTTATGAACATCTTATAACTTTTGAGAAAATCTGCTAGTTCCTTTACTGGATGGGGGAACAAAAAGACCGAGCCGCCAAACATTGCAAGCTTTGGAGTCTTGCCTGCCTTTTCAAGTTCTTGTACCTTTTGCTTTGTCTTGTCCACATCAATTGTCATCTCTTCGGCATCAAATGGATAAAACTCGATATCTAGTCCATGGACAAGTCCTGCAGTACCTGCATGTTCCTTCTTACCATGTGATATGTGGCCGCCAGATGGAATAGATGGTGCAAGCATTACATCTCCTGGATTGGTAAACGCAGAATAGATTGCCAAGTTAGCAACAACACCAGAAATTGGCCTTACATCAACAAACTCTGCCTTGAACAGCTTTTGGGCAAGTTCCATGCACCTAAACTCTACTTTGTCTATGTAGGTGCACCCAGCATAGACACGTTCACCCGGCCAACCTTCTGCATATCTATTTGCAAAGTCAGAAGCAATTGCTTCCCTAACTGCGGGACTTGGAATGTTCTCACTTGCAATTAATGGAATAGAATCTGCAAACCATTGGTTATGTGTCTTGAGCAGCGACAGTACTTCATTGTAAGCAACACGTGGTGATATACGTGACATGCATTGTCCGCTCACTTTTCCTAATTTAAAAACATCGCTCTGCATTATCAAAAATTCAGCAGATCATGGATTTTGGTCTACATAAAGAAATAATAAGGGAAAATCGATCTCAGCTAAAATATGTCGATTCAAGCCTCCTCAGGAGGAATTCCAGTTGTTATACTAAAAGACGGCGCAACGCAGACAAAGGGCCGCGACGCCCAGAAAAATAACATCTCTGCAGCAAAGCTGATTGCAGAGATAGTTCATACTAGCCTTGGCCCACGTGGAATGGACAAGATGCTTGTAGACTCACTTGGTGATGTTACAATCACAAATGATGGTGCTACTATTTTAAAGGAAATTGATGTCCAGCATCCAGCAGCAAAGATGCTAGTTGAGATCTCCAAGGCAACCGACAATGAAGTAGGAGACGGAACAACCTCTGCCGTAATACTTGCAGGTGCACTTTTAGAAAATGCCGAAGCCCTTGTTTTACAGGATGTTCATCCAACGATAATAGTTGATGGTTATAGAAAGGCTGCCCAGAAAGCAAAGGAGCTTTTGGAAAAGACGGCAGACAAGGTTTCTTCTACTGACAAAGATGTTCTTGAGAGAATAGCAAGAACATCGATGCAGACAAAACTTGTCAGAAGAGACTCGGCAAACTTGGCAGATATGATAGTAAAGGCTGTAGTAGCAGTTGCAGAAAAGACCGAGGACGGATACAGAGTAGACATTGATGATATCAAGGTAGAAAAAAAGGCCGGTGGCTCGATAAAAGATTCTAGCCTTACAAAGGGAATCATACTTGACAAGGAAGTTGTCCACAGCGGAATGCCAAAGAAGATTGAAAAGGCAAAGATTGCCATAATAAACAACGCGCTTGAGATTGACAAGACAGAATTTGATGCCAAGATAAACATACAGAACCCCCAGCAGATGAAGTCATTTCTTGACGAAGAAGGCAAAATGATCAAGAACATGGTTGACAAGGTAGTTGCATCTGGCGCCAACGTTCTGTTCTGCCAAAAGGGCATCGACGACATGGCACAACATTATCTTGCAAAGGCAGGAGTTCTTACTGTTAGAAGGGTAAAAGAAAGTGATATGGCAAAACTTGCAAAAGCAACTGGTGCAAGAATGATTACAAATCTTGATGATTTATTTGAAAAGGATCTTGGCTCTGCTGAACTAGTGGAAGAGCGAAAGATCGAAAGCGACAGATGGGTGTTTGTTGAAGGATGCAAGCATCCCAAGGCAGTAACTTTTCTTGTAAGAGCCGGCTCTCAAAGAGTTGTTGATGAAGTTGAAAGATCTGTTCATGACGCATTAATGGTTGTAAAAGATGTAATGGAAAACCCAATGATAGTAGCCGGTGGTGGTGCTCCCGAAACTTACGCTGCAACAAAGCTTCGAGAATGGGCAAAATCACTTGAAGGAAGAGAGCAACTAGCAGTGGAAAAATTTGCTGATTCTCTTGAAGTAATTCCAATCACACTTGCCGAGAATGCGGGGATGGATCCAATTGATACCCTTGCTTCCTTACGATCAAAGCAATTGAAAGGAAACAAGTGGACTGGCATTGATGTCATGAAAGGCCAGGTAGCAAGCATGCATGCTACCGATATCTTCGAACCCCTGGCAGTCAAAAACCAGATAATTTCATCTGCAACAGAGGCAGCATGTATGATTCTAAGAATTGATGATGTGATTTCAGTAACCAAAACTTCCGGCGGACCTCCAGGAGGTGGCATGGGAGGAATGGGTGGTATGGGCGGTATGGAAGGAATGGGCGGCATGGGTGGTATGGGTATGCCACCTATGGGCATGGAATAAAAAGAATTTTTTCTTCTCAAAGGTTTATTTGACTATTCTAGATAGACAATCTTATGCAGCTAGGCAGCAACAAAATCTTGGCTGGTGCAAAATACATCTATCTGGTGGTATTCTTTGCGCTGCTTTCTGGAGCTTTCTATCCTGTCATTACTCATAGTGCTTGGGACCCAGTCATAGTGGGAACATTAATTCTCTTTATAGGTCTTGCAGGCGCTGTCTCCCTTTACAAGGCAGGATCTGGCGAGCGCCACAGGAATGCCTATCTTATCATTGGTCTAGCTGTTCTGGCATTAGCGCTGTTTCTAGTATACGCCGCAATAGGACGAATCTAGATATCAAAATAGAGATAAAACTCGTGAGGATGGGGTCTAATTGAGATCTCATGGTCGTCTGCTCTTTCTACCTCAATTATCTTGTCAATGGTATCATTTGAAAATATTGGACTAAGAAATTCCCTGTCACTTTCAAGTTCATCAAGTGCTTCTCCTAACGTGGCAGGCAAATCCCCGATTCCCTTTGCATCACGCTGAACTTTGGTCATTTTGTAAATGTCTTCGTTAACTGGATCTCCTGGGTCTGTCTTCTTTTTAATTCCATCAAGTCCTGCAGCAAGAACTGCTGCAAATACAAGATATGGATTTGAAGATGGATCAGGAGCCCTGAACTCTAATCTCTTGATCTTTTCATATTCTTCTCCCTTGAAATGAGCAGGAATTCTAATTATTGCAGATCTGTTGCTTGCACTCCATGCAATATACACAGGAGCCTCATACCCTGGAACCAATCTATGGTAAGAATTTGTCGTGGGTGCAACAATTGCAGACAATGCCCTTGCATGATTCATGATTCCGCCACAGTAGTATCTTGCAACTTGGCTTATCTCCTGTTTGTCATCTTTGTCATAGAACATGTTCTTGCCATTTTTCCACAAGCTTACATTGGTGTGCATTCCAGAACCTGAATCCATAGAAATCGGTTTTGGCATCATGGTGGCAACCTTGTCATATTTTGTGGCAATATTTCTTACAACATACTTGTAAGTCTGTGCGCCATCTGCAGCGTTTGTCATGGTGTCATATCTTATGTCGATCTCACATTGTCCAGCAGTTGCTACCTCGTGATGATGATTGTCACATAAAATTCCAAAATACTCGCTCAAGCATTCTACACAATCGTTTCTATATTCTGTCAAAGTGTCGGCAGGAGTACTAGGATAATATCCCTTCTTTAGTGCCATTGGGTATCCTTTTCCCTCTTGGCTCCATGGTGCCTCTTTTGACTCGATTGAATATGACTGACCCTTGTATGGTGTTAACACATCCCACTGGATCTTGTCAAAAACAAAGAACTCTACCTCTGGACCCCAATAGCTTGTGTCAAAACCCTGTGTAGTGAGATACTTTTCTGCCTTTTGCGTTATGCCTCTTGGGTCAGATTCTAGCCTACCTTTTCCCCATCCCCAGTATATGTCACAAATCAATCTGGCCGTCTTGGAATTTTTCATCCAGGGAATTACCGCAAATGTACTGGGATCTGGCTTGAGTAGCATGTCCGAGTCTTGCACAGAGGCAAATCCTACAATTGAAGATCCATCTAGCTTTGGCAAGCCATCTTGCATTTGTTGAGGAGTAAACAAGTTAGCTGAAATTGTTGTATGATGAAATCTTCCCCTAAGACCTGTAAATTGTAAATCAATGAATTTTATCTGCTCGTTTTTTATCTTTGCAAAAACTTCATCAGCCGAATAAGAAGCTGATACTGGTTCCCCACCAATCACTTTATATGGCAATTTTGCACCTTGATCATAACACAAAGGGGTCTATGATTTAAGTATTGTTGGGTATGGAAATGTCGGAAACAAAAAAAATTGATGCAAATTCATTGTATGCCTTGCTTGTTAGAGAAGTAGAAAATGATTCAGTACAAGAGCTAGATTCTAAACTGTATAACAACATTGCAGAATTTCTTGGAAATTTAAAAAACCAAGACTATGACGGAACTGAATCAAAGATCAAAGACTCGCTTGTAAAAATGATAACCGAAATGACATCGCTTCTTTTAAAAATAAGAATTGAGAAAGCAACGGGCTTGGAAGAGATTGACTACTCAAATCTTCTTGATGAAGAAAGATTTATTCTAGATTCTGAAGATGAGCTAAGGCAGAGAAAGGAAACCATTCTCTCTGCAACATTAAATGGAAGATTAAAGCTTCTTGAGACTGTAGCAAAAAATCATAGATCTAGAACTATTGTCGTGAGGTTTCTCAAGTCAATAGACCAGATTGTGGGAACGGATCTTCAGACATATGGCCCATTTGAAGCTGAAGATGTTGCAACCTTGCCGTTTGAGAATGCACGTGCTCTAATTGCCAAAAAGGTAGCAGCAAAGATAAGTTGGGAAGACTAGAAATTAGACAACACAGTGTGACACGGTATGCCTAATGAGACAGACCTTTATGTTTACTTTGAAATCATACTGTATCCTCTTGTAGGAATGCTTGTAATAGAAATAATTAGCAGAACAGCCAAGATATCAAACTGGATAAAGCTATTAACTCAGGCACTAATGTGTGTTGGATTTGGACTAGCCTATCTTGTCATACAAGTGTCTAACTGGATGACTGCAGGCGTGTTGTTAGCTTTGGCAATTGCCCTGTTTTATCAAGCAAAACTGTCAAAATTTAATCCACAAAAAGCTCTCTACTGACCAAGCTTACCAAACATTCGTTTTATGAAGCCCTGCCTTCCAATCCCCTTTCTTCTCTGAACCTTGTTTTCTCCAAATCTTTTTGTTCTTATCTGGTGTAGCTTGACACACCTGTGATCTTCTGGTAATCTGTGTTCTGCACAAAACTTGTCGTTACAGTAATTGCATTGAAATGGAAGGTCCTGCTTTTCTCCGCAATATGCACAGTCAAATTGTTCCACGGTTTAGATCATATATGATCCTAAATTAGTGTTAAGAAACAAAGTTAATTTCTATAATTATTGGAATTAATTGACAAGACTTATTTACGCAATGCACACTGATGAAAAATGATTTTTAGCATGACAATAAAAGGTCAAGTTGCTATAGTGACTGGTGCAAGCAGTGGGATTGGCTATGCCACTGCGTTATCAATAGCAAAGGCTGGTGCCAAGGTTGTTGTTGGTGCACGAAGAAAAGACAAGCTAGAACAACTGCAAAAAGAAATTGAAAAAATTGGGGGCGAATGCATTACGATATCATGTGATGTTACAAAACGCGGTGATTGTGATAATCTAATTGATGCTGCAATAAAAAAATGGAGCAGAGTAGACATTCTTGTCAATAATGCAGGTCTTATGCCATTAAGCTTTGTGAAGAATCTCAAAGTTGATGAATGGGAACAAATGGTAGATGTAAACATTAAGGGCGTCTTGTATTGTACAGCTGCTGCACTCCCTCACATGCTAAAGCAAAATTCTGGTCACATTGTAAATATTTCATCAGTTGCAGGAAAAGTGGTCTTCCCTGCAGGAAGTGTATATTGTGCAACAAAATATGCAGTTAGGGCATTTAGCGAAGGGCTACGACAAGAGCTTTCTACAAGAAACAATATTCGAGTTACAACAATAGAGCCTGGAGTAGTGGATACCGAACTTACAAATACTATTACTGATAAATCGCTTGAAACATTTGTAAAATCTGCAAAGACAATGCAGGCCCTCAAGTCAGAAGACATTGCAAATTCTATACTGTTTGCCATAGAATCGCCATCACACATGAACGTAAACGAGATAACCATAAGGCCAACAACCCAAGAAAGATAATGAGTGGCGTTTTGGCATAAGACCAACTAATATAGTAATTTTGGGTGGGGGATTTGGCGGGCTTGCTGCTGCTAATGAGCTACGTGAAGGCCTTACTCAGGATACCCGAATTACAATAGTTGACAAAAAGGACTGGTTCATGATGGACCTAGTCAAGCTTTGGATAATTGCAGGTTTGAGAGAATTTGAGACCTCAAAGAGACAACTTGAAACTGTTACAAAAAAGGGAATTGAATTTATCAATGAAGAAGCAGTAAAGATAGACCTTGAGAACAAAATAGTAAGAACAAGCTATCGCAGACTACATTATGATTATCTGATAATTGCACTGGGTGTTGAGCTAGCACCGGAGCAGATTCCAGGACTAAAGGAAAACAGTTTGGTATTGTATGACCTAAATGACGTTCCAAAGATTCGAGATGCAATACGTCATATAAAATCAGGCAAGATATCTATGGCAATTACGGGCCTGCCATACAAATGTCCCCCCGCGCCATATGAAGCAGCACTTTTGATAAGATCGGTTCTTGAAGAGACCGGGGCCAGCAATTCCACTCAAATGGACTTTTACAGCCCTACTCCTATCACCCTTCCAGCTGGAGGACCTAAGGTTAGCGAGGAAATCCTGCAAATTTTAAAATCAAAAAATATAGAGTTTCATGGAAATCACAAGACAATATCGGTAGAACAAAACAAACTCAAATTTGAATCTGGAGATGCAGACTTTGACTTGCTGATTACAGTCCCTCCTCATAAGGTGCCTCTTGTTGCAGTTGATTGCGGGCTTGCGCAGCCAGGCAAGTTTATCGAAGTGAACAGAGCATGCAAGACAAAATTTGAAAATGTCTACGCTATAGGTGACGTAAATCAGATAATGGTAACAGATAAGATAGCAGTACCAAAGGCAGGAATATTTGCAGAAAACCAAGGAATAACTGTTGCAAGAAATATCATATCTAAAATAAAGAAAGAACAAGAAGCTACTACATTTGATGGCAAGGGAGGCTGTTTCTTGGAAACAGGAAAAAAGACTGCAGGATACATTCGAGTTGACATGTATGCAACTCCAGCTCCTATAACTGAGCTAGACACCCCATCGCCTGATTATTTTGCAGAAAAGGAAAAGTTTGAAAAAGAACGACTTGAAAAGTGGTTATAGCAATAGGGCCAAATTTTTGCACAAAAGTTAATCCTACCATTTAATAATTTCAACAATTCCCAGCAACTTGAGGGACCGTAGTCTAGCTTGGTTATGATGCTAGCCTGGGGTGCTAGAGGTCGCCGGTTCAAGTCCGGCCGGTCCCACCATCTAAGTAGATTTAGAATATGAATAGATTAATAGTAACGGAATGTAAGACATTCCATGAAAATTAAGCTGCTCTTGGTAGTGATAATCGCAGCAGCTTCCTTGACTGTCACCATGTTTACTTTAACAGCTCATGCTGATTTTCTAAACGGAATACAGTATATGATACCGCAAGGAATATCTCAAGTTCCAATCTCACAGGTCACTGCAACAAACAATGTTCCAAGTGACAATGATCGTGTTACATCAATAGTGGTACACTTTGAGAATATTCAAAATGCTCCAAGTGGAATAGGCCAAGAAATCACAATAAATTCATTTCAAAGACTAGTTGGGTCCTCCCAAACACCTCAAAACTATCGAGCCACATCCCATATCTCCGATACAGGGCCTCAATTTCAACTTGTAGATTTGCCAAGTAAAGACAAAGCCCAATTTTATCAATTGATATCTTCATCAATCCAGCTTCTTGGAATCGATAACGACAATAATTATGAGACAAATCCGGTTTTTGACGTTCATGTTGATTTGATTACTGGTGATGGAACACTGCTGTACACACTTGAATATGATCAATGTCAAGTAAGTGCATATTGGGTATATGGTGATGGCAACAAAGAAGATTATAGAATGGCCTCTGAGGATCAATCCGAATACAGGGAAGTCACAAATTTTACATGTCAGGGATATCACCTAGATCTTCCGTCTAATGGTACTGGACCTTAGCTTATTCCCCATAAACTTCCAAATCCACGTGTCTCATGAGATTTTGTCATAATTTTTAATGCAGATACTAACTCTGATTTGTCAATTTGTCTTTTGTAGAAAATCTCTATTTAGAGGTTATGGGAAAAAGAAAATTTGTCATAGACCTTGGCAGCGAGAAGATAGAAGTTGAGGGCCATCAACACAAAAATGTAGCCATCAAGTATCTCATGAAAAGGCGTAGATCTTTGTTGATGACACGAGATAAGGATAAGGTGGAAAAACTGTATGACGCAGTACCAAAGACCATCTCAATTATCGGGGGGCATGTGACAAAGACCTACAAGGTAAACTGGGAACGAGAAGGCACAACAGAATTTGAGGGTTCCAGATTCGTATTCACACTTGCAGAACTCGAAAACCCAATACACGAAATTGCGTGCTAGATCTTTTCAGCTGAAAGTAAAGCATATTGCCTAGTTCCAGAATTTTTTCATGTAGATCCTGGATAGCTTGGAAATCCCAAGACATCATGATATGATCTTGGTACCATCGATTTGCATTGAAGCAACAAGTCATATGCGGCAGTATCAAGTACATATGTCACAGCCCAGTCTTGTTCGCTTCTAATTGATCTTCCAAAGCCCTGCAATAGTTTTACAAGCGTTTGAGACTTGTACCACAAGGGAAATTTCTGCATCTTGTTTTTCGTTCTTTTCTCGCTCAGGTTGGGATATGGCACCTTTGCTATTATTTGGAATCTTGACAAGTCATCCTTCAAATCTACTCCTTCCCATAATGAAGATGAAAGTAGCACACCATTCTCATCCATGGCATGTTCTTGAATTACCTCATCTTGGGTCATGCCATTTTCATTTCTGCTGTGGCAAATTCTAATTCTGCTTCTGTTCTTCTCTGATAGATGGTTTTGTATGTCACGACATTTCTTCTCAGAGGAAGTAAGTATGAGACCTCTCTCGTTGGCATGCTGTGATAATATATCGTCAATTTTGGATATCACTGCAAGTTCGTCATCCTTACTTGATGAATAACTGAGCTTTCTGATATTTAGAAAATTAATTCTTCTTTTGTCAGGCAAAAAAGGTGACTTGGGTGTATCTACAAACGCAACGTCTGAGGGCTCAAGACCAGTATTTTCACAGAAGCTTGCCTTGTCTATGGTAGCTGACATGAAGATCTGCGTCTCAATGTCAAAGAATGCCTTGACATATTTTGAAATATCAAGCGGCTTTATTGAAAGCGATCTAAAGTTTCCCCTCTCATCAAGGTAAGGATCGTTTAGAACAAAATTGCCCTTGTTTAATTCCAGCTCGACACGTGCATTTGCCATTTTTTCATACCGCGATTCAAGTTTTGCAAGCAACATGTAATCTGGATTTGTTTGAAACGATCTGCTTTCCTGAAGATCCTTGATCTGCTTTGAATATGATTTTGCCAGATCATCGAGCAATGAAATGACTGGTTCCATGTCGTTGAGGGAGTAACTCTTGATGTCGATTCCACATTCTTGTATCTGTCCATTGTAAATGTCCACGCCAATGAACTGAATTATCTGGTCTTCTATCTTGTGGGCCTCATCAAAGATTGCTACTGGTTTACTGATATAATCTGCATATGCCTTTCTGCCAAATCTCATAAGCTGAAAATAAGATGCATAATTCCAAATAGAATGGTCAGAAATTAGGGCGCGATATTTTTGTTCATAGTAAAAGCACTGTGGATTTTTGGAGCTGGGCTGCAATTCGCCAATTTTAGGTTTGAATTTACAGCTCTCCTTGACCTCCTTTCCTTTTACCTTGATTGTCTCTTCGCATAATCCCTTCTCACATGTCAGTCCTCGCTGTATGGCTTGCTTTACATCTAATTTTTCTATTCCTTGGTGATCCATTAATTTAAGACATGCAAAGTTGGATTTTCCCTTGACAGGATTGAGGAACTTGAGATCTTTTGAATACTGATCCTGGAGTTGTTTTGAGGCAGTAATTATGAACGATTTACCATAATATCGTGCAAGGGTAGCGGCAATGAGTGATTTGCCAACCCCTGTAGGTGCAGAAAGAACAACAATCTTGTAGCCTGACTTGAGCTGCTGCTCTATGCCATGCAATATGTCTTTCTGTATTTGTCTTGGCTCAAATTCCTCTGGGAAATATTCTACAACTGCAGTCATCTTTTTTTCAGTTTGATGAAATCTTGCTAGACTGGCACTACTTAATTCATTGGAATGAATCTTGATTTATTTTCGGATGGAAACAATTAGCTTTCCGTTTGACTTGTCTCTGATGTTTATCTGCTGTGGATGAACCTGAAAATAAACATGTCCTAACAACTCGACTGCCTTGTCCAAATTGTCAGCATCTTTTTTGTCAAATAATTCCACTAGACTACGCAGTAAGAGTCGGGTCTTTGGCACACCATGCTTTTTGATAAAATTGTCTACACTCTCACTATTGTAGAATTCTGCTCTTTGTCGTATGGCTTCCTCTGTATCAGGATTGATAGAGGTCGTGGTCTACTTTGGCCATCCTTCCTAATAAGATCATCCGATCTTGTCAAATTTTTGCAGACTTTTCCAGAGATACCAAGTAGCCACACTTCTGTATGGCTTCCATCGCTTGCCAAGGTTTTCTACCTCGCCTGGATCTGGTAGCTCTGAGAGTGAGAATGCCATCTGCACACCTTTTCGCAGCCCGAGATCATGAACTGGCAGAACATCTTGTCTTCCAAGCGAGAATATAAGAAACATCTCAGCGGTCCACCTTCCAATACCCTTTACCTGTGTTAAATGTGAGATTACCTCCTCATCGCTCATCTTTGATAGTGTACGCATCTTGATCTTGCCTTGGTCTACCTTTTTTGCCAAATCCTTGATGTATTCTATCTTCATGCTTGAAAGCCCTACCGAGCGAAGTTTAGACTTTTTTGTAGCAAGAATCTCTGGTGCAGTTGGAAACTTTGGATAAAGGTCCTTGAACCTGCAAAAGATTGCCTCAGCAGCCCTTGTTGCAAGTTGCTGTGATACTATGGATTCTACCAAGACTGCAAAGTGATGATTTCTTTTCTTTAGCGAATAATCTCCTACAGAACAAATGATCTTTCCTAGTATGGGGTCTCTTCTGAGAAACCTTACTCCAGCATGTAATACCATATCAGCTTGGCTCGGGATGTATTGTTACTATAGCATTTTTAATTTGGTTTTTTATCTTGTATTCTATTTCAGATATAATGCCATGGACTTCTTCTATTGTAAGATTACCATCAAAGGAACAATCAATATCTACCTTGAAAATATTTTGCAGTTGAAATGTAATGACCCGCCCAATTTTTTTAACACTTGGATATTCTTTGGTAATACTTGCCACCTGTTCCTCAATTGTCAGGTCCTCTACAGGAACACTTTTTGGAATCGATACATAAGGTTCAAGATGAACTGTAATGTGGTTTACATTTTCAACTGATTTTTTTATCTGAACTTCAATCTCATCTGAGACTTTGTGAGCATTTTCAAGAGACATGTTTCGATCAACTAACACATGTAGGCTGATAAAGATCCCGTCCTTTGTGGTATAACTTATGTTATGGATACCTTCGACTCCCGTGACCGAAGAAGCTACGTTATTTATGATATAATCAATTGGTACGTCTTTCCAAGTGGGCTCAAAATGCACCGTGACCTTACTGTTTGCAATGTTGTCTCTGATGTTTTTTTCTACGTTTGCACTTATCTTATGAGCTTCTTCAAAACTTGAGGTGCCTTTCAAAGATATTGTAACTTCTGCAAAAATATCACTTCCAGATCTTCGTATCTGTACAGATTCTGTCTTCATGACTCCTTCGGTATCATTTACGATGTCATGAACCGCTTTGACCATGTTTTCGGGTACGGCGTCGGTAAGCTCCATTGCGTTTTTGTAGATGAGTTTTAAGCTCAATGCCGCAAGTAAAGCTCCTAGTATCAATGCTGCAACAAAGTCGCCTTGATAGAATCCCATCATGACAAGTACGATACCTACTAGGGCTACTGAGGTAGAACCTATGTCCATAAATGCATGGTAAAAATCAACCCTTAGTGCAGAGCCTTCTGTTTTTTTCAATGCCTTGTATAAAATAGCAATTCTGGCAAAATCTGAACATAGGGTGTAAACAGCAGCGCCTATTGCAAACATACCTGGCAATACAGCAGGTCGCGGTTCTTGTAATCTTGAGATTGACTCAAATATGAAAAAGCAAGCTATGATAAGTATGATGATGCCGCCGATGAAACTTCCCATGGTCTCTATCTTTCCATGACCATACGTGTGTTCACGGTCGGGTGGCTTTGCAGCCCATCTTGCTGTTACAAGCAGTATTGCAGTAACTACAGAATCAAGTACTGCATGAATACTATCGGTAACTAGTGCCAAGCTATTTGAAAAAACTCCAATAAGAATCTCTACCACAAAGGCAGACAGTATTATGCACAAAGAGAGTCTCAATGCATTTGTTTTGATATTTTGCAAGCTCAAACTTTGTGCAACCCCAATACTCTTAGCACTTCATCAAAGTTTTCGCGGGACTGGACATGTTTGTATTTTTTCAAAGATTCAATCATGTGTTTTGTGCTCGGAACCTGTATGATTTTTTTAACAATATTTGAAAGACCTGATCCAATGAAGATGCCTTGAGTTGCAGAGGTTACATTGGATGTTCTCCTATCCATACTTGCACTTTCAAAATCGATTATGCATGGAGATTCTCCTACAATGACATGCTTGTGCAGATAACTGAGCTCACCATGATCAAGATGAGTCTTGTCTAAATTATGGCAATCCTCTAATACTTTTCGTATTACAGTTTTGAGTTTTGCAGCGCTACCCCTGCCCTTTAGCTCCGTTACCCAATCAATTATTTTTTTTCCTTCTACGTATTCCATTACTATGAAATTTTTACTGCTATCTATTACTCTTGGACCCACACTTACTTTGTTTGCCAGCTTTAGAAATCTTGCCTCGCTTTGCATCTCTGCCCTGCTTGAATCTATTCGACGTATCTTCAGAGCCACCTTTTTTTTGCCTTGGTTGGCAACTACTACAACACCAACATAGCCCTTGCCCAAGACAGGGACGCTATTTAAAATGGTGGGACCCTCAAATGATACACTCTTAATTCCAAGTTTTTTAAGCTCGGCAACCCTTCTTTCAAGTTCTTTTTTTGTAGCTCTTGGATATCCTAAAACGAGGGAATATGGTTCCCGTCCAAGCTTACTTGTTGGTACTAAAGACAAATCCATCGGTAGAGGTAAGCACAGCCAATGCCTTTTTAATGGATTTGCTTACGGGCTGGTCTCCATAGAGTATCCTAAAGCCACGCTTGATGTCTGGTATGATACCGCTTGGCACACCAGCGTTTACCAAGTCCTTTCTCAAGAGAGATTCTAGGAACTTTTTGGCATCGTAGAATTCCCTTTCTTGCATGGACAAGATCTTTCCGTTATCATCAACCCAGGTCAGTATATTCTTTGAATTTTTTGCAATGAAATGCTCAGAGTCTGACTTTCTGTATACATCAGGACCATTTTTAACCATGAATTTTTCAATTACGGGTGAGCCAAGAAGAAAGATCATAGCTGCTTCTGATTCTTCATCAGTTACTGCGCTCTTGCGCAGAACCTCAAACCCTACAAGCTCAAGCTGACCTGCTAATGCTGTTGTGCTGCGTTTTATCTGTCCCCAAATTATATCTGGGCTTCGTTTTTTGTAGTTAAATTTTATAATTATTGTATTTTTTAGATTCTTTGCATTAGGATTTCTTTTCTTGTCAGAAAAGAATGCAATTGAAGGTTTTTTGAGAAACGATCTAGCAGCTAGAATAAACTTTGCAACATTTTGACCAGATATTGCTGTACCAAGATTTCTGTTGCTGTCAACTGGGTCAATTAGTACAAGGGCTGTCTCAAATTTTTTTGCCGGGTTTCCTACTGTCTGACCCTGAACAAAATTCGATGCGGCCTCTAAAGCTCCCATAAATGTTCCATAGTGATATACCAGAACCTCTGCCACATATCCACCAAAGCCCTCTGTAGCAATTTCTGCACCATAAATCCCTATACCTCTTAGGAATTTTTTTAAAAGACGTACCTCGTTCTTTTTATTTTCATCAAATGTTTCCAAAATGAATCTTGTGTGAAATGAAGATCTATCGGCAGCACTCTTCCACTGTCCCTTCTCTACATCATAGCACGGTACCACATTTACTCTAGTCCCCTCCGCTTTTGCCTCTACATATGGATGCTCAGAGTATCTTACAAATGGCATGTGTCTTTTCATAGAATCAAAGCCAATTTTCTTTCCAATATACTCGAATGTTTTTTCATCAGTATCAGTTTTTAGCTTGACAAATATGTCTAGGTCCATCTGCCCCTTGAGCCAAGTTCCCTTTGCATACGAACCTCCAAGTTCTACTGTTACGACTTGGGAATATTTCAAAGCCTCATCTCTTACCTGCTTTACTAGGGAATCTGCTAGTTTCTCCATCTTTTCCTCTTCCTTTTTTGTAGGAATGGAAATCTTTCTTGCCTGTTCTAAGATGCGAGTCATTGTGCCTTTATCACCTGTAAATCAGAATATATTGGTCCATTTGAGGTTAAGACGCTTTTCTTGAACTTTAGCTCACAAATAACATCTTTTCCAAGACTTACCTGCTTGTATTTTTCTATCTCTTTTGAAACATCATCTATCTTATTCTTCACTCTAAATATGGTAAGATGGGGCTTGAATGGCTTGTCTGACTTGAATCCAAGGGGCGCAAGTTTTTTCTCGACTTGAGCAGCAAGTTCCACAAGCTGTTCTGAAGCAATTTTATCTACACCAATCCAAATTACTCGAGGAAATTTTGGATTTGGAAATGCACCAAGATGAGTAAAATTCAATTCAATTGGCTCAAAGATAATACTTGAAAGTGATTTTTTTACGTCTTCTGCGATATCATCAGTTATCTCTCCGAGGAAAAGTAGTGTAAAGTGCATGTTTTGTCTGCTAACAGGACTTGCCTTTATGTCAAAAGCTGTCTGTAGATTAGCTATTGCATCTAGCACATTTTCGCTGTGAACTTCTACTGCTACAAATGTACGCATCATAGAAATTCAGAATCCAGAGTCTATAATGATTTTTCGGTAGCTTCATAGACTGGAGGGTCGAATTTGCGAATATGACAAAGCTTATTGTCTGTTTGACTGGGATGCCAGGTGCTGGCAAGACTACCATAGCTGAGGCCCTAAGTTCAAAGGGATTTGACAAGATAACAATGGGCGATGCTGTAAGAACAGAGGCGACAAGAAGAAAAATTGAACCTACTGGTGCAAACTTGGGCAAACTCATGCTTGATCTTAGAGAAAAGAATGGACCTGGTGCAGTTGCCGAGTTAATTAAAGATCAGATACTAAATTCAAGTTCAGATGTTGTGCTAGTTGATGGAGTAAGATCACTTGCAGAAGTTGAGGTATTAAAAAAAATTGGCACCGTAAAAGTTCTTGCAATACATGCATCAGGTGATACCAGATTCAAGTTCTTGACAGGACGAGGTAGATCCGACGCTCCATCTGATAGGGAAGATTTTACAAAAAGGGACTCTAGGGAAATTGGGGTTGGTATGAGTGAATCAATTGCCCTTGCCGATGAAACAATATCTAATAACAATCTAACAATAGAGCATCTTGTGAACACCGCATACGATATCATCAAGGGTTGGATAAAGTGAAAGTTCCTAATATTGCATGTAAGATAGAAACATACGCCGCAGTCAATCCATCAGAAGATCCAGAAAAGATCAAGACTGCCGTATCTAATGTAATATTGGATACTGATTATGCATACAAGGATGGAAGCATAAAAGCAATCTCAAGAGATCTACATTCTCTGTCAAAGATTCAGGAAACAATACAGAAGCGTAGAGTAAACAGAGTGTATCGGAGACAAATGCGATACAATACAAAAGGCGATACCACTTGGTTTTATCTTAACAAGCAGGCAGCATATGTTGATGTCATTGCTATTTGTGATGAGGCCGAAGAGTCTCCCATGGGGCCAATCAAGGTAATCATACACTGCAAAGATCTGGAAAAATTAGTTGACTGGCTTGCCCCCGAATCTGTAGGCTAGAGTTTTACTAATTTACTCTGCTTGCAATTTTGTACCAAATAGGTTTAATCCCGTTTGTATCGTATAGAAACAATCACACAGAATATAATTTACGAAAAATTGCAATCCAGTAAAACAGATTAAATTGTTTGCAGAATAATTTAGAAAATGTAAGGGCGTGATCCTGTATAGGCAAAAGCATTCTCTTGCCACTCGCGCACCATTGTGCACTCTACTATGTACTGTTTTTCACAGGACCACGCAAATTCAGTCGATAGAATTTGCGTATTTTCTCATTAATTACTATACGTCTTCATGATATTTAACAATTAGTCATAATTATCACAATTAAGTATAGATTTTTTAATAATTCTTTGATCCATAATAACAATTCAATGAAGACACTGCTCCTTTCTTTGAATAATTTTTAGTTCTGCCGCGTACACGGCTGATTGTTTTTCGTGCTGCGGTTTGGCTGATAACAAAATAACCTCGTCTTTTTCTTACAAATAGAACATTTCCACGTGTTGAATGCAATCAGGTCGATAAAGCAAGATTACCGCCCAAATCAAGAACTTGGTGTCATGATGGAGACATTTCGACAAATGGTAAACGAATGCATCAGAATAGGCCTTGATAATAACATATCAACACTAAAAAAATTCTCATCAAATCATTATCATGATCTCAAAAAATATGACATACAATCATACTACAAACTAACTGCTATCTCTCAGGCCTGTGGCAGGCTAGCTCAAATGAAGCACTCAATCAAGGAAGGTAGGACCCCAAAATTCCCATACGTACAAAAACCATATCTAGTCTCATGCTATGGCTTCAAGATAAACGGAATGCTACTTTCAATCCCAGTAGGAGATAGAAGATACGTCCACATTATACTAAACCATTATACACAGACAATTCTCTCAGACAAGTCACTCAAGGTCAAATCGTTTGTAATCACACCAGATTCAATCAGTCTCGGAATGCAAAAGGAAGTTAAGGAAATTAAATGTGATAGTACCATTGGAATAGACAGGAACCTACGAAATGTCACAGTTGGAAACCATGAAAAAGTGATGATGTATGACATGGAAGATCTTCCAAAGATCACATATAGAACCAAAAAAGTAACATCATCATTCAAACGCAATGACCACAGGATAAGGCAAAAAATCTATTCAAAACAAGGTAACAGAAGGGCAAGAAGAGTCAGGCAATTCCTAAACCGAATCTCAAAAGATATTGTACAAAAGGCAAGAGAATCTTGTTCCATGATTGTATTGGAAGATATCAAGGGGATACGAAAGCTGTATCGAAAAGGAAACTATCAAGGTAGAAAATACAGAGGCATGATGAACTCTTGGTCTTTCTATGAATTACAAAGACAGGTACAGTACAAATCAGCGTGGGAAGGAATTCCAGTCAGATTCGTATCTCCAGTACGCACCAGCATACTGTGTCCAATATGCGGGAATAGAACCCAAGAGGATCAGTACCAACATCGTCAATTATGGTGCAGTAGTTGTAAGAGATCCATGGACAGAGATGTAGTAGCTGCCATGAATATATCTTACAAGGGGTTGCAAAGGTTCTGCAATCCTAGTGGGCTCTCAGATGAAGCGATGAGGGGGAATCTGGATAACGCAATGCCAGTAATCCTCCGAGTGGATGGGAGCAAGTTGGGTTTGAAGGCGTGAGCAGATAACTTGACAGAACCCAATTTATCTCTAAAATACAGTAACAAGCTCAGGCAATGCTTTTGCAGCTGATGAGCGGATCGAAATATCCATGGTTCCAGACATGGGAGTCTCTTCTGGATTGATCTCAATTAATATCGCACCATTTTGTTTGGCATAAATTGGCAATAGATTTGCAGGCGATACTGCAAGCGACGTTCCAACTATTATCATGGTATCACAGGAGCTTGCCTGAGAAATAGCAGCCTGCCAAACATCCTGCGGCAGAGATTCCCCAAACCACACCACATCTGGTCTTAGAATATTTCCGCATTTGCATAGAGGAGGAAGTTTAGAAAAGCTTGTTGATATCTTGTCCTTAAAACCACATACTGTACATTTGATTGTAATAATACTTCCATGAAGTTCGTATACATTCTTGCTTCCAGCTCTTTGATGCAAGCCATCGATATTTTGTGTCAGTACATGAACTGGCTTTTTCTTTTCAAGTTGCACTATTGCAAGATGTCCCAGATTTGGTTTAGCAGCAAGTATGTTCTTCCTTCTTTCCTCGTACCATTCCCAGACAAGCTTTGGATCTTCGTAAAACGCATCTATTGTAGCAAGCTTCATGGGATCATATTTTCGCCACAATCCGTCTTTACCCCTAAATGTTGGAATGCCAGATTCTTGAGAAATTCCCGCACCAGTGACAAAGATTATTTTTTCTGCCTGCTTTAGCTTGTCGGATATTTGTTCCAACATTTACTTGATCTCAATTTCCATGAGGTCTTTTGCTGCAATCACGGAACCATGAACTATCTTTGCCTCCTTTACCAGCTCTTCTGCATCATCATATCTTGCTGAGAAATGTGTCAGGATAAGATTTGAAACTCTGGCTCTTTTTGCAAGCTCCGCAGCTTCAACCGACGTTGAATGATAATTCTCTTTTGCCTTGTCACGTAATGTATCAGAATATGTGGAATCAAAAGTGATATAGTCACAGCCCTTGAAAAATTCCTCCAGCTTCTTTGTAGGTCTTGTATCTCCTGATATGCCTATTTTTCTACCAGCCCTTTTCTCACCCATTACATCTGGTGGCTTGACTGTCTTCTCACCAATTTTTACCTCCTTACCGCTTTGAAGCTCGTGCCAAAGCTCCCCCTCGGGAACCCCTAGTTGTTTGGCCTTTTCAGGATAAAATTTGCCTGGTCTATCCTTCTCTGCAAAGAGGTATGAATAAGCTGGAATGGAGTGTTCTGCCTCACAAACATGAATTGTATATGTTGAATCATCAAAAACAGGGCCTTCCTTTATTCTGATGATTCTGACAGGAAACGTAAGTCCAAAGTTTAGTATCTTTAGGTTAGCTGCAAGAAATTCGTCAATTCCTGGCGGACCGAAGATGTCAAGTGATTCTGTTCTGTTTTGTAGTGACATTGTCTGCAGCAGACCAAGAATCCCAACGCAATGGTCGCCATGTAAATGTGTAACAAAGATCTTCATCTTTTTGTTCCATCCAAGTTTTGCTTTTTGAAATGCGACTTGGGCGCCTTCTCCTGCATCAAACATCAGAATCTCCTTGTCTAGAACTAGGCAGATGCATGTCATACCACGCTCTGTTGTTGGCTGTGCAGCCGATGTACCCAAAAATATCAATTTCATTTTACAGCAATTACTCTAGTCAGACTCTTGTGTCGGTTCTATTACGCCTTTGGATGATAAATATCACTATTAGGCCGCAACTTCGATGCATCGACTTTTAGGATTACTGGTTCCTTACTACCAGATTCCTGTACCATTGCTTCACCTGCACCGCCTTTAGAACTGCTGAACCTCAGCAGCCCTCGCAGAGACTGATTCATGACAGCTACAACGTCACGATCCTGCCATCTCTGACATATATCACACCAGAGATCTCTTGACGTCCTTTGTTCTTGGAGTCTCTTTCCGCATTTAGGACACAGAGTAGATGTTCCCCTGGTTTCTGATTTTGATAACTGAATTACTTGAGTACCGTTCCATCTTGCCTTATACTCTATCTGTCTTTTAATTTCAGAAAACGACCAACCGTTCATTTTACTGCGATGTCTTCTCCCTTGCCAATTACCTTTTTGATACATCTTTCTTATGTGTTTGATGTCTTCAAACACTAGTGATTGTCTGTTTTTTGTTGCCTGTTCTACGACTATTTTTGAAACTTGGTGTAATAGCTGATTTATTCTATTTTTTCTTCTAGTACCATATTTTGAATATAATCTTTTTACAATTCTTGAATCGTTTCGCTTAGAAGATGAAGTGATAGATTTTGTGCTTTCTACAATCTTAACTGCCTTTGATACATCAAACTGGATAACTTCATTGCAGTTTCCCACAGTAATATTTCTGAGGTTTCTATCAATTCCTACAGTTTGAGTAAATTCGATTTGAACAACTTCCTTTGAATAGGATATACTAATAGAATCTTGAGTAAGTGAAAAAGAATTAATTTTTAATGAATTATCAGATAGGATCTGCTTAGTATGAGCATTCAATGTAATATCAAAGTACTTTCTATCTCCTAGAGGTATCTTGAATATTCCATTGACAATCTTAAACCCATAACAAGAAAGCAAAATAGGTTTTTTCAGATAAGGATCTTTTGTGTTCATACCTCTCTTAACTGATTGTTTTCTGTTTGACAAGATTCCGGCAGCTTTTGATATTGCACATAACTTGTAGTATGAAATGATATCATATAGTTTAAGTTCATGATATGATAATATGGTCAATCTCTTCAGTGTATGAGCGTCATTTTGTAGACCAATTCTTATACAATGATTTACCATGTGTCGAAAGATCTCAAAAAAATCAATAATCTGATTATCAGGAGTATAGAATTGTTTGACAGATTTGATCGCCTTCAACTTGTACAATAGTGATTATTTAGAAAAATAAGATATGGTGGTTATATCATTAACACCTTACGTAACAGAATCTTTTACTGCAATAACCCTTGTAAGACTCTTATGCCTGTAGATTTCGTATTTTTTTGCTTTGTCTAACTCATCAACATCAAGACCCTTCTTGTATACAATAACAAGCCTCATTCTCTTTGGTATTGTGGATAGAAAATCTTGGAGTATTCTTTTGGGTGACAGGGATGACTTTGATGCAATTCCGTAAGGAATATCAGTTACTATCGCATCTATTTTCTCTTTGATTTTTTGTATATCGTGATAGGTAGAGTTGACTACTTTGGAATCATATCCGTTCTCTGCAAGATTCTTTTCTGCAATATTGCACATCTTTACATCAAAATCAATTCCTATGGAACGAATTCCCATGGACTCGGCCTCAAGTAAAATAGTTCCAGTTCCACAAAAAGGATCGCAGATAGTTCTTCCTTCCATTAGCTGCGACAAGTTAACCATGCATCGTGCAAGCTTCCAGTCAAGTTCGGTTGGGTACTTGATTGTCTTTCTGGGCCGCTCTTGCTCCATTGTGTTTTCTGCATAGCCAAGGTACTGTTTGTTATTAGTAATAATGAGATATACAGTAACTGAAGGGTTTAAGAGTGATACCTTGGAGTTCCACCTTTCTCTGAGTACCGCTCCTGTCTCACCTTCCATCTGTACTTTGTTGATTTTTTTCGAAGATAGGTTGATGACCCTACAAGCAAACGTCTTTGGTTTTGATAGGTGCGATCTAGTCTCTAATAGATCATCCAAAGTGCTTACTATGCTACCACTAGCCCTGACAAACGTGGCTCTTTTGGCTATTTTTTCCCATGGTACAGCAGACTTGATTATTACAAGTCTTGATTCTCCTGTCGATGTTGTTTTGGGATCGTAGCTCTTCGATATGGAAACTAGCTCATCTTTTGCAAGTTCTGGCTGTTCACCAGATAGTATGAAAAAGTTTTGCGGCATCAGCTGATTGCCTTTGCAATTATAGAAGAGACATCGACAATGCCTGTCTTGCCAGGTATGGTATTGGTACTGACAATCTTTGTTACTCCTGCTCGCTTGATCTTCTTTTCTGCATCTCCCATCAAAAGAGCATGGGTGCATGTTGCGTATATCTTTCCACACTTTTGCTTCTTCAAATATTCTGCAGCCTTTACTATACTGCCGCCAGTGCTTATCATGTCATCAACTAGAATCAGATCTCTTCCTTTTACATCATGATGATTTCCTTGTTTTATTGCAACCTCTCCTGTCCTTCGGTCTCTTTGTTTCTCTAATGCGATATGGTCTGTTCCAAGCAAACGTGCAAAGTTTCTTGCTCTTTGTATTCCACCAATATCTGGAGAGACCACGAGTGGACTTTTTAGCTTTAATTTCTTGAAATATCTTACAAGCTCTTCTACTGCAGATACATTCTTTGTAGTAATTTGAAATAGATTGAGCGCTACCACGCTGTGAATATCAACTATGATTATTCTTGTTGCTCCAACTGATTTGAACATCTTTGCCACAAGTGATATTGTGACAATCTCGCCTGGGAGAAATTCTCTGTCTTGTCTTGCATATCCCAGATAGGGAATTACTGCATAGACTTGAGATGAATATCTTCTTGCCTGCGAGACAAGAGCCAAGGCACGAATAAGATTTGAATCAACAGGGGGATGAATGGATTGAACTACGATTATTTTTCCGCTTGGTCTTCCCTTCAGGGTTACCTTACTTTCACCGTCTGGAAAAATTCTCAACTCGGAGGGGATGTATTTTGATTTTAGTCTTGATGCTATCTTTCTTGCAAGCTGCTCCGATGAAGGTCCTCCTAGAACAGTAAATTTAGCCATCAAACTCCTCGAGCTGTGAGTTATTCTTAAGTTTTGAGGGGGTATAGACAAAACGGTTTGATTTGACTAGCTATGAAGATTATGGCTTTGATTATTATGAGATAATAATCAAAAAGGCCAGATTTTGAGAGTTGGGATATTGTATCAAATTAGGACCAGATGAAAGATTTCATGTATTTGTACCACAAACATTTTGTGTTTGATTGATGATCATACCATGACGCTTGTAAAGGCGTCCACGCGGGTGAGGGTTTTGCATAACGCTTTCTGCACAGTCCTAACCCCCATTTTTTTTCACTATTTGTAGTAAAACTTTATGAGATATTATCAATCACAAATCTAGTGGTCAGGGGTCGGTCTCGGAAAGTCCGTTTATCGGGATTTGCGCGCGCCTTCCCCCTTTTTTTACGGTGATTTTGGGCTTGAAAAAAACTAATTAGCATTACAAGTCCTAATTGTTTGATGGATATTTCCTTACTAAATGACATGCATAACTGCAATATTTCTGATTTCTCAAATTGGTCTAAAATTCAAACATTAATTTCATCCACTATCCCCGATACTAATTTGTTAGATTTTGCTCAAAGCCATGAGAGCACAAAAACTAAAATCATATTTGCTGACTATCATTACTACATCCTAAACCAATTTTACAGACCTAGTGTCACTAAGCGAGAAACAGATACTGATAGTTGGGTTAGAGCTGAGTTTCATTCGCTTGTGATCAATCTTTATTCAGCATTAGATTCCTTAGCCTATGAAATAAATTTGGCATATAATTTTGGATTAAAACCCAATCAAATCAATATTTATCATACACATACTTCCTTTCAACAGAACTGTATTAGATGCAATATAGATAACCAAAATGACGCATTAACGGCGCTCATAAATATCGAATTTGCAAAAACATGGTTTCAAATTTTCAATAAATTACGCAATCAAATAGTTCATAAAAATCTGCCTGTAATCACAATAGGACTTGGTGGTTTGGCAACAAAAATAACTATACCAAATGATCCATCTAACACAAACCCCCAATATGGAGATTATTCCCAGGGCCTTGAGATTAACCAATACTCTCAAACCATAAGGAAAAATGTTGTGAATATCATAGAACAGACTTATCCTTTAATCGAGTCTAGAATTAAAAATAGGTATAATTTGTAAGTTTTTTTGGAATGCGTAAGACTCTCATTTTTGAACTATGAAAACTATAATGAAAGTTATTACTTGGAATTATTATCCATAGGTAGTCTTAATGAGTTGGAATCCTAAAACCTCAGAAGAAAAAATTCATGAATTAGAAAGAAAAATTTCAGAACTTTATGGTAAAATCGGTGAGCTTCAGAAACGCATAGGATTTGATAAACAATCATGGAATAATAATCTTGTATCAAGATTAGAAAAATTAGAAAAAGTTACTGGAGATCCATTCTCTCTTTTCAATTATCCAATGGAATCTCGACTGAGAGCACTAAAGGAATTGGTAGGAGAAGATGGGGAACAACATGTAGGAGAGGAAACGAGATACAATATAACACTCTTTAGAATTTTGGTGGAACTAACAGGAATGAGAAGTCATCTAGCAGCATTACAATATCATGCTGAACGAGAATCCCGGCCTGATGGTTTGGATGAATCTAATATGAAAGGAAAGGAAACTAAAATGTATCAACTTAAACATTTGTTATTGAGTGCACTTGGAGTGGTTAGTTTGGGTACAATTTTAGAAATTAACGAATTATGTTGGAGGAGCTATAATACACCCGTTATGGAACCAGCTAGTATAATTGCAGGAGATATGAAACTGAAAGACAGAGGAACAAAAAAATTAGTAGAAGACATTGATAAAATGATAGAGAAGCTCGGAAAGGAAATTGATTTTAAAAAATATGTAAAATATTTTGAAAATGATAAAAGTCAGGCAAAAAGTTGAATCATTGTAAGCGCTAATCCTGCTATAACTAGATAGATAGGTATTTGATGATTTATTTTCCAAGAACGATAAAATTTTCTAGGAACTGGAATAGTTATGTTAGGATAACCTTTTCTGATTATTATGTCTATGAGATCATCACACCATTCGGGATGACCTGCTTTGTGTCTATCAATCCATTTTTTGGCATCAAATACAGTAGGTTCTTTATTCAGATATTTCAACATCAAAATAAAACCTAAAATTTGTAGTATAATTCCAAAAAAAGTAAACCATAGCATTCCAGTTATCATAATTCCTCATAGCAAAATAGTGGTATTATAATTAATGTCATGAAACATTTTTGAGATATTTTTTGAAATCTTATCTTTTTGTGCATTAAAATAAAACTTACGTATATCATTTAAATTCACATAAATGATATTAAAATCATGAGCCTTTTTTCTATTTCAAAATATGAAGATATTGAAAGATTATGGGTTACCAATCAAACTGAAACAATGAATCTTGAATTTAAGAAAGAAATAGGCAGCGATAATAAAGAAATTGCCAAAGATATCTCAGCATTTGCCAATTCTGAGGGTGGTGTCATTATTTATGGAATAACTGAGAATCATGGACGGGCTATGCCAAGCAATGGCATTCCAATAACCAACAATTCAGAACGAATTCAACAAATCATTTCGTGTTCTACTATGCCTGAAGTTCCGATGGAAATAGAGATCATTAATGCTCCAATCCAAACTGGATCTCCGACTCATGAATTCGTAGTAGTGAAAATTCCCAAAAGTCCTTTTATGATTCATCAAGTTACAACAACCTCAAAATTCTATGTCAGGAATAATATGATTACCCAATCACACATTTACGAACCAATTGAAATGAAGGAAAATGACATTTCAATGAGATATGAAAGCAGATTCAGATCTAAACAGGCACAAAATTCGTTTATTGGTGAAAAAGAGGGAAAAATAATTAAAGAACTTGGATCTGGATGGAATGCGTATGTCTTATTGTCATTTATCCCTCATGTGAGAATTCCAAGTTCAATTAAGGTGACAAAAAATTTCTACAAAAAGTCAATTTGGAAAAACAGTTCTGCAATATACGAACATATTCCCACCGATAGAAACGTCCTCACAAATATTCCATCTGTAGACGGCAGAATGTCCGATCCTTCTATTAATGATAAAGAGTTTCTTGAGATAGATAATGATAGATCTATTTACTTTTGTTATCATATTAGATCTGGTCATAATGTTAGCATGTATGTACCCATGTTTTGCTTAGGTGATTTATTACATCTGGTAAATAGAATATTAGTAGATACTAAATCATATGGGGGTGTAACTTTTAGGCTGAAGTTGAGAGGAAGTATCAAAACTGACAATTATGCTGGGAATGGTCGTCCAATACCTACAGGCGGGAGAGATGTATCGGATTTTGAGATTCAGCACGAAATTCCTTTTCCTTTTGATTTTGAAAAAGAATTTAAAAGGATCTTTGAAAAGTATTTTGAAGGATTACATATTGATGACTCGCTGACCCTTTTTGATTCTACTATTGATACAATAAAATCATCATGGTCAACGAATGACTCAACAGTAAATGAAAACCCAGAACCACTGATTTAATTATAATATTGAAATTTACGTATCAAGTACTTTGAACTAATGATAGAAATCTAAGTTTTACCTTGGTAGATATTTTATCAAATTTATTTAAACATGTATTATTTTTTACATTCCATAAAGTCTGCCTTGATATACTCAACTCTTTAACATCTCTAGGATTCAACTTCAAAACCTTCTTTGCAATCTTTCTAAACTTACAATCTAGATCCTCAACATTTTCATAGATTTCATAACTATCAGAGTCCACTCCCAAAATCTCATTTTCATCCAAATTGTTGCTTTCCTTTCCAATGTGTACAATTTTGGATACCTCAACATGTTTTCGCCTCAAAATTCCCGTATTCCCGTCAAACTTGGATTCTGGATGCCTGAGATATTCCTGAAATGTATCCCAAAGAGGCTTCCAGTACTCTATTCCTCTCATTTTTGTTCGTGTCTTGTCGTTATAATCCATAAAATCATGGTAAACGGCCTCTCTTGCAGGTCGTCTAAAGGGAGCAAGTGGCTTTACCATCTCCCCTATCTCATTTTGTACATTGGAGAACCCGACTAGACTAAAATTGAACGGCTTTACCTGGTTGTAATAATCGCTTTTCTTGTTAAACCTCTTGAATCTGTCAAGTATGTATGGGCTAGAGATTGCAAGCTTTGACAGTGCATGTTTGTTCTGGTATTTGTCCATCAATTGTTCCATTGTGACATTTCCATAATGCAGATCAAGAATGTCTTTCCAAACTTCTTTGTTCCAGTCATTGTTTTCTTCATCGTGTGAAAATGGATCTAGTAGATGGCCTAGTCCATGTGATGAATAATTATCGTCACAAATTCTAATTTTTCCATCTGCAAATGAATAAAGACAGTATCGCTTTGCAGAAATTCCATAAAATAATACATTTTTTCTTTCTACTTTGAAAATGTCTGAATCAAAATTATATGGATTCAAAGGTCTGAAAAACTTTTGAATTTCCTTTGTATATTTTGGTGGTACCATCATGGAATCAGTATCACAATATGCATGAGTTGCACCATGTCTTTGAAGTAAGATTTCTGTTACTGCAAGCAAAAGCCTTGACGCTGATGTTATGGAAACTGCAATTATTGGATTGAACATAAAACCAAACTTTTCAACTTTTGTCTTTTCTTGTGTAAATTGTTCAATGCCATAGACATCAATAGGAACTGGTTTTGATTCATCCAAGGTAACAATCTCTACAAATATGCCATAGCTTATTGCATTCACAATTATCTTTATGATATGTTCTCTAGGATCTTTTGCATTTTGTAACCTCTTTCTATATTCAATCAATTCCTTGAAAAGATCCTGCGTGTATGGATTGATTTTGATGCCATGGATATCTATAGTCTTGAGACCTTGTTGTATTCCCACAGGAACAAACCAAAATGCCTTGAGAATTTTCGGGGTCTTGCCTGTGTAGAGTTTTGACGCCAGAACATCTGAAATGCTGTACCAAAGAGGCGTCTTTGAAGTAACATGGCTTGTGCCTATATTCCAGACATTTTTTGAGCCATACCTTGCCCTAAGAGGCAAAACGTCACTATCAGGCTCTACAAGCACAATTCCTTGCAGCTTGGTCCAATTTTCCTTATCTTGAATGTCTTTGAGGGAAAATCCATTGATAAAATTGGTTATTTTGCGGGTTGCTTTGTGATATTCAATGCGTTTTGCAATTACAAATTTCCACAAGTTCTGTAATGTGCAGACAGTAGGATACATGGAAAGAAAATCAAGAACATCTGTCTTTGTTGGAGTTTTCCTTATCTTATCTTCAGTTCTTCCACCAAAATAACTTGTCATGATATGGCCCTGCATTTGTTTTGAAAACTTGGGGTTTTTGTCTTGAAATGACTTTACTCCCATTGATCGTAGAAATTCTTTTCCAATTGATGCCGGAGTATACGCCTTTGTAACTGGTATTTTAAGATTATAAGTATCAAACTCTTTCTTTGCTTCAAGAAATACAGAATATGTTGCCTTGACATCTGCAATACAGTATTCTATATACTTGAAAGTGATCTTTCCATGCTGTTTTACCTTTTGTTTTCTGTATTCTGTCTTGTAGTGGTTACATGCACTTTCAAGGGAATGTTTCTTGTCTGTCAGTGCATGCATCAATGTTCTAAGGTCGACAAAGTTTCCCTTGATTTGCTTTTGTCGAAATGGTGAATATCCCCATTCTATAAAAGAAAGCGTACTAGTTACATGAGTAACGTATAGCCTTGGAAAATACGATTTACTTGAAAGTTTTAGTGAAAAGCCATTCTTCTTTCTTTTTCTACCGCTTGATGCATTGATTGCAATTCTAGTAAGGTCAAAGGGAAGATTGAAACCAACACATAGAGTTTCAAGAGTATACACTTCATCAAGAAAAATCTCTCGAAACTTTTCTATGGTGTAGAGTCGTATCTTGTTTTTCTTGCAATATGACTTGAGAGTTGTCTTTTCCTTGGGTTTGAGCGCCTTTGCATCATAGAATATTCCTTTGTGGTCTAGTCGCCCATATTGGTAAATCTCAAAGTAGCCAAATTTTTGGTTCTGATAAAGGTCGACTGTTGTTTCATTATCGAGGACAAGTACCCTGTCAAAGACAGTTTTCTGCGGTCCTTTTCTCTCACGAGGCCTAAATTCTGCCTTTTTAGGCATCGTATACGCCCTAACAGCAGCAATCTCACCCATATCTCTCAAAAATCCTCTCAGCCGTTAGTCGTAGTATGTCTGCTAAACCTCTAAGGAAAAAGGCTCGTTTTAGGTCGAGTGGATTATCTTTTTGAGTCCATGTGTTAGGCCAAAATCTCTGGTATCGTGATAGTCGTCCATGGCAATTTCTACATACTGAGACTGTAAGATCATCGTTATTTTTTCCTGCTACATGATGATATTCTAAATCTAGTGGGTTATCGTGACCACAAATAATGCAGTAGCCTTGACCTGAAAGAAATTCTTCGATCCATTTCTTTTCGCTTATGAGCATCTGAACTTGTTTAAAATAATCTTTCATGATATTACCTACTGTATATTTCAAAAAATTCTGGCTCTGTCTTTCTATCAAATATTTCAAAAATCTTTTTTCTGTTAGTTTCTAATCTGTGCCTTCTACCTTTATCATCTGTTATTGTAATTTTCTTAAAAATCTCCAACGCATTTTTTTCATTTCTATCAATCAATCTTCCAACAGCACTATGATATCGTCCAATTACCGATGCATTTCTTAATCCTCGTACCTGTATCCAAGTTTCTTTGCCATTTTCATAAATGCGCATTTTGCGCAAAAGATTATCTGTTGCTTTTGGCACAATTTGTCCGCCTTTGATCTTAATTGCAGTATCAATGTATTTTTTAGCAGTAGATGCAGTAATGCCAACTTGTTTTATTGCTTTTTTGAATTCAACTCCTCTACGTAGCAAGCCAAGTACTTCTAATGAATCAAAATATTTTGAGATTAATCTTGATGTTAACAGATCAAGATCACGCTTCCATGGCTCTCTAACTTTTCTTCTTTTCATTCACTTCATCTCTGAAAGGCTTAACAATCAGTTCCTTGTTCTTACCAGTGGTCAGAACAACCATGTCGCCTGCATCAAGCCCGACTGATGTCAGCCAAAAAAGAGGCAGTGATAGTGTGCGTGTGTATCCTATTTTTCCAATTTTTCTGACATTTGTTTTAATGCTCATGCGATTGTATAGGATTAATAGGTAGATATTGATTATGAAGGGTATCATAATACTAATGATATGGTACCTATCTATAGCCAAATCTAGGACATATATCTTTTTATTGTTTAATAATACCATGGTATTATAGTAAATGATATTAATGATAGTACATACTATAATACATGGTCAGAATAAGAGGAAGAGGCAAAAAATTTCCTACTAATTTTACCAAAATAGCAATTCTACTGCTTTTACGAGATGTGGACAAACCATCTGTTGCAATATATTCTGGCCCAAAATTTAAGAAAACAGCTCTTGAATGGCCTCATGGGATCAGCAGGTCGACTGCTGAGATCATAGATTATTTGAAAGAAAAATTTGTAATATCAGAACCAAAGGGTATCAGATTACATTTAGAATGGCTATACAAAAAAAAGTATTTGAATAAAACAACAAAGAGTGGAATTGAATCACGTTGGGAGTGGAATAAATCATTAGAATCATTTAAAAAAATTGTTGATTTCATTGAGATTAATTCTAATCTTGTGGAACAAATCGCAACAGAACCTAATTTCAAACCAAATGAAATAATTGATGAAGAAAACAAACAGAATCTAAGAGATTTTTTCAAATTTTCCAACCCTCCTTTTGATATAACTAGATATTGGTATTACACAAAGTACACCAGATCCTTTCTTAATGAAAAAATGATTGATTATTTTGTAGATAAAGCATATTTGAAATATTGTTCATCGAAAAACAAATCACAGTTAAAACAATGTCCAGATAAGCAATCTTTTGTACATCAACTACTTGGATATCAAGGCAATGAGGTAATTGTTAAACTGATGTATTATTCGCCATCCTTGGTTAAGCATATAATGAATCTTGAACAAAAATTCGAAGACATATTAGATTATAGAAAATTATCCTCACAAAATATTTCTCTGCTAGTCATAAACGATCTATTGAAATTTTCAAAGCTGCAACCAAATCGTTCAATGAGTATTAATGGTGGAATACAAAAATTAGACGACCAGGCACAACAGTTAGAAATCAAACTAATCTGTAATTTAACGGAACATTCACCTGACATGAAATCTGAGATGATGAAAAATGCAAATTCTTAATCTTTCAGGCTATGGCATAAATGTACACGTAGACAGCGGAAGACTTGTTGTAAAGGATGGCAATGCATACGACAAAGACCCACAAGAACAGCGGTATAGAAAAAATACTATCAATTTTGATAAACTGGTGATTACAGGCAAGAGCGGAAACATAACCATCCCTGCCATAAGGTGGCTGAAGGTACTTGCCTGGATTGAAAAGAACTATCCTGATTTCAAGGGAGATGATGAGATAGAAAAGCTAGTCCGTGACCTTGAAAAAGCACCAAATCTTACTCGTGTAAACAGGGCAGAGGCTTCGGCTTCATGGATATACTGGAAGGCCTTGATCTCTATATTTGACAAGAAATGGGAATTTGTCGGAAGAAATTC
>JASHNR010000036.1 GCA_030041535.1 Nitrosopumilaceae archaeon | reverse complement strand
TTGCAGTCATGTTATCCATGCCTGTATCTGCAATGGGTGGCGAGGTGTCTGGATTTGTTCCGTTGTATATGAATATCTGCACTGCATTTGTATCGCCAACTAGTGGCGGTTCGTTTACCCAACCAATTTTTACTGCAATATTTCCAAATACTTTTGTTGTATGTGCTTCTGCTGGATGAAGTGCATATGGTGCAATTACAAGAGCAACCAAAGCCAGAACTACAGGAATTATTAGTTTTCTAGAGTTCATGGACCATCCACTCCATTATCAAGGAAAGTTGTACTGGTCCTTGGTTTCAACTTCTTGTAGAGGATATGTTGTAGATGGAATTGTTGTTCCGTCTATTGTACCCTGGATGATCATATTATAAGTTCCAGGCTGGGTAGGGATTACTGCAGAATCATATTCTCCAGGGGTATCGTCACTTGCATCAAAGGATAGTGTCTTGGTCTGTCCACCATACTGGATTATTGCAGTCATGTTATCCATGCCTGTATCTGCAATGGGTGGCGAGGTGTCTGGATTTGTTCCGTTGTATATGAATATCTGCACTGCATTTGTATCGCCAACTAGTGGCGGTTCGTTTACCCAACCAATTTTTACTGCAATATTTCCAAATACTTTTGTTGTATGTGCTTCTGCTGGATGAAGTGCAATTGGAACCATGATAACTGCTGCCAAAACGAGAATTACCGGTATTACTAATTTTCTAGATTTCATCTACCTCTCCTACCTATCATTCATGAAAATCGTTTTCTTATATACATTATGGTACAAAACCAAAACAAGAAATTATTTGTTATTTTATAATTGTACCACTATTGTATTAAATTATAAGTGTTCATGAAATGTATAGATTGTATTTATGACAGAAAGAAAGAGAGAAACAAGATCAACAATCAAAATTATTTTGCTGGTCTTCGTGGCTGTGTCCGTTTTAATAGTGGTTCCAAACATTCCCAAATCTTATGCCCATGCATTTGTTATAGGCAGCAACCCTGCCCCAGCAACATCATTGAGTACACCTCCGTCGCAGGTTGAAGTAGATTTTGTTGATCCCATAGACATGCGATATAGCCAGATAAAGGTCATGGACTCTAACGGAAAAGCTGTCAATAACAACGACTGGCATTTTATCACCGCTGATCATGAGAAAACAGTTGTCACTTTACCTCCCATTCCAAATGGAATTTATACTGTGTATACCAAAGTTCTTGACGCTACAGATGGACACACAACTACCAATGCATTTGTCTTTGCAGTTGGCGAACCAGTACCACAAAATCTCTTAAATGCAAAAACAAATGTCAGTTTTTCTGACATTGTATCTATTCCCAATGCAATAGCAAGATATCCAACACTTGTAGGTCAGATCATTGTAGTAGGAGCTGCCTTTTCATCCCTCTGGTTATGGATACCAGTTTCTAGAATTCCTGCGTTGAAAGATGCGTTCGTTTCAACGCGCATCCAGATAGACAAGAAAATGACCAAGATCGTATTGATTGGCTCAATAGTTATTTTGGGAGGAAATTTTGCAATGATTGCAGCCGTAGCAATTTCAATAAATGCAGGATTTCTTGACGCCATAAACACGACTTTTGGAAACATGTGGATTATACGAATGGTTCTTTCCTCAGCATTATTTGGTATAGCCCTAGTTGCATATATCAAGCAAAAGCAATCAAATACAATGTTACCCAAGAGTCAAGTTGCCGCATTGTTTGGGATTGGCATAGCGGTGCTTGCTACAACTACTTTGATCAGCCATGGTGCAGCAAGTGGAAAAATATTGCCGCCAATACTAGATTTTGCCCACAATGTGGTAGCTTCTCTTTGGATAGGCAGTGTCATATATCTTGCATTTGTTGTAATGCCACAACTCAAGAAGATACAAGACTATCGTGCTGGTGTGTCCGTCTTATCCCTTGTAATACCAAGGTTTTCCACCATAGTTGTTGCACTTCTTGGAATAGTTGTAATGACAGGCCCCACTCTTCTTTACGTGCTTGAAAGTAATCTTTCGCTTACTCTTGCGTCTATATATGGTGAGATACTCATTGTAAAGCTTTCATTAGCTGGTGCCATGATTGGTATTGGGGCTTTCAATCAAAGCATAATTTATCGAAAGGCACTAGATGCGATTTCTATTTTGTCTCCATCTGCACACAACACTCCCATATCAATTATCCAGAATGGATCTAGCTACAACAACAGTGGCAAAAAATCAATCCTCATACAATTTAACAAAAGCATAAAGATTGAAGCAATAATAGGGTTTGTTCTAATTGCTTCAATAGCTTTACTTGTAGACTCGGGACTTCCCGGGATTCAATTTCAAGACGAGCTGGTACAGCAACAACAGCAGATTCCGCACGTCTATGCTTTTACAACACCACTAGCTTCATCGAGCCACATTACAGAAACAAGGTTTACAGATACTGGAGATAAAATTGTCTTATCAGTTGATCCATTCTATTCTGGAAAGAACAATGTCACACTCTCGTTTTTTGATTCAAATGGCAACCCACTGAACAACATAAACTATACAACGATAACGCTTAACCAAGTAGACAAGGGCATAGGCCCATTAGTGATAGGATATAACCCGATCGAACAACAAGCCAACAGCAACAGCACTGGCAAAATATCACCTGGAGTATTCTCCATTAGCACAGGTGCCTTTGCAATACCGGGTCACTGGGACGCACAGGTGGAAGGAATAACCACACAGGCAGGCTCACTTGACGCGGTTGCAACTTTTGATGATCTATACGTCAAGCCTAACTTGGACCAGATGCAGGCAAACATCACAGAATTTAAAATGCCAGATAGTAAGGCTTTGCCATTATATCCTCTTTATGACAATATAAGAAACGTAGTGTGGGTTGGGGATTCAGCCATTGGAAGTGGGAGGTTATGGGAATTTGATCTAGACTCTAAACATTATACTGAACACAAAATTAATGGAACAAACATCATCACTGAGTCCATAATGGATTTTAATAACAACATATGGTTCATCGATCCCATATCAAAAATTTTGGGATATTATGAACCAGATACTGGAAAACAACAATTATACAAAGTTCCAAGTAATGATACAATATCAGGTCTTGCCATAGACAATTCCGGGAACCTCTGGATGACTTCATCGTCAACTGATCAGCTCTTAGAGTTTGATACGTCAGCAAAGACATTTCATTCAATCAATCTGCCTGCAAACTCATTACCTCTTGGTATATCAATAGACCAATCAACTAATCAGATATGGATAGCAGAAAGCAATTCTAGTAAAATTGCAAATATAGATCCTGCACAAAATTATAAAATTACAGAATATAGTCCGACTAATAGTACTCTTTCAACTCCCACTGCCATTTTATTTGATTCGGTAACTGGCAAAGTCTTTGTCTCAGAACATGATGGTAAGGCAGTGTCAGCTTTTGATCCTCTAACCAAAACTTTTCAAAAATACAATACTGACCAGAATGGCCTACCATTTGGCATGGCCTTTGATGCAAACCATGACCTATGGTTAGCTCAACACACTCTAGATAAAATTGCAGTAATAGATCCAAGAACTGGTCAGACTAATGAATTTAGTATACCGACATCGTCGTCTTTTACGCAGTGGGTGACAGCAGATTCTCAAGGGAACATAATACTGGCAGAACAAAGGGCAAACGCTCTTGGCATCCTCACTACAAGTCTAAAGCCAGGATTTGTTGAAAATGCAGAGCAGACAAATACAAGTTTAGGTGTTCCACTCTGGTTCAGTTATGCCGATGTAGTAGGCCCTGCAATTACGGGTGGTCTTATATCGGTGGCCTTTTTCTATTCAAAAAGCGTCCTAGATATTAGAAACAGTACAAGACAGATAAAGAAAAATTACAGTCAATAATTGTAAATTTATAACAAAAATGCATTTTACAGATATGCTATCTTTGCAGGCACGGCCAATAAGGGCGTTTGTCATCTGTACCACTTGGTTTAAATTTCGTTTTGACCAATTCTCATTGTGTTCAGACCCCAGACTCTGATCGAGACCAAGTCTACACTGTTAAGTGTGATAATATTTGCGCTTGTTGCTGCGTTATCAATTCCTGTCATTTTACCTCACATATTTCAGCAATACGAGCTTTTCCACATACTTTTACATATTAGTGGAATAGGTTTTGCTTCTTTTCTTACAATAGTAGCGGCAATGGCATACCACAAGGTCAAGACCCGCAGACTTCTTTTCACTGCCGTTGCGTTTGGCACTTTTATTTTGTCGGAGGTATTTGATCTAATTGATGCAGCATGGCAATCAAAATATTATTTTTGGAGTTTTTCATCATCGGAAGTAGCTCATCTTATAATGTTCTTCACATTACTGATGTTTGCACTAAGTGTATTTAGGAGAGATTGAAAATGAATAGGGTTACACAGTTAATTGAGATTATTGAAAAAAATCCTGGAATAAAGTTTCGCGAGATAATGCGAGAGACTGGAATGAAAAACGGTGTTCTAGAATATTATGCAGATAAGCTAGAAAGAGATGGATCTGTAAAAGTAGATAGAAGTCCTGGCCAGACTAGATTTTATCCTCCCGGAATATCAGAAGATGACACATTACTGATAAAGAATCTAAGACAGGAGACACCGAGGCAGATTCTTGCATCTTTATTGCAATATGGAATGTTATCATTCAATGAGCTAGTTGAGAAGACACAAAAATCGCCAGCTACGGTTTCTCTCTATCTTGCACAAGTAACAAGAGACAACATCATTGAAAGTAAACTTGTCAATTTCAAAAAGAGATATTATGTTAAAGACATGGAAAAATTACAAAAAATTATTGATAAATATCATCCAAGTTTGATTGAAAGTTCAGCGGATCGTCTTGCCGACACTTTCTCATCACTTTAAAAATATCACAAATATTATTTTCACAATATTTGAGTTAAAAAGCAGACAGCCAAGAACGAAGATCAGCGTTTATTTAGAGTTCAGATGAATGCATACGATAAGAGGGTGTATATGTCATGAGATCTACATATTTTCTAGTTATTTCCATCATTGCTGTTTGCCTTTTCCTTGTTTCAAAAGCACAAGGCGATGGTTTAGCTAGTGAGATTCTTCCACCTTCTCTGATAGGAAGCACAAATGTTACTTTGTCTATTGGTTCTGTTCCATTTTTAATTAACGACACTAGTGCAGGGACACAGTTGAATCTCGTACTGATGGATGCAGACACCCAACAGCCAATTCAGGATGCAACACTTGCAATTTCAGCATTCAAGGGTCAGAACGCAGTTTTTGGCCACATATTCAAGAGTGATAGCGGAAATTTTATTTTGAGTTTTTATCCACAACAATCTGGCAACACGACATTTGACGAACAGGGCGGGCTTCTTTCAGACTTGTTCGGTCAAGATAGTGGAAATTACGACATAAAAGGCCCAATTTTTAACACAGCAGGACTGTATAGATTCAAAATCGAGGTTATCACTATGGGTGCATATGATAATCAAGTAAGCAAGTCGTATACTGCTGGCATATCGATACCAGAATATGACAATCTCACAATTAACGACCCAGGTTATGGAACTCAACAGATGCAGATCATAGCGTATTATGATAGGTTACAGAACATCACATATGACCCAGTCAAAAAATTTGTTAATTTCACCATGCCATTTGACTGGTCAGCGCAGACCATAAACCAGCTAAGTGTAGTACATCAGGAGATCAGGATTCCAAGAACTCTTGGAGATCTAGTGGTAACAAAATATGACGCCTATGTGAACAACATCAAGATACCTGACAAGCTTATATCAATAGATGATTATTCCATGGATGCATATAGAATAGTGCATCTCATTTTATACAAACCCGATGTGCAAAATCTTTTTTCAGAACAAAAAGATCCTGGTCAAGTGATGAATTTTGCTATGAGGCCAAGCAATGATAATGCTTTCCCAATCATACAGTTCACTAGAAATGCACAATATAAAATAGCACTAAGTTGGGACCCCCCAAAGATCCTAGCAGGTTCCACTACACAGTTTAACTTTAAGGTTCTAGATCCATTTGCCATGAATACAACAGTGAGCCCAATTTCTTATGATTTCTCGGTACTTGAAGGAGAAAATGGAGTGATATATCACCAGATAGGAAAAACAACTGATACAAGCTATGGAGACAACATCAATGTCGCATTTCCATCTAATTACACAGGATCAATCACAATAGCGTTTGAGAACCTAAATGGAAGTAGTTTTTCTGCCACAGAATTTCCAGCCACAGTTAGCAATCCAGCAATGACAACCAATCAATCAACAGCCAACAGCTCAGCAATAGTAACTAATCAGTCTACAGTGCCAGAGTTTCCGTTAACTACATTTGTAGTGCTTGCAACCGTATTTGGACTAGTCGTGTCATTTTCAAAGATGAGTTTGCTCAAATCAAAGCAGAGTTGATTTATCCTTTCATGCCATATCCGACTAGTACTGAATAACACCCAAGACCACAATCTTCACAAATAGGTTTCATGGATTTTCCCTCAGCGCTACCAATACAGCATGGCCTTTTTTCCCGTCCAAGGTGGTCTACTGAGAGTATAGCCCACGTAGGGCAATCTACTGGCGTTGTTCCCTTTCCACCCCAATTCTTTTTCATTAATTCAAGTTGACTGTCAGGATTTATGATATAATCGGGATATTTTTCTCTCATCGCTATTATTTCATCAACAACTCTTGTTCTTTCGTCTCCAAATGGAAACCACAAAGGGTCATTTTTCATAAATGGAGTATGGAATTGAAATCCAATTTTATTTGAATAATTATGCCATTCTTCTACAACACATTTTACAGTTTTGTAGTTGAGTGAGTTTATAGTCATTGTAATCCACATGTCTTTGTAAGCCAATTTACCATTTTTTTCTACGTAATCAATAACGTTATTTCTTGTTTTATCCCATGCTCCGTTACCACGAATCTTGTCATGAATGTCTTTTGTTCCATCTATTGATATCCAATAGAAATACAGATTAGCATATTTCTTCAGTGGAAGTGTCCCATTGGACACTATACAGATTCTTTTTGGAAATTCTTTTATGAATAATTCAATTACGTCTGGCCTCATAGTAGGTTCACCCCCAACAAGTGTAATTATGAAAACATGGTTTTTCTTAAATTTATCATCTATTACCTTTTTCCATTGCTCTACAGTCAGCTCTTCGTTTTCCTTCCTATTGAGCCACCAGTAACAATGTGTACAATGAAGATTGCATACATTGATTATATCTGCCGAGCCATATACTGGACTTCGTTTGTTAAATAACTTGTATCCGGCAAATTTGGTAAATATGTGCACATAACTTGGAGCTTCCTGAATTATTTGCCTTACTCCTCTTCCCATTATTTCCATCATTTCCAGATATGCCGTAGCGGCTTATAAGATCTTTTTATTTTTTTTAATTATAATGTTTTAGAAATCTTGCGACTACTGTCTTTGTAAGATCTGTGTACGTATTCAGTTAGCACGCAGCAATGTAGTGATGCATCGAATTTTATCGACCGCAAATTCTTGTAGTTATGGTTTGTTTAAACTCATCAACTTTTGTAGATTAAATCTTGACTAATATGTCATAGTTACCAAATACTCCTGTTACCTCCTTGACGCATTCTATTGGTCTTAATTTGTCTATGACAAAACTTTCTGACCCCCACTTCACAGTTAATTGTCACATAGACAGTTTCCAACCCGTGAATATTACGCAATTACGGTATATGATATTTACATATCATCAGATATCATCATGAAAATAAAAGTAGGAGTTACTGTGCTCCAATTAAGAAAATGACATTGACCGTTGCTGTTATGTCTTGATTTGATGCAAGTATTGGCGTTTGTGCCATCTTAGGTACAGGAACACTCATAGCTGTCATACCATAGGCTTGAACTGGCGAAGGCATGTTAAACTCAGATAGGTTTACCGTTTTTACACCTACGATTTTCTGACCAAGTGGAGCTAGTGCCTTTTCAGCTTTTGATTGTGCATCCAAAACTGCCTGACTAATTAGATCGTTTTGAACACTCTGTTGTTTTGCCGGTGAAAGTAAGAACGATACACTGTCTACCCTATTTGCTCCTGCTCCAACTGCTGCATCAAGTATTCTACCTGTTAGGTTTAGTTGGGTTGTTTTGATGAGCAATGTATTAGAAACTTGGTATCCGACAAGCTCATTTTCGTATTCGTTATATGGAGAATAGGGACCAGTTTGATTATAGACTGGATCTATTGTAAAGCTGCCAGTACCCGTTTCATTGTTGGTGATGCCAAGATTTTGTATCGCAGTAATTGTGGCATTTGTTGCTTGAGCGTTTTCGCTCATTGCATCTTGCGCTGTTTTTGCTTGTGTGTCAACACCTAACTGTATGATTACAAGATCTGGAGAGGCTGACAAGGTTGCAGTTCCAGTCACAGAGGTAGTGTTCTGTTGCGGTAGGAAATAATATGGCGCTTGTTGTGCATATGCTTTATTGCCATAGGTTTGCATATCAATAGAGATCGTTGTAGACCCAATTGCAATTGTTGCAAATACTGCCAGAATTATTGTAGTTTTATTTGTCATTAACATGTATTAAATGTAATCTCATATAGGCTTTGATTAAAATTTGTTTTAACTCAATTGTATACGAGAAAGTTATGTTAAACAAGTATACTTGAAACTTTTTATTTTTAATCTTATATCAAAGAATGAATTGTTTTGACTTATAATTTTCATTGATTCCATCAAATCTGCCCAATTCATAGACAGAGTCGATCTTGTAATTATACAATGAAATTATTTCACATTTAGATGTTCGCTCTAGTAATACATTATATGAATAAGATAATCAGTGACTTAATACAACATTCCAATTTGGAATCAGAATATGCGATATTCTTCCACAGCTTTTTAGTATTTTATTAATAAGCACAAGTGTGGTCAACAACCACAGTATAGAAAAGGTGTTAGTAGGTTTGGCCATAGAGCACACTCTTTTGCAGATAGGTAAGCCTGTCTTTGATAAAGTTGAAAGTCAGTTGCACGAGAAATATCAGTGTTCTATAATAGATTGTTATGATAATCCACAGTACCTAAATGCTGTCTTAAGAGAAGTTTTTGACAAATCATATTCAGATATAATTAGATCTATTGAAGAGTTCCTCAATGAATTCAGATACGAATATCTTATAGAGAGATTCATCGAGAAAATAAAACAGTAAGCAGATTACAAAAGTCTAAAAATATGTCAGTCTTCAGACAAGTAAAATTTCAAGACAGTTCTATCTGCCAGACATGCTCCACTTTTCTTCTTGATTCATCTTCAATATTTTTTCAATTGGGATATCGCTGTGGTCTTTGCTTAGATGTGTTGTGTATTCAAGAAGACTAGTGAATCTTTGTTTGCAGATAGGACAATCTTTCTCAAATCCAGCCATTATCATTTTAAGAACAGGGATTTTTCTATTTTAATGTATGCTAGATTATCAGGTCTATAATTTTCTGAGCTTTCCTTCCATGGCAATTTCATCTAATCATTTTTGTTGACACTTGAGGATAACCAGACAAGTAAATCACTTGAATAATAGTTATTTCAGGTGTAATTTTGAAATTGCGGTTATGATGTTTTTCTGAATTCTCTTGTCATACATGCTTGGTATTATGTGTTCATAGTGAAGTTCCCTATTTGAAACCGTTTTTGCTATTGCCATTGCAGTAACAAGTAATAATTTCATCGTTATTTTGTTTATTCTTTTATCCAGTATTGCCCTCATAAGGTGAGGAAAGACTAGTGCATTATTGACTTTATTAGGATAAAGATAACTTCCAGTTGCTACAATTTTTGCACCAGCTGCTTTTGCTATATCAGGTTTTATTTCAGGATCTGGGTTGGTAAGTGCAAAAACTATTGGATCTCTGTTCATCGTTTTTATTATTTTAAAAGTTAGTAGATTTTTCTTTCCTGATACACCAATGAAAACATCAGCGTTTTTCAGTGCGTCACACAACGAACCTTTTTCTTTTTTTGAATTTGTTATATCTCCAAGTTCTTTTTTGTATTTGTTCATATTTGCAGTTCGCCCCTTGTAAATTATGCCATCAGAATCTGTAACAAGTATATTTTTGCAGCCAGATGCAACAAGTAATTTACATATACCATACCCTGCAGAGCCAGCTCCTGCCACTACCACTCGTATTGTGGAGAGTTGTTTTTTGGTAAGTTTTAACGAGTTCAGCAATGCGGAAAGCACTACTACTGAAGTCCCATGTCTATCATCATGAAAGATTGGAATAGGTAATGATTTTTCCAACTCGTCAGATATTTCCATTACTTTTGGAGATTCAATATCTTCCAAGTTTATCGCACCAAATACAGGTTCAATTGCTTTGATTGTAGCAATGATTTCATCTTTCTTTATAGTATCAAGACAGATAGGAAAAGCGCTCACACCTCCGAATTCTTGGTAAAGAACTGCTTTTCCTTCCATAACTGGCAATGCAGCATACGGGCCTATGTTTCCCAATCCAAGTATTCTGGTACCATCAGTCACTATGGCTACATTATTTCCTTTTGAGGTAAGAGTATATTTTTTTTCAGGATGATGATAGATTTCTTTGCATACTGCCGCAACTCCTGGAGTATAGATTAGTTTTATCTCACTTGATCTTAAATTCTTAATTTTTCCGGTAACAATTATCTTTCCTTTTAATTTCTTGTGTAATGCAAGAGCCTTCTTTGAGTTCTGGTCAGAAATCATACATTATCACTCTAACAGCTGCTTTGTAAGTCTTTTAGTCATTCTTGCAAAACAATCCTTCTTACCGGTCGTCATTGCATGCATATTTTTTGTCAAGTCTGTATATGATAGTGTTTTCTGTTAAATCAAATTTTACATTGCATCCAAGCTCTTTGAATGCTGCTTCATAAAATGTCTTGAAATGTTTGGACCATTTAATTCCCATATCATGTCTCATGATGAACTTGATTTCGTTTTTACCTTCGATCTGGGTAAAACTAAAGCCAGCAGCTTTTGCCCTGCCACGTAAAACAGATATCCATTCCCAGACATCGTATGTTCCTTTCATTGCAAACAACATATCTCTTGAAACGTGTTTTCCTTTTTCTTCTGCAATGCTCATAATTACCTTATCATCGAGTTTATCAAACCAAGACGTGAGAAGCGCTTTTGGTACTGGTACCCACCCAGATTTTGATGCCACAATATCCCAATCTACTGCATGTGCAAGGAGTTGATTTACCAGTGCGTTAAGTGTAATTCTCTCAAATGTGGCATGAGATTTGATCTTGTCTAGAACCTCCTTGTCTATCCTAAATGTTACTGTCTTATTCTTCTCAATTGTAGACTCGTCATCCATTATATGGTTTTTGTTGATTGCGTACTGATTAATATTGCGAAACAGAGTTCACTTGCACTCACTTGTGATATAGCCAAATACATCACAACATAGGAACAATTCTAGCGTTCTAGGAGTATCAACTACAGCACTCGCATCATGGCTTATTGTATGTGGATAGTATTTAGACTAGCAGTTCAAGTGGCTGTACTATCTACATTACAGATTAGTTGTTTCTAATTCTAGGAGTAACAATATCGTATTTGTCTAGTTGATTTTTTAGGATGGCAAGGAATTGTTTAGAATTAATCTTTTGAATTAAAGAAGTATGATCTACATCCTTCTTTACGATGATAATCATTATGTTTGAAAAGATCGGTATTGATATGAATTTTAATTTGTTTCTTTCTGTTGTGATATAGTTAACAGATCCTAATTCTTCATCAAAATCAGCATGCATCGAGTGTTGTAATCTTATGCCCATACACAGCATCTCCATCTTTTCTCTGCTCAAAGTAAGATTTTTTGTGGCTTGCTCTAGCATCCTGCCTTGAGCATTTATTATTCCAACGTATTCCAAGTTGTATTTTAACAACGAATCTAGATGATCTGCTAAATCTTTCTCTTCCACATAGTCATATGTAGCTCTTATGCTAAAAAATGAGAGCAATATTATGCACTAGTTTGCAAGACTGGAAAGGTTAGGCAACAAAACTGTATGTCAGAATATCAAGATCATTCAACGTGATGTTGCACTGTCAACTGGTCATAGAATCTTACTGACTTGATATTGACAAACTCTAACATGCCATATCTTGAGAGTTCTCTTCCAAAGCCACTTTGTTTTACTCCACCAAAAGGGATTCTTGGATCAGAGACAACGACATTGTTTACTGCGACAAGACCAGACTCGACCAATCTTGACAGCTTGTCAGCTTTGTCCAGATCTTGAGTCCAAATACTCCCGCCAAGGCCATATTGTGACTCGTTAGCAAGGCGTATGGCATCCATCTCATCTTCCACTATAGTTATTGGTGCAACTGGTCCAAATGCTTCCTCACTAGCCATACGCATCCTGGCGGTAACATTACCAAGTATTGTTGGACTGTAAAAGTATCCTTTGCTGTTCAGCCTCTTACCACCAGTTAGTACTTCAGCGCCTTTGTCTACAGCATCTTTTACAAGTTCTTCTATTCTTTCAAGACCTTCTGAATTTACCATAGGCCCAATATCAGTATCTTCAGATGTTGGGTCTCCCACTCTGAGTTTTTCCGTTTTTTGAATAAACTTTTCAATGAATTCTTTGGCAAGATTTTTTGTTACAAAAAATCTTTTTGATGCAATACAGCTTTGCCCACAGTTGATAAAACGCCCTTTGACTGCACCTGTTGATGCCTTTTCAGCATCTGCGTCCGAGCACACTATGAAAGGATCGCTGCCACCAAGTTCTAGGACACATTTCTTTATTTTAGATGTTGCCCGTTGTGCCACTTTTGCACCAGCCATGTTGCTGCCAGTAAATGTCACAGCGTTAACGGAATCTATGAGTTGTTCTGCCATGGTAGAATCGGCAATCGCCGTTTGGAAAATGCCTTCAGGCAATCCTGCTTTCTTGAACATGTTTTCAATTTCTATGCCACACTTCATTGTGGCACTAGCTGGCTTTAGAACAACAGTATTTCCCGCCATCAACGAAGGAGCCGCAAATCTCAAAGCTTGCCAATATGGAAAATTCCATGGCATTATACTGCCAATTACCCCTATTGGCTCAAACGCAATGAAGCTCTTTCTAGCATCAGTGTTTACAGATTCATCATGAAGAAAAGTTCCACTGTTATCTGCGTAAAACTCCATAACCCAAGCACACTTTTCAACTTCGGATAACGATTCCTTGATTGCCTTACCCATCTCTTTTGTTGCAGTGAGTGCCAATTGTTGTTTGTTTTTTCGTAAAACATCAGCGAAAATATTGATAAAATCAGATCTTCTTTTGATATCTTTTTTCCAATCAGAAAAAGCCTTTTTTGCTTTTTCTATTTTTTTATCCAGTTCATCTTTTGTTATAACATCGTATTGCGCCAAAATCTCCTCTGTCGTAGGATTAACTGTTTTGATTACCATATCAGGATAAGATAAGGTGTCGTATATAATCCTCCAACTGCCTGCTTGCAAGCGAATAATTTGCAATTTTTGAAGCTTTTAATATTTTAATCAATAAGGCAAACCATATGCAGTCTCTCTCTTCTCGTGAAAAGCAAAACTTGCAATTTGAGACTGTTCTTGTCTTGCAAGGAGGAGGATCGCTAGGGGCTTATGAATGTGGGGTCTACAAGGCATTGCATAGACATGGAATCAAGTTTGACATTGTAGCAGGGACTTCTATCGGAGCAGTTAATGCATCTATCATTACGGGAAGTAAAAGCGATGATCCGGCAAAGGCATTGGAGGATTTTTGGCTTGATTTGGCAGAAGGCGTGACTTCCTCTAGCTTGCCTGACAAGATACGGCCATACTTTGCATCAATGTATTCTGCAGTTTTTGGAAATCCTAGGATGTTCTTTCCAAAATGGTTTATCCCAAGTGCAGATTATTTTATGCCATATTTTTGGCAATATCTTTACGACATAACCCCGCTCAAGAATACATTAAACCAATATGTTGATTTTCAAAAAATTCAGAGCCACGATAGACCAAGACTCATAATAACATCTACCGACGTTCAAAATGCAAAACCCTCTGTTTTTGATAGCGAGTACGATAGCATAGAAGCAGACCATGTACTTGCTAGTGCAGGATATCCATTTTATGGCATATCTTGGACCCATAAGAGTGGAAAATATTTATGGGATGGAACTCTTCTGAGTAATACGCCCCTTCGCGAAGTGATAAACGCTTCGCCAAAACATGACAAGAAGGTTTACGTAGTTGATCTTTTTCCAAAAAATCAGCCCGAGCTTCCAAATAACATGTTTGAAGTCTGGCATAGAGCAAGAGACATCATACATACTGACAAGACAGAACATAACATACACATGTCAAAGATAATCACTCGATACTTGAAATTAATACGAGAGATGCATGAAATTCTCAGTTCTTCCACACTTGACGAAAAGGCCAAATCTAAACTTGCACAGTTGGAACTAGAATATCACAAGCTTGCCTCAGAACGAGGTAGCATCATAAATCAGATAGTAAAAATACAACGTCATGAACATGTTCATTTTCTCTTAGAAGATGCGGATTTTTCAATTGCTACAATCAAAGAACTGATAGAAAGAGGCGAAAGAGACGCAAAGGAAGCGCTTGCTACAAACAGCGTGGAACAGTAGATCGCAAGACAGAGTCAAAAAATAGACCAAAGACAATTTACACAGTGTCAAAGGATTATAACGAAAAAGACTTATCATACATGCTTTCTCCCTACGTATAGTTGCAAACCAAGTTTGCAGATGTCTGGGGGCACAAAGTAAGATACCTTGAGGAAGGTAAGTCAGGTAAAACGATCCTGCTTATACACGGATTAGGCGGTTCTGCAGAGAGATGGTTAAGAGTCATCCCTATTTTGAGTCCAAAGTACAGGGTTATTGCCCCCGATATGATCGGTTTTGGATATAGCGACAAGCCTTCAGTTGACTATACAATAGAATTTTTTGGCAAGTTCCTATCTGCTTTTATTGATACATTAGGCCTGAAAACAGCGATTCTGGTAGGCACCTCTCTTGGAGGGCAGATTGCAGCAGAATGTACCAACACCAACAAGGCCATAGAAAAATTAGTCCTTGTTTCCCCTTCGGGGACGATGAAACAGTCTACTGCGGCTGTGGATGCATACATGATGGCGGCCCTCTATCCTAACCATGCAAGTGCTAGAACCGCATTTGAGATGATGTCCAATTCAGGCACAGTTGATGAATTTACAGTATCTGATTTTGTAAAAAGAATGTCCATCCCAAACGCAAAGCTTGCGTTTATCTCTTCAGTACTAGGAATAAAGAACTCAAAAATAGATGAAAGTTTGGAGAAGATCATGGTGCCCACATTATTGGTATGGGGAAAACAAGACAGAATGATACCCATTGAGCATGCTAAGCAATTTGTCTCCTCAATTAGGAATTGTAAATTCTTAGAGTTAAACGACTGTGGTCACTTGCCACATGTAGAAAAGCCAGACATACTCTCCGAATCCATACTAGAATTCCTAGATTCAAGGCTCATTCTAGCCAAGTAAGAGTTAAATACCATTAACTGGTAGTTATTACCAATGACTGGTAACAACAACCAATACAATCCGACTGAGATGTTCCATGAATGGATACAACGAAGTGGAAAGGCACAGATGGATTTCATAAAGACTTTTGGCGAGATGATGAGCAGAAACAACCAAATCAATCCGCTTGACGCACTAAAAGAAATAACAAACAAGACTACAAAAGCACAGTACGATTTTGTCCAAAATTTTACAGATATGCAGTCAAAGGGAATGTACAACATGTTCAACCCCTCACAGCTACTACCCTCACTCCTATCATGGGGTACCTTCAAAACGTCAGTAGGAAGTAATGGTCGCATTTCGATACCGGAAGCAGAACGAGAAGCTCTTGGAATCAAGGAAGAAGACCTTGTACAAGTAATCGTCATACCGGTCGAAAGGAGAAAACAAAAAGAGGAGGTGAAAGAATGAGTAAGACAACAGAGACAAAAGAGATCTTTGCAGTGTACAAGCAGAACGTTAACCGATGCTTTGATGAGGCAGAGAAGAATGTTGCACAGTGTTTACAGGCAGTAACCAATCTACAGCAGGAATACGCAACAGCATGTAAAAATACAATCGAGAATGCAATTTCAATGCAACAGGAATATACCTCAAGAACAGGCCTATCTACAAATGTACCATCATCATACTTCAAAATAGTCAATGATGCAACAGAAGAGATAGTCAAGACAGGTTCTGTCCAAAGCAAAGCAGTGCTTGCAACAATCGATGCAATCAGACAAAACGTAAAGACATTCAACGACAATACAAAAGCGTTTTCTGATATGAATGCAAACATACTGCAATCTTGGTTCTCAGCATGGACGCCAACAAGAAATTAGTTAGTATCTAACTCTTTTTTTATTTTTCAGATCTTTCTTTTATCCATTGACCTAGTTCTGGCAGTACCTTTTTTTGAGAAAATGAGCTTGCTATCATACCCACATGCCCTGTAGCATACATTCTCAACGTTTTGTCTTCGCTAGATACAGCATAATGTATTGGCATGCTACACTCTGGAGATACCAGATGATCTCCCACTGCCACTTGGGTGAAGACAGGCATTGATATATTTTTGAGATTTATCTGCCTGCCTGATACGTGCATTTGGTTCCTAATCAGTAAATTGTCCTGATAGACATTCTTTATCCATTCCCTGAAAAGTTCGCCTGGAATAGGCGGGGTATCGCTTAGCCACTTTTCCACTCGAATAAAGTTTTCAACATACTCTTTGTTGTGAATGTTTTTAAAGAATTGAACATATTTTTCTAGGCCCTGTTCGAAGGGCTTGAGAATAGAGAACACGTAATACATGAATTCAGGAGGTACATTACCTATGATATCAGCCATCTTGTCCACATCCATATGTTTTGCCAAGTTTGCTACCACTGTACTATCCCTGCTTCCGTCAATTACTGGAGCCGTTAAAATCAAGTTTTTTATTTTTTTAGGATGCAATGACGCATAAACTGTAGCAAGAGTACCTCCCGTACAGTATCCTTGCATTGAAACATTATCAATACCTGATTCTTTAAGAATAAAATCTACACAGTTATCCATGTAACCATTTACATAATCATCAAACCCGAGATACCTATCCATAGTAGTTGGGGTTCCCCAATCTATCAAATATACATCTAGACCTTGTTCCAACATATTTCTCACCCAGCTTTTTTGCGGATGAATATCTAGTATATGATATCTGTTTATCAAAGCATACGTAATCAAAAGAGGAGTTTTTACCTGTTTTTTCTGGGCAGAATTAAAATGTAATAATCTCATCTTTCCTTCAGAACATACAACATCGTAGGGGGTCATTTCCATGCTGATCTCATCTGGCGCCGCAACCAACTTTGGCGCATCAAGAATGTTTTTGTTCATTTGCAGGAACTCCTCCAATATCTTTGGGTCTATTCTAAGCTCACTTTCCATTTCCATTTTCTCCATGGTTAGATATTTTTTCAAGTTTGGCAACTCTTTTTCGCAACAAGTGTAATTCTTTATACAGCTCGTCAATTTCTTTCTTTGTTGGCATGTTAACAGTCTCCAACATGAGTGATGCCACATTATTCCAGTGTTTTGCAAGATCAAGTTCACTTGATACTAGTTTCCCAAAATTTTCTGCAAATTCCGAAGAATCAAACAATCTTGTAAAGTAATTTTCGAATATGTCTATCCAAATACGCTTGGTAGCGTCAAGATGTTCCGTATCAGTTGGGATCTCTGGCACTTTTTTGCTAAATTGTTTTTGTGCCTCATTCCACGTATCTGTAAGTTGTTTATAATATTCACCAAGTCTTGCATTAAATTCAGCCAGCCCTTGGTTGATTTCTATCATTTCAGCATTGGCCTTTTTGGCATTAACACCTAGTTTCCTAAAGGGTCCTGTGGCCATGAGTGATTGGGGTCTACTTGACATCAACGATACCAAATCTGTCCAAAATAAGGAAACATGCTTGTAATACCCTAATGATTTCTTATACTCTTCCGTATAACTCATTAAGTGTATTAAGTAACATTCACATCTTATAGAGATTGCTACTTTGTATTGAGATAAAGATCACAGAATGTCTCACAGATATTAAATAACGATTAACAAAGTTAAGGAATAGCCGTAGTATTGATATTCGAAAGGAGTGGTTTTATCTCAGTTCAAATCTTAACATGTTCACCCACAAATCATTAAAAGATACCTTGCACTATAGCAATGTGATGGCGCAAAAGAGACCACAGCCTACAAAGCCTAATACTGTTGAGAACAAGCCAACTATTTCTGTTTGTGATATTATACACACTAATGCCACTAATGTAATTGAGAAGATAGAATCACTTTTACCCATAAACATGCAGATGTATTCTGATTTTTACACAGAATACCTACATTCATTACAAGATCTTTTTGGAGCATGTTATATAGCAGAAAACGAAATTTTGTCCAAGATGGGAATTGACCAGAAAGCTCTGCAGTCCTTTGACACATATACCAAGACGGCGACCAGATCAACAATTGTTCAAATTGAAATGGCTAACAATGTACAAAAGACATATCTACAAACTCAGATATCAGCCATTAAAACACTTGATGAATACATACGTCTTACACTTGATTATTACTCTAGGATGCTTTCCATGTCTCTCAACTCTCCTTTTCAGAAAATTTCAAATCACTAGGTTCTTTTTCTCAGAGCAATGCCTTTAGTTGTAGTTAGATTCAATAAATTGCCAAAATTGGTAAATAATATAGCTCGACAAAAACTTATGTCACGATAGAATTGACCAAATTATATATGCAAGAAAAATATATCACAGTCAACGGAAATAAGATAAGGTATATTGAAGAAGGAGACTCGGAAAATACCATAATTTTACTTCATGGCTTAGGAGGAATAGCAGAGAGATGGTTACCTGTAGTTCCATTTCTGAGTAAAAAATACAGAGTGATTGCACTTGATTTGATCGGATACGGTCAGAGTGATAAACCACAGATAGATTACACACCAGAGTTCTTCAGAGATTCCGTACTTGGTTTCCTAGAAACATTGTCATTGCAGAAGACAGTTATGGTCGGCACATCTCTTGGAGGTGAGATAGTGGCAGAATGTGCAGCTACACAAAATCCTGTGATTAGAAAAATAGTCATGGTGGCACCAGCTGGGATAATGAAAAGTCATACTCCTGTTCTTGATGCATATACTATGGCCGCACTATATCCAAATCATGAATCTGTAAAAATAGCATATCAAATGATGATGGGAGAAAATAAAGAGATACGTCCCCAGTCAGTTGAGAACTTCATTTCTAGTATGACTAGACCCAATTCCAAGATGGTGTTTCTTTCCACACTTTTAGGGATGAAAAATTCTCCTGTCATAACAGAGAAACTAAAGCTAATCAAAGTACCTACGCTTCTCATATGGGGAAAGGAGGACAAGATGATTCCAATAGAATATTCCAAAGGGTTTGTGAGCTCGATTTCAAGTTGCGATTTTGTAGTTATGAACGGATGTGGGCATACACCTTACGAAGAAAAACCTGATGAGTTTTCAAAAATAGTGCTTGACTTTTTATCTAGGTAAAGGAGTCATGGATTCCTCTTGATAAAAATAAAAAGAGTTTACGAATCCTCATCCAAAGAAGACGGTTTTAGAATTCTCATTGACAGATTATGGCCGCGCGGATTATCAAAAGAATCTGCGCAGATAGATACATGGTTAAAGGATATAGCACCTAGCAGTGATCTCAGAAAATGGTTTTCCCACGATCCAAAAAAATGGATCGAGTTCAAGAAGAGATATCGTGAAGAACTCAAGGAGAAAAAAGACATGGTTTCAAAGATCCGGTCGCTTGAAAAAGAAAAGAAAACGGTGACATTTCTCTATTCTGCAAAAGATAAAGAGTACAATAACGCAGTTTTTCTACAAGAATACATGCAAAAATAGATCAAGATCAGATACTAACAGTAAACACATACTAATTCAAAATAAACCAATTACAGACAAGATAATTATTTTGTACTTTTTATCTTACGCAATATTCATGTATTATGTTGATAATTTTAGTACATGGTTAACAAACAAAGCGATGAATTTCTTGACGAGGAACCAGAAGATAACGAAAAAGACACAGAATACCTAGATGATGAATTCGAAGAGGACAATTCAAAAGACAAATGAGTGCCACCATATATTAGAAACACATCAGAGATTTGCCAAAACTCGGCATTTGATTGAGAGAATCATTCGTTCTAATCACTTAAAAGATAGACTAACTTTTAGATTGTGTTGAGTGAATCAGAGTATAATTCCCAAATTGAGAAAATTTCATTGATGATTACGGAGGATAACATGTCTCTTGATGAGCAAGATCCCATGAAACTTCAAAAATATTATGATTTTGTGAAAAAACATTTTCACATGGATGGCGAACCTGTCATTCAATTAGTTAACGAAGCATTTTTGTATCTAAAACTGAAAAAATCAGATTCCATAGATCCTCTCCAGCATGGAGATGAGTTTGGAGCAGGTTTTAGCTGAATTAAGAGGTTCTCACAATACACCAGCCTACAAACCAAACTTGAACTTGGTCTTTGAAGAAATTACAATTATTGATAAAATTGAGACAGCAAGAATAGCAAATGACAGAGAACCAAACTCTGGAAGAACTTGTGTTCCTATTATTTCAATTCTTTCAGTGCCATTAGTGAATGCGATTGAGAGAGTTCTATCAGTGCCTGTTTTGGTTTCATGAAAGTCAGTATAAGTATCATCCACAAGAACAATGAACTGATCATCGTTTGCACCAACCTTTGCGTCAATTAGAGTTCTAGGCAGATCTATAATCAAATTTCCATCGCTTGTAGAATTTAGTGAAATTACAAGCGATGTTTCATGAGTGCTAATCAGCATATCGTTTATCGTTGCCCCTGTTATCGTGTAGTTAATGTTGTAAGGTTGCCCACCTGCAGGATTCTTTATGACATAGATATTAGTTGATTGTGCAAAAGACGGTGCACCTGCCAAAGAGATCACAAATACAGCCAAAATCAAATATAGTTTCCAGTGCACAAGAGGTTTGACAATGACTTGTATTTTTCCTTTGCGAGTAATTTGGCCTCTCAGATTGTTCTAGAATCAAGAGTCTGTTGTTTTGACTCATATACTCAGTTTTGCCAGTCATAGCAACGACTAGTAAAACTAGACCAAGGACTTGATCTGAATGCTTGCGTCAATTTTTAATTCAAGTTATTATAGTGCTTTTTTACCTTCTAGTAATGAAAGACTTGTCTAATCCAGTTCTGATAAAAAAATTAAAGGAAAAAATAAGTCAGAATGAGAACCGTCTACAAAGATTGATGACCGAGTGCGAAAGCATTTGGGAAGAAACTAGTCTAGACCCAAGAGATTCTTCCTACCTTGTAGAAAAAACTATGCGTTTTGAGCTTGCACAAAAAAATATTACTACCATATTTTCCTCCTTCAATGATTTAATTGAAAATTACAAGAGCCTCTGCCGAGAACTAGAAAAAATAGATGAATAATGCAAATAATAGAGTCTGCCGAGTTATTTGCCAAGGAAAGACATGCAGGCAGGACAAGAAATGACAGTACTTCTTACTTGGATCATTTGAAAGGAATGGTAAATAGGCTGAAAAATCTTGGGATACTAGACCAAGAAGTCCTTGCAGCAGCATGGCTATATGGCATCATGGAAGAAACCAACACGACATTTGATGAAATTGATAAAAGATTTGGTAGCAGGATAGCGGTTCTGGTTCTTGCATCACACAAAGACAAAAACCTTCCAAGGGATCAGATAGAAAAGCAGCATGTCAAGCAATTAAAGGAATCTCCCATTGAAGCGAAGCTAATCAAGCTTTGTGATATTTCAGCAAATCTTAAAGATTTGAAAAATGTCACATGGTCAAAGACCAAAAAAGCAAAGCAGGTTAAAAAGAATCTATACTATCTCAATATAATAAAGTTGGAACTATCCAATAATAAAACCCAGTATCCAGAGATTGAAAATATCGTAAATGGCATAAATGAAGTAATTTCAACATATGGTCAAAGACCAATTGTGTTGTGATTAGAAGACTTGTCTGACATCAGAAGAGATATCAATGAATGCCCCATAGCACATTACAATGGTAGAAGAAAAAAAGAAAATAAAGTCAACCACAGCGGATGAATACAACAATGCCTTGGTCTCTGATGATCCAACCAAAATATCAAAGTATGCCCAAGAGACATTAGCACGAGAGGCAATTAAGAAATTCAAGTCTTTGTGACATATCCTATCGCTTTTATCTGGGATTGAATACCCACATTTATTGTCTGATAACTTGGTAAATTCTGTTCAACAGATCATCATTCTTGGTAAGGGAGACCGTCTAAGATTAGAATACATTCTCGAACTCTTAACAAAAGGCAAAGCTTTGCCCATATCGGATCAAAAATATTTGGAAAGTATCATTCCCTTGTACCTAGGCGCACAAAATGCTGAATCTCTACAAAAGCACATGGAAAACGTGATAGATGCACTGCATGGAGAGATCCGGGTACTCAATGAGAGACTTTCGAGTCTTGAGAAAAGAGGGTTTGAGAGATATGTCGGTAAGAAAGCAATCTTTTTCTTTGCTACTGTATTTGTGGGCTGGCACGTATTTCAGAGTTATACAATGTCTTTTCTTGGACCATACTTGCCTTCCAACATAGGACAATATCTATTTCCACTAAACATGTTGGCAAATAGTTTTAATGCCAGCTCTTGGGTTTGGCTAGTTTTCATGTGCATGGCAACAGCGTGGCCATTTATTGGCGCTGCACATCTGGCAAAATTCATAAAATCACACAAGAATGTTTCACATACTGATAAGACGATAAATCGCTGCAATATCCAAGAAACTGCAGGTAAGTTAGAAGGATGGGGTTGGAATATCTAACTTTAGCCTACAGTCTCTATGAGCTGTGCTGATAATATATTATTAAGAGAATAGCATTAAGTTGCAACTATTTGCAATCTATATTTCCAACTCACTTTAGTGAAAATTTCAATTTTGCCTTTGCTGAAATAATTATGATAGAAACCATGGAGAGAATAAGAACTGATGCCACAACAGGTCCAAACTCTGGCACAGCAGGCTGTGGTCCTACATAAAATGTGTACACGGATCTCTCAAAATCTGCTGCATTTTGATTAAAACCATTTGGTGACGAGACCATAACAAGGAAATACTGCCTACCATCCTTTAACCAAAAGGAAAATTCTTCGGTGATTGGGCTGTTCTGCGTAGTTTGATTCCCTGAGGCCGTTTGATTCTCTGCAACAATTGCTTGAATCACAAAGCCGTCAGAAAACCTCTGAATATTTTTTTGATACACAACATATTTTGAGGTATCAAACAGCTTTGCAATGGCAAGATCTAGAATTTGATCATCTGGGAGTGAGAATACCTTGTCAGGTATGGGCTTACCTTGATAAAAGTAAATTGCAAAGTTGGCTGTACTGTTTTGATTCTCATCTTCAAACACTGCCAATGCTGAATCTGACTGATTGGTCTGTGGTACTGGAATCCACCCATTTGGAGGCAAAATGGAAAAGTTGTATGTAGGATCATTATATGTATTGGTTTGAATGTTTTCAGGATTAAACATGGGAGGTAACAAACTCTGGGTAGCGTTTCCTTCGGCCCATGCGTGATTTGTCATTAAGAAAATTATGGTAAAGCCTAACAGAATAGAGCAAAAAACTAATCTCAATTTAAAAGAATTTCTAGCATCTACTATAAGAAGTATGATGCACGATGATTTTATTTTTTAAGGCTGGGTTTACATCATATGTTTCATGAAATAATTCTATAGCACAAACAACCGTCTCTTATTTCAGGTTTGGAAAAAGAAACAGGATATTCTTTGATGCTTCCATCACCGTCTGGAATCAGCCTGTTGTAAGGATAGTACGATATTGATTGTGGATCTGAGGGATCATCACCCTGCCCAAACAAAAGCTGTGAGATTTCAACATGAAATCTTATAGGATAAGGAAAATTTCCACTCTTGTTCCACCATTCTATTCCAGTAAAATGGTTTGCACCCTCGAAAATAAACGACCTGTTTTCTACGGTGAAATTAAATTTCTCAGATTTGTTTACGGTTACGTCCTTTAGAATGTATATGATGGATTTGGAAGTCGGATTCATAATTATCTGGCGCATGTAGGAGTGATCTACTATTGGTCGTATCATAGTGAATTCATACTGATTTATTCCTCCAAATATTGCATGAAACTTGCCGTCGTCATTAAAAGAACAGACAAGATTAAGCTCAAGTGGTACGTTTTGTCTATTAAACAACTCCAGTAGATACAGCATCCATGACTTGTCAGGTATTTTGTTTCCAAGATCTGCGTCTAATGTTATGATATCTGATATAGAAATAACACGTGGAGGAAAAAATACATTTCCCTTATCTTGAATATGGCAGAGAGAGCCTACCCAAAAATGCACATAGACAAATAAGATTTGATACTATTTTTCATTTGTTATATTGTATCATGTTTTAAAACTAATTAGGTGCAAAAAGAGATAACTCTATTACTACATGTAATTTGAGACTGAGTAGACTTTTTATCCTATCTTGGTTGCATGCATTTTATGTTAAAATATTTTTTACTTCTTTTGCTTTTTATTCCTACTGAATCATTTGCCTTTACAACAGATCAGAATGCTACTCTGGTTATAGGGCACGATGATTTTGATACAGGAGGGACAATCCATGATAATGCAACATCAAACGTTTTGTATTCTCCAGACGGTGTAGCATTTGATAAATCTGGAAATCTTTGGATTGCTGATACTGGATTCAATCGATTGCTAGAATTTACTCCTCCGTTTACAAGCGGGGAAGAAGCAACGCTTGTACTAGGGCAAGATGATTTTGTTTCCACTAGTCCTGCATTGTCCGCAACTGGTCTTGACCAACCCTATGGATTAGCATTTGATGGCGATGGAAACATGTGGGTTGCTGATACTAATAACAATAGAATAGTTGAATACAAGACACCTTTTACAAATGGCGAAACAGTCTCTCTGGTGATTGGATATCCAAGCTTTGACAAAGGCGTGTATCCAACAACTGCAGGTTCACTTGCTGCACCATATGGACTTGCATTTGATAAATCAGGAAACTTGTGGGCCGTAGATTATTATAATAACAGAATACTGGAATATGTTCCACCATTCAAAAATCAGATGAATGCATCACTTGTAATAGGACAATCCGATCTTACAAGCAACTCAGATGGAACAACCGCAAATCGATTGAATTTACCCAGTGCTGTTGCATTTGATGAAAAAGGCAACCTATGGGTGACTGACAGTCTTAATAACAGGGCACTAGAGTTTTCTTATCCCTTTTCTACTGATCAATCTGCTACATTGGTAATTGGGCAAGAAAATTTTACGACAAACCTTCCAGGCATTACTGATGATTCCATGAATACCCCATACGGAATAATATTTGACAAATCAGGAAACTTGTGGGTTACTGATGGGAACAATGCCAGAGTTTTGGAATATACTCCACCATTTAGCAATGGCATGAATGCGTCTCTTGTTTTAGGTCAGACAAATTTTGCTGAAATGATTTCCGGTACAGCGGCTAACCTGTTGGCTGAACCATATGATGTAAAAGTAGATAATAGTGGTAATCTTTGGGTTGCAGACACTGACAACAACAGAGTGCTAGAATTTTCTACAACTGCCACTAGCGCTCAGATTCCATCATGGGTCAAAAACAATGCCAAGTGGTGGTCAGAAGACACTATTAGCGACCAGACATTTGTAAGCGGAATTCAATACATGATAAATGAGGGAATCATAGTTGTTCCATCTACCAATTCTAGCACTAGTCAATCACAGCAGATCCCGTCATGGATAAAGAATTCAGCAGGATGGTGGGCAAGTGGTCAGATATCAGACGACAGCTTTGTGAAAGGAATCCAATATCTTATTAGCAATGGAATAATCAATGTTGGATAATATTTGAATCAGTGCTTGGTTTTCTTTTTTTCCTAAAATCATTTATAGTTATTAGCGAACCTACTATCAACGTGATCATTCCTATTATGACCATTCCAATTGCTGCAGGGATGACATAACAGTTTATCCCATTAACAGAATCACATGTTCCACTAAGATAAGGATCTTCTCCTAATACCACAGTGACATTTACTGGCGCGTTGCCTAGATTTAGTATGCTTAAGGAGTAATTTCCTTGTTCTTGTGGTCTTTTCTCTATGATATGGTACACAAATCCATTGTTGCTTTCCTTTTCAAATATTTCTCCATTGGGCTCTGTTACTTGTAATTTTATTGAACCCAAGACAGGCATCACATGAGCCACAAGTACAGTATGTTCACTCAATTCATCCCAAGTAATTGTCGAATTTATTGACTGACCCTGTGATACTTCCTTATCTTCAATTATGTCATGTTTTGTCTTCATCATTGATTCAACTATATCGTATGAATTATCAAAGATGTTAGAGCCCACAACAAGCAAGACTGCTCCAATTGATACAATTATCAGGCCACGCAGAATCCATAATTTTGCCAAATTGCAGTTACAAAACAGATCTGCCTAATAAGAAACTACCCTGTCATTTTGAGAAATAGGTCTGCAGAATCCAACAAGATGTTGGAAATTTACTTCATTTCTTAAGTTCAATAAAAGGCGATATGTCTATGGTGGAGCAAGCGCACTTACAATACACGTTATTTTTACTTTTGAAAGTAAAGTGTTTTTTACCGCTTTTGTCTATTGAGCCAGATACTAGCAGTAGTTTTTTGTCACTTAGTCTCTTAACCTGTCTATATATGGTTGTCAAGGAAACGTCACAGTCCTTACTTAGTTGATAGGCACTTTTGGGAGAAGTGGCAGATCGTAGAATGTGCTTTACGCTTTCATCTGAGAGTATCTTCAATAGATGTTCTGGAATTGTCCCATCCTTTTGGTTATTTTGAGGCGTGTTGATCGTGTCATATTAAATTATCACACTCCTAAAGATAAACTTGATTTAAGCGGTTGCAAACGATTGCAAAAAATGAGATAAAAAGGTATTACGATGAATTAAAGTATTTTAGCGCATCCTGAATTGTGTTTATCTCAATCACCTTCATTCCGTATTTGCTCTCCATTAGTGGTGAGAGTGGTTCTTGTTCGGTAGTACATGTTTGATACGTTATAGGCCCCTCATTTTTTTCACTACAATTTTGAACAGTACTTACTGCTTGTCCTTGCGGTACAAGAAATATCTTTGCGCCATATTGACCTGCCGCATCAGCCTTCACGTCTGCTTCACCTATCTGCCCAATGGTACCATCTGGCTGGATTGTACCAGTCATCAATACCTGATTATTGATTTGTTTTCCAAGTAGTTCTGAAACTAGCAATACCGTCATGGCCCCTCCTGCACTACCGCCATCAACAGCCTGCAAGTCTTGATTATTTCCAGAACTAACTGAAAAAATTACATCTTTTTTTGACAGATCTATTCCAGTGACATTTTGAGCCACCATGACAGCAGTGTGTGCAGAAGACTGGAAATCTACGCCTGTTGGAATGGCAGTATTAACTAACACAAGTCCAGTGCCATCTCTAATCTCAACTGTGATTTTCAGTATTGAGCCCTGATAGCTCGTAGTTTCAAAGAACCCATCGCTTTCGACTACTGGTGTTACGGCTACAGCTGATATGGAGGCATTATTTTCGTCATTGGTGGAAGATTGCGCAGTTATGCTACGTACCTGTTGCAATAATAAATCGTATTTGGATTGCAGAGTATCATATCTAGTTTTAAGGTCATTTATCTTCTGCAACAACTGCTGTGGGTTTTGAGTTTGTGTACTAGACATATTCAAAATGTTTGACTGAGTTTCAGAAGTATGCAGCATGCCTTGATCAATCAGATATTGAATGGCAGCCAAAAAATCAGAATCGCTGGTCTGATTCTGTGACCACCATCGTGCAGTGTTTTTAATCCAGCTTGGTATAGAAGATTCTTGGGCAGAGGCTTTTATTGAACATCCAATAGTAACAGATGCTATCAAAACTAATGATAATGTGATAATTGCGATCTTTTTCATAACTATGTCGCGATTCATTTGATAAACTCATTTTCTCAATTATAAATTTTTATCCAGATTCTCAAATAATAGGTTGCATAACAATACACCTATGTTCTTAATTGCTTAGATTTTGTTCTTTCTCATATTGGCAACAAAAGCAATTAACGAAGCTCCATAGATTACTCCATTAATACCATAGAACTTTATCCAATGGAAGCTAAGTTGTTGACCACAATTTTGTGTTCTTTCTTCAGACGATCCCACTTTCACAGAATTAGATGAGAGAGGTTGGGTTAGGTTACAATCAATGCTTACAAGTGTGTTATACCATGCCAAAGAAAACGGAATCAAGGCGGCATATATTGCAATAAGAATAATCAATCTTAGTTTAATTGAACGCTTGTTTTGTCTGATCATATCATGTATACTTGTGCTACGCTATTCCTTTTGAGATATCATACTGGTATCATTGTTTGATATCATGGTAGAGTGCATGGTGTTTCTAGCAATTATATCGGGTAACTTTAATGTCATTTCTCGTAGTTTTTGCATATCGTGTAAACCGAGTTTATCTTTTGTCACATCTTGTTCATACTGGTTCTGTTCAACATATCTTAAGATCCATTGAATTTGCTGTTTTACTTCTACTTTCAATTCCTCGGGATCTAAAATATTGTTCCAGAATTTATTAACCAACACTTCAGCCTTGACGCAGAGTCTGCAGATTTGTATTACAGGACAGAATATGCTAATCCCGCCCGTGGATAATCTTCGGAGTTCTCCACAACGAGGGCATGTCTCTTGCCCATGATCGAGAAAGTCAGATGGTTCCATCTGTATATCCTTAAGATTTTCTTTTCATACTATTATTTAATCTGAACTATTGAAATTTACCACCCAGATTTTTTGCCAAACAACAGAAAAATTCTTCAAATTCTAATATGGTAGGAAATTTGTAAAAATTTAACATTCAAGCAAGTAGTTTTTTACAATTCGAAATCATCAGTTTATAGAATTCATTTGCAATATACAAGATCATCAGAACATAATTCCCAGTTTATACATATGAGAATGACCACAATAGATAAAATCAAAGCATGACTTCTAAAAATCAGATGGATTCGATAAATACTGCTGTAATTGTCAAACTTGAACCTGATTTTTCAGAAGGAAATGTCAGTTACAACCCAGACGGCACTCTTAATCGAGCCGAAACAAAGAACATACTTGGCCCGCACAGCGCTATAGCTGTTTCTGCTGCCTTTTATGCCAAGGTAAAATATGGTGCCAAGATCTCAATAGGTACCATGGGACCACCTATGGCCGAATCTATGCTGCAGCAAGCCCAATTGATGTCTAATGCAGACGAGCTTTGTCTTTTCAGTGACAGAATCTTTGCAGGAGCTGATACACTGGCAACTGCAGAGGTTCTCAAGGCAGGAGTACAAAAAATGCAGGGAAAGATGGACGTTGTATTTTCTGGGCATAGAGCTTCTGATGGCGAGACTGGACAGACAGGTCCGCAAACAGCATGGAAGCTTGGAATGACGTTTCTAGGACACGTAATAGACTATGAAATAAATCTCGAGAGTAGAACAATCAGGGCCAAGAGACTCGTCAGAATGCAGGGAGTTTATGATGTCGTTGAAGAGGTAGAAGCCCCACTTCCTGTTTTTATTGCAATAGACCCTTCATACAAACCCAGGTTCAACACAGTGTCACAACGGTTAGCTTATGAGAAATACCAAAAGGAGGCAAATGAACGCGCTCAAAACTTTAAACAGTATCTAAAAGTCTTCAATGCCATACAGATAGAAGCAGATCCAAAGCTTATCGGAATATCCGGCTCCCCAACTATCGTATACAAAGTAGAACGCATACCAAAAGGCAAGGCAGCCAGACAAGCTGAGATTATAGATGGTTCAAACCAAGAACAAATTCGCAAAGTTGTCGTAAGATTGCGCCAGTCCTTATCTACAGCGGTGATAAAATGACAGAGGGAGATTACAGACACGTTTACATTGTAATAGAGCACGAAGAAGGAAGGCTATTACAAGTAAGTCTTGAAATGCTCGGAGAAGCAAGAAGAATACTGGATGATTTTAACAAGAAATACACATCTAAAGAAAAAGTTGTTGCCGTTTTATTGGGGTACAACATAAAAGACATACCAAAAACTTTGATTCAACATGGAGCAGATGCAGTAATTTGTGCAGACAATCCAGAATTAAAATATATTAGAAATACGATTTATACCAAGACGATATCTCAGATAGCAACAGATAGAGACATGGCATCAAAGATAGAGCCGGAATACGCGACACAATTCAAGAGGCCCAGATACATGTTCTTCGCAGCTGATAGTATAGGAAGGCATCTTTCTGCAACAGTTTTAGCACATCTAGAATCTGGTCTTGCATCAGATATCAACAAGTTAGTTGTAGGCGACCTTCAGATAACTCATCAAAACAAGACAGGTGGGAAACCTCTCACTTATGAAAAAACACTTGAGATGTACAGACCAGACTTTTCTGGATTTTTATGGACCACGATCCTTTGTCTAGATAATAAAAATCCAGCAGTGTCAAGAGATTATCATCCACAAGCTTGTAGCATAATACCAGGAGTTTTCGAAATAATCCAACCTGACCAAAATCGCGATGGCAAGATAATTGAGTACACACCAAAGTTTGACGAACAAGATCTGAAAGTCAAGATCATAGACCGTAAGATCATCAAAAGTGAGATTGATTTTGATAGCCACAAAACAATAGTAAGCTTTGGTCGCGGAGTCAAAGATTCTCCTGAACAAAACATCAAGTTAATCGAACAGCTTGCTGCAGAATTGGATGCACAGATTGGGATCACTCTACCACTGTCCAAAAGACCATTTTCTGTTAGTCAAACAGTAGACTCCACTTACCTGATACCAGATAGAGTAATAGGCACTAGTGGAAGAAAGGTCAATCCAAAATTGTACATAGCTGTTGGAATCAGCGGCGCTATGCAACACATAGCTGGTATGAAAGAGTCAGAGATCATCATTGCAATAAATCCAGATGAGAATGCATTAATCAAAGATGAATGCGATGTCTTCATAAAAGGAAGAATGGAAGATGTCGTTCCAGTCCTCATAGAAGAGATAAGGAAACAAAAACAGGTCATTCAGGCGTAGTGTGAAATATGTTGGAAAAATATGATGTAGCTATCATTGGTGGAGGTTCGGCAGGACTTGCAGCATTGAAGCAGCTATCCACGTTAGGAAAACAGGCAATTCTCTTCGAATCAGGAAATAAGATTGGCGCTAAAAATATTTCGGGCGGTATCCTCTATTCTAAAAAACCAAAAAAAGGAAAAGTGTACAATGTGGAGGACATATATGAAAACTTTCTACAAGATGCTCCTTTTGAGAGAAAGATAACAAAATACATTTTGCATGCGACCTCAAAAGACAAGGTCTTTTCCATAGACCTGACTGCCGCCCATGAGTATGAAGCAAATTTTGGTTGTTCGGTGCTTATGAATAAACTAAACCAATGGTTTTCACAGCAGGCAGGAGAAGCAGCTCAAAAACATGGTGGCGGGATAGTGACAGGAGTTCATGTCAGTTCCATAAGATGGGAAGACGGGCGTACCATCATACAGACAGACGAACTCGAAGAGATTGAGGTCAAGGCAATAATTGCTGCTGATGGGGTAAACTCTGAAGTTGCATACATGACTGGTGCACGGCAAAAATTTTCTCCAAGTGAGCTCTATCAAGGAGTCAAGGTCGTTGCAAAATTACCTGAAGAAATTATTAACCAACGATTTTCAATTGGACAAGATGAAGGCGCTGCACACCTTTTTGCTGGAGATGTCACGCTAAATCATATAGGAGGGGGTTTTCTATACACTAATCGTGACACCCTGTCATTGGGAGCAGTATACCATCTTGATTCGCTTTTAGAAACACCAAATGAGCCTTACGAACTTGTAAACACGTTGCTGAAAAATCCCATGATAAGTGAATTTGTCAAAGATGAAGTGCCAGTAAGGGGTGAGATCGATAAAGATGCTGCAAAAGAAGAACAGATGCGTATTCGTTTTGCTGTAACAAAAATGATAAAGACTTGGTCAGAGTTAAGAGACAACTACTATTCAAAAAAGGGAAAAGAAAGACTGATCAAAGAAGGAAAGTATGGATCCCCCGAAGAGATAGGAACGCAGTTATCGTCTCTTAGAGACCAGATGTCAACAAAATATGGTATAAAATTTGAAACAGATTATGTCGAAGTAGAATACAGTGCAAAGTTGGTACCAGACGGGAAACGATGCAGAATGGAAAAGCCTTACTTCAGAAACATATTATTTGTAGGGGATGCAGCTGGGAGAGGCATATTTGTAGGTCCCAGAATAGAGGGACTCAATGTAGGAATTGATGATGCAGTAAGAGCGGCAAACACAGTTGCAAGAGCATTAGATAAAGGCGATTTTACAGAAAAATATCTTGGAGAATACTATTCACAGTCTATAGAAGAGAGCCCCTACACTCATGACTTGAAAGCAATAGACAAGGACTACCTGAAGATATTTCTTGATGCAGCAAAAGAAGTCCCAAAGGATATCATTAGTTCAAAATATGGCCTAGTCGTAAAGATGATGTCAAGCGATACTCTGAGGAGCTTTGCAGTAGGGTTTGCAAACATTCTAGGATATGAAAAGCTATTGCCAATCATTGAAACTGTTGACACCTACGTCAAGGTACCAACCGAACTTGCAGAAAGACTGGGCAAGAGCATATCTGCGTCTTATACTCCAACACTTCCTTCCATTGCACAGAGGGTAGCGAAATTAAAATTCAATGATGATAGTATTTCACACATCAAGGTGCTAAAGCCCACCAGTGAATTCATGAAAAAAATGGTAACTTTGTGTCCTACAAGATGTTACCTCATGGAAGAAGAGGGAGTCATGATACAACATGAAGGATGTATCGAATGCGGCACTTGTTCAGAGGAGACAGACTGGAAACACCCTCGCGGAGAAAAGGGAATCAATTACCAATACGGATAGACGACACAATTGTTTCAAACCTTATGCTGTTACTCTTGTCTTTTCTTTTTCAATTTTTCTTAGATCTTCGTATGCTCCCCTGATTTCTGAATAAAAGTCATCCATCCTTGGTTCAAGTATGGTATAAGCAATGTAAAAATCTTCAGCTTCTTTTATGTATCGCGCTACTTTCTCGTGTCCAGAAATCTTTGAAATGAATCTCATGTTGTTTAATCTATCTGCCAGTTTGATTACTTTGACATCATAATCGGATTTCGTTAAAACATTGCAATATTCACGAAACCTCTCCAATTCGCGTTCTTTGTCAGTTAGTCCAGGATAGATTTCCAGCGGTTTTGTTTTCAGAGTTGAAGCCGTTTTGTAAACATACTCACCAAACCTGTGGCCAAAATACGCATCAAAACCATATGATTTTGATGCGTGTAGATCCAAGATTCGGTCATTATCTTCCATCACATCATGCAATATTGCAGAGACTATCTGAATGGTAGTCATGGGTTTGTTGGCCTGCTTGTAGTGTCTAATTACGTTTATTGTTACTGGAAATACATGAGTCTCAAGAAACGATGACGCGCCATCTTCCCTTCTAACTCCAGAATGGACCTCCTCTGCCAAATGTATGGCACTTTCAATATAGCTATCAATGTGGATTCTTGCTTCCTTTTCTACGAAGAATAGAAAATCTTTCTTCTTAACAGACTCTATCATAAGATAATGTTTCACTTGATCATTGAAAAATATGATCTTTTACGGTGCTGTACAGTTTGAGGGACATGCCTACAGTTTTTCTCCTTGTAAAGGTCGGGACATGCCTATACTCTGATCAATCTGTGAAAGGCGTTTTTTCCATTCTTTTATTCCTATATGGTCATTTTCTTCATAGCCAAAAAATTCTATAATTTTCTTCGCTTCCTCTGCTCTTGATTCTAAAAGTTCTTTTCTATAATTCTGCTTACAAAGATAATCAATGAATAATGAACTATCTTTCATGTAGTTATACAAAGTGCAATATTGTTCATGTGTGATAAAACCTAAGACATTTTGAATTATTGGCAATTTATCAAATCTGTCTTTGAATGCATTAGGATTAATCTCATTAACATCCTCCAGAGTAACTGTCTCATTTTCATTGTTAAAATCGAATCCCCTTGATTGCAATTTTTCAATAATTGGCTTCATGGCGATAAAATCTTCATCCACAGCAGATAGCATGAATTTCACTATGGATTTACGATTTTCTTCCCATTTTTGTTCATAACGAGATTTGTTTTTTCTTATAACTAATATCATGGCACAACTGAAACCAAATAATACAACTGCTATACCTGAATACTCTTTTGTAATTTCTGAAGGTATGTTGGGAAAATATCCAAATAATTGATGTGCCGCAGCTTGAAATGTAACGACAAAACCTCCACTGATTATAGCAATTACCATTTCTCTAGCAGTTTGATATCCCATATTGTAGTCAACATAAAGATCTTTTAAAACTCTATTAGTCTATTGGCTGGCATTTTGAATTATCGTTAACCATTTGTTATTACCTTCAATCTTAATTCCGCATTTCTCCGCAGGCGTCTTTCCATCTAGTCCCATATGTGGTCTTATGAAGTTATGATACATCTGATACCCATCAAACATTACTGAATCATCCTTTTTGATTCCTCTCATTACTTTCTCTCTATCTCTAAATTCACCATTTAGGCGTTCCATCTTGTTGTTATTCATATCATGTTTGAAGTGTATGTGCTGAATGTGTATTGCTCTCTCGCTTACTTCTTTTGCCCAAAACTCCTTCCTGTAAGCCTGATGAAAATTCCTTGCACCATCAGTAATCAAAACTTCGGGTTTCTTTTGTGCTATTGATTTTCCATCTCTGAATAGTTTTCCAATATCTTCCTTGAATTTGGTGTTTGCAACTTGTGAAGCAATCCAAAAGCGTGTTTCATCGTCCATCAATGCGTAAAGATACTTCATGTTGCCACTGATTTTTACAAATAATTCATCAGATCTCCAAGTATCTCCTACCTGTGGAGTTATGTTGCTTAGGTATCCTTTCATCAATCCAGTGTATTTTGTTATCCAGTTATAGATCGTCATATGGGATACATCTACGCCTTGAAGTTTGAGAAACTTTTGAACACTTCTTAGAGATTCTCCTGTGAAATAGAGTTGCATTGCAGAGGTAATTGATTGTGGAGTTGCACCCATCTTTTCAAAGCCTAGATTTACTATGAATCTGTTATGACAGTCCTTGCAAGAATATCTTTGAATGTCACCGTACTTGTTATGCCTGATTCCATGCTTTACTATCTTGTCTGATTTGCATTGTGGGCAGACTGAAACGGTGATTGGTTCTATGATAACTTGATTCTGTTTTCGTACTTCCTCTCTAATCTTGATTGAATATTCTATTGCGTGAATGTGTTTACAGCAAATATGCCTGTAAATGTGGTCAGGACACGTACAACGCCATACGTTGTCTGATCTTATTACATCGTATTGCTTGCTTGTGGTTTGAGAGTGAACCTTGTATTGATGATCAGAAATTCTGAAAACATCGTGACTGGAAGCGATTTGTTTTCCTTTTTCTTCGCGATGATTTGGTTCAGTCATGTATAGTATTAGGTACCTAATGTATATAAATGTTAGGTACCTAAGGTAATGATAGGTACCTAACACTTATGTATTAGAACTACGAAATAATAATATGAAATTACAGAAACAACTGTCACGTAAAGTAGGTAATGATGAGTATGCCAAATGGGTTGTAGTTATTCCTCCTGAGAAGATTAAAGAATCTGGTTGGAAAGAAGGTGAAGAATTAGACGTTGTTTTCAAAGATGATAGAATGATTTTAAAACCTAAGAAATAGTTCGTTTCTTTTTAGATATTTTTCCAGATGGTTTTTCAGATTTATTCTTAGATAATTCATCAGGATAAATTTCTACATCGTCATATTCTTTAATACGTCCGCGTTTTTTATTATGCATCGTATCGATCGCTTTCAAAGATTCTATATGTTGCATTTCTCTAATGTCACTCATGGCTGTATTAAAAACTACCATCATTTTTTTAACATTCTCATTAATTACTTCCATATCTTCAAATGGCATAAAATCTGGTTCTCCTTCATACGGTATGCAAAAATATTGCAACCTGTGATCTACTGTAACATCGAGACCTAGACTATATACTGTATCTATCACAAACTTTACCAACTCTGCTGTTTGTCTCATGGAGTACGATTTATTCCATAAAATTTTGAGAAACATTGCACCATATGGCTCTGCATGTCCTAATGCCTTTATTCCATCGATCGGAACTGCTGATCCTTCTTTATCCAATGCAAATAACTTTACGTTGTTCGTATAAATCATGTATTTTTTCCAAATATCACTAATTGCAATAAAACAATCTATACTCTCTCCCCTTGCTCTTTTTCCATATCTTTCATACAATGTAAAAATAATATCTTCTGCTGTTGTTATGGTCTCATTTACTGATTTTGGTGGCTTTTCTTTCAGGCTATCATTAAGTTGATTTAGGAATTTTTTAAAAAATCTTGTACCTCCTGCTGCACCTATTACTATATTATCGTCAAGTTGCAGTATTTTGTTTCCAGTTTCAACATCATATTCTGCTATTAGCCTGCTATCACTAACAATTACAATTCCATCGGTACATTTTGCACCAACTAGGTATGTCACTGGTTTTCCTATATTTCGGTACCTAATAAAACGATCCTTGAATGGATCTATGTCCCTATATTTACACGAAGAAAAAGTCATCTCATGTCCCTCAAACTGTACAGCACCTCTTTTACGCCTAGAAGATGATAACAAGTGGTGTTACCACACCTATTTAGGCATCATCGAAAAGAATCGATCAAAAGAGATTGCATTATTAGTCGGAATTACAGCATTAGTTTAGGTTTGAAATTTCCCTCGCTGAATAGATTCAAGTCACCTGAGAAGTCTTTCCCTACATTAGAGGAACTTGATAAAAATATAGCAAAATTCAAGGCAAAGATTGACGAGGTCATTAAAGAATCCAGAGACGATTACGCATTAAAATCCACTGCAAAGGATAGCTTTCTCATACTGCCTGCTCCTTTTGATTCAATTGCAAGCAGGATTTATGATGATTCACCAGGGTCTGCAAGAGAAAGAACAGAATACGTGCTTTCGTTTTTCAATAATCTGCAGAGTATCGACACAGCACAATATAATAGAATATTAACTAGAATAGAGGGAACGATCTCAATTAAGGAACCACAATATTGGAATTCTCAGGATAACATGAAAAAAATTCAAGATATCATATCCAGTAGTATCAAGAAAAATAGCACAGTGACACAAACAGAAAACAACCAAATACAAAAACGACAAGAATCTGTACAGATCCAAGCAATTACCACAACACCAGCTCCTCCACAAGATGAAAATGCCAAATTTGAAGAGAACAAGGCATACATTGTAAAGATTTTGGCTGGGACAGGTCTACCATTGGTACTCAGATCAGAACAAAACATTACACTGCAAGATCAAGTAAAACAGGAAATATCATCTCTTCTGGAAGAGAACAGCAAACTGAAAGAAAAACTCCTACAGACAGACAATCCAGTAATTGAGGAAGATGAATATCTTCTCAGAATAGCCAACTTTTATTATTTAATAGGCAATTCCCAGAAAGCAATTGAAACGTACGAGTACATTCTCAAAAGAAATCCCACTAAAATGGCGATCCTAAACAACAAAGGAGTTGTTTTGGATTCCATTGAGGAACACAATAGTGCACTGGAATGTTTTAACAAGGCATTAGAACGCGTTCCAGAGAATGTCCATGTTTTATCCAACAAAGGAATTTCGTTGTACAAGAATGAGATGTATCAACAGGCACTTGAGTGTTTTGACGCTGCCCTAAAAATTGATGTCAGCTATGTCAATGCCCTCATATTCAAAGGTCATTCATTATACAGGCTTGGAAAAAATAGTGAAGCACTTGACTTGTACAACAGAATCATAAGGCTTGACCGTGGTAATGCTGAAGCATTATACAATAAAGCATGTCTATGTTCCATAAAGGGAGATGAATATGGTGCGATCACATCTCTTGAAAGAGCAATTCGTCTTGACTCTTCATGGAAAGAGGCAGCTTCACAGGATAAGGACCTTGGACGTTTAAAGAACAATTCACGCTTCAAAGGCATTGTAAACTATGTATCAAACTAGAATTTTACAAAAGATGTTTTGAGTTTAGAAGACGTGTATTTATAAAACATTTTTTTGTTATTTTTCCTCGAATCAGAAAAGTCACTGATATGCCTTTGTTTTTTTTATAGAGGAATACAGATGTGCAATGGTTTCTGGAGAAGGATGTAATTTCTCAAGCATCTCACGTTTTACTCCATAGTGCTCCAAAGCTTTTAACATTTCGTCTACAGATACTTTATCGGAATTTGACATTGATTGAGGATCTTCGAAGACCAATAATATAACTGGGTGTGAGGGTTTTCATAGTACCTACTCAGCTTGTTTGATCAACTAAAAATTGATGACTTAACAGATAAGACTATGCAAGTTTTAGAGATTATCTATTCCTTTATAGATTGATTTGAAATCTTCTGCGATTCTATAGGCTATGGTCTGTAGTTTTGTAACCTCAGTCATGTTTGTTCTTCCACGTGCTATCTGTCTCATCATGGTCATACATTTGTGTACTTTGTTGTGGTCAGATGGTGTGTGCTCATCAGACCAAGACTTAAAGCAATCATCAAAGTCTAGACAGAAATTCAATATGACTTTTTCCCAGTCTTTTTTTGTTGCAGGATAGCCTATTGCGTCTGCAAGTTCCCGAAATTCATTACTTTTATCAGCATAAAGCATCTTAAGCGCCTTGTCCGCGTTCTTACGATCATAGCCATCAAGTGCACTGGAGCCTTGCATGTATCAAGTCCAACAGTTCTCATATTTTAATGCATTAGATTCTACGTACATATTATCATCCAACATGCGTAACTGTGAGCAGATCTGATAATTATCGATACATTTGATTCAGGGTTTTGGTGGTAGTCAGTTAGTAAAATGAGATTAGTATGGATTTTGGCATTGGTTTTGGCAGTGGTCATCCTGCCCGCGTCTGCAGAAGAGTTTAATGCTTCAGTAAATATTGTGGGTGGCAGCGAAGCAGGTCAAAGTTGCGTTTCAGCTAAGAGTTGTTATGATCCTGACACAATAACAGTGCAACCCAATACAGTGATTTCGTGGATAAACATAGATAATACAGCACACACCGTAACGAGCGGATCACCCTCAGAGAATGATACAGGAGTAGTATTTGATAGCGATATGATAGGTCCTGGTGGAACGTATTCTTTCATATTCATCAGCTCTGGCACGTACGATTATTTTTGTTCAATCCATCCTTGGATGACAGGAGAAGTGGTTGTTGCGCCACCCTTTGCAACTAATTCATCAAGCAACAATGCAACTACGCCAGAATTTGGCCCTTTAGTCATTCTTGTTTTTATAATCTCTGTCTTTGTAACAATTCTTCTAACCAAAAATAGATTGATTTTTAGATTTTAAAAAATTCATTCCCAGATATCCTAGGCCCGGTCCTGAAAGTAAAGTTACAAGTATTATTTGAACCAGTTATCAATATTTCAACGTGTATCTTTATCTGTTATGAAACCACGAAACCAGTTATTGGATGAATCAATCAAGAATTCTTCAGATAATGCCAAATTGCTCCATAAGGACGGACTTGAATTTCAGCAGATAGGAAGACAGGAAGAGGCAATCTCTTGTTTTGATAAAGCATTAGGACTGGAACCACATAATGTTGAATTTTTGTATGACATGGCAATATCGCTTCAAATGATACCTAGCTTTGATGACGCAATAAAATATTATGACATGGTATTGAAAATCGAATCAGATAACTTTGCTGCTCTTATCAATAAAGGACTTTGCCTATCAACTCCCAGTATGAACCGACAAGAAGAAGCATTACTTTGTTTTGAAGAAGCGTTAAGAGTAGATCCAAATGATCTTGGAGCACTGTCCTTGAAGGGTTATTCTCTTGATAGCTTGGGCAGATACAGAGAGGCTATACGATGTTTTGATAAAATATTAGAACAACAACCAAACGAGCTTAACGTATCAGTAAACAAGGGTTTAGCACTACTTCATCTAGGCAAATACGACGAGGCGATTGCATACTTTGACAAGGTACTCGAATATGAGCCTGACAATCTTTTTGCATCAGAGTGGAAAAAAGATGCAATCAAGATGAGAGAGAAAGATCTTTTCTCTTAGAGCATATGAAAGATTGATCAAATAATTACTAGGTTAATGTGGAGCAGTATAACTCTGCCATGCTTTTGTTATGAAGCCATTTAGAGTACCATTTCCAAGATAATATGCCTCATTGTAAACACTTTCTGAGAAGAGTCGGTATGTGTTGTTATACTGTATGACTGTAACCATTGGTATAATTGGTTGATCTGTTTGAAAGTCTGCAGGTGCCAAATTGTACAGATCGCATGTTTTTAAGAATCTCAGGTACTGGGTAGAAAAGTCTACAAAGCAAGTGGTTTCAAGATTCCATTGAGTAACTTTACCAAGATATACGGTGTAGTTTCCAGTAGATATTGGCAATCCGGTTACTGGATTTGAAACTGCGGCAGTGGCATTTGTCTGGGTTGCATTAATGGGATAAGGATTTACAGTATAAGTTGAGCTTGCAAGTGCATTTATGTATCCAGTTTTTGAAACAGTGACATCTATTTGATAAGTACCCGGTGTTGAAGGTATGGCAGACTGATATCTAAAGTCACCCTGACTGTCAGTAGTTACTGTTACTGCTTCGGAGCCAAATAGGATGAGCACAGTTGCGCCGGTGACTGGCTGGTAGGCTTGATCCGTAACATTTCCAATTATCACTGGATAATCTCCTTGTGTGATGGGGTTTGTTTGAGGGCTCACATTGACAAGCATGTTGTAAGTAAGTGTAGAATGCGATACTTGGATACTTGAAAAAGCTATTATGAAGACTACAAGAACTGCTGAGATTGGCACTATCGTGATTCCTTTCAACTCTGAATACTTTTTGCTTTTATTGTTAATCACCGGAATCTAAATTTTTTCTCCATTGGCTCAGAAATGTTTAAGGAAGTGTTTTCATCATACACCAGAGGTCGTACTGAGTGATAGTTTACATCCGTTTTTATTAGGAGATAATATGTCGTGGATCAAGATAGGAGGTGCAACGATGAGTTATAACCAAGGCGGTTTTGGAGGAAGGTCTAACCGTGGATACGGCGGCCGAGGATTCGGAGGCGGTAGACGATTTGACGACAATAAACCAAAACCAGTAGAGACCGGAAAGGAATACGATGTTTCCGTAACGGAAATTAGCAGAAAAGGCGACGGTATCGCAAGAGTAGAAGGATTTGTGATATTTGTCAAAAACGGCAAGGTTGGCCAGAACACTAAGGTAAAGATTACCGAGGTAGGCCAAAGATTTGCTACTGCAGAGATAGTAGAAGGTTCTCAGCCAGCAGCTGAATAATCAAGATACCTAGTTCAACGAACTAGATTTCCAAAATTTTCTCAATTTTTAATTTCATTTTATAGGTAAACATAAAGCTAGACAAGTTTTCCATTAGACTCAATTTTGTCTTTTAAGTATGATTGCATAAATTACGGGTTTGAAAGAGAAGAAATTCATGTGCTGTGTCATTATGTCATACTACTCTCAAGCGGACAGTTTGAGAAAGTAATAAATCAAACAAAATTAATTTGGAAAAATATTTACGGGAATCCTTCTGGGCTGTGAAGCATGTCATGTTTCAATCTGAGAGCTTTGTATATTATTGGTGCATGATCAGCCTCTACATCTGTTGTAATGTAGAGTATATGATCAAAATCCAATGGCATTGTAATTCGCTTTATCTTTTCATATTCTACTAGAGCATATTTTCCTCTTCCAATCTTGTCTGAAACTTCGTTACGTGATTTCCAAGCATTTATGGCAAGCTGAAGCGATTTTTGACTTTCTTCAGGAGAGAGAAAATTTTCCACGCCCTCTCTATGACTGCTGTATAATACTTTTCCTCCCATATCAAATATCGTAGCAAAGCGAATCTTTGGGTCTATTGCCATTACCTTTTCAAACAGGGATTTGTAATCCGTAATGTATAACATACTTCGAGAGGGATAAAGTTTGCTGGAGAATTTCGGAATATAGAGAGATAATAATGAAAAGAATGGAAGGTAACTAACGTATGATATGAGTTTTGGATACTAAAACACGTGATGATTCCTAGCATTATTTTTCTAGTACTGGGAGTTATCGGGATCTGAGTTACTAATTTTCTGTGTTAAGTTCGGGGTTTGGAACTACGCTTATTCTGTAAAAGATAGAGATCCTATGAAGCCGTTACTAAATCTAATAATATTCCCTCTTGCGGTGCCCACATTTACAATTTAATTGCATATCTTTTTCTATTTAATGTGATTCATCATCTGAACTGGATCGGCTCCACGAATACCTACTCTCCATTCCTCCGTATTACCTCACTGCGTACAAGGTAAAAAATTATTACTCATCTACTACTTTAGAGATGCTAACTTGGTAAGATTTTCAATTTTATTGTCCTAGTTCTAATTTTATGCCTGCTAGTTCCGCAGGTGTTTGACCAATAGAACTATGGTTTCTTATGAAATTATAATGAATCCTAAATGTATCAATGATTTTTTGAGCAGATTCATTTTTCTGAATAGTTAAATATCAAACACTTAGAGTTGTTGTATTGAACAAAGTTGAAGCACAAGAGATTGCAGAGAGAATAAGCGAGATGAGCCACTATGTCAGATTTGCAGGCATCATAAATAACAATGGCTGGTTGATCGCTCATGTAAGAAGAGCAGACTTGAAGCCCCTGCTTAACACGAAAAATACAAAGAACAAGTTTTCTCATCTTGCAACCCAAAGGGGCATGGCAACACAGTTTAACAAGCAGCTTGGAAATGTGAAATTCCTCTGGGAAGAACGTGAAAAAGTTCAGACAATCGCATTTACACTAGGCAAGAACACGGTGTGGGTTTCAATTGATAAAAACGTAGTTCGTTCAGAAGTTCTCAGGATAATAGACAATTGCCTTCCCATTGTAAAACATTACCAGTGAATTCCTAACAAAGCATTCCCAGTATCTTCATTGAAATTTTGCCATGATCTAAATCAGTATTTGCAGATACATACAATATATCATGGTCATTGATTGGAAAACTCATGATGATTACTTTGTCCCTAAGGGACATTGCAAACCTGACCTTTCCTAATTGACCGTCAAATTCTTTTCTCATCCGAGCTCTCAGAGCAACCTCTGTAAAGAGCATTTCATCATCCTTCGGATCCTCAAGAGATTTTAATCCTTCTCGTAAACCTCCTGAGAGGAGTTTTCCTCTCTCATTTATTACACCTACAAATCGTATTGCAGAATCAAGATTCAACACCTTTTCACACATAGAATCATAGTCTAAAGATCTGTTGTTTGACAACTTGACCAACTATACACAAACATATGAAATAGATAATACCTTCGGTAATCAATTAAAAGTAAAAAATTGATTTAAGCGTATTTCAGCCTAAAATCTTCTTTGTGTACGATGTTTGGGTAAACATTCACGACAATACACTGGTTTACCTTCCAGGGGTTTGAAAGGAACCTGTGTCTCTTTTTTGCAATCCGAGCATACTGCTGGATGCATTTCCCTGTCTGCTGACATAGGTTTCAGTAAAGGGCAGTTACATAAGAACTCTAGCATTTTATGTAATTGATATTCAAGTTAAAGCAGGTCTATTAGTCCTGACAAAACTCCATCGGCATGACATTTAGACATGGCTATACACTATAGCATTAGTGCCAAGATAAATAAGAAAAAATGAAACTGTGGTCAAGTCAAGACATGATAAGCGCGACATGGTCTGGCTTGACAGGCACTAATAAGACCACAGTTCCTTCCACAAGTACGCATTATGAAAAGATAAGAAGATACAAGTATTTTTGATAACAAAAAGATCAAAAACTTTACCTGACTTATGATCAACAAGTTCTGTTAAATCACATATAAAATAAAACCTAGTAGTGAAACACGGTATCTCCAATAGTCTTCTTCCAATCAGCACGAATTCCCGGTCTTCCCTTTAGACGTTCTATGTAATTGAATGCCGAGAGTCCAGCGGTTGCTCCACCTGCACACGCTGCTACAATCTGTTTGTATTGGATATTGGTTGCATCACCTGCGGCAAATATCGCTTGATGTGAAGTGGCATTTCCTGCAGAGATCTCAATTTCTCCCTTTGTGTTAATTTTTACCAGATGTTTTACAAAATCCAAGTTTATCTTTGAACCCATCTCAATGAATAAACCATCCACCTGTAGGGTGGTCTCCTTACCAGAGTTGTCCAGAACTATGATTGATTGAAGAGCGTTCTTGCCAGAAATAGCCTTGATTGATGATTGTGGTACTAGTTGTACATTCTCTTTCTTTTCAATAGATGCAATCATATCTTTGTCTCCACCTAATGTGCCTCCCTTGTAAATCAAGTATACTTTTGATGCCATCCTTGAAAGCAAGATCCCAGACTCTAAGAGATAGCCACCAACACCCACTGTAGCTGTTACCCTACCTTGGTAAAATGGCGCATCACACTTTGTACAATAATGAACACCTTTGTTTGAAAATATAGATTCGTTTTCCACGCCCAAATTATTTGGCACTTTGCCAGGAGCAAGAACTATAGATTTTGCCACATATTCAGACCTGCTGGTTTTTACTTTCATCCCAGATTCAGTTTCTTCTATCATTTCCACAGTATCGTAAACTATTTCACCGTTGAACGAAAGGTATTGACTTTCCAGTGTTTTTGCAAGCAGTGGTCCACTTGACATTAATGTTCCCGGATAGTTCTCAAGCTTTGGAATTAGGTTCATCTGTCCTCCTAGATCTTTTGATATTAGCATACAAGATATTTTTTGTCTTGCAATAAAAATTCCCGCGCTCAACCCCGCAGGACCCCCTCCAACTACAATTATTTCATATTCTTGAACCAACTTAGTTAATAGAAATAAGCGAAGTGAGATTGTTTATACCGTCTATATTATGCAAGTCTACATCTATTGTTTGTTTAATTTCTTGCATGTTATTTGATTCGAGTATGATTATAATATCATATATTCCATAAGTAGTTTTTACGGATTTTATTGTGGGAAGCTTTTTTGCTTGTTCTATTATGTTGTTTTGTTTTTTATAATCTACATTTAGCAGAATGTATGCTTCATTCACACATTATGCATTAAGCCAATTGTAATAAAGTTTGATGCTCGGGTTGAGGCGTGCCATCTTAAGTCAGCCATCATAAAGTGTTCTTCAGTACTAGATGTTCTTGTTACTTGCATCCTTTATAGCTTGAATGATTTTCTCTTGACGTTTTGATTCTAGCATTATTGTTTGACCGTTTTTGAATTCTAGTTTTATCCCACGTTTGCCTCCAAGAGAATACGCTTTTTTTGAAAGTGCATATCTTAGGCTTAGTTTATTTTTTTCCTTCTCACTTTGTTCATAGGGTTCACAGTTTTTGAGATCTGTAAGCGAGATCTTTTTGAACGAAGACTGGAATGGTGTTACCCTTATGTATAGACCATCATCACGCACTTGAATTCTGAGCTTAATTGTAAGCAAAAGAACTGGCAAGATAAATCCGATTGCCAAAAAAATAGATGATGCAACTGCTATTGTAGTTGTGGGAGCTCTGTCTCCTGTCATCTCAAAGAGTGGCGGTAATGCAAAATAAACACTGCTAAAGGTGATACAAAGAACAACTAACCACACCAAAGAATGTGAAAAGGTTTGTGCCTCCCGGTACAAAATTTTTGTGGGACCTTCCATTTCATAATGATTTGATTAGCCTGATTTATATCCTAAACCAGAATCTCTGACCCTAATCAAAAAAGATCATATTGGAAATATAGTCATCTACGCTGCATCTTTTGAAGTTTAGTTGTGATAGTAACTATTTTCATTATAATTTCGTCGTTACTACCTTTTCCTTCCAAGAACTTACAGAGCCAAACGATTTCATCATTTGTCAGTAAATTTTCCATAATTTCCCCTTTTCAGCATTAGCACTAAATAGTGTTGCTGCATATATCCAGATCTTTTTCTTTCAATCTAGTATCTTGAGGTGAATCTAAGTCCTGTCTTTTTTGAGATTGCAATTATGGATACTATTGCAATTGCAAGTACCATAACTGCAATTGGACCAAATTCTGGAATTACAAATGTACCAATTATTTCTATTTGCTGGGTTCCATTGTTAAATGGAATTGCAAGTGTCCTGGAGGTTGCACCTGCAGGCATGGTCTCAGTGGCGTTGGTATTTTCTTGACCGTCGTTTAGCACTACGAATTTAGCATCACTGCCGTCTGAGTTTTTAGCATCAATTAATGCTCTAGGCATGGTAATTGTCAATAGGCCATTACCAGTGGTCTGAATTGATACTGTCAAAGACTTGGATGCTTGATCTGCCTTGATATCAGTAACTTTACCATTTGTTATAGTGTAACTTATCGAATAACTTGTACCATCAACTGGAATAGTACTTGGAGCCGGCGGGGCTACAGAAGAACCTGAGAACTGGAATGTTGCTGTTGCATTGTTATTTCCATAGTAGACATCTACTGTATATGTCCCAGCAGATGACCACAAAGCACCCATAGCAACCATTGAAGCAGAAAAGGTCTTGTCTGATGTCACCGTGATCTGGTCCGCATGGACTAGGTTTCCAACTGGACTTCTTACTTCAAGTGTAAGAGGAGTATCACCAAGATAATTTGCCGTTGTACCAGATATGTTTACCGTATCTCCGCTGTTATAGGACGTTTTGTCAGTAGTAACTAATAATGGAGCTGTCGTTGACGATGTCATATTGGCAATCGTATAAGCAGGACCCAGATATTGTGACTTTCCCTGGCTTGGCATGGTAGTATTAGTAGGTGTAAAAGTATTATTCGTATACTGTGCAAATGCTGGAACTGCCACGGCAGAACCAAGTATGACTAGAAGCAGCAAAAGTCCATCAAGTCGAATATTCAATAATTGCGAATCAATTTACCGTTATATAAGCAATTGTAAAAAAACTTTTAATTTATGGATCAGATGTATTTGGCAAGATTTTGCCAAAAATATTGTTTTAACATTTGGTCAAAATGGCTAGTGATTGCACTTGGCAGTTATTGATTGCTGCAAATAACAAATCTTAAAAACCATAATATCACATAACAAAGAAGAAAACCCTTAGTACCAAAGCATGTGCCTTGATACTTTTGTGTCTGGAATTGGGTTTTCTTCAGTATTTTAAGCGTATTTCGGCTATTTAAAAAAAAGTTACAAATTTTCAGTCTCCATAGTTATTATCATGAAAATGAAATAAAGAGATATGAAATCAGCCAGTGTTTTCAAGATCTGCATCCATGCATTTTAGAAATTACGTCGTTATCAAGTCAGATTTTCTTAGGATTCATCATCGGAGAGGATAAGCGAGTCAATTTTTCCTTTTAATTCATTCATTGCGTCAAGAGTTGATGCGTGTTTATCATCAAAATCTGCTAGTTTTTTCAGTATTGCGTCGTGGTTCTCCTCCAACTCTTCAATCCTATGCAAAATATAGTCTTGCGAGTCAGAGGTCTTCTTCTGCCTGTTATAAATCCACCAACTTACTATGCCGCCTATTATCGCGCCTGCTATTATTCCCAAGTATGTAGAGGCAGCATTACTCATGTCAACACAATCTTGCGAAAGCTCTGGCATGCATCCCCAGATACTCAGTAAGATCAAGAACATTTTACAATGATAAGATCATAGGTATATGTTTTCATATTTTCTATGAGTATCAATTAACGAGCTTGTAAAATTGATCAAATTCTTTTTTGAATTTCTACAAGTGGATTATAGAAAATGTGTTAATCTTGAAAGGTAGATGACAAAACCTAATTTGGTTTCATCAAAATTTTACCAATAAATGCGCCTTTTAGCATCTTGGTATGCGCCTCTACAGCATTTTCAAAGGTATAGATTGAATCAATTATTGCTTTTATCTTCCCTTGCGACATCCAATACAGTCCATCTTCTAGTTCTGCGCGTGTTCCCTGCGTAGAGCCCAAGACATTTATGCCTTTGAAAAATATGTGCCTGAGATCAGTCTGTACATCATATCCAGTTGTTGCCCCTGTTGTAACTAGAGTTGCTCCATATTTTAGTAGTGTCAATTCCTTGTTCCAATGAGACCCTCCAATATGTTCAAAGATAACATCCACTCCAGGATTGGTTCCCTTCTTTTTTGCAATGTCTTTTGTAATTGCAAAGACTTCTTTGTGCCAGTCATCCTTTCTGTGATCTATTGCAAAATCTGCTCCAAGTTTTATGCATTCTTCAAGCTTGTTGGGACTTGCGGTAGCAATGACATCACAACTGTATAGCTTTGCAATCTGGATTCCAAATGTTCCCATCCCAGAAGTACCTCCCATTACGAGTACTGTTTGTCCCGGTTTGATTTTTGCCCTGCCCACTAGCATATGCCATGAAGTCATCATGACCATCGAGGACCCTGCAGCCTCCTCATAGCTTATATTTTCTGGAATTTTTACAACGTTTACTTCTGGTAGGTGAGCATATTCGCAGTATCCTCCCCACAGAGGCCCTGTTTGGAATCCCCAGACTTTTCTGTATTGGCAATCATATTCACGACCTTCAGTGCATGCCATACAGATTCGGCATGACATGTTACCATGTGATACAACTCTATCTCCAACCTTAATTGTAGTCACATCGTCTCCCACTGCAACAACTTCTCCCGCGGCATCAGTTCCTGAAATATGTGGCATGGGGATCTTGATTGGTTTTCCTCTCATTCCCCAAATATCATCATGATTTAATCCTGCGACCTTTACTTTGAAAACAACTTCGTTTGGTTTTGGTTTAGGATCAGGTACTTCCTTGATTTTCAGAATCTTTGCATAGTCATCGTCTGGTGCATACTCTTCATAAACCAGAGCTTTCACAAATCACATGACTCAAAATGGCAATATTAAGAAATTGATTATCAAACTAGTCAGCAGGGTACGATTACATCACGTTATGACCGTCGTCAATAATAAGAACACGTAGAATAATTTCGCAAAGAATTCTAATAGAAAAACTATGACGTTAAAAAATTAGTTCTAGTGGTGATGTCCACAACCACAAGAATCATGGCTTTCTACGGTTCCTTGCATTTCCTTTCCTGTACATTTAGAACATTTGTCTGAGCCAGTAGCAGAAAAAAACCCTATTCCGCATACGACACATTTAGTGCTTGTCATAAAAGAATTACTTTTTACTTGTATTTATTGATACAGATTTTGGAACAAAATATGTGAGATGTTCAAAGAAAACCAGAGTTCTTGAAGATCTTAACACAGAAATTGGAATAGAATCCAGATTTCCATACATTTTTGGCGATTGTCTTGATTTTCCTCATCAATTTACATGAAACGCTTGTCCCTACAGATAATCCAGTATGCAATATTTTGCAAGATCTTGAACATAGATGCTACTTTTTATTTAATTTTCTACAACCAACCTCTTATAGACATCAAACATCAACAATATCAGATACACCAATTCATAGAATTTATTAATTGATTATGTCGGTATCTGGGTATGATGTCAAAACCAATAAACGCGTTATTTGGTGTATTGACCCTAGTTGCGATTCTTGCAATAGCTCCCTCAGCTTTTGCACAAGAATCTGGAACAACAGTAAACATTTCAGCCGGCGCAGGCTCGAGTCCAAACTGTTCACAAACAAAGAACTGTTTTGACCAAGATGTTATCACTGTAGCACCAGGTACAACCGTAACATGGCAAAACAATGACAAGGTCAGCCATACTGTGACAAGCGGTAATCCATCAGACAATCAGACCGGTACTATCTTCGATAGTAGTTTGATTGCATCTGGAAAGGATTTTTCATTTACCTTCAATAATCCTGGCACATACAACTACTTTTGCCAAGTTCATCCATGGATGACAGGTCAAGTAATTGTTGCAGCTGGAGCTTCTAGTTCGTCTGGAAGTACCGCTCCAAGTATGAACATGTCATCTGGTAGCAGCATGTCTGGAATGTCTTCATCTGGTAGCAGCATGTCTGGAATGTCCAATAATTCATCAAGCATGAACACACCATCTGGTAGTTCCTTTGCTTCACGACAACAACAAGGAGCCAATCAACTTGCTCAGCAAGCAGGACAAGGACAGCAAGGTGGCATTCCTCTAGGATCATCATATAATGCACCAGCAAATATGTCTTCGACACCATCTAGTACACCATCTAGTACACCATCTAGTACACAATCAGCACCAGCACAACCAAGCGAGGCTTCATCGACTTCACAAGTAGGGTATGACGATTCTGACAATCCTTCAGGTCCACTTCAAAGTGTGGGATGGGGAGTTGGAATGGTAGTAGCTGGAGTCTTAAGCGGCATAGGAATCTGGACAACAGCACGACGTAGATAGGATAAACTAATGGAGTCTAAAAAGACTACATTCTTTTTATTTTTATAAATCATTTTAATTAAGAATATAGGTTTTGATATTAATCATTTTTAAACAGATTACATTTTCAAAAAGAAAGATTTGTCAATATTCTTTATTTCTTTTCATGATGAACCATGTTTGTCATCACATATGGACCAAGAAGGAAAGAGTACGGAATTATTCTAAAATCAATTTTGCATCATTTTTCATCAATACAATTCTTGTTTAATAGTCTTAGTCGATTTTTTAGACGTACTCCAGTACGCTGCCCTTTTTTTAGAATAGGTGTATAAACTTGCGAGACAAAAAGAAAAGGAATACGAGTGTATTGCGTAGCAACCAGAGGTATAAGCGTTGAAGTTGTGCGCTTTACCATTTTTTCAGAGTAAGTCCACATCTCCTCCTCATATTTGCAAAAGTCCTGATATGCTTTTTCTGCATATTTAGCATATCTACTCCAATCCTCTTTGAGAATTTTATTTGGATTGAGTTCATCCCAATAGGGAATTTTGGAGCCAAGGCCATTCACGTTGGAAATTCCATCATTAGGTTTTTGATTATTTAGATTTTCATCAATACAACGAACGTGATCTGTGCGAAGGATCTGATATGCCTCGTTTATTAACTTAAATTTTTCATCATTTTGTTTTGAGGTGCTTTTGTCGGGATGATACTTTAGAGCCATCTTTCTATATGCATCTTTTATCTCCCGCACGGATGCTCCTTTCTCCAGGCCAAGTAGACGATAGCACGTACAGCTATTCAATGGAAAATATTTGTTAGACTATTTTAAAAAAGTTTAATTTCATTTTTTTGTTCTAATTGAAAAATAAATTCAATCAAGATTTAATTATGCCCACATTTCAGGCAGGCGTGCAAAAAAAGACTGCAATTAACCCTATAGGTGTAAGAAGTCGTTCAATCCAACACCATCCTATAGGGCAAAATTATCATAGTATCATTGAAATATTTAGTAATCAATTTACTATTAGTTGAAAAAACCAATACTTACAATAGTGATTGGCGGAATCCTTGCTACAATTATCATATTTTTGGTGTTCAGTTTTCTTCCTGTATTACCACCCTCTCAAAAATATGATATCTCAGTTAACCCTATTCTCGTTAAGGAGGAAATGGGTACAGAGACTCACGTCACCATCAAGAACACTGGAATGGATGCGCTCACTAATGTTACGGTTAACTATGGTGGAACCGCAAAACCTGACATAATTCCCATTCTCAATCCAGGGGACAGAATTATACTCTCTCCACCTGAAGGTAGTGACCTCACTGAGGTACGAGTTACAACAGACCAAGGAATTGACATAACCCAGCCATACACTACCCCGTGGAGCGTTCCTTTTGTTGGAAACTCTGGCTTTGGTGGATGACAGGATCTGTAATTGCTGATCAAAAGTATTCATTCATTCCTCAAGCAACCAGATTGATTCTTTGAATCACACTTTACCATATAGAAAAGAGTTCGTGCATCATCTCGTACAAGATGAAACAGTATTATGACAATCAAAATGTAAAAATTTTTATGCCATATAACAAATAGAATTACTGCATATTTTTGGTGTGTTTAACGTCTTGTTATACCAACTTAGAAAAAAGATAATTACTCAGTAATGCGTTTCAAGTATGAACTTGTAGACTTATGGCCAAAGTAAAAATCAATCTATCATGTGGAGAAATTACAATAGAATTTACAGATATGAAGGACTTGGAAGACCAGCTGAAAAAAATGGATCTTCATAGAATAGATTCTCTGCTTAACATCAAAAAGCAAGAAGTTACATCAGATGCAGAAAACTTGAGAAAGGCGACAGCCCCAGATGTAGACATCATTGTAAAAGAGCTTGGCACAGTCAACCTCTTGAAGATATCAGAACGCGGACAAGATGCAATAAAGATGGCAATATTTTTGGCTGCAAGCGGAATGAATCGTGAAGATGTCAAAAAAATCACAGGAATTACAATTTTAAGCTCTTAGGAGGCAGGGCCATATTATGTCACCATGATCATTAACCCTGACATATTAAAATCGTAGTGGGTTTCATTGATTTGTATTATCAGTAACTTGCAAGAATTTGTTGTGATTTTTAAGATGTCTGGCGTGACCCTTTACGCAGAACAGGGGGAAATCACTTCCCAATGAATCAGTACCAAAGTACCTCTTTCACTCACTAGTTTCTGCAGGGTCACGCAGATTAGTTATCTGCGCTTACACAAGGCATTGATCAATTTACGTATTTATTGTATTTAAGGGACGGTATGATGGATGCAGACAAACAAAATTTCATACACGTTAGTCTCGCCATCTGCTTCTTCTTCATGCGTTGAGACAATAGTCTTTTTGTCGAATTATTCCACAATGGAATCAAATTTTATACCATAATTTCTAGACTGCATGATATGACTAAGATTAAACATACTGTTTAGTCTACAATGTAACATGACATTTTTTTAATGCGTTTATCTATTTTTTAGAAAGCAACTAGAAAAACCCAACAGTATCCTTTTTAGATTTTCTTACATGAGTTCCAAAATTGTAACTGCCAAAAAGATTACTTGATGTCTTTAGCTTGACTGCTATAGGCTTATGAATTTTTAAATTTCTTCAAACAGTTTATTCTCTTCTTAATGCTACCATAGGGGAAAGTCGCGATGCCTTCCAAGCTGGGTATATTCCAGCTGCCAAGCTTAAGGTAACTGAGAGAACCCAGACCTTTAGAAGATCAGTTGGAATATAGATTGGCGGAATATGAACGTCTCCTGAACCCTGTATATTGGTAGTGGTAAATATACTCAGTACATAACCTGCGGCCATACCAATTATCAATCCTAAAGAAGCTCCAATGATGCCTATCAATGCGGCTTCCACTATGAATAGCTCAAGAATATCAATATTCTGCGCTCCGATTGCCTTCATTGTACCTATCTCACGAATTCTTTCTGTCACAGAGTTGTAAAGTGTCGTTACAATTCCAACAGCACCCACTACAAGTGCAATTATTCCCACCATTAGGGTAAAGGCAGCATTACCACTTGATGCCTTTTGTGTGACTGCCATTATGGCTGACGGGGTTGTCACACCAAGGGTTGGGCCATACAGAGTTGTTAGCTCCTGTTGTACAGTAGTAACATAATCAGACGAGTCTGCAGCCACAATTAGCTGATCATATTTTGTGGATTTATGCAATAACTGGTTACCTGCAGCCAAACTAATTATAATCGAGCTATCAATTCTCGAATTTCCAGATGGTTGCATTATTCCAGATACGATGTAATTTTGGACTTCTGTTGCGGACTTGCCAGTAGTAGCTGTATATGAATATGTGAGTTTGATTGTTTGTCCTAGAACAACAAACGGTGATGTTGCTCCAGGAGGATTTGCTATTGTGTCTCCAACTAGCGCAGATGCCCTATTATTTGGGTTTACAGTAGAGCCGTTAACATACTGAAGATTTGGCAGAATCACAGTGAGTTTTGTGGGATCCATCGCTGTTACTGTAACATGTTGAGTCTCTCCCCCAGTATCAACTTCAACAGATCCCGAATACTCTGGAGTCACGGATTCTATATATGGTAGCGTACTTATCTTACTCAATACAGCATTATTGATTGTGATTGAGACCGTGGACGATGAACCATGGTAGGAATGCTGTCCTGAACCTACATAAATTATATTTGCGGCCAATGCACTAAATTGGCTTTCTAAAAATGCTGATTGGCCTGCACTTAGTCCATTGAGTACTACAACCAAACTGCTACCTAGAACTACCATCAACACTGTCAGTACAGTCCTGACTTTTCGGTCTATCAATGCATCAAATGATAAGGAAAAGATATCTCCAGGGTGCATGGTTACTTTTTGTCAGAACTGTCTAGTGCTGCCACTATATCAGTTTCGCTTCCTGTAAGCATCTTCATTTTTCGTTTTTTCGCCTTGATTTTCCTTACCACAATTACACCTGCAATAGCTGCTATGATAATTCCTACTAGCATTGGTAGAGGAATTGGGATCATATCAAGGATGGAGCCTTGTTCATGCCCAGTATTTGTACGCGGTGCTTTTGCTACAGATATTGTTGCATTCATGATTAATGTATGTGGATTCTTTAGGTCATCGGCATATACAACCTTGAATGATACAGGATAGGATCCTGGCTTGAGAGAGTTTATGCCACTAAGAGGAATACTAAATGGTATGGGTGAATCTGGAGTTAGGTCGCCCAAAAACTGTGGTGCCATAGCAGAAGATCCTCCGCCGCCACCGCCACCGCTGTAGCCGCCTCCTCCGCCGCCACCGCCACCGCTGTAGCCGCCTCCTCCGCCGTGGTTTTCAGTACCATTACCAGTTGCATTTGCCATTCTTGCCTCCCTTATGTCTTGCAATATTGGAGATTTGTAAAGCTGTACTGTAGTATACAATCCAGTTGTACTTCCTTGATTTAATAGACTGCCTGCTATGTTTGGCGTATTTCCGACATAGTTTACTGACAAACCATATAGTTCTAATTGTATATTGCCAACCACAAACGCGCCTAGTGTAAGTGAATTAGTTTCTGTCTGTCCTTGAGATATATAATTTGCAGTCAAAGTAAACGATGTTGGCGTATCAAGCAAGGTAGTTGCAGCGTATACACTAGTGTTTAACGCTTGTTGTTGGCCTGGTGCCAGATTTGGAATATTCCATGTAGATTGCCCTACAATAGAAACAGAAGAAGAAGAAGTATTTACTGGCACAAGTGTGACCACTAGGTTTTGGGCATCATTTGTACCGTTATTTGATACGACAAAATCCAAAGGCGCGATGTTTCCTGCAGGAATGAGAGAAGATTGATTACCACCAGAATATGAAAGACTTAGTGATTGCGGAGGTATAGGAGAAACAACTAGACCAGTATTCAGGTCGGTGGTTATCTGTTTGCCCCATGCATTTTCATATGTGACAGATATTGATACGTCCTGTGTTTGACCCGCTGCTGAAGTGGCAGGAAATACGGTGGTATTTAGCTGGGCAGAACCATTAGCTGGTATAACGCCCAAGTTGAACTGAGTAGCCCCGAGATTGACAATATTGGTTGTAGTAGATGACAGTGTAAGAGTACTGGTAGATGATGATGAACCAGAATTTCCTTTTTGACCAAGATTTGTAATAGTCGCTACGACTCCGGTTGCTGGAGCTGAACCCTTGTTTATAATATCAATGCTAATAGGATCCGCTTGCGCTGGAGCTATGGAGTTTGTGACGGTTGTGGCGTCCATGATTACTTTACCAGGAAGAACGAGCGGGACTTCAAGTAATGCCGAAGTACAATGCTGAGTCAATGCGGCAACTCCCGCACTTTCATACAGTTGGTAATCAACTACAAGATTAGTAGAATGTGTTCCAACCACTGCAGTCGGTAAAACATTTACATTAAAGTACAAGATGAATGTGTCTGTAGGTTGAACGGTTCCGTAGTAGCTACCCAGTGCATAGTTATTTGCCTCCGATGATGCAGGATTGTAATTCTGGAGAAGTTGAGGTATCTTACTTTCCCCAGTCGGAGTAAACCCAGCTGGCAGATTCAAAAATCCAGTTATTGCATTAATTGGAAGATTACCTACGTTGGTTAGGACAACAGCAAAGACTTCAGCTCCTTCCCCTGGCCCAATCTCCTTTTTGACTACGTTACTACCACTAGTCGAATTACCTGAAAGGTTCACGTTGGTGCCTTGATCCACCCAATACGCATCTAGCACTACAGGACCGTTATAGGTAGTCTGGATAGTAGTAGTTAGCGGGGCTGAACAGTCTGTTGATTGGTAAGATTGTTCATATGACGGCATGCTAAATGACGAAGCAAACAACATTACAATCAGAGCAAAGCAAGCAATCTTTGGTACAATATCTCTTCTAAAAGTAGCACGGAGCATTTCAGATAAACTAGTTTGTGACATCTCGTTCGATTCTCCCATCTTTTATCAATATAGATCTATCGGTTGATTCTGCAAGCTCTGGATTGTGTGTGACCATGATAATTGTACGTTTGAACTTGTGCGATAATGTCTTGAGCATCTCAAATACATCATCCCCAGTTTTGGTATCAAGATTGCCTGTGGGTTCATCTGCCAAAACTATAGTAGGATTATTTACTAGAGACCTAGCAATTGCCACCCTTTGTTGCTGACCTCCGCTGAGATTATATGGTTTTTGTGATGCCTTGTCTGCAATTCCCAAAGCTTCCAAGATCTTTATCGAACGCATGTTAGCCTCAGAGCCAGCCATGCCAGCTATTGTTCCGGGTAATTTTACATTCTTGAGAACCGTTGTCCTGTTTATAAGGTTAAATGACTGGAAAATAAATCCTATGTGACTGTTTCTCATTGTGGCAATTTCAGAGTCGCTCAAAGAGAAAATATCAATTCCACCGATATAGACATTGCCAGAAGTAGGCCTGTCTAGAGCGCCTATCATATTGAGAAGAGTAGATTTACCGCTGCCCGAAGGCCCCACTATGGAAAGAAACTCACCTTTTTTCACGGTGAAATTAATGTTGTCCAAGGCTACAACTTTTCCCGCAACAGAGTCAAATATCTTGGATAAATTTTTGACTCCAAGCGCTATTGAACTTGAACGGACATCAAGCTCTGTTGATTCGCTTACCATTTTAGCAGAATTGGATGTGGCGCCTGATTTATCTCTATTCACGATTCTCGTTACACTCCAGATTGCCTTTTGTAGTATAATTAAATGACTTTGCAAAAAATTTATCAAGATTGTGAAAAAAATAATTGTTATACGGATTACATGATGGCAACGATTTTGTTATAAGAACGAGTTTGGCATTTGCGTCAAGATGGCGTTTGTGGACATCTCTACCAAAGGAGCATGTACTAAGATCAAAGGGGTTGTGAAAAACTTGCATTTCCTCCACAGTAGAACTCAAAATCATGCCCACACTCATAGTTGAGATAGAGGAATTAAATAATTGTCAAACTTTGTTCAGGAACATTGTTACTGTAAATGCACCAATCAAGAAATATAGATCCCACAAAAATATTATGTAAAAGCTTAATACAGAATTTTACTTCCAACAAGGCGATATCCTTGTCGCATGAGTATCGTGATCGGATCTATATAAGAAAGGATATACTTTTGAAACTCACAGAATTTGGTGAACTTAATCAAACAAATCTGCTCAGCTATTGTGGTTTAAACTTGATGAAACATAAGGATATACTAGAAAGTCTGGAACAAAAAGGCTTCATAAAAAGGACAGAGACGCCCTGGGGAAATAAGAAAGTCATAAAATACTCAGTTACAGAAAAAGGCTTGCAATTCTGCAAGTTGGTTTTGGAGCCTTATGAGGAGATATTTCCAAGAAGTGAGAAACATGTTCGGGAACAAAGTTAGCGAAATGTTTTATTTGTACATAAGATTAGGTGGTCATCAAATTGTCTAATCCAGATAAAGAACCAAATGAAGATACAGGCAATAAAGAATCTCCAGAAAACATGTTTAAAATAATAGATGATCTTCTTGCTCATACAAATAGTTCAAGGCGCATATTTCTCATCTTTATTGCATCTGCCCTAATTTTTGCCCCTGTCGCGCTTGTGACGGGAGGAATACTTCTAGGTCATCCACGATACAGCATAGCTAACCTTGAAAGATATCACGAGGAGATGGGTAGTAACATGACCGCTGTTAGCAACATGACACATAATGGTACTCAATTATTTCTAGTTGAAAAGAACGGTAGTTCTATTATCAGAGAGATTCCTTTCCATCCTCCTCTTCATGCCATACATCAAGATGCTCCAATATTCTCAGGCATACAAGCATTCATCTTCATCTGCATAATATTTGCTGCAGTATTACTCTTTGTTGCACTTAAAGAATATAGCTTCTTTGCAAAGTGGAATGTCAGATACAAAAGATACAGGTCAACGCAAGACAAGATAGATGACGAATTGGGCAAGGACTAAGTATTTTCAGTTGTCTTTCTCACCAAATGATTGACATATTCACATCCATTCAGAATCTATTACGACAAAATTTAATCCAAATAATTTATGAAGATACAACTTTAAAGTATATTTTTATAACAACCCCTTATCCACTCAAAGCCACTTTAATTACAAAACCACAGTCTTGATTATATGAACCAATCAGGGATACACATACCGTTTTAGAGAAAGTATACCACTTGAGAGAAAGTATACCACTTGAAAACATACCACTTGAGAGAAAGTATACCACTTGAAAACATACCACTTAGAAAAATATACCACTTTCTCACTCTCATGAAATGGGATCACTAACCTTGTTAACGAACAAGGTATAGCAATCCATTATAAATTGAGCAACCTATGGTATAGTACAATGAACATACAAGAACTAAAGACCCATCAGAAGCTACTTGCAATGATTGTGGGCGTTGCAGTGATTGCCTCAATAGGCGGCT
>JASHNR010000035.1 GCA_030041535.1 Nitrosopumilaceae archaeon | reverse complement strand
AATTTATTGAAAACAAGGAAAAATCAATTCATGGACTGTAATGCCTGCATGATTTCTTGTCCATGAGACTCTACATCTACATCCCGAAATATCTTGGCAATTTTTCCATCCTTACCTATGATAAAGGTGGATCTTTTCGCAAGTCCTGCCAAATTCAGCCCAGCATAGATCTTGCACGTAGATTTGGCAGTGTCACTTAGATGCAGATATGGAACCTTGTATTCGTTGACAAACTTCTTCTGGTCTTCAACTGTGTCTACAGATATTGCAAAAAGCTCAGCGTTTTGTTCCATAATCTTAGGATAAGCACGTATGATGGCTTCAGCCATTTGGAAGCTTTTCTTAGACGGACAAGCAAATAGATGATTTTTTGGATAAAAACAGAGAACAACGTTTTTTCTTCCTCGAAAAGAGTCTAGTTTTATAACATTGCCATCATTTGCAACAAGTTCAAAATCAGGGGCAGAATCTCCTTCTTTCACAATATAGTCTTGCATTATAGGTTTATGACTATTTTGTATTTGTATAAAATATGAAACCTAGATTAGATATGACTTTTTGAAGGTCTTTTGATAGTGTTTTACTGCTCCGATCACGACCTTTCTTGCACTTTCAACGTTTTTCCAACCCACAATCTCGACTTTTTTTCCTTCTAGTTGTTTGTAAACCTGGAAGAAGTGAGCTATTTCTTTTAAGTGATGTTTTTCCAGATCAGCAATGTCTTTCAGGCCGGCATATCTTGGATCATCTTTTGCTACGCAGAGAATCTTGTTGTCCATCTGGTTTGAGTCTTTCATTCGCAGTAAACCAATCGGTCTTGCCTCTATTAGGATTCCAGGATAAGTAGGATTTGTAACTAGAACTAGTGCATCAAGTGGATCACCGTCTTCAGCATAAGTTTGTGGAATGATGCCATAGTCTCCGGGATAATACAGTGGTGAAAAAAGAACTCGATCTAGTTTGATAATACCATTTTTTTTATCATATTCATACTTGTTCTGGGAACCTTTTGGTATCTCTACTATCACATTCAAAATGAATGGGATTTTTGGACCTGTTTCAATATCGTGCCACAAATCCATAATGAATACTTTCAGAAAAAAAGCCTAATTTAATTGCCATCTAGCAAAAATGGGTCATTATATCATCAATCTTTTTTTGACTTTTCAATTCACTACCATTATTTTTAGTCATTAGATCTCAAATTTGAGATAAAATATATCCCCCTATTAAAAAATGTTCAAATAATTACGCAATATAAAATCAGAGAATACAAATAAGAAAGAATTCAACGTGGTTTGAGATAGAATATGAAAGCAGCTTATGTAAAAGGGCCATCAAATGTGGAGATCAAAGATATCGAGAGACCACAAATAGGATATAATGACATCATAGTAACTATGAGAGCTTGTGGAGTATGTGGATCAGATCTGGAGAAAATCTATGGTCAATACAGTCAACCTTCCATGAGACTTGGTCACGAGCCATCAGGAATCGTGTCTGAGACAGGATCCAACGTGAAAGAATTCAAAAAAGGAGACAGAGTTTTTGTGCATCATCATGTGCCGTGCCACTCATGCCACTTTTGCTTACATGGAAATGAAACAATGTGTCAAAAATATTCAGAAACAAATCTTAGTCCATGCGGTCTTGCCGAAGAATTTCTTGTCCCAGACTGGAACGTTTCCCACGGAGGAGTAATAAAATTACCAGATCACGTAAGCTTCGACGAGGCTTCCATGATAGAACCACTAGCGTGTTGCATCAGAGCATGGAGTAAAATCAAATTCAATCAAGGAGACTCGGTTGCAATTCTTGGTGCAGGACCAACTGGCATGATGCATGTAATGTTAAGCAAGCTTTTTGGCATAAAAGATATTTTTTGTTTTGATATAAACAACTTTAGATTAAGTTTTGCCAAACAATTTGGAATAACAGAGTCTATTCTTTCTACGAATCCTAATGCACATCAGAAAATTCTTTCCAGTACACAGAATAGAGGAGTAGATGCCGTAATAGTAGCTACAGGAAGCCTAAATGCTATTGCACAGTCAATAGAGATTGTCAGAAAAGGCGGAACTGTTATGCTTTTCGGAGTACCGTCAAAAGATGCAAAGATGTCCATAGACATCAGTAAGGTATACTCAAAAGAGATTACCATAACACCAAGTTATGCGGCATCTGAAACTGATACAAATGTAGCATTCAAGCTAATAGAAGAAAAAAAAATAGAGATAAGCAAATTGATTACACATAGATTCGATCTTTCAGAATCTGCAAAAGCACTTGAATGCGCTCACCTAGGAAATGATTCAATGAAGATAATTGTAACAAACTCAGAAAGGCTTAACTAAGGCAAATTTTTTGGAAGAAGATATGGACTGGGGATTAAAAAATCGTCTTGCACGGATAATAAAACCTCATGATAAGCGAGGAGTAATGCTTGCAGTAGACCATGGTTATTTTCTGGGTCCCACAGAAAGACTCGAGGAACCAAGAAAGACTATTGCTCCATTGTTGCCTCATGCAGACTCGTTAATGCTAACACGTGGAGTTCTAAGAACATCTGTAGATGCCAGATATCCAGTACCAGTAGTGCTCAGAGTTTCAGGCGGCTCCAGTATAATTGGCAAGGACTTGTCAAACGAAAAGATAACGACATCGGTAAAAGATGCAATCAAGTTGAATGTATCAGCACTTGCAATGTCAATATTTGTAGGTGCACCCCATGAACATGAATCTCTTGTAAGTCTTGGTAACCTAGTAAACGAAGGTGAAGAGTACGGAATACCAGTTCTTGCAGTTACTGCCGTAGGAAAAGAATTAGAAAAACGAGATGCTCGATATTTGGGACTTGCATGTAGAATAGCTGCAGAATTTGGAGCACATTTAGTTAAGACATATTATTGCGAGAATTTTGAAAAAGTTGTAAAGGCTTGTCCCGTACCAGTGATAATTGCAGGAGGGCCAAAATTAGCAACAGAATTAGATGCACTGAAACTTACTTTTGATGCCATACAAGCAGGTGCTTCAGGAGTAGATATGGGGAGAAACATTTGGCAATCAGATAATCCGGTTCCAATGATTAAAGCTGTAAAAGCAATAGTACATCAGAATGCAACAGTAAAGGAAGCCCATGAAATGTTCAACATGCTCAAGGGAGCCAAAAAAACAGTCAAACCTGTCATTAGATCTAATCAGAAATCTTAGACAAGTGCACGTGTACAATCTTCCATTTTTTCGACTTGACTAGAACAAAGGTTCCCCTGCTATCCATGGAGAGATGCTGGCCTCTAAAGCTATAGTTATCGACTATCATTCCTGTTTGTCGTATAGTAAAAGTTACCACTGCACAGTTATCAAATATGTCTACTCGTGTATTTTTAATTTCATGTTCATAGTCAGATATACTGACAAATCTTAGCTGTTGCAATGCAATAGTAGTGGCATAGTCTTTGAGGTCAAATGGAGGAACGTCACCATAACTTGAAAATCTTGGATCATCAAGCTGAATTGCACTTAGTGGAGCCATATTCTTTGTTTTACCAGAGTCAAAAAAAGTTGCAATTACACCTATTATCTCGTCTTTGTCCCCCAAAATCGATCTTGTTTGAGATAATTCTAGTTTAAGTCTTGTGAAACACAAGTCAAATCTGTCTCTAGCATTGAAATATTCACAGGGCGATAGTGCGTTTTTTAATAATTTTGTTCAATTTTACTAGTAATATTTATAAATTATTTCATATGAAAAATCATAGAACTAAAATGAAGTTAGGAGGCTCGGCAAGCATTTCTGGTATTCTGCTGCTAGTCGACCTTATGCTGTAGGCTACAGCAAGTTAGTTGGAGTTAGAAAAATTATGGAAAAAATGTCAGGTGCTAGATCTTTAATGGTTGCCCTCGAGAAAGAGGGTGCAAACATAGTCTTCGGACTACCCGGAGGAGCAAATCTTCCAATTTACGATGAGCTCTACAAGAGTAACATCAGGCATATTCTTGTTCGACATGAACAATCTGCGTCACATATGGCAGATGGTTTTGGTAGAGTCAGTAGAAGACCAGGAGTATGTTTTGCAACTTCAGGCCCAGGGGCAACAAATATTGTAACAGGTATTGCAACAGCTCAGGCAGATTCGTCTCCAATGATTGCAGTTACTGGACAAGTTCCAACAAAAATGATTGGAAGAGATGCTTTTCAGGAAAGCGACATAATTGGAATTTCAAATCCAATAGTAAAATATGCATTTCAGCCCATGACAGCGGCAGAAGTTCCTGAAGTAGTAAAAAAGGCATTTTATATTTCATCTACTGGTAGACCAGGTCCAGTTTTAATTGACATTCCAAAGGATGTTCAGCAAAACGAAGCAGAGGTTACATTTCCTTCAGAAGTAAAGATAAGAGGATATCACCCATGGATAGATCCTGATATTAAAGAAATTGAGCGAGCCATAGACATGTTACTTGCTTCTGAAAAACCAGTAATCTTGGCAGGAGGCGGAGTAATAATTTCAGGAGCCTTCGCAGAACTTCAATCAATAGCAGAATTACTCATGATTCCAGTAGTAACAACATTCAAAGGAAAAGGTTCGTTTCCAGAAAATCATCCTCTTTCTCTAGGACCAATAGGAATGCACGGTCATGCAGAGGCTAACAAGATCATGGTAGAAGCTGATTGCGTACTTGCATGCGGCTCTAGGTTTTCAGATAGATCTGTTGGAACGTTTGAAGAATTTGAAAGAAATCTCAAGATAATACATATGGATGTAGACCCAGCTGAGATAGGAAAGAACCAGACCACTCACATAGCAGTAGTCGGCGACATAAAGGCCTCCCTTAGAATAATGGTAAAAATGTTAATCCAGAAAGCCATCAAGCGTGCGGGAGACAATCCATGGCTAAAACGTGTCAATGAGACAAGAGAATACTTTAGACAAAATCTAAAACTTCATTCACATCCATTAGGAGCTGCAAAGGTTCTAAGAAAGTTAAGAGAAGTTCTCCCCTCGCAGTCAATTGTAACAACTGAAGTAGGCCAACACCAGATGTGGGCATCATTATTTTTTGATGTAATACATCCTGGAACTTTCTTTAGTTCCACCGGCCTTGGTACGATGGGATGGGGATTCCCAGCTGCGATTGGTGCAAAAGCTGCAAGACCAGACGTTCCAGTAGTGGATATAGCAGGAGAAGGAAGTTTCAACATGACTGAAAATTCACTTGCGGTCTCAGTTCTAGATGACTTGCCCGTCATAGTATTTTTGTTAAACAACTTTTCACTTGGAATGGTTGCCCAGTGGCAGAGAACATTCTACGACAGACGCATGATTGGAATAGACCTTAAAAATTGTCCAGACTATGTCAAGCTAGCTGAATCTTACGGAGCTCAGGGCATAAGAGCCCAAAGCATAGACGAGATTGGAAAAGCAGTTCAAACAGCGCTTAAGAGCAACATAGCTACAGTCATAGACATTCCAATTGATCCTCAAGAGGACGTCTTGCCATTTGTTGCCCCTGGAACATCTCTCAAAGACATGATTTTACCATCATAGTGATAATCCATGTGGTCCATAATTTCTGTACTTGTTGAAAATAAACCCGGAGTACTATTCAAAGTCACTAATCTCTTTAGATCAAGAAATTACAACATAGATAGCATATCTGTTGGCATAACAGAGAATCCAGAGTTTTCCAGGATGACCATCACTACATCAGCTGACGAAAAACAACTCAATCAAATAATCAAACAACTTGACAAGATGATAGATACTGTAGAGGTAAAACTATTAGATGAGAAAAAGAGCATATATCGTGAACTAGTATTAATGAAGATAAAAATAACAAAACCGTCAGATATAATGGAAATAACTGATCTTTCAAATGCTTTCAAATGTAATGTTCATGACGTAAGAAAATCATCAATTATCGTTGAGATTACAGCAACCCCTGACAGGATCAATGCATTTGAAGATCTTGTGAAAGGCTATGGTATACTTGAGATAGCAAGAACCGGAATGTGTGCACTGGAGAGAGGAGTAGGCAATGAAAGTTAGAATTTTTGATACTACTTTAAGAGACGGCGAACAAACACCAGGTATTGCTCTAACCCCAGAGCAAAAACTTGCAATTGCTCAAAAGTTAGATGAGTTGGGTGTGGATGCAATAGAAGCAGGCTTTCCAATAATCTCCGACGGTGAAAGAAAAGCAGTAAAGGACATAGCTCATGCTGGCCTTAAAGCAGAGATTTGCGGTTTGGCAAGAACTGAGAAAAAAGACATTGACGCAGCAGTAGCGGCAGGATTAAAATACATACACACATTCATTGCGACATCGGACATTCACCTAAAATACAAACTCAAGCTCACACGTGAACAGGCAGTTGCAAAAGCAGTGGAAGCAGTAGAGTATGCAAAATCACTTGGATTGCAAGTGGAATTTTCTGCAGAAGATGCAACCAGAACGGATAGAGAGTTTCTCAAAAAAGTTTTCAAAGCAGTTACCGAAGCCGGTACCGACAGAATAGACATACCAGACACTGTTGGCTATTCAACCCCACAGTATATCGCCGAGATTACAAAGGATACAATAGATGCAACTCATTTGCCTGTCAGCGTTCATTGTCACAATGACTTTGGATTAGCTGTAGCAAATGCAATATCTGCAATTCAAGCAGGTGCACGATGTGCGCATGTTACAATAAATGGCATTGGAGAGAGAGCAGGTAATGCTTCACTTGAAGAATTTGTCATGGCATTGCAATGTCTACAATTTGACAAAAAGTTTGAGACAAATATCAATACCAAGCTTCTCTATGACACATCACGATATGTTTCAAAAATTGTTGGAGTCCAAGTCCAACCAAACAAGGCCATAGTTGGAGAAAATGCCTTTGGGCATGAATCTGGAATTCATACACATGGTGTTTTGAGTAACCCATTAACGTACGAGCCGATTAGCCCAGAACTTGTAGGTAGGACACGCTGGTTCCAGGTAGGAAAACATGCGGGGGCACACGGTGTTGCTGCAATGTTAGAGGAATACGGCATTCAGCCATCAAAGGAGCAGACACATGAGATCCTAGAGAGGATCAAGAAATTAGGAGACCAAGGAAAACATGTAACAGATGTAGAGTTGCTATCAATATCAGGTGAAGTGATGCATCAGGAAGGATTGAAAAGATTGGTACACCTAATAGGATTTTCCGTGTCTACAGGAATGGGCAATATGCCATATGCATTTGTCAAGTTAAACATAGAGGGAAAAGACTTCATAGGAACAGATTATGGTGTTGGGCCAGTAGATGCATCAATCAATGCAATACAAAAGATTACAGGCGAGATCGACAAAGTTAGGATAAAAGAATACAAACTAGATTCAATTTCTGGTGGATCAGAGGCACTATGCGAAGTAACAATCAAGGTAGAGGATGTATACGGAAACCAAGCTTCTGCAAAATCCATTGGTGAAGATATCGTAATTACCAGTGTTCAAGCCATGATTGATGGTATAAACAGAATAATGCTCAAAAAAATTCTCAAACAAAAAAACTTGGGACACTAGATGTATAAAATATCCCTCATAACTGGAGATGGCATAGGCCCGGAACTATCAGAATCTGTTACAGATATGTTACACGCTATAAATGACAAGATTGGATTAAAGTTAGAAAT
>JASHNR010000034.1 GCA_030041535.1 Nitrosopumilaceae archaeon | reverse complement strand
CGGTGTCCAAGTAATAGGTGGTGCCCTCTTTTTCACGCATTATGATTACTGGAACTCTTACTTGCCAAATGCAGGTAAACTTCAAGAACAGCAGATGGAAGCACAAGCTGCAAATCAAACTTCCGGTAGCGGTCCGTCATCTACCCAGGGAACATTTACAGGAAAAGAGATTGACGTCTCACTAAAATTTGTAGAGTCACCTGACTTTTCAAAGTATGGCTTTGATGCACCCACAGGTTCTCCAGGATCTGATCCGTCGGTTAACGCGAGTGTTGGAGATAAGATTGTATTTTCTGTAACAAACGGTGGTAAATCATTTCACGCATTTGCAGTTACCGCATCAACAAGTGGTCCCGGACCTGCAATTAATGGTACTACGATTGGAACTGCTGACAGTCCAATGAAACCAGGACAAAGTGGCACTGTTACCTTTATTCCAGCATCTGCTGGAACTTACTACTATATCTGCGCAGTCCCAGGCCACAGAGAACTTGGCATGCAAGGAGAGATAATTGTGGGAGGGGGAGGAAGCGGAGCTAGTAGTATCCCAGCAGGAACTGGTGGCACTGCAGCAGCAAATGGAAATACAGATTCGTTCTCACTTGCTTTTGAAGTCAGCTCTGACTTTTCAAAATATGGCTTTAACGGAACAGGAGGAACCGGAACAAATCCTACCATTACGGTACATTCTGGTGACACAGTTACAATTAACGTGAGCAATCCAAGCAAGGTGTTTCACGCATTTGGCATAGTAACAGATCCAAACAATCCAAGCGGAGTTGTCTGGAACGCAGCGTACAAAACTCCAGATAGTCCAATGAAACCAGGAGATACCGGTACTGTAACATTTGTTGCAGGCACTCCGGGATTATACCATTACATCTGTACTGTACCAGGACATGCAGCACTTGGAATGGACGGACAATTTATCGTAGAAAAATAAATGTACTTCAAGTATCTCGCACTTGCTTCTCTGGTAATTCTTTATTGTCTAATGTTCATTGGTGGATATCTAGAGTCAAGCGGGCAGGGACTTGCCTGTCCAGAATGGCCTCTATGCCCTAGCGGATTCTTACCTTCTGCAGCATACTTGACAGAATGGACTCATAGATTGATTGCTGCAATGACAGGTGTTATGATAATAGCTACCGCAGTTGCAAGCTGGAAAGTTGTAGGCTCTCACAAGAACCTTAGAATAACTGGAACACTTGCAGCAGTTTTTGCAGCATCGCAGATAGTGCTTGGTGCAATTGTCATCAACACACAACTCAAGGCAACAATAGTTGCAATTCATAATGGCATTGGCATCTTGCTTTTTGCAATGACTCTGCTCACTGCAATCTATGCCTTCAAACTTCCTCGCGGTGCCACAATAAAGGCTAGTGTTGGTTCTGTCGAGTAATTGGTCACACCTTCAAACCCAACTTGCTTCCATCCACTCGAAGGATTACTGGCATTGCATTACCCAGATTCCCCAACATCTCTGTCCATTTTTCTCTTACAACTGCTGCACCACAATTGACGATGTTGATCTGGTCCTCTTGGGTTCTACTCCCGCATATTTGACACAGTATGACTAATTGAATCGAGAGTAATTACAAACGATTTTACCTTGGCGATTTGTCTTGTAGAATTTGTTGTGTATGATGGTTCAGTATGATATTGACGTAGTTTCTATCTCCTACTGGGATTGAAACATTCCGCTTATCTTAAATCCATAACATGAGACCAAGAATGGTTTTTGTACGTATGGGGATTTTGGAAACTTGCCTTCTCTGATTGAGCGCTTCATTTGTGATAACCTTCCACAGGCTTGGGACATTGCAGTAAGCTTGTAGTATGATTGAATGTCATATTTTTTGAGATTATGGTAGTGATTTGATGAGAATTTTTTTAGTGTTGATATGTTGTTATCAAGACCTATTCGGATGCATTCGTTTACCATTTGTCTAAATGTTTCCATCATGGAACAAAGTTCTTGAGTTGGTGTAAATCGTTGTTTTATTACTTTGTATACTAACAAGTCAGCAGTTCTACTGATATCGCATAATAAATCAGAGGTTATTTTATAATAACTTTGGATCTGAATGTTTCGTGAACCATAAACTTTAGGCCTTAGGTTTTACTTTTTTCCTTTTATTTGTAATTGCTATCCATCCAAGCAAGACAAAGCATGCCATACCGCCTGCCGAGATGATATACACAAATAATGGACCAAATATGTCAAGTACGCTGATATTGTAAATAAAAGTCAGGGGCTGTCCACCAGGCCCAACATCATAGAGATCAACGAACATGACGTGGTTCCCAGATTCATGAAATACGTAATTAGTAGACCACTCACCACCCTTGAAGTCTTGTACTGGAACTGTTGATACTAGCTCATTGTTGTAGTAAATTCTAATTCCCATCCTAAAGTGATCAACCTCGCTTAGCCTAGTATCAAATGAATTGAACAGATTAGAGGCTGATTGGTAATTTAGAACTCTAAAACTTAATTTGAAAGGCTGGTTGGCAGATGGGATCTCAGGGTCTGTTGCTACCTGCACTTCATAATTTCCTATTGACTCGTCACCAGAGTTTAGATCCTCATGGGCACTTGCATATTGTATCATGGGAGAAAGAACCAACATTAGAGCAAACATGGCAACTAGAAATCGAAAGTTTATCATACTTTTCCAATGATCCTTTCTTCAATATATTGTAACAGGTCATTTTGCAAATCTAGTTATTATTATAATAATATAACCGCGCTCTTATAATTTACGAAACACTATAATTTTAAGTTGAGAGTAATCAAATCTGTCAAGCAATCTTATATCCCTGATCAGAAGATCTTTAACTTTTTAGAAACATTTCGATGCATGGTAAATCGTTGTATCGAAATTGGGCTACAAAACAACATCCATACGTTAAAAAAGCTATCTGCCATGTCCTATCGAGAATTAGCCAAATATAATGAAATTCCTTCATGCTACAAGATCTGTGCAATATCAAAGGCTGTGGGGATCTTATCCAATAGAAACCAGTCAATCAAAAGAGGTATACGTACAAAAAATCCATATCTAAAAAGATTAATACTGATTTCATATTATGGATTCAAATTTGACGGTGGCATATTTAAGATACCGATAGGAAACAGAAAGTACTTTGAGATTCTATTAAATTATCATTCAAAGAATGTCTTATCTGATAATTCATTAAAAATTAATTCATTTACACTTACTCTAGATTCTATTAGCATAGCTTATTCAAGAGAGATTACTCCAATCAAATGTATTGAAACTATGGGAATTGATAGAAATCTCAGAAACATAACTGTTGGAAATTTTAATCAAGTGATTCAATATGATATATCAAAAACAGTCAAGATTGCTGAGACGACCAAATCCATCATATCATCATTCAAACGACATGATTTTAGAATAAGAACAAAACTATACACGAAATATGGTACGAGAAGAAAAAACAGAACTAATCAACTTCTGCACAAAGTTTCAAAAGATATAATTCAACGTGCAACAAGAAATAGAGATGTATTAGTCTTCGAAGACATCCGATACATAAAGAGGTTATATCAAAAAGGAAATAGACAAGGAAAAAAATATCGTGGAACCATGAACAACTGGTCATTTTCTGAAATCAAACGACAAATAGAGTACAAAGCAAGGTGGAACGGTATTCCTGTGGTACAGTTATCAAAAAAGGAGACTAGAGGTACATCAATTCTATGTCCTAAATGCGGAAAGAGACTCCAAGAACAAAGGACATTGATTAGCTCTGAACATTACAGAGAACTCTGGTGTGAATTTTGTAAGAGATGGTTTGACAGGGATGTAGTTGCTGTCATGAATCAATCTCTACGAGGGCTGTCAAAGCTCGACAGTTCTAAAGGCGATGCAGGTGAAGCGATGAAGGGGAATCTGGGTAATGCAATGCCGGTAATCCTTCGAGTTGATGCATCGAAGTTACCATCAAGTGATTTGATCGATCACTTGCTGTAGCAGAACGGAAATTAGCAAAAGCTTTAAATCAAGTTGGAAAAGATTGCCCACTGTATATGACATCTGTCAGTAAATCAATTGACATCAAAGAGAAGACCTTGAATGTTTTTACGTACTTTGCAAGACCAGAACACATTTCTGACCAGTTCGAAGAGAGAGTAGGAATGACTGTAGTTCCTATGGATGTAAAGGCAGGAATGGGGGTAGGTACAACATTTAGAGTGATAGGTGACTTTGATGGTAAGAGACTAGAATGGGACTGTGAAACAACTGAGTTTATACCAGAACAAAAGATTGCCGCTAAAATGATCAAAGGGCCATTCAAAGCATGGAATATTTCAGTCGAGTTCAAGGAACTGGGTGAGAAATCAACTCGTGTTACCATGACAGTAAACTATGAAATGCCATTTGGTCCTCTGGGTGGAATTCTCAACAAGATCAAGTTTGCCAAAGTTGCCGAGAAGGGGATGGAGACTGCGCTGTACAGAGTTCGTGGACTATTGGAGGGCAATGGTTCAATTCCAGTATACATCACACTTGATGCATACAGAAAACTCTTGGAAGAAAAG
>JASHNR010000033.1 GCA_030041535.1 Nitrosopumilaceae archaeon | reverse complement strand
GCTATCCTTCAAAAAAATTTAGACGGAATTACAAAACCATTCCTCTGAACCATCAAATTCAATTTTTGTGTTGAATCTAGAAATTCTTTGCAGCGGCCTTGTCAGATGTCTATGAGCTGATGGGACAGGCAGATAAAGTTGATTTTTGATCTTGCGTGGAATTTTCGTTGGTATTTTATTTTGTGATGTTCGACCGCACTTCTCACATTTGTAGCCTTGACCTTTTCCTCTTGATTTCATATGTTTCATACATCCAGTACAGAAAGGATTCACCAGTACTGAATTTTTTGCAAGTTTGATAACATCTATGAACTCTACATTAAGTACTCTACCGTGAGTTTTCGAGGCTTTTCTTATACCCCCACCAATTCTTATCAGATCTCCTTTGATTAAACTTGATGCGATACTTGTAAGACCCGTTGGTTTATAGACGGCACAATTTGCCTTTTTACCAGATTTTGAGATTGCAAACATTACGTGACCGCCCATCTTAATTTTGGGCGTTTCAATTACATGACCAATCATATAGCCTGAAGAAAATGGTCTAAGATTGTTAACATCTAGTTCGTTTTGTAAATGATCACCTGTTCCCTGATTTGAACGAAAAACCATGTATCCAGAGAACTTTTCCGGCGATTTTACAAGAGATGCCCCTCTAACAACAGTCGATACATCTTCGCCACGTACTCCAAAAAAGACCGGATCAGGCCCATGTGGGGCTATGAGAGCACGATTTTTAGAATCATCATAGCTGTTGAATGTTTTTGGAAAAGTCATTTCTTGCATTTTCTTTACACTGTCTTTGAAGATTAGTCTCTTCTTTCCAAAACTTGATTTATGCCTATATGAAATCAATTCAAAGGTATGATCACGAAAGTTGTAACCTATGGCACCTATTGCACCTACTAATCCCTGACCATTTCCCATATAGAACGTCTCAATGTTATTTTGCATTGCAAATTCCTTTGCCTTGTTTCTGGCTACAAGAGTGCATAATGCCATCCTGCCAAAATCAGAAAATTCTTTCGGGATCTCATTATTTTCGTAAAAAACAAGTCCGGGATTTGCTCCGTCTCGTATAGCGGAATATCTTTTTACAAAATCGGTTATGCCTTTCTTGATTAAATTGGGGGTCTTGGTTTGGATTTTGAGTGCTACTGCACCGTTACCTCGAGTCTTCCAGGGAATATTAGGATTAAATCTAATTAAATATGGGTAATCCAGAAACTTGACTTTTTCCTTTCTAAGATATTCTACAATTTTGTATGCAAGAAATGTTGTACACATTCCATTTCTGGAATCGGTGTCGTCAAAACCCACATGAAGTATGCTTTGTTTCATTCTATAACTGTCATGGTAAGAGTTGAACGCACATTTTTGAGTTGCCTTATCTGGCCTGAGATGGTCTTTTTTAGCGTCTCACTATCAGGAGCTTCTATCTTAACTACTAGGTCATAGGCACCATAAAGAACATACACATACTTGACATGTTCAATAGACTTGACTTGGTTGAGTAATTCATTTTCGGCTCCTAATTCTGCATTGAGCAATACAAACGCTATAGACATCAGTTGCTCTTGAAGATCTACGATATTAAATATTGTGCGTGTATTCGTTTGATTTAAATTAAAAAAATAATCCTAGATAACATTTGATAGTAATAGATGAAAAGAGGATCTTTGATGAAATTCAGAGAAGAAAACCGGTATCAATAGCTTTGAATGGACCGGATGGAATTTTGCCAAAAATACAAGAGACTGCATCTAGAATAATGCAAATCTATGGTATTCCAGCTTATGTTCTTGCAGACAGTTGTTTTGGAACGTGTGACATGAATACAAATGGAGCCAAGGTCCTAGGTGCAGAAATTCTCTTCCACATAGGTCACACCATAAATTCCACTAGTTTTGGAGATAGCATAATTCTAGTAGACGCGTTTGACAATATTTCATTTGAAAATATAGCAAAAAAATGTGTTGAAGAGTTTAAAGGAAAAACCGTGTCGCTAGTTACAGATAGCCAGCATCTACATGAGGTAGACAAGGTAAAGGGCATACTTGAGGAAGGCGGAGTGAAAGTCATGATAGGAAAGGGAAAAGGCCAACTAAATGACGGACAGGTCTTTGGATGTGAGTTTTATCCTGTAATGGAGACAAGATACGACGTAGATGCCAATGTATTCTTGGGCCAAAGTAATTTTCACGCAGCTGGAATTGCATTATCGACAAACAGACCAACATATGTTCTTGATCCATATTTTAACGAGATAAGAGAAGTCACAGAATTTGCTCAAAAACTTCAGAAAAAGGCGATACTTTCCGTGTACAAGGCAGCCGAATCCGAATCATTTGGAATTATTGTAGGTCTAAAGGAGGGCCAGTTCTCAAAGACTACTGCTCTCAAATTCAAAAAAGAGCTAGAAAATCTAGGAAAAAAGGTTCAGCTCTTTGCTCTAACTGATATAACAGATGATAAACTTCGTAATTTGAAAGGAATAGATTCCTTCATACAAGTAGCTTGTCCAAGAATTTCAACTGACAATCATTTTCACAAGCCCGTCTTGTCTACTCCTCAGGCCAATGCATTGATCAAGATACTGAAAAAGGAAAACATGGACAGTTTTCTTCAGGTTCCTCATTGGCTTTAGATGCAATTTACATGTGAAAGATTTTAGATCTTTGGGCATAAACAATTATAATCATCGGAACCTCAATTCACACTATTGTCTAGTAAACAAGCTCTTCCAGGAGACAAAATTGCGATAATTGAAGAATTTGAGACCGGTCAGAATACATTTGATGATGGGCATTCTATAAGATCGTCCGTAGTAGGTATGCCAGAATTTGATAAAACAAACCGAGTAGCCAAAATTAATGAGATCAAAACACCTTCAGTTCCAAGGAAAGGCGATATCATAGTAGGTAACATATCGGCGTTGATGAATAACATGTTTGCAATAAACATATTATACATAAATGGCAAGCCTACCCACTCTGGTCTTGAAGTTATTTGCCAGGCAAGAGGGGCAAAGAAGAGAATTCTTGTGAGAGTAAGCGATATCGTAATGGCCAAGGTAATCAATTTGCTAAATGGCGTAATTCATGCCACAATTGGAGAACCAGAACTTGGAGTCTTGTTCTCAATATGCAACAAATGTGCTGGCAATATAGTGCCACTTGGTAGCAATGTAAAATGTGTTGATTGTGGTTATATAGAAGAGAGAAAACTATCAACTAAATTCGGAAACAGCGATTTTATAAAATTCGATTTCAACTAAGAATATGCTCAAAGTAGCATTTCAAGGAGAACATGGTGCTTATAGTGAAGCTGCTGCCATGGCCTTTTTCAAAGATTTGATTGAGACAATTCCATATTCTACATTTCATGAAGTTTTAGAATCTACAGAGATTGGCAAATCAGACTGTGCGGTACTGCCTGTTGAAAACTCTCTTGAAGGTATGGTAGGAGAAAGCAATGATTTGTTATTGACAACCAATCTTAACGTGACAGGAGAGATTTATCACAGAATAAAGCATTGCCTCATCGGTTTTCAAGACATTGGAAAAATCGATACTGTATATTCGCATCCACAAGCACTAGGTCAGTGCAGAAAATTTATTCAGGATCATCATCTCAAAGCCATACCCACTTATGACACAGCAGGAAGTGTCAAGATTCTCCTAGAGCTAAAAAAGGATAACATATCATGCATAGCAAGTAGAAGAGCGGCTGAAATCTACAAAGCCCCTATCATAAAAGAAGGAATAGAAGACAACATTAACAATTATACCAGATTCTTGGTTCTCTCAAATAGAAAACAAGAAAGAACGTCAAAAGATAAGACGTCCATAATTTTTTCAATAAAACATGTTCCAGGCGCACTCTATAGTGTACTTGAAAAATTTCACGTGAACAAGATAAATCTTACAAAAATTGAATCTCGCCCTACAAAAGCAACGCCATGGGAATACAACTTTTATGTTGATTTTGAGGGAAATCAAAATGATAAAAATATCCAAGATACACTTGAAAAAATCAAGCCAAATACGGTCTTTCTAAAGATTCTTGGCTCGTATCCAAGGGCTGAGCTTGACTAAAAGCCTCGAGGCTTTCTAACTGAAAAGGCAGCGCTGATTCCAACTATTAGAATTCCTGACGATATTACAATTAGGTGCGACATGAAGATTAATGGGTTCTGAAGAGCTTGTAACTGTCCAGTAACATGTAAAGTTGAATTGCCCGTATTTGTTATGTTGATAAAATGTTGTCCATCTTGAAGACTGTACCAATCAAAGCTTACTTGGTTTTGAAAATCTTGGTCTACTTGCAATCCGGTAGATGGTGTTTTCATGGTTACGTGAAAAGAACTTCCTGTAACATTAAGTAATTCATGAAAATGTTTCTGTGCATTAAATTGAAATACATCACTTTTAGCAATATCAACAGTGTCATTTACTGGATTAACATTTGATATGATTGATTCTATCAAGAAGAAAGATCCCAATACAATTCCAAGCGTCCCTATACCAATTCCTATTGCGGTTCTTTTTGTTAGCACTAACCAAAGCTAAATGTCATACCATATTTAAAAGTGAATTACATTAATTCTACGTCATGTGGCTGACTTTCGGCATAGCCAGCAGTTGACATTTTTATAAACTCTGCATTTTGTTGCATTTGTGGTATTGTGTTTGCACCACAATAGCTTAGGCCTGATCGTATGCCGCCAGTAAGTTGTTTTATTATATCCACAACAGTGCCTTTGTATGGAACCATTGCTTCAACACCCTCAGCTACGTAATCGTTTAGGTCCTCACTCATAGCTGCTGTACCCATTTCTTTTGTCTTTCTACCAAGTGCAGCATAAAAAGAAGCCATTCCTCGGTAGATTTTGTATCGCTTGCCATTTTTCATTACATACGAACCTGGGCTTTCATCGGTTCCTCCAAGCAAACTTCCTACCATCACAGTTGATGCCCCTGCTGCTAGTGCCTTTGTTGCATCACCTGAATTTCTAACTCCACCATCAGAAATTATTGGAATACCATATTTCTTGCCTACTTGAGCACAGTCTACCACAGCTGTGAGTTGCGGTACACCAGAACCAGTAATTACTCTTGTAATACAGATTGAGCCAGAGCCCACTCCGACTTTTATCGCATCAACGCCTGCTTTTATAAGGTCTTCAGCTCCGTGAGCCGTTGCGACATTTCCTGCAATAAGCTCACAGTTTGGAAATGCTTTCTTGATTAATCGTATTGTGTTTAGTGCATTATCACTATGACCATGAGCGATATCAACTACAATTACGTCTGTACCAGCATCAAGTAATGCTTCTGTTCTTTCCATAAAATCACCCTTTACTCCTACTGCTGCCCCTACCAATGGTCTTCCCTTCTTGTCCTTTGAGGCGTGGGGATAATTTCCAGCATTTATGATATCCTTACTTGTTATCAATCCCTTTACATTTCCTCTCTCATCTAGAAGTGGTAGTTTTTCTATACAGTTTTTCCTTAGGAGGTCTTTGGCTTCCTGTACATCTACTCCTGACTTGGCAGTAATTACATCACTTGTCATCACCTCTTTTACTTGTTTTTTCTCGTCTGCTGATTCCAGCATTACAATGTCTCTTCTTGTCAATATCCCTACCAGTTTGCCTTGAGGATCTGTTACAAGTAGACCGGAGACACCTTTTTCTCTCAGGTATTCAATTGCTTCCCGAACAGTTTGGTTGGGCCCTATTGTGTATGGGTTCTCAATCAAGATACTGCCAGAACGCTTGACCTTGAGTACTTCTGTGACTTGTTCTGATATTGTAAGAAATCTGTGTATTATTCCTATGCCACCTTCTCTTGCCATTGCTACTGCCATTGGAGACTCGGTTACTGTATCCATGTTGGCACTGATGATAGGAATATTGAGTGAAATATTTCGTGAGAGTTTTGTTTGTAAATTAGTTTGAGATCTAGTAGCTATATTGGAGTGTTTGGGAACAAGGAGTACATCATCGAAAGTCAATCCTTCCCTTATATCCAATGAAACCTTCTTGATTAGATTTACAATCTGTTATAAGCCTTTCTTGGGTCAGATAGATTTTTTGCAATTTCTATTGCGTCACAAGTTGCTTTAACATTATGAGTTCTGACAATGTTTGCCCCATTTAGAACTGCAATGATTTCTGCTGCAAGAGATCCATAAAGTCTCTTGCCAGGATCTTTCTCATTTAACAAAGATCCTATGAATGATTTTCTTGAAACGGAAACAAGAAGAGGGTATCCAAGTTTGATTAATGAAAGATGTCTAATAATATCAATGTCTCTTTTGAGCCAATCTGAATTTATTTTAGTGAATAACATTCCCTTGGCATTTTTTCTAAAAAATCCTATTGCTGGGTCTACTACAATCTTGTTTTTTGATATTCCAGATTTTTCTGCGATCGATATGCTTTTTGCAAGTAGATTTCTTGTCTGTGTTACTTGATTTCCGGTTATTGAATGCTTGCTAAAAGCGCAAACTATGACTGACGGGTGATATTCTTCCAGTATAACGGTCATGTCCTTGTCATGCTGCAATCCTGTAACATCATTTAGAATTTCAACGTCTAGTTCAAAGGCTTCCTTGGCAACATTTGCCCTGCAAGTGTCTACCGAGATTGGCAGTTTGGAGATCTTTTGTACAGCAGAAATTGCCTTTGTGATCCTGTCAATCTCGATCTTTTCTGGCACCAGAGTCTTTAGGTATGGAGCAGTAGACATGCCCCCTATGTCAATGAAATCTGCACCATCTTCTTCCATCTGCTTTGCAATTTTAGCAATTTCTTTTGGTTCTGTGTATACTGATTTTTTGTAAAACGATTCTGGGCTGACATTAATTATGCCCATTATTCTTGTAGGATTTGAATTCCCTACAGGTACAGGTCCAAGTTTGTTCATATGGTTTATGATTAGCTCATGTACATTTAGACTTACATGAAGCTATGTGGATGGGAACAAAAGTACAGAGAGATTTTGTATGAATTTGATTTTGATAGAAAAGATGATACACATGCGGCCAAGTTCCTAAACCTATTTGTTAAGACTAGGTTTCCTTTGAGCAAGTTAGATCGTAAGATAAAAAACAAAGTAGTATTCATTATTGGGGCGGGACCATCGCTTTCTTCATCTATTTCATCCATTAAGAAGTTCAAAAAGGCAACAAAGATTGTTGCAGATGGAGCTACAAGAGCTTTAATCGAAAATGGAATTAGGCCTGACATAGTAGTAACTGACCTAGACGGGAATTTAGAATATCTCAAAAAAGCTTCTAAAATGAATGCTATAATGCTAGTACACTCTCATGGAGATAATATCGGAGTACTTCCCATTGCTTCGCTGTTTAGAAACTGCATAGGTACAACAGAAGGAAAGCCGTTTAACAAGATAAGAAACTTTGGCGGATTCACAGATGGGGATAGATGTGTCTTTCTTGCCAGATATTTTGGAGCAAAAAGAATAATCTTGTTTGGCATGGATTTCGGGTACGAGATAGGATGTTACTCCAAGGAAGGAAGATACGACAGGGCAGTAAAACTGCAAAAACTCAGAAAAGCAAGATCTCTTTTGGAATGGCTTGCGTCAAAGGACAGACGTGAACTCTATACCACGTCAGAGCCGATAAAGGGATTCCAAGAGATTTCATTGGTAGATCTTCAAGAGTGGGTCAGAGAATAGAGTTTGTTTTAATATTTATTATCCGTTCATCAATTAACAAGATATGGACTATAATTCTGAAGAGGAGATTCGCAATATCTTGGAGTTGCGAGAATGGATCTCAGATGAGATAGACAAACGCAAAAAAGAGATGGAGCAATTAACACAGAATCTTCGAATTTTAGATTCATTGGTAAAACAGTCAAGTTTTAGCAAGGCATCACATCTTGCACCATCACCACCCCCAGCTAGAACATCGAATCAACAGTCGATGCAAGAAACAGCTGATGTAATTCCAATGAAAGCACCTGATAATCAAATAATAGCAAATGCACATGTCACGTCAGATGAGCTTGTAATTATACCATCAGAGGATGTATCACTTGATGTTGATACACAACCATTCAAGTCATTTTTCTTGGGAAAAATAATTGGCAACATGGAAAATCAAGACAGTTCTGATGTTAAAAATGGCAAGATCCCACAAGGTTCTTCCATAAGCTACATGATAAACAAAGAGGGAAGCAGAATCAGGGAAATTCTAATTAAAAATTATCGACAAAAGGAGAGAGCCAATGAGATTATTAATACTGCAACATGGTCATTCTCACGAATGATAGAAAATTCAAGAAAGTGAATCTATGGACAAGATAATTGTTCTAGATTTTGGTTCGCAGTATAGTCACCTAATCTGCAGGCGAATTCGCGAATTTTCAGTATATGCTGAGCTGGTACCATACAATATCTCACTTGAAGAACTAAAAAAGATGAATCCGAAGGGAGTTGTTTTTAGTGGAGGACCTGCTAGTGTGTACAGCAAAGACTCACCTCAACCCTCGTCTGGAATATTTGAGATTGGCCTTCCTGTTCTTGGGATTTGTTATGGTCACCAATTGATTGTGAATAATTTTGGAGGCAAGGTAAAGCAGGCAAACAAAGAGTATGGTTCATCTACTCTGAAAATAGATAACAGCTCAGATCTACTGTCTGGAATTGGTTCGTCTACAAGAGCATGGATGAGTCATGGCGATGCAGCAGAAAGCCTGCCAAATGGGTTTGAGGTCATAGGACATACCGAGAGCTCTTTTGCAGCAGCAATTGCCAACAGGCAGAAGCTTATCTATGGAATACAATTCCACCCCGAAGTGGTTCATACTGAAAAGGGTGTCCAGGTTCTCAGAAATTTTGTTCTAAATATATGCAAGGCAGAACAAGACTGGACCCTTGAGAACTTTATTGATAGTGCCGTTTCAGAGATTTCAAAGATTGATGGAAATGTATTATGTGGTATCAGTGGAGGAGTAGATTCTACAGTAGCTGCACTCTTGATTCAAAAGGCAATAGGAACCAGGTTGAAGTGTGTCTTTGTAGACAATGGTCTTCTTCGATTAAACGAAGAAAAAGAAGTCGAGGAAATATTCAAGAATAATTTTGGAATGAATTTTACTGCAATTAATGCAAAAGAAAGATTTCTTTTGAGATTAAAGGGGATAACAGATCCTGAACAGAAACGAAAGATAGTGGGAGAAGAATTTGTCAAGATATTTACCGAGTTTGCAGAGAAAAGCGGCCCGTTCAAGTGGTTAGCACAAGGAACACTTTATCCTGACGTGATTGAAAGTGGAGTATCAAAAGGACCTGCTGCTGTAATCAAGACCCACCACAATGTTGGTGGACTTCCTTCCTGGCTTGATCTGCAGATTCTTGAACCATTAAGATTTCTGTACAAAGACGAGGTAAGAAAGGTAGGAAAGATCCTTGATGTTCCAGACAAACTTTTGAACCGCCATCCCTTCCCAGGTCCAGGTCTTGCTGTTCGAATAATGAATGAGGTCACACCAGAGAAGTTACGTGTATGTAAGCAGGCAAGCAAGATTGTTGAAGATGAGCTTTTGGTTGCAGGTTGGTATGACAGGGTATGGCAAGCTTTTGCAGCAGTGGGAGATGATAGAGCAGTTGGTGTTGTGGGTGATGAGCGAAAATACGGGCATGTTGTTCTTGTTCGTGTAGTGGACTCGATTGACGCAATGACTGCAGACTGGACCAGATTGCCTTCAGAGATACTTGAGAAGATAAGTAACAGAATCACAAACGAGGTTGAAGATGTTGCGTGGGTAAGCTATGTTGTATCAAGCAAGCCACCTGCAACCATTGA
>JASHNR010000032.1 GCA_030041535.1 Nitrosopumilaceae archaeon | reverse complement strand
CTGCAAAGGACGAAAGTTATTTCGCATGTAAGATAGTAAACACACATCTGCAAAATCCACTAACATACAATCTGCCTACAATAATTGCATGTGGTGTACTAGTTGAAGGAAAGACAGGATTTCCTTTAATGTTAACCGAGTCTACTATTCTTACTGCATTAAGAACTGGAACTGCATCTGCCATTGCAACAAAACATCTTGCAAGAAATGACAGTGACATAATTGGCATTATTGGCAACGGCGCACAATCTATCCCACAACTTCATGCGATATCTCTTGTAAGGGATATCAAAAAGGTATATGCATATAACATTGACATTGAGGCAAGCCATTCATTTAAAAAAACAGTAGAAAAGATATTTGGAACGCCTGTTATACTTGCAGACGAAGAGGTTACCACGAGGGAATCAGATATTGTGGTAACTGTGACATGTAAGGAAAAAAATACGCCACCAGTGATATACAACAAGTGGGTCAAAACTGGCACTCACATAAACGCGGTAGGAGGAGATTCTCCAAACAAGGTAGAGCTTGAAAAATCGCTCATAGAAAGAGCCAAACTTGTAGTTGATTTTAAGGATCAGGCAGTATACGAGGGTGAGGCACAACAGGTTGGAAAGGACAAGATCTATTCTGATCTGGCTCATGTCGTATCCAACCAGATCCAAAGAGATGACGCTGACATTACGATCTTTGACTCTGTTGGGTTTGCAATGGAGGATCTTGTCACATACAAGATGGTCTACGATCTTGCAGTACGAGAAAAGGTAGGAAAACGGGTCAATATAGCGTCAAGACCTAAATTTATAAAAAACCTGTACGAGTCATACTTTACAGAAATACAATGACTAGCTCAAATTTTTCCAAAAAAGATCTTCTCAAAGAAACCATTAACCATATTGACATTACAAAACATGATCCAAGGCCATTCATAGATGAAATGAAGAATATGGCATTTCAAGCACGAAACCTTAATCGCGCTTGTACAATTTATGACAAGATGCTTGCAGACAAGGACTGTGCGGTAATTCTATGCCTTGCAGGCTCACTCATTAGTGCTGGGCTAAAAAAAGTAATTGTTGATATGATATCGCATAACATGGTTGATGCTATAGTATCAACTGGCGCTAACATGGTAGACCAGGACTTTTTTGAGGGGCTTGGTTTCAAACATTATGTAGGAACACAGTTCATCGATGATGCAATTCTACGCGATCTGCACATTGATAGAATATATGATACATTCATCGACGAAGACGAATTGCGTATATGTGATAACACAGTAACAGAGATTGCAAATTCTCTGCAACACAGGCCCTATTCGTCGCGCGAATTCATGGTTGAGATGGGAAGATACCTTGATGATAAAGTCCATGCAAAGCCATCTGATTCCATAGTGCTTTCTGCCTACAAAAAAGATGTACCGATATTTATTCCGGCATTTTCTGATTGTAGTGCTGGCTTTGGTCTTGTTCTTCACCAACATCACAACAAACAAAGTTCTGTCTCAATAGATTCTGCAAGAGACTTTCTTGAGCTAACCCAGGTAAAACTTGCAAACAAGGAAACTGGAATCTTGATGATTGGTGGAGGCGTACCAAAAAACTTTACACAAGACATTGTAGTATCTGCTGAAGTTTTAGGATTTGATGTTCCAATGCACAAGTATGCAGTTCAGCTCACAGTAGCTGATGAAAGAGATGGTGCACTGTCAGGCTCTACGCTAAAAGAAGCGAGCAGCTGGGGAAAGGTAGACACCACCTACGAGCAAATGGTATTTGGAGAAGCTACCATCACGTTTCCACTTGTTGCAGGGTATGCATATCATGCAGCAAACTGGAAACAAAGAACAGAAAAACGCTTCAACAGATTATTTGCTCAGACAGTAAAAGCAAGAGCTTAATTGGTTCTGTAAGTCTACGTCGTTTTTCTCACTGTAAAAGACCGTGGGGCGGCGTTAGTGGTGGTATAAGCCAGTGAATAAAATCTGGTGTAAAAACACCAAGACCGTAAAGAATGAGTGGTATTGCCGTACTTGTAAGAAGTATTCCAGCTACTAATCTTGTTATTCTCAATGGTACTTTCTTGACAATTCCTAGCCACAATAAACCAATAATAAAACCAATAGCAACAGCAAACCCTATCAATGCACTTTCTAACTGTATCAAACTGAATGTAGCCAATGCAACAGAATTTTCTATTGCTTCAACCATTACAATGTAAAAATAGGTTACCTTGTATTCTTTGGTATCTTCTTCGTGTTCATTCTCAAAAAATTCCTTAAACATCAAGCTACTGAAGAATAATAATCCAATACCAAGAGCAACTTCAAGAATATTAGTAGGAACAAAACCTGCATATTTTAGAAAAACAAAATACAGAATCATTCCAACTGAAAACCCAAATGCTGTAATTTTCAGAGTTTTTCGTAATCCGATTCTATTTGCTGTACCTATACCTACTAATACTTGCTCCCCACCTTCAACAAAAATAAACTTGAATGAAGTGAAAAATACAATTAGTTCAAACACAAACCGCGTTTAACAATCAGCAATATTAAACCAGAGGTTTTTGGTTTCCAATATTTTGTAACTTTTATCAGACAATCATTACATTGTGATTTTTTGTTGGATAAACTATCCAACAGTTTAAATAATGTTGGAATGACACAATGGATCGTGAATTTCGTGGTTTACATTCAACATGATGCAGGGAGGTCAGAACATGGATGTTAGTACCTTAATATGGTCAGCAACGGGAGTGTCCCTTCTTGCCTTGGGATTACGTCATGCATTTGATGTTGACCATATCACTGCAATAGACAATCTCATTAGATACCATAATGCGGTAAAAAGCACAAGATTTGTTGGCACCGGATTTAGTCTGGGTCACATGACATCAGTTCTTGCAGAGTTACTTCTCATGGTGTATGTAGCTGCAAATCTAATCGATCAAGGCGGAATGTTTTCAATATCAACAGGATTACTCGGCGCTGCAGCACTAGCAGTTATTGGCATAACTAACTTCTATGCAATGAGAAAATATGGTAAGACATCTGCAGCCATACTACTTACCAAGTTGTTGCCCAGACTCAAGAACGCTGGCATGATACGCTCATCTTATATGGTAGGCATTATCTTTGGCCTCGGGTTTGACACCGCAACCCAATTGGCCGCCTTAGGTATGGCGGCAACTGCATCAGCTACAGAAGGAATCGAAGCAGCACTAGTGATGGTAGGAATATTTACAGTTGGCATGGTATGCATGGATACAGTGGACAGCTGGGGGTTCCGAGCCGCAATGATCAGAATACTAGGTACCGGCGGCATGAAATCCCTGTCATATGCACTAAGTGCAGTCGCCCTAATAGTCTGCGCCGACTCGGTCATAGAGACTCTTACCCCCTTAACCATATTCCCAGATTGGCTTGGATTTGCTTTGGCAGGATCTGTACTAGCAATTACATTTACCTACGCATACGCTATAAGAAACAGAAAAAAAGAACCATTACCACCAACACATGACCATGACCATCACCATGACCACGACCATTCCCATGACGATGATCATCAGGGCCATGACCACCAGCATTAACATTAAATAAAAACCATTCACCATGGAACCCCAGATGCACAATGTCGTCAAGCTACTTGGTAAAGTAGCACAGCGATATTACCCAAGTAGGGTACTATCCTTTGAGCCTGCACACATCTTCAAAGTACTTCAGGTAGTACACGTGAATATGCGAGCAAGCAGAGCCATTTTAATAGAAGAAGTAGGTCTTGGAGAGGGTTCCATCAAGACTCTTGTGAAACATCTAAAGATGAATGAACTCATTACTACGTCAAAAGCTGGTATGACGCTGACAAACAAAGGAAGGTCCTTATTTTCAAAACTAAATGAAGCCATGCCTGCAGAAAATGATATCAAAGAATGCTCAATCACACTTGGCAAGTTCAACCACGCAATACTTGTCAAGGGACTGGCAAAAGATGTGGGAAGCGGTATTGAACAGAGGGATGCTGCAATAAAGATAGGTGCACTTGGAGCAACCACGCTTGTATTTCGAGACGACAAACTCTTCACATCTGACAAAAGTTATGACATGCCAATTAAGGATCAAAAACTAACTTTTGCACTAGTTGAAAAGTTACAGCCTGAAAATGGAGACGTTGTAATAATAGCAAGTGCGGAAAATAAAAAAATTGCTGACTTGGCTGCAAAAAGGGCAGCCCTAGAAACCATATCAAACCATGAAAAACACTCCTGATTGCTGTAAAAAGCATTTAAAACAGTTTAACTGACAATAGATATTGAATAATTACCAATGCTACCAGGTCTTAGGAGTAAAAGATGGTTCCTCAATGAAAGAGGTAAAGGCCGCATATCGAAAATTGGTACTAAAACATCATCCAGACAAGAATAGTACCGATCAGAATGGAATGAAATTTAAGATTATATCCGAAGCCTACCAGACACTTCGAACTGATTACAAGAAAAACATCGGTACAAATTCAAATCACGAAAAATATGAAGACAAAAATTCAAACAAGAAATATGACTTTGGCTCAAAAAGACGCTCATGGGGTGCAAAAGACTCTGACAAGACTCCTCAAGAAGACTGGACTAGGTATACCAATTATGCAGAAAATGCCTATCAGGACTTTTGGAAACAATACGAAGATACATTTTGGGATTACTATGAAAGAGTAAAGGCAGAGGTAAAGCCAGATGCTGAACCTATCCAAGTAGAACAAGAAATACCGATTTCAGTAAGAGTGGACCCAGAAAGATGCATAGCCTGTTGTAGCTGTGAGACCATCGCTCCCAAAGTATTTCATGTGGAAAAAAATGTACATGTTAATCCAAAATCCAAAGTCATAAACGAGGAGGGTGCAAAATCAGAGAAAATTCTTGACGCAGCTCATACATGTCCTACAAAAGCAATCAGCGTTACTCACAAAGAAACACAACAAAGACTATATCCTTACTAGAAAAATAAGACCACGCGTACGTCCTGTGGCCAGTCTTTAGGAGTGTTATGAGGCTAGACAAGAATGACATAACACCTGTTTTTCTGATTAGGAATAATACATGCCACATTTACGATAATCTAGTGGACAAGAAAAAACTAGCCACCGTTATCGAGAGCACCAAGGGAATACTGAAAGAACATCCTCTGTGTGATCACTGTCTTGGCAGGATGTTTGCAGAAAAGCTGGGGGTAGTATCACACAAGAGGCTTGGAAATAAGATTAGAAGCATGTTAAAGCAGAGGCCAACAAAAACATGCTACATTTGCAAAATCATGATGTCAAATCTTGATCTACATCTGAAAAAAATACTTGATATGGCAAAAGAATATCAGTTTTCCACGTTTCTAATTGGTGCAATATTGCAACCATCAATTCATGATCGAGATGACTCAATTCGCTCCAAGTTTAAGCTTCGTGGAATACCTAGCATCAAAAGCGACGTAACCCGAGAGATGGGAAAATCGTTCTCACGAAAGACAAGATCCAAGGTAGACTATCAGAACCCAGATGTGGTGTTTACAATTGATTTCAAAAAGGAATACTATGAGATAAAACCAAAAGCTGTACTACTACAAGCACGATATACAAAAAATATCAGGGGTTTACAACAAAAACAAAAACCGTGTGACCAGTGTGAAGGAAAAGGATGTTTTGTCTGTAATTTTCACGGAATTCGAGAATTTAATAGCGTTGAAGGAAAGATAGCCAAGTTTCTGATTGACAAGTTTGGTGCACAACAGGCAAAGATTACCTGGATTGGAAGCGAGGATGAATCAAGCCTTGTAATGGGCAATGGAAGGCCATTTTTTGTAAAACTGGTAAACCCACACAAGAGGAATGTCTCTCTTCCAAAAAAGATTAACCTGGATGGAGTTTCAATTCATAGGATACATGCCATATCAAAAATCCCTTCAGATCCTGTAAGGTTTAGGACAAGAGTTGTTATGGAGATAGATGCAGAAAATGAGATTGCATCTAATGCACTGGAAGAGCTGAGAAGACTAGAGGAACAACCTGTAGTTTTGTATGAAAATTCGGGCCGTAAGCACAAGAAAATTATCTATGACATCAAATTCAAAAGAGAATCTGAAAAATCATTTAGGATTATGATGGAATCTGACGGCGGAATACCGCTGAAAAGACTTGTTGCAGGACAAGAGGTAGAACCAAGCGTATCTAGTATACTCGAAACAAATTGCAAATGCAAGTTGTTTGATTTTCACAAAATAATTATTACAAAATGAATATTTAACCAACTAAAATTTGGAATAGTTGGAATGAATATGTTTATCTGGTCAACATCTTATGGTATTTTTACTCGTTATATTACCATCTATGTTTCTGGCATATCATAAATCAAAAAACAACATTAAAGTAAATCTTACAAAAACCAACAATATTGAATTCTGTTACAGAAACGTGTGTTGTGTCGGTACCAAAAGACAAAGTTTTCGCATTCTTATCTAATCTTGAAAACCTACCAAAGTGGAGTACGCAGTTTGTAAAAGAAATATCTGTTGTTGATGGCAAGTACAAAGCAGTAACGCCAATAGGAGAAGTCTTCATACGGTTTGAAACCGATTTCAAGGCAGGCCTCATTGACATCTATGCTGGACCAACTGAACAACATATGACACCAGCATATTTGAGGATCATCCCTTTTTCAGAGAATTCTACTGGCATAATGTTCACATTTTTCCAGTGGACTGATACCGATAACATGACTTGGCAAATCTTTTGTGAATGGATAAAAATTGAAGTTGGAAATATTAAAAAACATTTTTCCTAGATGCTTTATACTTGAAGACAGTCATCATACATAAATAAATGTCTGATACAAGTCCGGTACGAGGTAATATTAGATGACAATGTATTGTCCAGATTGTAAAAAGCCATTGATCGAATTTGATCTAGGTTCAGGAAACTATCACTGCTCTAATCCTAGCTGTCTCTTTCAATATTTGGAATTAATGACAGGAAAACAACACAGAAAAAATGTCGAAACTGAGGAAATAGAAAACAGACATCAAGTCAGTACCCTAGATAAAAAACCAAAGCGAATTCTCGTTGGACTGGCAATAGAAAATACATTGCTTAGCATGGGTCCTTCTATATTTGATAAAGTAACCGTCAGGTTGCGAGAAGATTACAATGCCAATGTATTTGATTGCCTTGATAATCCTCAATACCTGAAACAAATCTTGGAGAATTTTGATAACAGTATCAGCACTGTGATGACAAAATCACTTAAAACCGTCTTGGGAGAATTTGCCTATTATGATTCCATACGAGAATTTTTGGATAAATTAAGTGACAAGAGTTAGTATCCGAAATTGGAAAACAAGATCATAAATTATCATTTGTCTGGTACGGGACAAATTATTTTATACCGGCTCCATTTGATTCAAACAAGAAATGATAATTGAAGATGAATTTATTGACCATGCAAATTCTTCGCTAGTACGCAACAGTAGACTCGTTCTTAAATCAAGAGACGGTATCTCTGTTACAGATTTGATGCCCACTCTATATGATATGGCAAAAATAATGATGAAGATGCAATGCAACCTTGACAGTACAAGCGCAGATGACAAGTTGCTTGAGGATCTCTCAAAAATGGAGTCTGCAATAATGAAGATGACTCTTGATGTTGAATACTTGAGAAGAAAAGGTCATTGATCTGCATCTGCACTAATTTTTGCTCTTGTTTCCACCCAATAGCCAACTTTATAACAAATTTCTATAAAATTTCTACCAATAATTTATCAAAAACCCATGCATCACTATCTTATTGCCTCGCAAAGAATACAAGACAATTACTGTAAAAGAAGCAACATTTGTAAGGTTTCTTAAGGTAATCCATGATGCAAAGAAAGCAAATCCTGAACTTGATAATAGCATCTTTGTTGACAAGCTCTTGGATTCATACAAAAAGAAAGGATGAGTAAAAAGAAACTATTTGTGCCTCCTTTAACGGATCTTTCTAGGTTCAATTATCGAAAGATCTGAATAGATCGATATCAAGGTTTTATTATAGTCGAATTCAAGCTTTTTTGATTGGATCCGCTGTTAAAAGTAAATGAAGCTCACAAAGATGGCGTTCTATCAGACAAAATTCACTCACTAATAGTCAAGAGATTTGAGGTTGTACTTGAGGGTATAAGTAGGGTAGAAAAAGCATCTGGAATTAATTTTCCACTGGCATACGTAGAACCCTCAATTGTAATCTCGCAGCCTACTGGCTCATTTGACTATGGAATCTTATTTGCAAGAACGCTTCCTGTAATTGCAAACGAGAAGGTGGAGATAATTATTCAAATCACTGCCCCACTTGTCGCCTATGGACTAAAAGGTACAATACATGCCATACTTGCCCATGAGTTTCTGCATTATCTTGAATTAATTAAAAGAATGTCCAAGATGGGGATGGTCTCAGATGAGCTCTCGGGAAACCTCTTTGAGAGTATGTATGCTGATACTACTAGATTGTTCGAACCTCGTTCGGTGTTTGATGATAAGACCCTCTTGTTACACATAACGAAGAAATTTCCAGAGGGGTTTAGGGATTACAAACTCGAAGATAAGGTATTAAAAAACTGGATTCAAAAGAAATTACCTACAATAAACGTTGCACTTGATAGAAACATAGTCAAGATTCCTGCTGATGTGCTTGCAAAGACAAAAGTTGATCCATCTCTGGCTCAAAAATTAGAGCAAATTGAACAAAAATCTTCAAAACTGAGAAAGAAGAAACTCTATTGATTATTTTGTGAACTCGGTATAGCCACATTTACCACAAGTTCGCCTGTCCTTGTGGTCTGACATGAAAACACCCTTGCCGCATCTTGAACATTCTTTTTTTGTCTTTTCTGCTTTGTCATCTTTTACCTTGTAGTACTTGTAAACTGAGGGGCTTGAGCCTTTCTTGCCTGCCATTACTTTGTCTCTTCCTTCTTCTCTTCAGCAGGCTTGACCTCTGCTGCTTGTGCGGGTTCTGCCTCTTTTGTAGGTACTGACTTGGCTTTTTCTAACCTTTTGAATATTGCTGCTTTGAGATGTTCCTTTGCCAACTTTTCGTCTTCGTAGACATAAAATGTACCTGAAAGTGTTGGCCTGCCAGTCTCATTTTTGAGATTTATTGGAATTATAATCTTGCCTTCAAGATTGAATTGTTTTGATATCATCTCAACAGCTTCTAATCTCTTGAGTCTGCCTGCAAGTCCTTTGAACGTACACGTAATCTCTCTTCTTGAAAGTAGAGGGTTCTTTACATCGCGTGTAACTTCAATCATGGACATGTATTGTGAATCCTTTTAATAGTTCATATAAATCTTAACGAGTAAATAGCTAACAATTTTAAGAAATTAGAACATCGATACAATATGGATCGTTTCATGATTCATCTCAAGAATGCCGGTTATCTGCCGCATGATGCACCAGCGCTACTGAAAAAAGCAGACCAGCTGACTTCGGAATTAAATGCTATCATTAGGGATACACGAGTTTCAAAAAGATACTTGGAATTTGATGTATCCATTGCAAAAGAACATCTTGATCTGCTAGTTGAAAAATTAGGATCGATTGGAAGCCTTGATCATGCTAGACATCTTGTAGAGGAAGAAATAGAAAAAGATGATGCATTAGAAAGTGGAAAATTTTACTTCAATAGTGAAAGATTTTGGGAGTGTCACGAGGTACTTGAAGGAGTCTGGAAAAAAACATATGAAGGTGAAAAAGACCTTGTACAAGGAATAATTCTTGCCGCTGCTGCATTTGTCCATTATCAAAAGTATGAAAATGAGATTTGTCTTTCTATCATGAATCGTGCAATGCAAAAACTTGCTAATTCCACAGGAAAGTATCACGATGTAGATGTTGATGAATTCAAGAAAAAAATTTCTGATATGATAAAAACTGGAAAGATTGATACTTTTGCTATCTGATGAGGTTAATTGCAGTCTTGATTACATCTGCACCTGCAAGCAAACCTATTTTTCCTTTTTTTGCCTGCTCTTCAGTAAATCTCGTAGTTCCGTCCTTTTTGACTGAGTCGCCCGATACCAAAATTGGGACAGGATCATCGCTATGTCCTTTGTTTATGCATGGGGTAGAGTGATCTCCTGATATTACAACTGAAACCTTTGAGGTGTCTATGGTATCTAACAGAGTGCCAAAAAACTTGGTATCAATCTCCTCGATGTTTTTCATCTTTCCGATAGCGTCTCCGTCATGACCAAACTCGTCTGGGCCCTTGATGTGTACATAAATGGCATTCTGTGTCTCCATTGCCTTTGCTGCAACTCTTGCCTTTTCCTCATAATCAGTCAGCCCTCCAGCGTTAAATGTCTGCATCTTTAGCACGTTTGCTATGCCGATCTCAACTGGCATGTCAACTATGCATGAAAATTTCATCTCATGCAACTGGTTTATTGGTATGACGTCTGGAAACTTGTTTCCTGCGTCGCGCAACAGTATTGAATTTAGAAGTTTCTTGCCCTGTGTACTACGCCTCTTGTTTATCTCACTATTTTTCATAATGGCAAGTGATTGATCTGTGAATTCATTTACAAGTGAGGCAGAGAGTTTTGCTCCTGCTGACTCGTTTAACGGAAGTGATCTTTCTATCTTCAAGTAATCCCCAACCGCTTTTGCAACACCCATGCCGTCAATTCTTGCATATGCTGGGTCGGTGTTACTGATATCTGGTGATAGGAACTCTTCACCACATCTTATCCTTACTATGACTCTATGCCCTATGGTTGGAGATACCACTACCGATGCTTTTGGATTTGAAAACTTGATCTTTTGTTCTAATTCGTGAGAAATGGCAATCGCGTCTTCTCTTTCAATCTTTCTGCCTGCTCTTCTATCAGTTATGACTCGTTCGTCATTTACAGTAGAAAAGTTTCCACGCAGCGCAAGGTCTCCGTTTTTGAAATCAATTCCAATCCCTATTGATTCTATGACTCCTCTTCCTACATACACCGAATTCTCAAATCGATAACCTAGCATGTTAAAGACGGCAATATCTGATTGAGGAGCTATTCCCTTTCCTACCGAAATGACTTCGCCTATCGCTCCATTACTTGCAAGCCTATCCATGTTTGGGGTTGTGGCATATCCTAGCGGAGTCATTCCTTTCAAGTCTGGATGTGGCAAGTCTCCTATCCCATCAAGTAAGACATAGATCATGTGAACATTGGAATTGTTCGTAATTCTTATTCAGCCCCATCTTCCAAGTTTTTCATATATTACATAAACCTTGATTTTTCAAGTCGATCATAATTATTTGCCAACTTGAATATATTAAAAAATGTTAGATACTCTAACTAATTTGTAATAAGGAAATCAAATAGATATCTCTTTAAGTTTTATCTTAAAGTTCAGTGTCTTGCCTGCCAGAGGATGATTCAGGTCTACTGTAACTATTCCTTCATCAACTGCGGTAATCATTGCAGGTACCTTCTCGCCTGTTGGCAGACCTGCCTCAAAGAGTAGTCCGGCTATAAGATCTGCTTCTTGTGGGAATACCTCTCTTGGAACCTTTTGTACCAATGTTGGATCATGTTGCCCATAGGCTTCAGCAGGCTGTATGGTGAACTCTTTCTCATCTCCTTCATTCATTCCCAAAATTGCGTCATCAAATCCTTTTATCACGTGACCTGAACCCACTTCAAACTCTAATAGCTTTCCGTGGTTTTCTGAGCTGTCAAAAACTGATCCGTCATCGAGTTTTCCAACATATTCCACTTTTACCTTATTTCCAGTCTTTGCAGCCAATCTAAATCCTTCCTATTTTATCTGTAAAAAATTTTCCACCATATGTAGATATGGATTTCATATCTCCTTAGGAATGGTATAGTAGAAAAATCCTTTGGTTGTTCTATGCTTTTGACATCTTATCGTCTTGTAATGGAAATTGCTTTGCAAGATCCTCGGCAAGTTTTTCATAAGACTTTCTTGTTTTGCCAAGTTCTTTGAGTTTTTCTGATTCGACATTTGACAGCTCGGTGTTTATTCGTTCCACATCATTTCGTAGAGCCATCTCTGCCATCTCAAACAAGCGGTTGTTTTCTTTCCAAATATGCTGAACTAGGTGATTGATGTATTCTTGCATATCTATGATCAATTGAGTGGCATTGCCTGTGGCTATGTATGTCTTGGAAGACTCTTCCATCCTTGCAGCCAATTTTCGAGTTAATGCATGTTCCATAAGCATGATTGCAATAGGCCCACTCTCTTTTGACATGCCCTTTTTTTCAAGTTCTGGAAAAAGTGAGTTTTCTTCCTTGCCATGATGACACAAATCAGTAAAGTTTTTTGTAAAATCAATGACTTGTAAAATTATAGGTTCGGGTATGGCGGTTCCGTTCTTCAAAAGCGGAATTGTTGCCCACATTGCCTTTAATACTTTCTCAATTAGTGCATGGTCTTGTCTTAGTGATTCGGTGGACATTTTGATGCTTGTGCACATATTTTGTTCTAATTTAAGCGTAATTTTTGGCAAATCCAAAAGTTGGGGTATTTGTAGTGCGTTTGTTTGTACCGGATAAACTGGACAATATCTGCGATTAGTGTGATATGATATGTAATGTATCAAATTAATCCATCCGGAAAGATATCAAATACAGGACTACCTGTATCTAGGTTTTTCATAAACCGGCGTGATATATGTTCATGACCTGCGACGATCTTGATATGAAGAAAAATCTTGTTATTCTAGCAGTTGGAAAAACACTCATAGATATTGACTCTAGAAGATATACCGAAGTCTCAAAACTTCTTGATGAAAAATACGGTATTGCTCTTTCTGATTGCTATGAAAACCCAAAATACCTGCGGGAAGTACTAAAAGATCTTTACGGAAATTCATACAAGTTTTTAGTAGATTCGATTAAAGAAAAACTCTTAGATTTTCCTGATCATCTGACGATTACAAATTTCTTAGATGTATTAACAAAATAATATGTGTTTGATATTCTAATTTCATCACTTTTAGATAAAAAAGATCTATTCTAGTGTCTTTGAGGTAGATCTCTTGGCATTGAATCATATGTTCCGATCATTGAAAAGGTTTTAACTTAGCAGATCGGCAATTTAGCAGATATGGGAGATCTTCGCAAGGATTATGTTATTGATAAATTCGTGATTGTTTCTCAAGATAATCACAACGCCGGCGACTCAAAGAAATGTCCTTATTGTCCTGGAAACGAATCTATGACAAATCCGTCATCGCTTTCCCTTGTTGCAAAGGATGGCATGTTGCAAAGACTTCAGGATACCGAAGATCATTATGTGGAAAATTGGTCTGTTAGAGTATTTGAAAGCAAGAATCCAGTAGTTGCTACTACATCAGAGAATTCTTACAGCGACAGACCTCTTTACAGTGAACCAGCTTACGGTTATCACTATATCGTAGTTGCATCTGAAAAACACAAGGACTCACTTGCCAGTATACCGATTGAGCAGTGGTCTAACGTCCTAGTTGTAATTCAGGATAGACTTAGGTGGTTATACACACAAAGAGGGGTGACCTATGTCTCAATCTATGTAAATCATGGTAAGGAGGCTGGCGGTCCTGTTATTCACCCGCATATCAATATAGTCACATTTTCTACAATTCCTCCTGTAATAGAACAGGAAGCAGAGGCTGCGCACAAGATTCTAAATGAAAAAGGCATATGCCCAATGTGTCAGACTGTAAATACTGAGACAGGAGGACCAAGGCAGATCCTGCAAACTGAAGGGTTCTTGGCATTCTGTCCGTGGGCTCCCTCGCATCCGTACGAATTTTGGATATATCCAAAAAAGCACACAACAAGCTTTTCGAAAATAACTCAAAAGGAGATAAATGATCTGTCTTTGATCTTGAGGGCTACGCTTGGCGGACTTGCCAGTACAATGAAAAATACAGCATACAACATGGTGTTTCATCTTTCGCCAGAAAAGAAAAACAACCGACAGATTCACTGGCATATCGAAGTGTATCCACAGTCTGATTCTTGGTCTGGTCTTGAAAGGGGGTATGGCGTTTTCTTGAACAAGGTAACTCCAGAAAAGGCAGCAGAGGAGCTTGGCTCATCTTGCAGAAAAGAACTAGCAGGTCTAGTTGGTATAGTATAACCAATCATTTGGTTTATTTATTGAAGTAAATCAAGAATAACTGTGGCAGTTGAAAAGTGGGTAGCTGCAGCAAGCTTCGCAATGTTTGCACTGTTTGTAGCTGAATTGATATCTGTATCGCATTTTCTAAAAAATCCGTCATATGATATAGATCCTTCATCATCGGTTCTAGAATTTATTTCAATTAGTGGAGCACCTGCATTGGTACTTGCAGGTTCTTCATTTTTGTTGGCACGCAAATATGGCTCAATACTTTGCGGTTCTCTTATCATTGCTGGAGGAGTTGTGACATTAATTGGAATGGACTATGTCAATACCATGATACCTCTGATAGCTCCTGCATATGTAGTTCCAGAACTTGCACTTACTCCAACTGTATTTATGGGAGTATCAATACCTGTCATGATAACTGGTGGTCTTTTATTTCGCTTGAAGCCCAGACCGAAAAGAGATTACGTTTTTGACAGATAATCAAATCTCATTGAATTAGAATGTAACTTGAATCCTAATTTTTTGTAAAAAGGAATAAGATCTTCTGTACAATCAAGAATGGTTTTGTAACAACCTTGTTTTTGTGCATATTTCAATAAGCGATATACTATTTTTTGGCCAATTCCTCTTCCTTGGAATTCTTTTGCAATCACAACATCTTCGATGTGGCCGACCTTCCCTCCGTTATGTATGAATTTTTGTTCAATTATGATGCTTGCCGCACCTATGATTTTTGAATCCATTACTGCAACGTATATTGCTTCATTTGGATTCTCAGAAATCTTATCAAATATGGCCTGAGCTTTTCTTGGACTCATATCACTTGTACTCCTAAGCGAATCAAGCGAATGCAGAAATCCATTGAAGAGATCTTTTTTCTGAAGCTTGCGTATCTTAATTTCAGTCATGTTGAAGACTTAGATCTGGCCAAGCCTTTCCAAATAATGCTGATATGCACGCCGATAGGAAGATTTGTCGCCTATGTCGATAAACCCGTTCTTAATCGAATACCCGCTTACCCTGTTCTTCTTAGCCAACGCACTACGAATAACAAGATCCATCCCATACGGCTTGCCTTCTGGAATTAACTCAAAAATTCCAGGTTCCATGACATAACACCCTATGTTGATATTGCCTTTCACCTCTGGTTTTTCTTGCCATGTTTTGACCCTGCTGGTCTTGTCCATTTCTATGAATCCATATGGAATCTTGGTCTTGTATTCGGACAATCCCATGGTTACAAAGGATTTTTTCTTTTTATGATAATTAATCATATTTTTCAAACTAAATTCAAAAATTGAATCTCCGTATACGCAAACAAAAGTATCATCAATAAACTCTTGTGCAGTTTTTAATTGTCCTGCTGTTGCCAGAGGTCTATTTGCAACTGCGTATTCTATTTTCACACCAAATCTGCTCCCGTCTTCAAAATAATCTTCTATCGTTCTTCTCAAATAACTTACACATAAGACAAATGAATCGACACCGTTATTCTTTATCCATTCAATCAAATGCTCTAAGAGTGGTTTGTCTCCAAGTGGGAGCATAGCTTTTGGTAAAAATGTAGTATAAGGCTGAAGTCTTGTTCCAAGTCCACCGGCCAAGATTACAGCCCTCATGAGATGTAGTCTAAGAATGTAGTATTTATTTTGAAGGATAAAAATATTCTACACAATCTTGACAAGCTTTGTCAAGACATCTTTTGGAGTTTTGCCAAATAGCAAGATCATCGGTTCTTTTCCAACATCTCCTCTGTGATATATGATATCTGGAGGGTTCTCGAGTTTCTCAATTGCGCTCTTTATCCCCCACGATATAGTTTTTCCTTCAGTAACCTTGGTATCATGTGATTCCAGAACTCTATCATAATATGCAACACAAAGTCTCGCTGCAATAGCTTTTTTGATTATCCTGTTGTCATATCTGATATTAACAGCAGATCTTATCGAGGGAAATTTTCTTGTAATCTCTAGGACTGCATTGGCCACATGTTTTGAGCCTCCATACTTGAGTGTACCTACCACCGCAACTAATTCTCCTGTTTTGACTATACGTCCTTCAAGTCCTAGTATGTGGGAAATAGATTCTGGGCAAGGCTTAGAAAACACAAAATTTGTCTGCACTTCTGGTATGTAATTGTAAATTCCTTTGATGTTAACAAATTGATTGATTGCTATGGACAGGTCATATTCTATAATGTCAGCATTTTTTTGTCTTGCAATGGATAGGCCTTTTCCAACTCTTGCCGAGTTCTTGATCGATTCAAATGAAATCTTTTGTGCAAGACTTGCAGATTCCAACAAGCCCTTCCCTTTGGCTATGTTTACACAAAGTGCGGCAGAAAATATACATCCTCCACCATGATTTTCTCGAGTAAGCCTCTTTTGAGAAAACATGTAAAATTTCTTGTTTTCAAGTAAGAGGTCAGTTACCTTATCGTCTTGCATATGTCCACCTTTTATTATGACATTTTTTGCACCCATGGAATTTATCTTCTGGGCTACTTTTTTTGCATCGCCCCAGGACTTGATTTTCATACCTGTGATCCTTTCTGCTTCTGGTACATTTGGAGTTATGACATATGAGAGAGGTATGAGTAATTTCTTGAAATCAGAAAAAGCGTTAGCCAGAAGAAGCGTCCCTCCAGTTGTTGATTCAAAAATAGGATCAAGCACGATGGGCACTTTTAGATTCTTCAATTCAGAATGAATTGTTTTTATGGTTTTTTTGTCATAGACCATTCCTATCTTTATTGCATCAATCTTGAAATCTGAAAGAACTGATCTTATCTGACTCTTGATGATTTCAGACGAAGCAGGCTCTGATTTGAAAAACTTTGAAGAGTTTTGGCTTGTCAATGCAGTAATTGCACCGACTCCGTATGCTCCAAGAGATGTGAATGTCTTTATATCTCCTTGAATGCCTGCGCCCGAAGATGGATCAGAGCCTGCTATGGATAATACATTCATGACATTACAATAGGAAACTCACGTTTAAATTCAATCGATTGCTAAAAAAGGTAAATTGGGAACACAAATGAGCGCAGCCCGTAGGGGCATTGCCACCGAAGAAATGAAAACAGTGGCAAAAGACGAAGATGTAACTTTAGACTGGCTTATTTCAAAAATAGCAACCGGCTCGATTATAATTCCACACAACAACGTTAGACCACAAAAGATTCACGTGGTAGGAATTGGCAAGGGAATGAAAACAAAGGTTAACGTCAACATTGGTAATTCTACTCTGAATCAGAATCTGGATGAAGAAGTAAAAAAGGCCAAAGTTGCTGTAAACTATCACTCAGACACTATAATGGATCTAAGTGACGGGGGGGATGTAGGTCTTTTCAGAAGGACTTTGCTTGAGGCAGCTCCTATAACGTTTGGTACAGTTCCAGTATACGAGGCTTACAATTATGGCGTTGAAAAACACAAGAATCCACTTGATATAACTGAGGATGACTATCTCAATGCATTTGAACGTAACATAAAAGATGGAGTCGATTATACTACAATACATTCTGGTATTACAAAAGATATAGCAAAAAGAATTTTGGCAGTAAAAAGACACGGTGGAATAGTAAGCAAGGGAGGAACTATCACGGCCGCATGGATGCTAAAATATGACAAGGAAAATCCATACTATGAGCACTTTGATTATCTAATAGAGCTGGCAAGACAATATGATGTTACTTTTAGCTTGGGCGATGCTCTACGGCCAGGTTCCATACTTGACTCGCACGATGAATTACAGGTCCAGGAGATGATTAACATATCTAGGCTAACAAAAAGAGCTCATGAAAAAGACGTGCAGGTGATGGTGGAAGGACCTGGACATGTACCACTAAACGAAGTTGCTGCAAATGTTAGACTAGCAAAATCGTTGATTGGTGATGTCCCGTATTATGTATTGGGACCGCTTGTAACTGATGTAGCATCAGGTCATGATCATATTGCCAGTGCAATAGGTGCTGCAATATCTGCAAGCGAAGGGGTGGACTTGCTGTGTTATCTAACTCCTGCAGAACACTTGGCTTTACCTAATGCTGACGAAGTAAAGGCAGGGTTGATTGCATATAGAATTGCCGCACATGCTGCAGACCTTGTCAAATTGCGAGACAAGGCAATCAAGTGGGATATGGAAATGACAGAGGCAAGACGAACTCTTAACTGGGAAAAGCAGATTGCGTTATCAATTGATCCTGAAGAAGCAGCACGGATACATGCAAGAACAGGTCAACTCAAGGGAAATACTGTACCATGTACAATGTGTGGAGGGGCATGTGTTTACATTATGCTTCCACAACAGAGATACACCAAATCTGATGAAGTAACAGAAGAAAAACTACAACAAGCTAGCTAGAACCTTGTCAAGGCTTGGAACTGTTTGATATTGTGTTAGTTCTAAAGGGCTTATCCATCTGTATTCTTGATTCTCCCAATTAAGGGTAATTGTAGGATCTTGTACAGAAAACAAGAAGGGGAAAATCAACCACTCGTGGTTTGCGTATTGGGGGGAATCTACACGAATTTGTTGTCCAGATTTAAGAAGACTAATCTTATTTTCTGTTATGTCTGTTTCCTCAAATATTTCCCTTTTAGCTCTGTAGATTGGCTCTTCACTACCTTCTATGATTCCAGATATCCCAGACCAAAGACCCTTCATTGACTTTACTTTTTCACTTCGCTTTAAGATGAGATACTTGTCGTTGTGAACTAGAAAGGAAGTTACAATTTTTGTGGATTTCAATTATTTTTCAACAGCGTTTACCATGGATACTAATTTTTTGTATGCATCATCCATGTCAACATTCTTTGCAAGTCGCTCTTTTGCACTACTAACATACTTGAGAATCTCTTCAGTTCTATTTTCCTGAATCAAAATAAGCATCCTGCCTATGTCTTTCCAGAATTCTTCAGCATATCTTCTAATTTCTGGATTTGAAATTATTGTCTCAATGAGTTCTGGTGATTCTGTCATTATTCCAGCAGTGAGAAGCTTTTGTGCCTTGAATGTGGTACCTGCCATCTTTTCTACGAGTGTAAAGTTTTCCTCCTTTGCAAGTATGTTAGCAAGTGTCAAGTTGACCAAGTGAGTCATACCTAAGATTATTGCAATTTTTTTGTCATGCTCTGTTGCATCTATCTGAACAAAATTTGCTTCAGGAAACAATGATTTTGCCACCAAAAGCTCTTTTTTTGCATCACGAATTGGAATGGAGATTATGTTCTGTCCCTTTAGCTTCTTTGTTCCGGGTCCAAACATTGGATGAATGCAAATTGGACTTATCTTGTCCGGAATTTTTGATAGAGCAGCTGCAGTTTTTAGCTTGAGTGAAGAAACGTCAATAAGAAAAGATTCTCTTTTCATCTCTTTTGCAATCAGTCTTATAGTTTCTGGAGTACGCTTGACTGGAATACAAAGAATAACATAATCTGCAGGTAAGATTGCACCAACAAGGGATTGTGCCTTTGTAACTGATTTATTTTGGATCTCCTTTTCTGCATCAAAACCAATTACCTCAAAACCCTTTTCAAGAAAGTACTTTGTGAACCATTTGCCTATTTGTCCTTCTACACCAATTATAGCTATTTTCTTCTTCATTTTTCTGACCTCATCACTTCTTCTATTATCTTCATTCCTTGGTTAAGTGTTTCTTCTGGCTGACAGGCAGATATTCTGACAAATTCTTGGTAATTCCCAAATCCTTCACCAGGTGCTATCGCAACGCCATAATCTAAAAGCTTGTTTGTAAACTCGACAGAGTCAAAATGTTGTTTTTTTACCTTGGCAAAGAGGTACATTGCACCATCTGGCTCTATAAATTCAATTTCCATGTTCTGTGCCTTTTTCATCACAGCTTCTAGTCTAGTTTTGATGGTTTTAGTATTATCGGTAGTGTCGGCTTCAAGCGCTTTCATGGCTACGTATTGAATTGGTTCTGACACGTTTGTCATAGACAACGCTTGTAGCTTTGCCATCTGGTCTATTATATCAGGACTTGATACAGCATACCCTATTCTAAATCCAGTCATTGCGTGAGATTTGGAGAAAGATTGAGTCACAATCGATTTGCTGTACTTGTAGGAAAGAACACTCTTCCAATTTTTGAATGCATATGAAGAATAAATCTCATCACTTAACACATAGAGGTTGTTTTTTATTGAGATGTTCATTATTTGGTCTAGTAATTTTTCTGATAGTATTTTCCCGGTAGGGTTGTTTGGATAGTTTAGAACTATCATCTTTGTATTTTGGTTGATTGCGTTTTCAATATCTTCTATTTTGGGCTCCCATCTATTTTCTAGGCTTGTGTGAATAGTTCTGACCTTGACTCCTGAATTTAGAGCATTGTCTCTGTATGCTGGCCATGCGGGCTCTATTATTATTATCTCGTTTCCAGGATTTAGCAGAGTAGAGATTGCAAGAAAGACTGAAAATCTCGCACCAGGCGAGACAAGAATATTTTGTGAATCTGTCTTGATACCAAATGTCTTGGTAACATAGCTTGCAAGAGCTTCTCGAAACTCTGTCATTCCTTTTGAATCACCATACTTTGTGTATCCCCTGTCATAGACTTGGGAAAGTGCATTATTGACTATCTTTGGTGGAAAAAAATCTGGCTCTCCTACCTCCATGTGAATTATTTTTTTTCCCTGTTTTTCTAATGTCTTTGCCTTCAAGAACACTGAAAGATGGGTTTGTTTGTTTGTAGACTGTATCTTGACAGATTCATTTAATAGAAAATTTAACATTGTCAAACCTGTTTTCTCATCAAGATCTATCTCTTTGCATAATGACTGGACTTTGGTTCGAAGCTGACTTTCTCTTTCTTCATTGGTTATGCCTAGTCCAAGATTATTCTTGAGGTTACCAATTTCTTTTGCCGTATCATTTCTTTCCCTTAACAATCTCAGCATATCCAATGTTATCCTGTCCATCTTGTCGCGCAGCTTGTCAATATCTGACATTTCTTATCGAATCACTGGTGGAATAAAGCCTGCTCTTAATGCATGATCAACAAGTACCACTGAGACTAGAGAATCAACTACGGGTGGCGCTCTTGGGACTACACATGGATCATGTCTGCCTTGAACTATGAGAGATATTGGTTTTTTTGTCTTGACATCTACGGTATGTTGCTTTTTTGCAATGGATGAGGCGGGCTTGAAGGCAACTCGAAGCACTAACGGCATGCCGGTAGATATTCCTCCAAGTATGCCTCCAGCGTTATTTGTTTTAGTTACAATCTTTCCATTCTTTGTTATGAATTCGTCATTGTTCTCAGAACCATGCAGAGTTGAACCGTAAAAACCAGAACCAAATTCAACTCCTTTGACAGCAGGAATTGAAAATAATGCCTTGCTAAGATCTGATTCTAGAGAACCAAAGATTGGCTCGCCAAGACCTACTGGAATATTTGTAGTGACGGATTCAATAATTCCTCCAACAGAGTCCCCACTTCGCTTTGCTGCAAGTATGGTAGATCGCATCTTTTCTGCTATTTTTGGATCTGGGCACCTTACTTCATTGCTGTAAATGGAGCTCTTCATCTTTGACGCAGCTTGGCTGTTCATCTTTATCTTGCCTACTTGACAAGTGTAAGAATAAGTGTCGACTCCAATAGTCTGAGTAAGCAATTTCTTTGCAATGGCTCCTGCCATTACAAATGTAGCAGTAAGTCTGCCGGAGAATCTGCCTCCTCCTCTATAATCATTGAATCCGCTGTACTTGATATATGCTGGATAGTCAGAATGACCAGGTCTTGGTCTCAATGTTAAATTTTCATAATCGCGAGAACGCTGATCTTGATTCCAAATTACCATTGTAATTGGAGCTCCAGTGGTGTATCCGTTAAATACGCCTGAGAGAATCTCTACCTTGTCCTCTTCTTTTCTTTGAGTTGTTATGACTGATTGGCCTGGCTTGCGCAAGTCAAGCATTTTTTGAATATCTTTTTCCTCAAGTTCCAAACCTGCAGGACAGCCATCTACGACAGCTCCTATACACCTGCCATGACTCTCGCCAAAACTGGTAAAGACATAGCGTTGTCCAATTGAGCTTGAAGACATGATAAATTTTTCATTTGGATGCTTATAATCCTTATAGGAATCGGGCAATTTTCAACAAAATCCTGACCCATACAATCAAAAATTAGATAATTGGTTAACATGTAACTATGAAAATACGTAGTGCGCAGGAAAGCGACAAGAATACAGTCTTGGGATTCTGCAAAGACACATTCCAGTGGGGTGACTATATTGCAGATGTCTGGGACAAGTGGAAATCAAAAGGAGGCTTGTATGTATTGGAGGAAAATGATTCAGTTGTTGGCGTATATCATGTGGTTTCTTTTAAAAAAGAAGCATGGATTGAGGGAATGAGGGTACATCCACAATATAGAAAAAAAGGATTTGGCACTGACATGCTAACCCATGCAGAATCTGTCATACCAAACAAGGTAATTCGATTGATAATTGAAAGTGAAAACCACCCATCAATACGACTTGCAGAATCAATGGGGTATCACATAGAAGAAAAATGGAGGCTATATTCAATGGTTCCAGCAAAACAAAAATCAAGTGCAATAATGGCAACACCGTCATTCCAACTAGACAGTATCATTGAATCATCAACATATGCCAATTCATGGAAATGGTTGCCGTTAGATGAGGAAGAAATCAAAAACCTCATAGAACAAAATAGAGTCATAATATCTATCAAAGACGGAAAAACACTATCTGCTGGAATATGGAACCAGTCAAATGAGTTTCCTCATGTATTTCAATTTGTATTTGTAAGCGGAACAAATGAAGGCATGTCAGATATTCTAAAATATGTTCAGAACAAGGCATATGATCTAAACTCCGAGAGGATCCAAGTCTTTATCCAGGAAAAAATTTCGCCAGAGGTTGATTTTTTGGACAAGAGATTGTTATTTTATTTAATGAAAAAAGAATTGCATTAGAAAAATCTATAATGCTCGAATCAAGGATAAAATCATGAATTACTGGCTTGTAAAACAAGAACCAACCGCGTATAATTATGACCTGCTGGAAAAAGAAAAAAAGACTGTTTGGGATGGAGTTCACAATAACTTGGCATTAAAACACATTCGTGAAATGAAAAAAGGAGACAGGGCGTTTTTTTATCATACGGGAGACGAGAGACAGGCTGTCGGTATACTGGAGATTACAAGTAATCCGTACCCAAATCCCAAAGAAGATGATGAGAGGTTTGTCGTAATGGATGTAAAACCAGTCTCAAGATTGAAAAGGCCGGTGACCCTCGAAGAGATGAAAAAAGACTCCAAGTTCAAAAACTGGGAATTGATAAGAATCTCAAGACTGTCTGTAATGCCAGTCCCAAAACAACTCTGGGACGAGATTGTAAAAAAGTCAAACAATTGATTAGGAAATATTGGCACCTATCTTGTTCATTTCCTTGATAAAATCAGGATAGGAGACATCTACGGATTCTGGGTCTGTTACAGTACAGTTTCCTACAACCATTCCGGCAATACAAAATGTCATAAACAATCTGTGATCATCTGAAGAGTCAAGCTCTGCACCATTGAGGGATTGTGGTGCCTCTAGAATCAGTCCGTCTTCTTTTTCTGTTACTACAATACCAATCTTTGACAGCTCTTTTGCTAAAATGGAAATCCTGTCAGTCTCTTTGAACCTTGCATGTTTTACATTGTAAATCTCAATTGGATTTGATGTTCGAAGAGCCAAGATAGCCATTGGAGGAAGCAAGTCTGGGGTATTTGATAGGTCAAACCTTCCACCTGTAAGCTTGGGCGGTGCCTTGACCCTTACCGTATCTCCTATGGATATCTCCGCACCCATCTTTTTCAGATGAGTTATCATTTCTTTGTCTCCTTGGGGCAAATCTCCAATAGGAGCAGAAATTGTCATGTCATCTCCTACTAGTACAGCAGCAGAAAGAAGAAGTGCCATACTGGAAAAGTCTGCAGGAACTGTAAAATCTGTTGACTTGTAGTCCTGCTTTGGTATGTTGTATTTCTTGTAAGGTGATATAGTATTTACATTGACACCAAATTTTTGCATGATTGCAATAGTTGCATCAAGATATGGTTTTGAAACAAGATCTCCTTCAATCTCTAAGGTAATACCTTTTTCAGTTTTAGGAGCAGCAATCAAAAGTGCAGAAATAAACTGACTTGAAACAGAGCCAGATATGGAGGTACTACCACCGAGAATCTTCCCCTTTACGGTAATGGGTGGTGTACCATTAGTTGATGTACACTTTGCATCAAGTTTCTCAAGAGCATCAAGGAGAGGCTGCATGGGTCTTTTCTTGAGACTGGCATCTCCTGTAAGTGTAATCTTGGCATCAACAAGAGAAGCTATGGCTGCAGATATCCTAATTGTCGTGCCAGAGTTTGATGCATCTATCTCTGGCCCTGTCGCAGATACACTTCCAGTACTTTCAACGTTGACAGTAGAGCCACTGGTTGATATCTTGGAACCGAAGACCTTGCAGGCATTTATAGTTGCAATGGTATCTCGAGAAAGCAGCACATTTCTAATTGTGCTATTTCCCTTTGCAAGTGATGCCAAGAAGATGGCACGATGTGTATAACTCTTGTTAGGAGGACACGATATTATGCCAGATAATTTCGATTTTTCAACCTTACATTTCATGGACTTCAGCCTTTTGGTTGGTGACAGGAGAAACTATTGTAGTTCCATCAAGCGAGGAAAATACTCTTTTTACCAGTGAAATCTTGTCATTTTTTGCAATTGCTGCAATGGAAGGACCATTTCCAGAAACAGATGCTCCCAGTGCGCCACTCTCCATTAACTCTGCCAAGATCTTCGGGTCAGAACCAAGTATGGTGAAAGTAGCAAGACCATTGAGTGTCATAGCATTCCAGTAATCTGATTTATTTGCCAAATCCCATGCTTGAGAGAATGCATTTTGTAAAATTTTCAATTTTTTCACATTTCCTCTTTTACGAGACTTTGGAATGAATATTACTGCAGATAGATCTTCTGGTACCTTTTCTGATTTGATTATTTTGATATCTGTATTGTCAGTTACAACAAATCCTCCAAAGTAACATCCGCACGCATCATCAAATGCACCTGTAATACTTACCTTTGATTGGATTGAAGCTTGTACTCCGTCTCTTAAGATTTCAATGTCTGTTGCTTTTGGCTTGAAAAGTTTGGCACATGCAAGTGAAATCACAGAAGATATGGCACTAGAGCTTTTCAGACCGTATCCTGCTGGTATTTCTGTTTTGACAGATATCCTAAGTCTATTTTTTTCCAGTTCGGATTTTGGTATTGATGTTTCCACAACGGCTCTTATCAGGCGTGAGCTAAGGCTTGATTCCCTGTTCTCAAAAATTATTCCCTTTCCTGACTCTGTATCAATTGTAGCTTCAATTCCAAGCGATATGCCCAGTGTTGCACCCTTGCCAGTTGCGATGGCGTTTACTATTGAGACTGCACCGTGCATACTTGCTCTTACTTGGGCCATTTCTAAAATCTCCCAAGAAGTGTCAATTTCATTGCTTCGTATGGGGCAGGTTTACCAGTCCAAATCTCAAAAGATTTCATTGCTTGGGCAAGGAGCATTTCCCAACCATATATGATCGTCGCCCTTTGTTCTTTTGACCGTTGAATTAGTGGCGTTTCTACAGGCATGTACACAATATCATAAACTATGGAATCTCTGGTAATGTTTTTTGTTGATATGGGGCAGCCTAGTCCCTTAAGACCGACCGAAGTTGCGTTCACAATAAAAAGAAAATTTGCAGCCATGTCTCCGGCTTTTACCGGATCAACATATTCAGATTCTAAACCGAGTTGTTTTGCAAAGCTCACCATTTCTTCTGCCCTTTCTTGTGTTCTGTTTGTAATGGTTATTTTACGAATTTTCTCCTTTGCAAATCCTACAATGATGGCTCTGGCAGCTCCGCCTGCACCAATTAACAATACATCACAGCCTTTACAATCAATCTTCCTTTTTCTTATTGGATCTAGAAAACCATCTACATCGGTATTGTATCCCTTTAGGTAACCGTCGGTGTTGACTACGGTATTTGTTGCTCCGACCATTTTGCATTCGTCATCAGCTTCGTCAAGTAGTCTCATCATGTCTACTTTGTGTGGGATGGTGACATTGAAACCTGCAATGCCTATCTTTTTCAAATCTTTAATGCCATCATCGAGTTCTCCCTTTGGAATCCTATATGCAATGTAAGTGCAATCTAGCCTTAGAAATGCAAATGCTGGGTTATGAAGTGCGGGTGATAATGAATGATCAATGGGATCACCTATGACCGCATAAGTTTTTGTCATCGAAAACTAATTTCCTTGCATCATGATTTAAGGTATTAGGAATGGTTTGGCAAACTATTGGTACTCAAACGCCATAGCTGTTCGTTCTAGAGTAAAACTTCTTTAACTTGGAGCCGCATTTTGGGCAGCTTTCCTGCTGATGAATTGTGGCACAGTCAAGACATACAAAATTACCTCCATTATTTTTTGGCGTCCTGTATTGGTATATTATGATGTATGCCAATGCAACTATCCATACAAGTATCAGTAATGGAATTAGATGAAAGATTCCAAGAACTGCTGTTACTACGACAGCTAGTATGATGACATTTCTTGGAACATTGCTCAAAAACTGACCCATTTTCTTCATTATTGTATTAGTTTATCTTTTATAATAATGCTGGGTAGAACGGTTTTTTTATGAGATAATAAGAGATTAGTTAATTAATACAAAAGGAATTTTACAATGTATGGAATCAGACGATTTTAGAGACATTATAGAGGCATGCAGCAAGATGCTTGACGAGAACATAAACATACTTTCTGATATCGAGTTTGAAATTGATTCTGAGAAAGAAGACGTTGTAAAACCCATGATGACAAAAAACGAACTTGTTGATATGGCTCATGATGTAGCAGAATCTGTCAGGATAAAAAAAGCCGAATCTTCGTTTGTTCGACGACATTTTGAAAATAGTCTCTAGTTAGACAGTGAGAGGTTTCTCTTCTAACCTGCTTTTATTTTTGTAATCTAAATATTGACGTCATCTCATCAAGACTAAATTGTCCTGGGGCTATTGGTTTTCCAAGGGATACGTATGTGAATGGACTTCCAAGTCTTGCACATAGAATTCTGGACATTCTACCATAATCGCCCATTGCAAAGGCGATCAGATTTGATCTACGTGGTATTCCTTTGTATAAGTTAAGAATCCTAAACGTGTCATTAATCGTTCTTGCTGTAGTTACAACCTTGATATTTTTTGAAAATCTTGACATTTTCTTTACCATGGATCTTAACAACTTCTCGCTTGGAGTTTTTGAGAAATCATGCCATGATACTAAAATGTTTACTCTTGTTCTTTTGAGGTATTGGTTTAGACTTTTGTTTTTTCTCAATGTGTTGTATTCCACATCAAGAAGATATGGGTTGAATTCTGCAATTAATTTTAATATGGATATTCTCGCTGTCTCGGTACCCTCAAACTTGCCGCCTTCTGACTTGGGTCTAAGAGTACAGATGCACCGTCTTAGGTGTGGTCTTACTACATTTAGACAATAAGGAATTTGAGTTGGATTCAAAAAATCCAACCTTAGTTCGGCGTAATCTGATTTATTCAGCGCCTTTCTCAGGTTGGTTGAGAGCATTGTTACACTAGACGCGCCAATTGATACGCAAGTTTTATTGGACATTGTTAGTCTGTTTTACTTGGTTTAGCCTGTCTGGTTTGTGAAGTTACCATTGTTCTGGTTTGTGAAGTTACCATTGGTATAATGTGTAAAGTTTCCATGCTGACCTGACATGCCTTGCATGTTATTTCCAGATGATGGCATTCCTGACATTCCCTGCATATTATTTCCATGCTGACCTGACATGCCTTGCATGTTATTTCCAGATGATGGCATTCCTTGACCTCTATTGGTTTGCTGTGCTGGTGTGCATTCTTTCCACTGTTTCAATGAGGCGCATTCGCCTGGATTGCGTTGTGCATTGTATATTGCTTGATTCATTGTTGACCATTGGTCTGGTGTGCAGAGCTGATCTCCGCATATATTTTGGCCACCCGGGAATCTGTCAGTCTTATGATCATCTTCTAGGTATGAAAAGTCTCTTGGTGTCAATGCACTGACAGATGGTACGGCCACTATCCAGATCATTACGGACAACAATGCTATTGCAGCCAGTCCAAATCGTAGTTTTTGATTTAGCATCTAGAGGTTGTATATTCTACGGGTATATTTACATTAGCATACAATCATCCTTGATTATATTATCAAAGTCATCATAACATCTGATCGTTTTTCTCAATAATAGGTAGTTCTCGAACAAACATTAAAGAAACTTTTATGAAACGACCAAGATAAGAAAATCACATGAGCACAGAGAATAGATCGGAAGCAAAAGACACAGTCTTCATCGGAAAAAAGCCTTTGATGGCATATGTGACATCGGCGCTCATACAGCTTGCTAACCGCCCAAAAATATCGATAAAGGCCAGAGGGCTTAGCATAGGTAGAGCTGTCGACGTGGCACAAATAGTTGCTAGAAGGACAGACGGTTCCGGATACTCTATAGGGGAAATAAAAATAGGATCTGAACAGCTCGAGTCAAATGACGGAAGACCAAGAAACGTATCCACTATAGAAATTGAAGTCAAGAAAAATGCATAAGACTGCCTAAAACATGTAAATCATCGAAAACATGTTTTAGCTGATTTTCTTTGATTTCTACTATGTAACTAGTTGATACTCAGATCTTCTTACAAATATTAAATATCAAACTACTCTAGGAAGATGGTGTGGAAACCAAACTCCATCATAGTTTCTGATTCAAGAGATCTTTCCCAAATTGGCAAGAATACTGTGTCTCTTACTGTGACGTCTCCGCCATACCATAACGCCATAAACTATGATGAACATCAGGCAAGTCAGAAATGGTATAGGGGAACTGCTGGAGTATCAATTGAGAGCTGGCTTGAAGAAATGAAACAAGTATTTTCACAGGTTTATCAAGTAACCAAACCAGGCGGTTACTGTTGTATTGTTATTGGAAATGAGATCATAGAAGGAAAAATCAAACTACCTTTACCGGCATTATTGTCAATTGAACTGACAAAAAATGATAGTGGCTGGAAGTTTTTTGAAGAGATAGTTTGGAACAAGGTAACTGGTGGCAAAAAGAGGTTCCGTGTAACAATACAGCATCCATATCCTACATATTATTATCCTAATATCATGCATGAACAGATTATAATACTGCGAAAGGAACCATTCCACAACGTCAAGGACAAGAAAAGTAGACTTAGGATCGATAATATAATGAAAAAGGAGATGGCAAATTCGGTATGGCATATTGCTCCTGTGCCACCAAGCTACCGAAAATTCCATCCCGCAGCTTTTCCAGAAGAGATTCCGTATAGATTGATTCAACTTTACAGTAATGTGGGTGATCTAGTCTTGGACCCCTTTGCAGGGAGTGGCCAAACCCCAAAGATGGCTAGGTTTCTGAAGCGAAGGTACATGGGAGTTGACAAGTCAGAGAAATATGTCAAGATTGCAACAAAGAGAGTCATGGAACCACCGCTGCTTCGCGACTTGCAGTTAGTACCTAACTGGAAATTCCCAGAACAGATTATTCTTGATAGTTCTAATCTGAGATCGTAAAGGTTATCTATCAAGGATCGTCAATCATGCCATGGTAACTTCAAACAGCAAGTCGTATTTTCGAGAGGTAGAAAAAAGCCATAGAAACTACACTTCTGCACTAAAGAGGGCCGGATCAAGACAATCCGTAATGAATCTTTATTGGAAACACAAACGTCACCATGAAGCCCTCCTGAAAAAACATCTCAAAGAAGAGATGGCTGAAATAGTTCAAATAAAAAAGAAATTCAAATAACTTCTTCTTTTTCTTTAATGATGATCAACTCCATTAATTATTACTGGAGGAATTACGCCACATCTTTACGACACTAATGTCAGATCCGCTTTCATTTGGTTTAGAAATTTTTAGTTTGTTCTCCTTATGTTGTTGCATGTTCACGTGATTCTCTATTTCCTTTTCATCTATTTCCTGTGAACATATGTTACAGCGAAGACTCAATGTGTACTAGGAAGAAAATTCACTATAATAATGTGATGAACGTCTGGAATTTCTACTAATGCGAAAAATCACATGTGTACACGTGATTAATTCTAAAGGTTGGAATTTGATGATCTGATGAAAGAATATCGAAACAAAGTTTGTAAATAATGATCAAACGATGATACAAAATTGAATTTATTGCATCGAAATTAAATTTCAAAATAATAACATGTATTAAAAAAAGGCGATGATCGAAGCAAATTGTAACGATGCGATTTTCTAGAAATTTTAGAGCGCTAATGTTATATCCATGTTGTTTTATTGATATTGATAATTAATTGTCAAGGGGGCATGAAACTGTTTCTCATGCGAAACGGGGAGTAAAGCATGAAGCCCCGCTTGACATTTCGGCTTTGTCGGTCTAACATATTTAGATTTGTCTATAATTGATATGCAGTCATGCATAAATTGAGACCTTTTTGTCTTTTTCAAGGCAGACACATCTTGTAATCTTGTGAAAAATAATATATTGACAAAATATTTCGAATTGATATCTATTTTTCAATGATGTATTCATCATCTACTTCCATACCAAAATGTCTTCCAGTGGCTGGCTTGGCATATGCAAGTACAACATCTCCTCTTTTGAGATGTGTCACGGATACTAGGTGACCATTTGGACGAACAAATCGAATCGTCTCTGCATTCTGGGCAATTATACTGCCTACCTCATCATCAATCTGAGCTTTTATCATTAACATGGGCCTACTTTCTATTTTTGAGCGTCCAACAGTAGCTCTTCTAGCTCTACCATGCGAATCAGTTACTAGTACTTCAGATCCTGTTTCAAGCTCTGAGAGATACTTGGTGGTCCCGTCAGGCGATAGTGTATAACAGTGGACAGCTCCGGCATTAACCCTAAATGGTCGGGGAGATGTAAAAGAAGAGCCCACCGATTCGTTATGGACCAAAAACAAAAAATTTGACCTACTTCCTATCAGCATTCCCTCTCCACGACCAAGCATAGAAGCTGTATCAACACAAACGCGCTCGCCATTTCCAACCTCTTTTATTTCAAGAATCTTTGCTGGCTTGAGGTCAAAGTTTTTTGTTCCTAGGTATGCTAGTGCTTCCTTTACTTCATTTAGAGAACTTGTAGAGAATATGACCCCGTCCACACCTATCTCTAGTATGGAGAACATCTTTCGTACCTCTTCAGGAGAATTGGCAATAGCAAATATTTTTGTGTGAATTTTGTGAAGTTTTGCGATAATATTCTCAAGAGGAATTATCTTCCAGTCTTTTACTTCCACTATTACAAAGTCAAGTCCCCTCTTTGCAAACTGTAATATTTTTTCAATGTCTGCGTTTGATAACACCTTGAACCTCATTCCTACTCTCCTTCCTTTGATTTTGGTCGCCTTATCCACTATGACATAATCTGCATTCTGTGATGCGTAAATAGTTGTAAGTTTTGTTTTCAATCCCTTGAGGGCTGAAGGGTCTACATTGACAATTTTGATGCCATCTTTTTCTATTTCAGTTAAAAATCTGACAAGCTGGCCCCTTGATACCTTGGGGGTTATAATGAATTCTCTATTTTTTGTCAAGGTACTTTGCAGCTTCCTTTGCCGATTCCTTTCTAAATATTATTGCAGCAAGAGCATGAGTCATCTTGGCTGGGTTGACATGCTCAAATATATTTCTGCCATATGTTACTCCTTTGGCACCGGCCTGCATTGCCTCTTCTGTCATTTGCAAAATATCCTTGTCTGTTTTTGCTTTTGGTCCGCCAGCAATTACTACTGGAACCGGGGTACTCTTTACTATCTTCGAAAATGAATCCACGTCTCCAGTATACAACGTTTTGACAATATCGGCACCACATTCTGCGCCAATCCTTGCCACATGTCCAACTATGGTTGGGTCATGTGGATTCTTTATGTTCTCTCCTCTTGGATACATCATTGCAAGTAATGGCATACTCCACTTGTGACAATCATCTGCAACTGTGCCAAGCTGTTCTAGCATCTCAGGCTCTTCCTTTCCTCCTATGTTGATATGTAAAGATACACCATCAGCTCCAAGACGCAATGCTTCTTGAACTGAGCCAGTAAGCATCTTTCTGTTTGGAGACATGGAAAGAGAAGTACTTGCAGAATAATGAACTATCAATCCAATTTTTGTTGGCTTGGGTAAATTCTTGAAAACTCCCTTGTTGATTATAACAGAGGTAAGGCCAAAATTCTGACATGTGTATATCAAGGGATATGGATCCTCGATTCCCTTTAGAGGACCATTGGATATTCCATGGTCCATTGGAATACACAACATCTTGCCGTTTCGTAGTATGCGATTCATTCGAATTTGAAAACCACTAACCATTGGAATTAATCCTTAGTGTGCCCTACTTAAAAATAGTGGGGCAAAGATGGAATGCTTCCATTGACTGATATGAAAGATTATACTGAAAATTAACATGCTGGGCGTATTATAGACAAGTCTCATTTCAAGTAAAAATTAATGAAAAATTTGGATTTCTTAGAAAAAAGATAAAATCACGTTGTATCTTTTGATGTATTTTTTGACGCATCTTTGTTTTTTTTCTTTGATTTGTAGATTCTCCATCCAGCATACCCACCTCCACCTATTATTGCAGCTATGATCACATCTCGAATAATAGCTCCACGATGGAATCCATGATGTCCTCCCTGTCCTGTCATATTGGTTGAGCTTGCGTTTGACTGATCTGTTTGTGCATATACAAGCAAGACGGGTACACTTGTTGCAAGTAACAAAAATGCTGTCAGGCTATATGAAAGCAATCTCATGTGAGAACTTTTTAAAGATTATAATAAAACAATTGTCAAACTATGTTAGTGAACATTGTTATTGACTTAAAACTGGCAGATTTTATCGTCTAGGTAAAAAATTGTATAAAGCATGTGCCTTGTACAAGTCTGACTTTCAATTCGTATCACATATCATGATTTTAGCTTTCAAACGATTAAATACAATAGGAAAAGATCAAAAATCAATTGAGCCAACTAACTCAACAACTTCATCATTCTGAGATAGGCGACATTTTAGAAAATTCTGTTGCTGGAAAAAGACCTGGCTATGATGAATGTTTGAGACTTTTGGACTCTGATGATGTTCATCTAATGGGTCTTGTAGGTGGACACCTTACAAGAAAAAAATTTGGAAAAAGGGCATCGTTTGTAAACAATATGATTCTCAATTACACCAATGTATGTATAACAGATTGCAAGTTTTGTGCGTTTTACAGACCACCGGGACATGACGAATCTTATACTGTGTCATTAGAACAGGTTGAATCAAGATTAAAGGCAGCATGGGATATGTTTGGCATTACACAGGTAATGTTTCAGGGAGGACACAATCCAAAGCTTAGAATCGAGTACTATGAAGACGCGTTTAGACTTATTCGCAAAAAATTTCCCAAAGTGGGAGTTCATGCCCTTTCAGCATCTGAAATTGATATGATATCAAAAGTAGAACACACAAGCACCAAGGAGGTACTCTCAAGATTGAAAGAAGCAGGACTTCAATCAGTGCCTGGTGCCGGAGCAGAAATTCTAGTTGATAGTGTAAAACAAGTGATAAGCCCAAAGAAGATCTCAAGTGATACATGGCTTAGAATAATGGAAGAAGCTCACGGCATGGATATTCCAGCATCTGCTACAATGATGTATGGTCATGTTGAGACAAAAAAAGAAATTGCAGAGCACTTTGTAAAGATTGGAGAACTTCAAGAAAAGACTGGAGGATTCATGGCATTTATTCCATGGAGCTTTGAGCCAAATAATACACTCATGCAAAAAGAAGAAACAGTCAAGTACGCCGCAGGAGGAACTGAGCTACTAAAGATGATTGCCATATCCAGAATAATGTATGATGGACTTATACCGCACATTCAATCATCATGGCTTACAAACGGTATAGCTATGGCCCAGATGGCATTGCAGTATGGTGCAGATGACTTTGGAGGAACACTACTTGGAGAGGAAGTAGTATCATGTACAGGCGCAAGGTCTACCGAACTTACAGCGCCTAAAATCATTGATGCCGTAAAACAAATCGGATATCAAGTGGAAGAGCGCGACAACTTTTACAATACTGTAAAAACGTACTAAATCCCGTAACTGGACCATTTGGAATCAACGAGTTTTTTGGTCTCTTCATCTGATTTTACAAGTTCCTGGATTTCTCTTTGGTATCCTTCTTCTTTTGTTTTCTGTGTAGCATCGATTCCAAGTTTTGAGCCCAGATTGACCAGTGGTGATGCCGGGTCAAGAGTATCAGTTGGGGTATTGTTGACTATGGTAACATCTCTTGCAGCATCTGCGCGAGTTGTAATGGCCCATATTACATCATTCATGTCATGTACATTGACGTCCTCGTCTACTACGACAAAAATTTTTGTTAGTGCAAGCTGGCCCATTCCCCACAAGCCCATCATGACTTTTTTTGCCTGTCCTGGGTACCGTTTCTTGATTGATATTATTGCCATACCTTGGAACCATCCTGCAGCAGGCATCGAAAAATCAACCACCTCTGGATGAAACATTCTGATGAGTGGAAGAAATGAGCGCTCTATTACTTTGCCAATGAAAGCATCTTCCAAGATTGGTTTTCCGACTATGGTAGTTAGGTAGATTGGCTTTTGTCTTCTCATAATTCCAGTTAATGTAAACACTGGATATGGTTCAGGCGGTGTATAGTATCCAGTATGATCACCAAATGGACCTTCCATTCTGATATCTGACGGGTCTACATATCCCTCAAGTACCATCTCTGCGTTTGCAGGAACTTCGAGATCTACTGTTCTGCATTTTACAGTCTTGATTCCTGTCTTTCTTGTGATTCCAGCAAAGACATACTTGTCAAGCCCTTCTGGCACTGGTGCAACTGCAGAAAAAACTGTAGCAGGGTCTGCCCCAATTATTACTGCTACCTCTATCTTACTACCAGCCTCTTTTTTGATATCATAATGATGTGCTCCACGTTTGTGTTTTTGCCAGTGCATGAGAGCATGAGTCTTGTCTAACACCTGCATCCTATATACACCGAGATTTCTAACTTCTGTCTCGGGATGTTTTGTGGCAGCAAGACCAAACGTAATGAATCTTCCTGCATCCTTTGGCCATGTTTTCAAGATTGGAATTTTTTCAAATGACGGCAAGTCTTCAAACATTTCTGTTACAGGACCATTTTTTTGTAATTTTGGTGCAATGTCAGTTATCTTTGAAAGCTCTGGAAGTTTTCGTAGTTTATCAAAAATTCCACTTGGAACTTCCATACGAGTCATGTCGGCAATTCTCTGACCGATTTCTGTGAAATCAGAACTCTCTAGTCCAATTTCTAATCGCTTCATGGAACCAAAAGCATTTCCTAAGACTGGCATGTCATAATTTTTTACATTTTCAAAAAGGACTGCGGGACCATTTGAATACATGACACGACTGAGAATTTCTGAAATCTCAAGATTGGTGTCAACCTGCGTCTTTATTCTTTTTAGCTCACCTGCTTTTTCGAGCTTGCCTACAAACTCGGAAAGCTCCTCAATTGGCACAACGTCTATTGAATGTGTATCTGGTATAAGCTTAACTGGATTAATACTGAGAAACAGGAAAGGGTTTTAACAAAAGGACTTTAATATCCTCTAAGGGAATGGCATAAGTTGTCAGGCCAAAAATGCTCCGTCTGTGGCGGCGGTGGGAAGATTGTTCTTTTAGATACTCAATGTTCTTTTTGCAATGGAACTGGGGAATATAGTAAAACTGCAGACAGTTACATGAAGTCGCACATTTGTCAATGCATCTTTTTGGACAGGATAACATGTCCACTATGTGGGAAGAAATGTCATCATGACACTCCAAACAAACCGAAAATTTTGATAGGTCCAGTCTAGATAATGGGTGGCAGCTCGTTTTTCTTGTCGTGACCGCCAGAGCCGAACCTACAGTAAAAGCATTGGTCTGATTGCATGTACTTTAGCTGTTCAACCTTTATTGCTCCAATTTTTAGCGCAATCTTGGTGAGGATTCTGTACTTGAGCGGCATGGCAGGAATTACCTCTTTTAGATAAACGCGATAATGGTCAGGACAGAACTTTAACGTAATACTGCTTGATTCCTTGGAGGTCTCGCTTACCGTCTTGGCTACATTGATCTGTTCCCTTATGTATTCATGCTTTGGGCAAGGGCAATCCTTTCCCCCGGGATGCTTGTATGCTGGTGTGTTTTTCCAGTCAAATTCGGGATATTCTTTCTCAAAATCGTCCAATGGCTTAAAATTGGTCTTTAGTCATATAAAACTTCTATAAATACTGTAATCAGACGTGATCAAAATCTAAATAAACTACTTTACCAGAAAGCAAGTACATGTCAAAAGAATCTAAACCAAAAAAAACACGTTCTACTAAAAAAGTTTCAGAAGGAGAGTCTCTCCATACTGCCGAACTTGAGACAAAAATAGCAGAGCTTGAGGCCAAGCTTACTAATTTATCTTCGCAGGTAAAACCAGCAGAGGCAAAACATACTCACAAAGCACCTCCACCTCCGCCAACACCAAAACCGTCCTCTTCACGTGGTACACTGCCTGCTGGATTTAACGCACCACCTCCACCACAATCTCACACGGCACCTCCGCCAGCACCAAAACCAGAACCAGCAAAACCAAGACCTGCAGCTTCAGGTC
>JASHNR010000031.1 GCA_030041535.1 Nitrosopumilaceae archaeon | reverse complement strand
AGCCATGACATATGATAAGTGTGGACAGAATGCAAATCAAATCCAATGATCTAAAATCGGTTGGCATGATGAATCAATGTAAATATTAGAAATAGAATTTCAGCATACCGGATAGTTCTCAATCTGAAAAAACCAAGTTATAATGTTAAATTCTTTTCAATCACATTTTCACCTAGGGTTTAATGAATACACTATTCATGATGAAAATGAATGCTTAGGATAGTGATATTTTTGACATCATATGAGTCAGATTAGATATAAAATATAATAAATAGGAAGATATCACCTTTCAAGACATGGTCGAGATTCAAGCTTCAATTGAAATCAACGCCCCACTTGATAAAGTCTGGAATACCGTATCAGATCTTGATTCAGAGCCAAAATTCTGGAAGGGAACCAAGGAGGTACGAAACGTATCAAAAGAAGGCAATATAGTAAATCGAGAGGTTACTATTGCCTTTAAGGATTCAAAATGCATGCAGACTGTTACCATTTATCCCAAGGAAAAGATCCATGTTCAATTTACAAAGGGAATCATTCTGGGAACAAAAACAGTGTTGATATCTACACAGGGAGAGAAAACGAAGGTGGAGGCTGTGTGGGACATCAAACTTTCAGGCATGATGGGAATGTTTACTGGCATGATCAAAAAACACATTCAGAGTGGAACCGAACAGGCTCTTCAAAGCATCAAAGAAGAAATCGAGAGATAATTCCCGATGAATATTGCCATAGATGTGTTCAATTATACTCTAGCTGCAATACTGTCAGGAGTTTCACTGACATGGATTATCTTAATCAGATCTATGTGGATTACCTTTCGCGATTCTCCATTCTTAGACAAGTTTGACCCAAAGCCACATGGCGCCCCAAAAGTTTCGGTTATTTTACCTGCAAGAAATGAAGAAGGTTTCATCGACAAATGCCTAAACTCGTTAATTGATCAAGACTATGAAAATTATGAGATAATTGCAATAGACGACAGATCAGACGATAAAACAGGCGAAATAATCCAGAATTTTTCTCAGAGTAATCCAAAAATAAAGTATGTGCTTGCATCACCCAAGCCTGAGAAGTGGATGGGGAAAAATTGGGCATGCATAGAGGGTTTCAAGAGGGCTACAGGCGAACTATTGCTTTTCACAGACGCAGATACGACACATTCACGAAGTATCATTTCTCTTTCCGTATCACACCTTCTAAGCTATGGTTTGGATGCCTTGACTGTAATTCCAAAGATGCTCTGTCTTGACATATGGACAAAGATCACCTTGCCTGTACTATCAACATTTTTGCATACAAGATTTTCTGCTCTTCGTGTAAACGATTCGTCAAAAAAGACAGGTTATTTTTTTGGTAGTTTTTTCATCATGAGAAGAGATACGTATGAAAAAGTTGGTACACATGAAGGTGTAAAAAGCGAGATAGTTGAAGACGGGGCACTTGGCAGAAAAGTAAAGGAAGCAGGGTTTAAGATGAAGATGGTTCGCGGCGAACATCTAGTTGAGGCAATTTGGGCAAGAGACTTGTCAACACTATGGCATGCATTAAAACGACTGATGACCCCACTGTACCTTCAAACAAGCAGTATTGCGGTAGGAATCTTTGTTGCAGTACTGTTTTTGTTGTTCATGCCGTTTCCAATTCTTGCCTATTCTGCAATCTTTGAACCCCTGTCCTTGTCATTTACCATACTGTTTATAGTGTCATTGATTACAGTAGGTCTTGTTTATCTTGCAAGTATTATGGACGCCACAAAGGGACTGGGACTTTCTGCCAAGTATGCATTGTGTTCACCTCTTGGAAGCTCCATAATTGTTGGAGGATTTGCAAGTGGGATCTTAAATGCAAAAAGTAACAAGGCTGTAACTTGGAGAGGCAGGACATATTCAATGACAGATACTACTCAAAACTCTATTAGTTTGTAAATAAACCAGTGTAAGGAAATAAGAGTTGAAAAATAATTTAGTTTTGTCTTGACAAATAAGAAAGAAGTTTAGATAACGCCAGATTTCTTAAATCACATTGACCCAATCAAACATCAAGTCCACTAGGATTGGGTATGCGTCAGCCGTTCTGTGTGCTGTTCTTGTGGGGTCGATCTCTACTGCTTCCAAGCCTGTACTTGTAAATACAAATCCTTTGATGTACGCTGCGTTAGTGTACTTGCTGGCTTCATTGGTTTCTGTTCCTTTATCCTACAAGGTAAAAGGATTTCAGGTAAGATCAAATGATTGGCCACTCATACTTGCAATAACCATATCAGGCGCAGTATTGGCGCCAAGCTTATTTTTCATTGGACTTGAACAAACAACTGCCTCAGATACTGCAATCTTGTCAAATTCAGAGACTATATTTACAGTTCTTTTTGCGTTGATATTTTTCAAAGAGAAACTCAGGCCACGTGGTTATCTAGCTGTGGCGTTGGTTCTGACTGGCATGGTTATTGTTACAACAAATCTTCAGTTCTCAGGCTTTCTTTCAAACCTAAAAAATGAAGGCAACATACTGATAATATTGTCAATGTCACTGTGGGCATTAGACAATAATATAAGCAAGATAGCAACGCAGCGTGTTGATGTTTCAAGACTAGTACAGCTCAAGGGTCTCATTGGAGGAGGCATACTCTTTGTTTTTTCACTAGCTATCAAGATTCCAATGAATATCACACCTATGGAAATTCCAAATATACTTCTAGTCGGAATGGTAGGTTTTGGCATCTCGCTCTATCTATTTTTGCACAGTCTTAGAAGAATAGGGACTGTAAAAACCATGTTAATTTATTCTACTGGCACTGTATTTGGTTTGCTGTTTGCGTCAATATTTTTACATGAAAAAATTGGCGGGTATCAGATTTTGGCTATTGCGTTAATGTTAACAGGCATTTATCTTGTCACAAAAGAAAGTAAGAATGTTGAAAAAGCCCATCAAAACTAACAATTAGTTAAATTTCTTTAGTTAAACTGTAGTCATTGCAATCTGATAAAATCTAGCGATTCTAACATTTTGAGTTTTGTTGTGCGAAACATAATATTATATGACTACCAACTATAATCCACATCCTTGGATAAGACTAGTGCCGTTTTAGGTGGAATGTATTGTGTAGTAGTATTAGCTTTGATATCCATTTTCGTTGCATCTCCATTCAAACTTGATGGTTCACATCAAATAGTTCAGAGCAACCCATTTGATCAAACCGTGAAAGATTCCCAATTGAGCTTGGCTGATCTTTTTGCCCAGTCTGATCAAGGCGTGGTTCAGATAATAGTTGACAAATCAAATGGTTCTTTACCTGAAAGAGATCTTGGTTCAGGAATTGTTTATGATACAAGCGGTCACATCATAACAAACAATCATGTAGTACAAGATAGTACCAAGATTCGAGTTGTTTTTCATGATGGTGAGTCATTACCAGCTACAATAGTTGGTACAGATCCATATGCTGATCTTGCAGTCGTCAAAGTAGTACCCGACACATATGTTTTACACCCTTTACCGCTTGGAAATTCGTCTGATCTTAGAATTGGAGACCAAGTAGCTGCCATTGGAAATCCTTTCGGCCTTAGTGGTTCAATAACATCTGGAATAGTAAGTCAGCTAGGTAGACTTCTTGATCCTCCGAACAGTTCCTTTTCTATACCAAATGTTATTCAGACAGACACGCCAATAAATCCAGGCAATTCAGGGGGTCCTCTTCTTAATATGCAAGGAGAAGTAATTGGCATAAATACCGCAATTCAATCTGAGACGGGAGAATTTTCTGGAGTAGGTTTTTCGATTCCATCAAATACCATGAAAAAAATAATTCCCGTTCTCATACAAACTGGTCACTATAAACATCCATGGCTTGGCATAACTGGAATAAGTGTGGACCAAGACTTGTCCAGTACTTTACAATTGCCAGTCTCGTCTGGTTTTATGGTTAATACGGTGGTTCCAAATAGTTCAGCTGCAAAGGCAGGGCTTCAGGGATACAAGGAAACAAAAACCATCAATGGTACACAATATGAAATAGGAGGAGACATCATAGTGGCAGCTGACGGTCACCCTATTCAAAAAATAGAAGATTTACTCAATTATTTACAGGATCAAAAGTCAGTGGGCGACAATATGACCCTGACAATAATTCGCGATGGTAAAACCATGCAGATTACTCTTACTCTTCAGGAAAGACCAAGCCAGTTCTAATACAAGAATAAATACAACCCCTCCTAAGCTACAAAACTAGTTGAGCGAGATAGTTCTAAATTCTGAATTATTAAACAAAGTATTCGACGGGAAAGAAATTACAAATACTGATGCATATCAGATTTATCAGGAATCAGAAAGCAATCTTTTGGAGATTTACAAAGCATCACGAATTCTTAGAGACAAAAACAAGGGGAAGATTATCACGTATTCTAGAAAAATTTTTTTCAATTTAATCAATCTCTGCAGAGATACTTGTTCCTATTGTACTTACAAGTCAGAACCAGGAGAATCTAAAACATCCATGATGTCAAAGCAAGACATCACAAATCTTGCTTCAGTAGGGAGTAATCACAAGTGTACAGAGGCATTATTTGTCACAGGCGAAAGACCAGAGCAGAAATATGATGAGGCCAGAATGTGGCTTAAAGAAAATGGTTTTGCAAGTACGGCAGAATATCTTGTTCATGCATCAGAAATAGCGTTGAATGCAGGACTGTTCCCACACACTAATGCTGGAAATCTAACAAAATCAGAGATGAGTCAACTGAAAAAGACGAACCCGAGTCTTGGAGTGATGCTTGAGAACTCAAGCGAGAGACTTGGAAAAAAAGACATGCCTCATGAATTTGCACCAAGTAAGAATCCAAGAGCCAGAATTCATGTATTAGAGAACGCCGGTGAGCTGTCCATACCAATGACAACTGGGCTCTTGATAGGAATTGGTGAGAGTCCCTTTGAGATAATTGATTCCATCTTTGCCATAAAATCGATTCATCAAAAATATGGCCATATTCAAGAAATAATATTGCAAAACTTTCAACCAAAGTCTGATACTATGATGCAAAATGTACCTGGGCCAGAAGAAAGATATTTCAAGACTATGGTGGCTTTGACTAGATTAATTATGCCAGAAATGAATATACAAATTCCGCCAAATCTATCTCCTAGTTCTTATCCAGATTTTCTTCAAACTGGCATAAATGACTGGGGAGGAATATCTCCAATAACTCCAGATTATGTAAATCCCGAGTTTTCTTGGCCTTCAATTGATACTGTGCAGAAAAATTGTGAAAATGCAGGATTTGATCTTAGGGCACGATTTCCAGTCTATCCTGAGTTCTTCCCCATGGTGAATTCTAGTTTGAGATCGAGGATGATAGAGATTGCAGACTCTAGTTGTCTTGTAAGTAAGGAGTACCTGAAATGAAAATACAGACTGCTCTTTTTGATTCGCTTCTCAGGCATGCTGATCCTTTTATTGCAGAGACACTAGACAGAGCCTTATCAGAAAAAGAAGTAACTATACCAGAAGCTACAAGATTATTTTCTGTAAATGGGATAGACTTTCATCTTGTGGTCATGGTAGCAGATGAGCTTCGCAAGAGGCGTGTCGGAGAGATAGTCACTTATGTTGTGAATAGAAACATTAACTTTACCAATGTCTGTATCAAACAGTGCGGCTTTTGTGCATTTAGCAGAGACTTTCGTGAAGAAGAGGGATATTTTTTACCAATAGAAGAAATAGTAAAGAGAGCAAAGGAGGCAAGTGCACTTGGCGCAACCGAGGTGTGTGTACAAGCAGGACTTCCCCCCGATATGGATGGAAGTACTTACGAGAATATCTGCAAGTCAATAAAAAAAGAGATTGGAGACATTCACATACATGGTTTTTCACCAGAAGAAGTTCTCTATGGTGCAACTAGATCAAGCCTCTCGATTCATGAATATTTACAAAGGTTAAAGGATGCTGGAGTAAACTCACTTCCCGGTACTGCTGCAGAGATCTTGGATCAATCACTACGTGATAAAATTTCACCCGGAAGAATCAGTGTGAAAAAATGGATTGAGGTGATAAAGACAGCTCATAAGATTGGAATTCCATCTACATCTACCATGATGTTTGGACACCTTGAAACACATGAAGATAGAGCAAAACACATCGGTATCCTTAGAGACATACAAAAGGAAACTGGCGGCTTTACTGAATTTGTTCCATTGAATTTCATTCATACTGAAGCTCCAATGTTTAAGGAAAAACTACATGACGGGATAAAGAGTGGCGCTGATGGAAGAGATGTCATATTGACGCATGCTATTTCACGCATCATGTTAAACAACTACATCAATAACATTCAGACATCATGGGTCAAAGAAGGCACCAACATGTCACAGCTATTGCTAGCATGTGGAGCCAATGATTTTGGAGGAACCCTCATCAACGAGAGTATCTCAACTGCCGCAGGAGCAAATCACGGCCAAATCATAAGACCACGTGAAATAAGACATCTCGTAAGAGAGATAGGAAGGATCCCTGCCCAAAGAACAACAAGATACAAAATAATCAAGACGTTCAATTCAGACGAAGACGAAGATACGCTTGACAAGGTAGAAGATGTTAACCGATTTGGTTCTTATCAAGAATTAATAAAACTAGATAGATACAGGTACAAAAATAACAGGCGAAATTAGTTGTCAAATTGCGAATCTATTCTTCGCAAAGCAGCAAGATTACACGTTGATGAATGCGAAGCAGTATATGTCAGAAAAAAGATCATTACTGTCAGAATAACTGATTCTGAAATAGCAGAGATAAAACAAAACGATGAACAAGGATTAGGAATAAGAATAATACATGAAAAAAAGATTCTATCTGCTGTTACTAACGATATAGAAGAAACAAATCTAATTGAAAGAGCTATGCAGATGAAATCTTCCATACAACCCAAAAGTTTCTGGAAGTCACTTGCTCATCCTGCAAAGTTTACAAAAGTTGAAAAAACCTTTGATAAAAAACTAGAGAGTATAACAGGGCTTGAGGCAATAGAGATAGCAAATCTTATGATAAATTCTGCAGCACATGAAAAAATAACAAGAATTTCTGGATCGTTGAATATTGTATCTGAGGAATTTGAGATTGAAAATACCAATGGCCTGAGCTGTTCAGACAAGGCTACATACATAGCTGGAACCGTCAATGCAGATTCAGATTATGGAAATGCTCCAGTAAGCGGGATTGGTGCATTATCTTCAAGAACCATGAATTCATTTTTTCCGCAGCGAGTTGGAAGCGATGCAAGAGAGATGTGCATCAGTTCAATTAATCCACAAGGTTGTAATCCAGAAACATATTCTATAATTTTTGAACCATATGCGATTGGAGAGATGCTTGCATTTGTTTTTGCCTCAAATTTCAATCTAAAGACATATTCTGAAAAAAGAAGTTGTTTTGCTGAAAAACTTGGCAAGAAAATCTCAGTAGAGAAATTTAGCTTGATTGATGATCCTCACTTCCCAGACGGTATAGGAAGTAAGCCCTTTGATGACGAAGGCATCCCAACAAAAACAAGGTACCTAATAGAATCAGGAATTTTTTCAGACATATATTCAGATTCTTACCATGCCTTCAAAGAAAATCTTCAAACAACAGGTAATGCAGGTAGAATGGGATCTCCAATGGGAAGAACTGCAAACCCCATCCCAAGCCCAATTCCGCATAATCTGAGAATAAAAGATGGCGACACAGGCAGAAATGAGATGATAAAAGAGACTAGAAAGGGTTTGATTGTAGGAAGGCTCTGGTACACATATGCAGTTAATCCAGAACGAGGGGATTTTTCATGTACTGCTAGAAGTGGTGTCAGGATAATAAAAGACGGTAAAATAGTAAGATCTGGCAAGCCTGTAAGAATAGTACATAGTTTACCCACACTGCTCCAGAACATATCAGATATAGGAAATGATTCTCAAAATGTACTTCAGTGGAGCGCCCTTCCCTGCGTTACACCTTCTGTCAAGGTAGACGGAATCAAAGTGATTCCTATTTAATGGCCAGAAAGGACAAATTGGAACCCAATGCCAACTGCATAGAGTGTCAACAACAACAGACCTGAACGCAGACCTAACTTGTTTCTGAACATTGGTATCAACGCAATAATTGTTATGACGGTGACAAGTATCATCTGATTTTCTAAAAGCGATGTGTTTGGGATCTTTGTACTCAATCCTTTGTAACTTATTGCTGCAAAAATAGCTATAGATAACAATAATGTGTTATTGACTATCTTGGAACCAAGTACGTTTGCAATTGCAATCGATGCACCTTTGTTTCCCTTTCTTGCCAAGAGAATCATGGATATCTTCTCAGGCATCTCACCTGCTATTGGACTTATAATTACAGCAAGTATTACAGCTGATACACCCAAGTCAGACGCTGATCCTTGTAAAGTATGAACAAAAGGCGCAGCTCCAACAAAGATTCCGATTGTACCAATAACAAAGAAAATCATGGAACGACTAAAATGCTTTTTCGAAGGTTTTGGGTCAAGATCATGAAGTTCAGTTTTAAATCTCTCTTGTTCTTTCTCTTTTTTCATTTCTCTATAAGCAAGATACAAATATGTTCCAAATAGTCCAGAAAATAGTATTCCATCTGTTATGTCATATCCATTTACAAATGCTATGGCACCGATAACTGCCGTCACCGCAAGAAGTATTTTATCCATCTTAAACTCCTTGACATCAATAAATTTCTGCGGCAATTTTGAAAGACGTGTGGTTGCGATTATCAACATAACTGACAAACCCAACGTCATCATGAACAGATTACTTCCAAGGGCTGAACCCAGTGCCACATCGTATGATCCAGTCCTTGCGGCAGCCACAACAATGCCAATTTCAGGCAAGGTAGTCGCAACACTAAGTAGTGTTCTGCCAACAAATCTTTCTCCCCATCGTCCTGACAGATGTTCTGCTCCATCTGAGAGCAGCCAGCTTGACACGAGTAGTTCTCCTAACCATGCTAGAAGCATGATAAAGTTGTTAGTCAATTACCATATCCTGTTGAAATAACTTCTATTAAATGATAGAAAACAAGTATGCGTTATTGATCTTTAACAATTATCATAGTAAGGGTTGATTTTATGCCATCTAATTTTCTTATCTTAGAAGTTATTGTTTCGCGCAAGACTTCCATAGAGTCTGACTCTATTATCATTAAAACATCATAAACACCATAAACTGGATAGACCTCCTTAACATCTACGATTTTTTTAATCTCATTGACAATATGATTTTCTTTTCCAAGTTCAGCATTCATAAGAACAAATGCACTATGCATGTTGGGTTTCAACACGCCTTGAATAAAAACAAATTGCACCTTCTAAACTAACTACATGCATTCTGTTCCGTTTTTTCTTCATAAATTAAAAATTTCCTGATTTGGTACGTCTTAATTTATTTGGTAGTGTATGTACGTTCAAAAAAAATACTGATTAGCTCAAAAATTCCACAAGATGGTTTAATAAGGTATATTACCGTACCCATACTGTAATATGAGAACCAGAATGACTTACATCCCAGTGGAAGTAGCCGATCAGTTTTCAGAATTCATAATAAAAAGGGATGAGCAGATATTGGATGCGGTCAAGGCTAGGACTCGAGATTTTAGTACGATTTCCATCCTTAAACTACTATACCAACTAAGGTATGAACCAATAACATTTTCAGATCTTTATGTAAAATCAAACATCAGAATGAAAAGATCCTTTCTGAACTATCTCCATCTTTGTATGGCATACAATTTCATACGAAAAGAACCGATTGGATCAAACATGATTTATTTTATAACAGACAAAGGAAGAACTATGCTAAACCTGTTTACACAAAAAACTAGCTAATCTGTTGACTGTGTAGACATATCATGATACAAAATTCTTTTATTCTGAGCAACTGGAGCAGATTCATTGGGAGTCACATACAGAGATGCCGGAATTGACATTAGAAAAATAAAACAAAGTCAAGATAGTATTGGCAGGCTAATTTCATCAACTCATAAATTGCAAAAAGGAATAAAAACGATGTCTGGATTTGGGCACTATGCAGGCATTGTAGAGATTCCAGGCGGAAAGCTATTGGCTACGCACACAGACGGTGTTGGTACAAAGGTAATAATCGCACAGATGATGAGAAAATACGATACTATTGGCATAGACTGTATAGCAATGAATGTGAATGACATCATATGTACGGGAGCTGTTCCAATCTCCTTTGTTGATTATATTGCAGCAAACAGAAATGACCAAGAGATCTTCAAAGAAATTGTTCGCGGTCTTGTAATGGGAGCCAAGAAAGCCAAAGTACCAATCGTAGGCGGTGAAACAGCCATACTACCAGATCTAATATCAGGAAAAAATTTTTCATTTGATTTAGCAGGAATGGTAGTAGGAATACTGAATAAACAAAACATCATTCTTGGAGATATGATTAATCCTGGAGACATAATAATTGGTGTAAAAAGTAATGGATTGCATTCTAATGGATACTCTCTTGCCAGAAAAGTTTTACTTTCAAAATATTCTTTGCGTGACAAAATAAAAGGATTAGGTGTGTTAGGAGAGGCACTTTTGGAACCAACTGAGGTATATGTTCAGCCAGTACTTGAGGCCATAAAAGAATGCGATGTTCACGGACTTGCACATATAACAGGTGGTTCTTTTACCAAACTTTTGCGGCTCAAAAAAACAGGATATGTGATTGATAATCTTCCAGAGCCTCCAGAAATATTTCAATTAATAGAAAATCAAGATGTAGAAAAAGAAGAAATGTACAAGACATTCAACATGGGAATTGGCTTTTGTTTGATTGCACCAGAAGAAGAAGAAGAGAGAATTGATAAAATATTCAAAAAATACGGATTGCAAAGCAGGCAGATTGGTGAGATCAGAGATAAAAAGGGTGTATTTGTTGATTCCCTAAAGATAGCATGAATTGTCAGAGTACAAGCAGTGTCATGGTGGTCTGCACATGAGAAATTTTCCTTATCTTCATGACCGTATCTTCTAATTCCTTCGTACTGCTTACTTCTATTTTGCACATGATATCATAGAGCCCCATCACAATGCTTGCGTCCTTTACATGAGATGTGTCCACAATACGCTCGTATACGTATACTTCTCTGCCTGTATCACAGTGTATAGCCACATATCCAATCGTCATTTCATCATGCTCTCAATGTTAAGATCATCATGATTGCCAAAAAGGGTTGTGTTTTGACATATCCAGATTAGGATTTAATACCCAAACTCATTCAGACAAGAGGTGCAACAGATAAGGATAAGCTTTGAAGATGCATGTAGAGAAATTTCTCATAATCTTCTTGCCATAGCAGAACCTACAAACAAAGATGTAAAGCGTGAGATCAAGCACGTTTGCGTCAAATATTCACTAGAACGAATACCAAGGAATTATGAGATTCTTGCATCAGTCAGCGGGCAAGACTTTGTAAAGCTCCAGAAGGCTTTGATCAGAAAGCCTGTAAAGACCGCTTCTGGAGTAGCCGTGATTGCACTCATGCCAAAACCGTATGCCTGCCCTCATGGGAGATGCACGTACTGTCCTGGCGGGATTGAATTTAACACACCCAATAGCTATACAGGGCGAGAGCCATCCACACAAAATGCCATAGCAAACAGTTATGATCCAAAGAAACAGGTCCTTGACAAACTTAATCATCTGATTGGATATGGGCATGACAGCACCAAGATTGAGATGGTAATTGTAGGAGGAACATTTCTTTTCATGCCTCGTGATTACCAAATATCTTTTATCAAGTCGTGTTTTGATGCATTGAATGGATTTGATTCGCCAGACTTGGAATCAGCCAAAAAAAATAATGAAAAGGCAAACATAAGAAATGTTGGTTTTACCATAGAGACAAAGCCAGATTATTGTAAGACACAGCATGTGGACTGGATGCTTGACTACGGAATAACAAGAGTCGAGATTGGCGTTCAGAGCCTTCATGAAAGAGTTTATCAAACAGTCAACAGAGGCCACACGTTTGAAGATGTAGTAGAATCATTTCAGATGTCAAAAGATGCAGGTTACAAGATTGTGGCACACATGATGCCCGGTCTGCCAACCATGACTCCAGAAGAAGATGTTGAGGATTTCAAAAGACTATTTTCTGATCCTGCTCTCAAACCAGATATGCTAAAGATCTATCCGACCCTGGTTCTTGAAAATACTACATTATATCAGTCATACAAAGAAGGCAAGTTCACGCCATATTCTCAAGGTGACATGATGAGAGTATTAACAGAGATGAAAAAGATCATACCAAGATGGGTACGAATAATGAGGATGCAGAGGGAGATCTCATCTGATCAAATTATTGCGGGTCCCAATCTTGGTAACCTGCGCCAGATGGTTCAGTATAATCTCAAAAAGCAAAATCTCTCTTGCAAGTGCATCAGGTGCAGAGAAGCCGGCTTGTCTGAAAATACAATTAACATTGATGACATTAGGTTGAACCAAGATAGCTATGAATCCTCGGGTGGGCAGGAAGTGTTTCTGTCATATGACGATTCAAAAGACAGGATATTTGGATTTTTGAGACTGCGAAAGCCAAGTAATATGGCGCATAGGAGTGAAGTGACCAGTAACACATGCATAGTAAGAGAATTGCATGTGTATGGTAAATCGCTCAAGCTTGGAGAGCGCAATAAAGATAGCGTTCAACACCTAGGGCTTGGAAAGAACTTGATGGAAGAAGCAGAAAGAATTTCAAGAGAAGAGTTTGACGCAAAGAAATTACTAGTCATAAGTGCTGTCGGTACGAGAGAATACTATAGAAAGTTAGATTACTTGACTGATGGTCCATACATGTCAAAGGAATTGTCATAATGGAAGAACAAAAAATAATAGGAAAAGGCACCTGGATAGACAAGCTTGCAGATGAGCTTCTAGAGAGGGAAAGGTCACTTGGAAGAAGCACGGACATGATAAGAGTCGAGAGCGGTCTTGGCGCATCTGGAATTCCTCACATTGGAAGTCTAGGAGATGCGGTTAGGGCATATGGTGTAAAGCTTGCACTTGAAAACTTTGGGTTCAAGTCAGAGCTTGTTGCCTATTCAGATGACCTTGATGGATTGAGAAAAATTCCTGAAGGGTTTCCAGAATGGCTAAAAGAACACATTGCAAAACCTGTTTCGTTTATTCCCGATCCGTTTGGATGTCACGATTCTTATGGATTACACATGAGTAGTCTACTCTTAGACGGACTTGACAAACTTGGAATCAAGTACAAGTTCCAGCGCGGGGTTGACACTTACAGAAATGGCTTGCTAAAAGATCAAATTCATACCATTCTGACAAATAGCAAAAAAATTGGAGAAAAAATTGCAGAGCTTGTGGGCCAGGAAAAATACCAGGAGACTCTGCCGTATTTTCCTGTTTGTGCAAATTGTGGAAAGTTGTATACTGCTATTGCTTACGAATATCTTCCAGATGAAAAGAAGATCAAGTACAAGTGCAGCGGAACCACAATTGGTTCCAAAGTTCTTGAGGGATGTGGACATGATGGCATAGCAGATATCACAAAAGATTTGGGAAAGCTTGCATGGAAAGTAGAATTTGCAGCAAGATGGCAAGCATTTGACATCAGATTTGAAGCATATGGAAAAGATATCATGGATTCTGTCAAGGTCAATGACTGGGTGGCAGACGAGATACTAAATTTCCATCATCCCACCCATGTTAAATATGAGATGTTTTTGGACAAGGGCGGAAAAAAGATATCAAAATCACTTGGAAATGTTGTAACATCACAGGCTTGGTTGAGATATGGAACACCCAAGTCAATCCTGTTGCTTTTGTACAAACGAATCACTGGAACACGTGAAGTAGGATTTGATGACATCCCTGTATTGATGGACGAATATCATGAACTTGAAAACATTTACTTTGGAAAAATAAAACTTGACAATGAGAACAAAACAACCAGAACAAAAGGTCTGTATGAATACGTAAACCTGCTGAACTCCCCAAAAAATTCGACAGCATATGTAAATTACAGATTGTTGGTTCAATTGTGTACTATATTCAGAGAGAACAGAGTTCCTAAAGTGACAAAGAAGCTCATAGAATATGGAACCATAAAAGAACCGTCTCCAGAAATTGATGAATTGATAACATTGGCGGCAAATTACGCAGATGATTTTGACAAGCCAACAAAAGTTGAAATTCAGATAGACGACATGTCAAAGAAAGCATTGGCAGAATTGACAAATGTCTTGTCTGTAGAAAGCAAGCCTGAAGATCTACAAAATGCCATATACAATATTGCAAAAAGCAACGGGATTCAACCTAAAGACTTTTTCAAGACTTTATATCAAATAATATTAGCTTCAGACAGAGGACCAAAGCTAGGCCCATTCATACTTGACATTGGAAGGGAAAAAGCTACACTTGCAATATCTGAGCACCTATAGCCATGGCACACAGCGAACACAATAGACCTAAAGGAAGTGGCATGGTCCTAATCGTAATTGGAATATTTATTTTCATATTTGCCCCAAACTATTTCAAAAATGATATAGTTGGTGGTTTGGCCATAATCATACTTGGATTTGTGGTTGGCGGATTTGGATTTTACATAAGCTTCCTCAAGAAGAAAAAGTAGATCTATCCAAGCCGTGTCTTACTGCAAAAGAGGAATACTTTTCTTACCATACGCAGCAAGTCCTATTCATGGGGCTTTTTGGTCGCTCAAAGAGAGAATCAGAAGAAGTTGTAAAAGAAACTACTCAAGTAAAGACTGCAGAGCAGATTAAAAAAGAGCAATTACAGAATGAGATAAACCAATTGGAAAAAGAGATTCAGGAAAATGCTCTCATGTTGGAATCACGTGTTGGAGAGATTGAACATACAAAAGAAGAGCTTGATGCCATTATAAAAGAAAGCAAGACTGCAAAAGAAGAGCTTGATTCCTTAAGAGTAGAAATTACTTCAATCAGGACAGAACGAGAATCATCCATAGAACAGATCAAAAAAGCCAAATCCGATCTTGAGATGATAAAATCTCAATACAATCAAAATGATGTTGACACGATCAAACAACAAATTCAACAAGTAAAGGACGAGTTGACTTCAATTGATTCTCAAAAAGAGAGCAAAATTGTAGAACTTGAAAAGATCCACTCAGAAATAGATGATGCCAAGAAAGAGATGAGTGAGATACATACTGCCGTGCAAAGAGCAAAAACAGAACTTGATTCTTTGAAAGCCCAACAGGAATTAAAGAAAAAAGAGATACTAATAACCAAAAATGAATTAGAATTCATAGAGAAAGAACTTGCCACAGTTGGCAAAAAGAACGATTCTAGGAAAATTGTAGAAGCTGCTGGCGCCGTGGCAGCTGCGCTAAATTCAAAGTATGAAGCTGCAAAAAAAGAATTGGAGATAGTAAAGACGGCTCTGGCTCGAACGAGAGCAGAGTATGAGACGGTCAAAAACGAGCTAAGCCAACTTAAAGCCAAGTCTGAGGGCCAAAATGTTACAAGTCAATCCTAAAACTTTTCATTTGATATGAACTGCAGTTTTTGAGACAGATCTACTCAAAAATATGGCAAGTCCAATTGAAGCAATAGAAATAATTGTGGCAATAAGAAATATCATATTATAGGAATCTGGAGTTGGAAATGTACCAACTATACCGGGCAGTGAAGTTTTGTGAGTTTGCATGAACATTCCAGCCATTGCTGGCCCCACCGACGCACCAATTATTCTGATCAAGGTGCTCATCCCCAACGATACCCCTACGTTTTGTTTTGGCGTTGCGACCATGATTACATTCATTGCACCTACATTGGTAAGTGAAAGGCCTGTAGATAGTATTGCAAGACTTGCCGAGATCATAAACTCTGTTGAGTGATACATGAAAAGACTGGCAAATCCTACAGCGCTGATTATGTTACCAACTACTATCGGCTTTGTAGAACCCATCTTTGATATGATAAAACCAGAAGTTGGACCAAAGATTAGCAGAACAAGAGCAAATGGGAGTTGGATGTTTGTGGTGGCCACTGGATCTGCCCCAAACCCCAGCGGTACTGGACTTCGAATCAGTACCGGTATGGTCTGAAAAACCATAAACATCGACATGCCTACAACCATTATCAGTATGTTTGATGGAAGTATTGTCTTGTTAAGAAGTATTTTGAGATCTACTAGTGGGTATTTTGATCTTTTTTCAATTATTGCAAAGAGAATCATGTAGACAATTCCAATCACAACCAGGCCTATAGTGGTTAAAGATCCTGCCGAGTTGCCTGTCTCGACAAAGGTTAGAGCCATCAAAAATGCAGTTACAGATACAGCCAGAGTCACGGCGCCCTGAATGTCAATGCCGTTTTTTGACATGATGTTAGGTTCTGTGGAATTTTCAATTTTCCATTGAGGATGAACCTCATCTACATGTATGAACCTCTTGATTACTACTATCAGTGCAAGTGCAATTGGAATTATTGAGAAGAAGGTAGATTGCCAACCATAGTTTTGAATCAAATGTCCTCCTGCAACTAGCCCTATTACTGCTCCTCCGGCAAACATGGAAGTTATTATTCCTTGTCCTATTGCAAGTTTTTTTATTGGAAATTGTTCCCTAATCATTCCAAAAGCTATTGGAAACATGGACATTCCAATTCCCTGTATTATTCGGACTGTTAACATCTCATAGATGTTTGTGACAAAACCTCCCAGCGAAACACCTATTGTATAAATTACCACGATAACAAGCAGCATCTTTTTCTTTCCATAGATGTCTGACATCTTGCCTGCAATTGGAGTCATGATTGCTCCAGCTAGAAGATATGTTGTTAGGATCCACGATGATGTGCTATAAGAAATATGGAAATCTTTTATCAGGTCTGGAATTGCTGGCACAAGCATTGTTTCGGCATACATGGACATTGTTGCAAGCAAGCTTAGAATTATGAGCGTCTTCCATGCTCGTGAGGATATTGTATCAGAAGAGGTGTCTTTTGGATTCTTTGACATTACCATTTTATTTTATCCTCTATTTTTTCCTTGAAACTTCCATAGATATGTTAGTCTCAAAATATGTTGACAGATTTTTTGATATCTTGCGCAGTGTCTCCAATGTGATTTCAAGTTTGTCTTCAGATATATCTTTGGCAGAAACTTTTCGGATGTAAATGGCACACTCTGTCATTGAATTCCATAAAGAATCTGCTTTTTGGGTCAGGTAGATTCTGTTTACTCGCCTATCCTTTGAGTCTGGTTTTCTTTTGAGTAGTCCTTCCTTTTCCATTTTGTCAATTATTGGCACAAGTGTAGCACCTTCAACTCCCACTTTGTCTGCAATTTCCTTCTGAGTCAAACCTGGTTGTTGTACCAGAGATGCGACTACACGCCACTGACTAAGTGTTACTCCCACGTTCCTTCTAAGTTCGAAATCTAGAGTTTTTTGAAATGCCTTTGCGGTATTGTTTACTACAAATCCCACACTAGATTCAAAATCATATTTTGTCATTCAATAGACACCTAATGATTAGTTATCTAACTATTATAAACTTAATCCCAAGCGATCTCTTTATATTTTCCAGCAAACATGAATCGTACCTGTGACGAAAAAAGAATTAAACGTTGTTGGCGTCAAAATCCTAGAACAGAATGGCATAAACACAAAGGAGTTGATCAATGCACTAGTCTACAACGCGTCAGTTGAGTTTACTGCTTATTACTATTTTACAAATCTTAGAGCCCACTGTACAGGAATGGAAGGTGAGGGATTGAAAGGAGTAATAGAGGATGCAAGACTAGAAGATCTAAGTCACTTTGAATCATGCCTTTCAAGAATTTATGAATTAGGAGGAACTTTACCAATTAATGCCCAAGACTTTATCAAGATGTCGGGATGCGAGTTTTTGCAACTGCCGACAAACCCAACTGACACCAAGGCAATACTTGAAAAATGTCTAAAGGCAGAACAAGGAGCAATTGTAAACTGGAATAAGATATGCAAGATGACACATGGTAAAGATCCTGCAACATACGATGTTGCAAAAGATATACTAAGAGAAGAGATAGAGCACGAGGCATGGTTTCTTGAATTATTGTACGGAAGACCTTCTGGACACATGAGAAGAAAATATTCAGGAGAACGACCCCATACTCAGAAACATTCCAGATCTCTTGGTTAAATTAAATGTCTAACAAGTAATTCTACAAAATACTCTTTTGGTATTAGGCGGAAGGACGGTATCAAAAACTAATTTTAGTTTAGATTTTCTAGATTTTCATTAGTTTCAAGCCCAAGCTCTTTTTTTAATGCAGAATATCGATTTCTTATAGTCACAGCAGTTATACCCGAAGCTTTTGCTACCTCGGATTGTGTTTTTTTCTCCCCGTTTAAAAGGCACGCCAAGTAAAGTGTTGCAGCAGCCAGCGCCATAGGATTCTTACCTGCAGAGGTTCCTTTTTGAGCCAACTGTGCAAGAGTCCTTAATGCATCCCTTCGTGTCTTTTCGCTGATATTTGCTTCATTTGCTATTTTGGTAACAAATTCTGAGGCATTACATGGACCCAAAGACATTTCAAGATTTTCAATTAGATTTCTACAAGCCCTACTGACCTCCTTCTTGCTTACATTTGCTGCCTGAGACACATCAGAAAGAGAACGAGGAATTGCAGTCTGTCGGCATGCCAGATAAAGAGATGCACACATTAGACCTTTTGCACTACGCCCTACTGTAATTCTCTTTTGCATAGCTTTACGGTAAAGATATGCAGCATTCTCGGCTGTCGAGTCGGGAAGCCCCAATTTTGTTTTGAGAGAATAAAGAAGCAATAGAGCCGATCTCAATGTCCTGTTAGATGATGCGGTCCTACTTCTGCTGTTAAGTATCTTCAATCTGCCAAAAGTATTTTTCATATAGCTAGACAACGAATTGCCCATTGCATCTTTATTGGAGATAACGGTCATCATTCCCATATCATACATGGTAAGCGATTGTTCCGGTCCAGTTCTTGTCTTTGAGACAAACTCTGTTGCATCAGAGATGTGCTCAGGATTTGGATCTATTGATTTTTCAAGGAGAACACGTCCACAAGAACCGCAAATTATCTCCCCAGATGAAGTATCGGTGATTATTGGTTCCCCTTGACATCCTGAGATGGGACATTTTGGTGATGTCGCATCTAAAACTTCATCCATTTTTTCTGGCGATATATTTTCAGGATAGGAATCATCAAGAAAGACTTGTTTAGTCTTGTTTGTTTTTGCCATAATTACACCGCCCATGATTTTTTGGTCTTCATAGGAATATGACGCTCATGCCATTCTGATTTTTCTTTTATCAGTTCAACTGCAAGCTCTGCTTCATTTTGGAAAAGAGTTGCTAGTCTTTTAGAGGCAAGATTACCTACGCTTGAAAATTTATAGTTCATTTGAACTTCAAGAAGTGTTGCGTGTCCTATTGGAGTTAGTAGGATTGTTTTTGTTCCCGTTATTACTCCTTTAATCCATCTTATGCTAATTTCTTCTTTTGGATAAATAACTAACCTCTGAATACATTTGTTGGTTGTGCCTAATACTATTTCACGAGTGATTACATTTCCATCTCTGGAGATATTTCTGACAGATGTAATTCCTCGCCAAAAATCTGGGTCGTTATCAATGTTAGATATTATACCCCATACTCTTTCTTGTGATGTGTTAATCTGCAACCTTACCTTAATTTCGACCACGCGTATCCTAGGTCAATTTAGCATAAATCTTGGTAAGTATACACTGCACTACACTGAATTTTTAGAATATATGCGGAGATCAAAGGCAAAATACATGTCCTCATTTTCTCAAGTATGCGTATGACCAGCTGTTTGTTTCAAAAAATTGATTTCGTGGATCTATAAAGTAGATGGATTTAATTTCCAACATGGTTTCTGATGCCAGATCGAGCCTTGCAGATATCATTAGTTCCAAAGAGACTACCAATGAATCGAGATCTCATAGGACAAATTATATCAAGGATGAACTAGACGGACCAAAGCACAAAATAGTAAATCCCCTCCTGTTTGCAAAAACAAGAGAAGTTCTTGGAAATTTGATATCGAGGCGTATGAAAACATCAGGTGGAACAGATGTTGATTGGTTGATTGAACATCATGGCGGATTTATGATTTTTGAACTTAAAATATTTCATGATGATAGAATGGCCATCTCAAAAGCACAAATGATTGCTTATGAAAAGATATACGAGAATCTTCCTAAATGTCATATGTTATTCATAGGTCATGATGATATTGATTTTTCAAATTTGGATGACCCAGTATGGTTGTTTGAGATGAGAGAGTGGAAATCAGGTGCCATACCACATGTTGAGGGAAGCCTTACAGATCCAGATTATAGTACAAATGAAGTAATGGGATATAGAGTTGAAAGAGATTTTATGGAAAAAATTGATGTCAAGATACTAAGAGACAGGATAGACTCTATTTGGAGTGAGTTTGAGAGAATAAAATAATAACATCATGATTCTGGCCAATCGGTTTCACAATTAGGGCAAGAGCCTCGAAACCCCGTTGTATTTGATGTTATAATGCATGGAAGCTTGATTGAAGCATGAAACTTGGCTGTAATCCTACGTGGGTAGGATTAGCCAATTTTTTATTCTTTATAAAATTAACAAACAGGTACAATCATCTTGTATCTTAATATAATGTTCATTTAAGATCAGAGACCGATTGGATACTAGACAGAAAAAAAAGATAAACATGTTTGCTATCTTGGTTGTGTTAATGATAGCAGTACCAGAACTTGTTGCTCATTTTTATTTTGATACGCAGAGACACTCACCCACTTCTTCTATTGATGCCGCTCTTTCACTAACTGATAAACAACACAGTATGTATGTGAATGACAGTATGCGATGCCATTTGGTTCTCAAAAACGATACAACTGCCACAAATGTAAGCAGGGCAGCTGGAATCCAGGGACAGTATGGAGTATATTCCTGCACCTAGGAACTATACTGGATCCAAATCTGTTTTCATACACCTTATGGCAATTCATCTGATTCTGGAGCACAATGCTTGTGAACCCATTTTCCTGATGGAGTCTTTGCGATTTCATTACCTGCACTGATTTCAGCGTTGCACTCAGAACATGTTGTCTTGAACTTTGCTTTCATGATCTTCTAAAACGATACAGGTAGATAAAGTATGAAAAAACAAGAAAAATATACGATTTTTATTAAAACAAAAGTTTGAATCATCATATGCAAAGTGCGTTTATTTTTGTCTTAATCCACCATGATCCATTCGGATTTAAGGATGAGTCAAATCTAAATTCTGCATCTGACTCTATACTTTTTATTTTGGTGGTTTAAGAGATATAAAATGAAAAAATGTTCAAAATGTAGCGGAATTCTTTTTGACATAGGGAAGAAATTTGTATGCACCAGATGCGGGTTTGAAAAACTGGCTAGAAGATAAAACAAGAAAAAATTAAAAAACATCTTAACATGTCTGATTTTCTTCAACCAAGCTCAATTTGAATTTAATTTATTTTGATAGAACGTGAGGATTTCCTGTAAATCCCATTTTATAAAACTAAAAATCAGAGACCTTCTGGAAATTGATAGAATGACGGTATGTTTGGCGGTGTAGTACCATATACAATTGCTATTTCATCATGTGCATTGAGTGTTGTGTTTTCTAGATTTGTAGATACCTCTTGTCCGTTTACAAAGATTATTGGTTCTCCATCAGGAGGTGCACCTGTGTTTGTCTTTTTCCATATATCAAGAAATTGAGCCAAGCTAAAGTTGGTTTGTTGGGGAGACTCGATATGCATTATGCCAGTATTGTCATGAGTGTGAAGCCAATATAGACAGACAAACTGGGGGTTATTTGGATCTCCATTGCTCATTATTCCAACATATTGAGGCACCGTAACGTGTTGGCCGCTAACAAAGACGTCAAGATGTGCATGTATATGAAAAGTAGTGTACTCTTGTGTCTCACAAGGAATTCCGTCAATTGCTGCAAAATTGGCGTCGACCGTATTGTCTGACTCGTGAAGATAATATGCTACACCTGCACCTATTGCGACAATAATCCCTATTGCAATTAGTTTGTTCTTGTTTTTTGATCCCTTGTTGTCAGGTATCTTTTTGCCTCCGTCCTTGCTTATTTTTTTGGCCATCTTGCGGGTTCTCTAGTCGCTATAACGATAGTCTATATTTTAACCCATTTACAACCACCACGATCAAAGGATTAACATATGACAGGTATTTCTCAGAATTTCTACATAATTTGCATGAATTAATTTGTGGTTTAGATTAAATAATTCCTAAGAGAGTATACTTTGATGCAAAAGCAGGCATTAAAATTAGTTTTTTCAAATGTTACATATTTCACACTGGCAATTAGCATTTTTGTCGGATTGTTTCTTTTCTTGTCATACATGTCACAGTTCCTTTTCTTTGAGCCAGAATTTTTGTTATATGTGCCAGAAAGTGAAATTTTAAATTTTATTCTCATAGTAATAGTCACATCTCTCTCAGGTCTTGTTACTAGTCTTGGCATATACCGAATTCGTTCGTTAGGTGATAGCGTGAAAAAATCAGGAAGTGGCTTTCTTGGAACTGTGATCGGAGCTAGTGCCGGAGCATGCAGTTGTGGCTCGCTAGGATTTGTGATTGCTTCTACATTTGGGGCAGCTGGTAATACTGCCACCGCGTTTCTTACACAATATGAGATACCGCTGAGACTGGTTTCAATTGCAATTTTGGTTTATGCATACTATCTGGCAATAAAAGGGATCTCAGGTCAGTGCAAAATAACTAAAACTTCATAGTTCTGCAAAATTTCATGTTTGGGATCACGCGGTGATCTTAAATATGGAAGTGAAAAGACAGAGCTTGGAAAAAATGGAGTCCAAAAGAGCGACAATAATTATATTTTCAGGTATTTTTGCCGTAGTGTTAGGATATACAAGTTATGCCAGTTTTCCGCTAGCATTTGCAGATGAAACATACTCGTTTGTGGCAAAGTGGGGAACTCTTGGAAATTATGATGGTATGTTAAACGTACCTGCAAGCATAGCTCTTGACTCCGCAGGAAATGTGTATGTGGCTGACACGAACAATAATCGAATTGAAAAGTTTTCAAACAATGGTAAATTCCTTGCAACGTGGGGAACATACGGGAGTGGGAATGGTCAGTTCGACTTGCCCACAAGCATAGCTATTGATGTACAGGGAAATGTGTATGTGGCCGACCAATCAAATAACAGAATCGAAGAGTTTAATGGCTCTGGCAATTACATTCAACAGTTTGATCTTGTGCAGTATTATCCAGTTCGCATAGCAATAGATCCTTCTGGTAATATTTATTTTTCTGATCCGACAAAAAATGTGGTAGCAAAATTTTCAAATGATGGACAGGCCATAGCAAAGTGGGGCTCACTTGGAAATGACAGTGGTCAGTTTGATTCTCCAACTGGTATCGCAATTGACAGTGCCGGACATGTGTATGTGGCAGATACAAGCAATGACCGCATCGAGGAATTTACAAGTGATGGCCAGTTTATCAACAAGTGGGGCTCTACTGGTACAGGCGATGGACAGTTTGATTCACCACAAGGCGTAGCTGTTGACTCGGTTGGTGATGTATATGTGTCAGATACTGGAAACTCAAGGGTAGAGAAATTTACAAGTTCTGGTCAGTTTATTACAAAATTTGGATCTTCTGGCACAGACAATGGACAGTTTGGGGCCCCATCAGGTATTGCTGTTGATTCCGCAGGAGATGTATATGTCTCAGATGCGTCGTATAATTATCCAAGCATACAGAAATTTTCAATTTCAAACTCTACTGAAACCATGTCAAAGAGCACTGTGCCAGAATTTGGTACAACAACTTTGCTTGCCCTGACAGCATCTATTTTATCACTAGTAATTTTTACAAGACCTACGCAAAGCAAGATCTAGCAAAAAAAGTATAAAAACATGAAACCGGCCACGTTGGGTTCATCCTTTACATTTATTGATTTGTTATGTCGATGTATTCTTCAGGGTCTTCTTCCTTTAGCCTTTGAAAATAGATTTCTTCGTATGGCATTTCATACATGTCTTACAAATTTTCTATTTAAGCAACAAAATTGATAAATCAATACACTTCAAGTCAAAAAAAACAAATTTGGCTACCCTCTGCTACCATAAAGCCCAGCATTATGGAATCAAAAAGATAAGAGCCGGTTTATGGATATTGGTTTTGTTATGTACTGCGAGGATGAATACAATGCCCTAGTCAAGTCTACCGAGAGGCTTCATGAGCTATATTACCAACAAGAAAACGCCGATTTTGCATTCTCAAATGCTCTTGCAAGCGCACAAAACCACATGATTGTATCAGGACTGGTAAGACTAGCTACTGCCAGTGCAAGCGAAATAGTAAATGTGCTAGAAGACAATGCTGAAAAAGGATTTTTTGAGCTCCATGATGCAGCAGAAAGCAAGGTTCAGATAGATGCCGCAGTGATGGCTGCAGAAGAATCATACCGTGACACTTGCCAGAGATATGACGAATGTATCAAGAGACAAGCAAGTGAAGAGTGAATATTGTGTCAAGAATTGAAAATCATAATTTTAGTTAATATATGATAAATAATTTTTAATGTATGGATTTGGACTCAAAAAGAAGAAAATCGATCAATATGTTTGCAGTATGTATTGTTCTTCTCATAGTGATACCAGAAACCATTGGACATTCTTTTTTTGATAAACCTCATCCAACAAGCTCGTCTGTTGATGCTGCTGTTTCCCTGACTGACAAGATTAACAAGGATTATCCTGAGACAGACTTTGGCTGCCGCCTAACAATTCAAAATGATCCTTCATCAGCATCAGATATTACCAGGGCAGCAGGTCTTGAAGGAAAATATGGCACATATACTTGCGGAATTGATGAAAAACCCTGATTCAGCCATAAGGCGTTCTAGAGATGGATGTTGATGACGGATGGGGCGTAGAAGACTGCATTGAATCAGGGGAGAACTTGTGCCCAATTGACCACAGTAAAAATAAAGAGGCAAATTTTACTCTCTTCAGACATTGCATAAATGTAGTTCTTGTGATATCTTCTTCGTAGATAGTATCTCGAACTATCATGCTTTCTGGCATGAGTTTGTTTGGGTGGAATTCATGGTCAACCTTAAACTTTAACAACTCTCTTTGAATATGATTAAAAAAATCAGATCTCTCCTTTTCGGGCATTGTAGATAGTAATTGCAAAAATTCCTTGGGGTTCTGCAACGCGCTACCCAATATGACGAAATCTTTGTTTTTTAGCTTGACAATATCTGCAAATGTCCCCTTGCCATGAAGATTAGAAATAACAAGATGAAAGTCAGAGGCTTCTTCAGTCCTCTCAGATACCGCAAAATCTTCTGTCTCTAGCCATTTTTTTATCTTGTCTTTTAACGCGCTCTGGTCCAATGATCAAGAGTTACAGACTCTGACATTTAATGGATTCCTTGTAGATCTTAGATGTCATCCAAAGATGTTTTAAGACGGAACAGTTCTAGTTTGCTGGTATTTTTGCTGCAAAGATAAGAACCAAGCTTAGTCCTACAAATATACCTGATGCTATCTCCAACCAATGAGGAATCAATATTCTTCTGGTAAAGGCCTCACCAAAATTAGATCTTAATTTACTCATATTGTCATCCTTAATTACAAAGTGATAGATATTCATCAGCTTTTGTTATTAGTATTCAACAAATTAGCTGATTTTGAAAACATGCTAGAAAGTTGCGATCAGTCAAGATTTGAGGTTGTCTTTGTCACCCGCATTATTATTCCGCTCATAGAAATAGATGAGAGGAAATACCACCCCCAGAAATACATGTCGTTTTGATGGGCACAGTGACTCTTGGCTTCATTTTTTACATCATCAGCAGAACATGTAAGGTGGAAAAAGTTGCCCGGAAACACGTTGAGAGGAATAGGGGATTCGACAACGGTATATGAGAACATGTGAGGTAGTAGGAAATAAAAGATGAGCAAGAACGGAATGAACGTAAAAGCCATAGGCCTCATGTTTAACTGCATGATTTCCATGTTTAGCTTGTTCATGTATGCCGATTTTTTGTTTATCTGGTCAATCTTTTCTTGATCCTTTGCCCGGAATGCCGCCATTCTATCTTTCTGCCATGACCTTGTCTCTTTCATCAATCTTTTTAGCTTGTCTTGGTCCACCATTTTTTTTCTTATTGCTGCATTGAACAGGTTTAGCATAATTGCTATACCAATAATTCCAAATGCAGATGGAATCAATCCTTTCACCCATGGATTAGCGCTACCAAGTTGGCTTTGACCCATACCTGGTATCTGCAGATATATGGAATTTAGGAATCCAAGAATTATAGCTTCCATTTTGGCTATTTTTATTTTGTATATGGTCTTTTAAAAGTTGATGTATGCCAAAGCAATTGGTTGCAACCGATTTATGCACAGTTTGTACCCGATGTTATCGCTTTTATGGAGCTGACAAAGCTGACAAATGTGGCACTCAAAGAAAAAGACAGAATTGTGCTAAAAACAATGATAGATGAAGAAATAGCCAAGATTCCAGGCATTATCGCCAATCTTCGCCTGCCAGAGTTTAGCGGAATTTTTCAGATAAAAAACGAATCAGAATATGTCTATGGATACACACATGGTTCCATAGTTGGCAAGTTTGAAACATATTATTTTGTAGTTCATTCTGGCAAAAAACCAAGTGGAAGCGAGATAGACGAGATAGCACAGACACTTTTTCAGAGATCAACAGAAATAAGAGAGGCTGTTTTCAGAGCAGTGGGGCAATAAAATATCAAATCATTTTTTTTCGCCTGAAAGAACTTCTCCCTGTGCATAACATTTGTCTGCAGAATCAAATAGGGCAAGTGATTGATTGATCAATTTTGCAGCGGCCACACGATCCTCGTTAGCTTTGTCAAGATAGGATTGACCCAGACCCCTTAGTGCCTTTGCCTTGTTGTACCATGCATTAGCATGATTAGGATTCAGATCAATTGTTTTATCATAGCAACTGATTGCATCTTCATATCTTTTCAGTCTGAACATTGCTATTCCTTTGTTATTCCATGCGCTTATGTGAGCGGGATCTAGTTCAATTGCCTTGTCGTATGCTACTATAGCATCTTCATTTTTTTCCTGTATCATCATATCATTGCCTTGTTTGTACCATGACTCCGCATCATCCATGAAGGAGTAGACATAGTAGGGATATTTTAACGCCAAGAAGATTTCAAGATGTGCGAGAGATGAGAACATGAGACAGTACAGACACTTTCTCACTCTCATGAAATGGGATCACTAACCTTGTTAACGAACAAGGTATAGCAATCCATTATAAATTGAGCAACCTATGGTATAGTGCAATGAACATACAAGAACTAAAGACCCATCAGAAACTGCTTGCAATGATTGTGGGCGTTGCAGTGATTGCCTCAATAGGCGGCTCACTTGCATATGCACAAACTAGCTCAGGTTCGGGTCCAACACCAATACAGGGTTCAATCAACCTTCCACAGATGATACTATCTAGTGTGAAGACCTCATTTACAACTGCTGCAACAACTGCTGCAGGTCAGGTAACTGGAGGACAAGTGATATCTGGACATCTTGCAGTGGTACAGGGCTCCGTTGTCTATGCCTTCAAGGTAACAGACGGCAAGAGCGT
>JASHNR010000030.1 GCA_030041535.1 Nitrosopumilaceae archaeon | reverse complement strand
TGAACACGATATTTCTTTGTTTTAGATTTGCTATGAGGCGTTCTGCATGTCTGGGATTCTCAGTTTCTAGGCTCAAAGTTACACCAGCAGTGCCTGCTGGAATGTTTGAGCTTAATCTGTCATGAACCACCTCAACTATGTTCACGCTTAGGGACGATATTACATCTATCACTTCCTTTAGGGCACCTGGTTTGTCAGTGAGTACTATGAAGATCTTGACCATCCTTCTCATCTCTGTTAGACCTTTGGCAACTATCTGACCAAGCAAGTACATGTCGACATTACCTCCCGACAGTATTGGTACCACGTTCTTTCCTTTGATGGGCTTTTTGTCAAGAAGATATGCAAGACTTACTGCTCCTGCTGGTTCTACTACCATTTTAGCCCTCTCCATTAAAAGAAACATGGCTTTGACAATCTGTGAATCATCTACTAGAACTATATCATCAATCAACTCGTCAATTATCTTAAATGTGGATTCGCCAGGTTTTTTTACAGAGATGCCGTCTGCAATTGTTCTTTGTCCTCTCACCGCTTCAAGTTTGCCAGAGTCAAAGGATTTCTTCATAGCTGGAAACGCAGATGATTGGACGCCAATGACTTTGACATGGGGTTTTTTTGACTTGACTGCTTTCAAAATTCCAGCTGCAAGACCACCTCCTCCTATTGGAACGTAGATCTCGTCAACATTTGGAAGATCATGCATTATTTCAAGACCTATTACTCCTTGTGCTGCGATAACAGTTTCATCATCAAACGCATGTATTATTGTGGCACCCGTTTTCTTTGATAGTTCTTGTGCTTTGGACCATGATTCGTCATAGATTGTGCCATATAGTACAACATTTGCACCATATGATCTAGTTGCTGATACCTTTGCAGGTGAGGCAGTGATAGGCATTACAATTGTGCATGGGATTTTTTCTAATGCTGATGCAAATGCAACACCTTGAGCGTGATTTCCAGCCGACGCTGCAATGACTCCTTTTCTTTTTTCTTCTGCTGTCAAAGTAGCAATCTTTGCGTATGCCCCACGAACTTTGAACGAGCCGGTTTTTTGCAAGCATTCTGATTTCAGATAAACTTGAGAACCTGTCATGTGACTAAAAGTACTAGACAGTTCCAGCGGTGTACTGCGAATTACTCTTCCTTGGATCTTTTGCGATTTTACAATATCCTCATAAGTTAAATTCAATATTCTCTTCACACTAGTTGCGGTATATCTGGTTTTTTAAATAGTGAAAGACAAAAAACGTTGAGCATTTTTGATTTTTAGACACAATTCATGCAAAAATTGTGTGTCTATTTTCTTTTTTTCTAATATTTTCAGCGATCTGGAAAAGGCTAAATATCATTTGGATCAGATCTCAGATCTAAGAAGTCAAGGGGTCGCTTGACGTCAACTCCCCAAATCTATGTGGCGTCTCGTATCAGTTCCATGACCCCTTGACTAAAAGTATCAATAAATAAAAAAGACTAGGATATAAACAATTTTTAAATTTTTAACGCACTTTTGATCTCATCCATTCGCTTCGACAAATTATCTTTTACCATAGCTGTCATTCTTGCTGGATCTAGATTTCCTTCTCTTGAATTATTTTTCAAATGCTCTAAATTGAAGACACATAGACAGCCTTCTTCTGCAGCAATCATTTTCATCTCATCGATCATCACAGGAGTTGTATGATACACTTCAAGCAACATATGGTCTAATTCCTTGAAAAGAAAATTCTGTCTTTCAATTAACTTGTTGATTTTTTCTTGGTTTGATTGTAGATGTTTTGCCAGCTCTTGTGTCAAGTCATCATGCTCAAAGAGCACCTCAAAGAGTTTTTGCTGATCCATGTTTTCATATCCCTTCTGCCTCATCTTTTCTTCTATTATTTTATCGCTCTGTGGCGCCATACTTTGCTGAAGTTCCTTTATTTTGTTACTTATTTCAGATAATTCCTTTTGTATGTCAATTACTTTGTGGTCCAGTTTGTAAAAGAGTAAGGCATGATATTGAAGTGACATGTGCGCAGACAAGACATAGTTATTCTCTTTTACCTCAAATTTGATAAAACTGCGTCTTAGGTCTTGGTCGGTTGTGACTGATATGCCATCATGCGCCCAATCTGGCAGTCTTCTTAGGATGTAGTCGTAAAACTGTCTTGCTTTTCCTGGATCAAAGGATTCCTGGTCTGAGACAGTTCCATCTCCAAGCATCACCTTTACTGGTACCTTTATGACCGCGTTCTTGATATGTTCAAGAAATAAAGCGCGTATTTCTTCGCCTTTCTCTGACATGGATTTTACAAACGGATCGGCCAAGTTTGATGGAATTTGCACACTTTTTCTTTGTTCCTCTTAAATAAAATTGATAGGTAGTTTAAATATCAATTGGGCGCAACTTTAGTCGTACGAGAAGATGGCAAAACCCTCGTTTAAAAAAATAATCTGTTGGAATTGTGACGTAGAAATTGTGCAATACTTTGATATAAAATACAAGGGAGAAAGAGGTCAATGTCCAGTATGCGGAGTCAATTTTCCATTGGAGTGATGATAGCAAATGAGTGAAACGCCAGAATCCCCTCCTGATGAGAAAATCTCTACCAATAGCATAGTAGACATGATGTTAAGTGGAGGTCGAACCGGATGCCTTGATACTGAATCTCTAATAAAAGAGACACAGAAAAGGGTCTGGGGCTCGCTCAAAAAAGGATACGAATATGGTTATCTGGTCGATGAATCTGATCAGTTTCTCCGTAATCATGTCTCGCAGAGACAGCATATGATAGTAATGTTTGTAGATCTTGTAGGTTCGACAGAAATGTCTCTGACACTTCCAGCTGAAAAACTAGGAATAATCATAAGTTCTTTCTCACAAGAAATGAGATATGTGATAAAAAATTATGGAGGATACGTACTCAAGTATGTTGGAGATGCTGTGATTGGATACTTTGTTGCAGAAGAAAATCCCCTTGTTGTTTCTGATAATGCAGTAAATTGCGCAAAAACCATGATTGATGTAATAGAAAGAGGGATCAACCCGATTCTAAGCGAGTATGATTATCCCGAATTGCGTGTAAAAGTAGGGATGGACTTTGGAGAAAATGCTATTGTGCGATATGGATCAGATAAAATTAGATCGCATGTAGATATTTTAGGCCCTGCAGTAAGTATAGCCGCAAAGATTACAGCGTTAGCAAGACCAAACCAGATCTTAATTGGAAAAGATGTTTACGAAAAGTTACATCCCTCTTTGAAGGACTTGTTCAAAAAAATGGAATGGCATGGAAATCAATGGATGTACCATGACAAGGAGACTGGGAAAATCTATGATGTTTACGCGTTACATGTTTAGACAGTAAATTTGTCCGGACATTCAACATGTTCGTAATGATGATCGGTAAACTTTTGATCAATAATATACATTACAATTTTATACAAATCTGTTGAAACTATATTTTTTTTACATTTTATACAGTTCATGGATATTATTTTTGACATTTCTTTTATCTCGATCTGGCCGTTCTATAAGGATCTGCGATCAATGTAATTTGATAAAAAATGACTGCCACTTGACATCCCAGGTTATCTAACGAACGATTTTGTGCGTAACCATGAAATAAGGGTCAGACTTGACTTGCTTTCGTGTGGGATTATATCAATACTAAAAGAATACTAGATTTGTACAATCAACCGTTTGACATGATTACCTCTCCTTTTGCTTTTCCAAGGCTCCCGCCGCAAGTAAACCCCTTGCTTGGCATATCAAACGTCAGTAAAATCAAGGATGTTATAGTACGTGATAAAGATGCCATGATAGGACGATTGGATGGTCACCACGCAATGTTCCAGCATTATGCTTCTGGCCTGTTTAATCTATCTCCAAATCGGTTCATGCCAGGACATCCAATGCATACAAAAGTGCAAGCAGTTGAGACATTACAAGAAGAAAATGAAAGACTACGACAGGAAAATTCTGTTCTGAAGGCTGGCAAAAACAAGGAAAAGAAAAATTAGCTCGAACTTTATAAAGCCATAACACATTACGATTCTTGTGAACAAAACACCAAATCAAAAATGGAACGAAGAAATTTCCAAATATAAGAAGAAGTGTCAGCAAATCATAGGTCTGTCTCCTTCGATTAGATATGTTGGACTTGTAAATGAATATGGAAGGACGTTAACTGGAATAATTAAACCTGGAACTAACATTCTTTTGAAATCCGAATCTGCAAGAAATGAATTCTTTTTGGTGTCTACCATGTTTAACATGCGTAACAAAATAGATATTGCAATAGGGAAGATGAACTATGCCATCTTCAAACATGATAAGATAACCCTAGTAGTTTTCCAAAGTAAAGAAGGAATCTACTACGTCTCGATAAACAAAAATGTAACCGTAGGCACAATTGCAAAAATTATTGCAAAAATTAAAAAAGTAATTTAGACTGGCGCAAAGCCATGAAAGCCTCTTGCTTGTCGCGGACCGCCTTCAGCTGACGGTTCAAACAAAGATATCATATACTTGTCTGGATCAAGAACTATGCAGTTCTTTCCTGCCTTATGTGCGGTAATTTCTCGATATATTGTAACATTACTTGATCTGAGTTCTTGTACTGCAGATTCTATGTCTCCTACAATAAGACCTATTACAATGCCATTTTCAATGGATGTTCCAGTATTGATTGGCCGCGAGGCAGGATGCAGTATCACGGTGGCACCGTCTCTTCCCAATTCTGCCCAATCGCCTCTGTTGTTTTTTATGGGCAAACCTATTATCTCACTATAATACTTGATGGATTTTTCCAGGTTGGAAACCGCTATTATTACGCTTCCAAGATGTTTTATGTTCATATGACAATTAAAGACTACAATGTTAAAACCGTTATGCTATACCACTTGAACCATGGTTTCTGTTCTTTCCACGCCTCGTATGTTCTGAATCTCTGTAGTGACTTCCTTGATCTCGGCCAGCTCTTTTACGTCAATTAGGGCTACGGCGTCAAATTGACCACTTACGGCAAAAGAGTCATAAACTGACTTTACCATGCGTAGCCTTGCGGCGATCAGCTTTTTAGGAGATTTAACGAGTACTACGGCTTTGACCAACCTAAATCAACCTCCACTTCAATCAGGGTTTCTGTTGATACGATTTCCTTTATTTTCTTGAAATCTATCACCATGTTGTTTATCTCATCAATAGTGCCTTGTAATACCACTATAATGTCTGCTCTTCCTGTGACAATCATGATTTCTTTAACGATTTTTCGTATTTTTTGTAATATCTTTATAACGTTGTCTACCTTTCCTGGCTTGACTGTAATCAAGCACAAAGCTCTCATGGCTTTTTAATCGCACTATTATGGATAAGTGTTTATGATCTATATGAAGAAATTAGAATTGAACTTAATCGTCACTTGCTTCTTGGGATCGAGCTTCTTCAAGATATGCCTTCCTAGCTTCTAATTCTGCCTCTTTATCTACGTCAGTATCATCCTCCACGACAATTATTCCTGAATCTTCCTCTACAATGTCTTCCTTAAGCTTGGTTTTCTCTTTTGGCTTTACTTTTGGAATATCTTTCTTTTTGATCTCCTTTCTTGTAGGTTTTTTTGTCTCTTTTTTCTTTTCCTTGGTCATTGCGACGATTAACCAACAATACATATCATGCTTTTAAACTTGTCTCATATGGTATTAAAGGGAAAAAATTGCTTACCGTGAATCATCTTTGTGCTAGATGCAAATCACGAATAAATTCACATTTTCATCTTTTTTATCTTTTCAATTATTGAATGATGATCCGATGAGGGCTCTGTTGATATTATGAGTATTCCATCTTCTTGAAATATGGTCAATAGTTTCACTTTACCTTTTGATTCTACGACCCAGTCTGTTTTGCCCATCTTATCTGTAAACATTTTATCCATCATAGCTTTTACAAGAACCTGATGATGCGCTAGATCCGAGAGTTGCTTGTCAAGAAGTGGGATAACACCATCTTTTCTTGCAGATGAGACTAGCTGATCGTTAACAATTTTTCCGGCAAACCTGATCTGTGGATCGAGGTCGAGTATTTTTTTGCAATAATTATTTATATTTGTAGGCGTACTCATAATTTTGTCCTCATTATAGTTATGTCACGTACTTGCCATATATTTAACATGGTATCATCTACAGAATTTGAAAACAACGAGTATTTTTATTAAGAATGGGTCATTCTTTTAGGTACTAATGAATAAAATGCAGAAAAGTGCAACGATAATTCTTGCCGCCGTTTCTGTCGTAGGAGTTTTAGGAATTCCACTAGGGGATCCTAAGTTTATTCCACAAGCCTTTCTGTTAGAAGGCTGTTTTATCTCTCTTACAGTCTTGACAGCAAAAAATTACAAACATGTTTACATTCCAAACTTTGTAATATCTGGAATCGTTATAGTTGGAAACAGTTCATTTTACAAACATATTGAAATAATGACAACATTACATCCTCTCTACAATGCACTAGTCTTAATTACAGGCGGATATGTTTTACAAGTTTTGCTTTTGATTACAAACTATCTGGCATACAGGCAACACAAACGTTTGACCCTAAGTGGCAGAGCTAATTAGGATTCAAATTATTTTAAACTATGTGGTGCCACCGGCGGGACTTGAACGCGCGACAGCTCGGTCTTCAGCCGAGTGCTCTCCCGGGCTGAGCTACGGTGGCACATTCGATCATCCAATTCCGGGGGAATTAAAGTGTGTCTGTTTTATTTTTTCCAAGCAATGTCTTTGATCTTTTTTCGTTTATTTATTGTTCTAGCTATTACAAAGAGGAGATCTGACAATCTGTTAACATAGACCTGACAAACTTTGTTAATCGGTTCTTTTTCTTCAAGCTCTACAATATTTACTTCAGCTCTTCGGCAAATGGATCTGGCTAGGTGTACTTGAGAGGCAATATGATCTCCTCCGGGCAGTATAAAGTATGTTATTGGGTAAAGGTCAGACTCCAATTTGTCTATTTGATTCTCGAGGTAAATGACCATTTCGTCTGTGACTCTACTGGACGAATCACTCAAAACAGGATTTGCAAGATCTGAGCCTACTACAAAAAGATCATTTTGTATTTTTGTGAGAAGGTCAGCTATATCTGAATCCAGTGTGGACGATAGAGATATGCCAATGGCAGAATTTAGTTCATCGACTGTACCATATGCAATAATGCGCTGACTAGATTTCTTTATTCTGCCTCCGCCTACAAGTCCGGTAGTTCCATCATCCCCTGTCTTTGTATATATTTTTGCCAATAGATGTTGGTTAGCCTTGTCATTTTTATCTTGATCGTACTAGCAAGTCGTTTTTTAAACAAAAACCTAAAACTAGTGGGCATTTGATTATATGCAAAGAATATGTTGTTTGATTTTTTCTATATTGCATCTGAACTAAAGAAAATTCCAAGGAAAGGGTGGAAAGAAAAAATAGGAATACAAGATCCCGAATCCGTGGCAGACCATTCGTATGGTACTGCTGTTATGGCCATGATATTTTCAGATAATGTAGGCAATCTTAATACTGAAAGAATAATGAAGATGGCCTTACTCCACGACCTTGCCGAATCAATAATAGGTGATTTTATGCCCGGAGAGATTCAAAAAGAAAACAAGAAAAATGTGGAAAATCAGGTAATGGAAGAGATTTTATCAAAACTTCCACCACGTCTCTTTGACAAGTATTGTTCAATATGGAAGGAGTATATCAATTGCACATCGAAGGAAGCTGTCTTGTTGCATGAAATAGACAAATTCGAAATGGCAATACAAGCAGCAAAATATTATGGAGAAGGTTTTCCAAAAGAAAAACTTCACGAATTTGTAGAGTCTGCTAGGCGCGAAATAAAATCAAAAGAGCTCACAGAAATTTTAGATGAGATATCCTATAAATAACAAGTTCGTGGACTTATATCATGCAGTATTTTGTTGCCCTTAAAATTGGTGAAAAACGAGTCAAGACCGCAAGAGAATATCTAAATAAACTTTCTAACGGTCAAGCTATGCCTGCATTAGCTCTTCGTGACAACAGATCAAATGTGTGGGAACCAGTTGGAGATGAAAATCTTTATGCTATATTAAATGATGCAGGAGGATATGTTTTGACAGATGTAAGTGGTTACATGGTAGTACTGTGTGATAAAAATGGTATTTCAAAAGCAATTGTAAGAGGATTAAATGTAGAACATAAAGATACAATTGTAAAAATGTTGCGAGAGGACAGTATATCAGAGTACAAAGGTCCTGTCTCCTTACCAGTTTAAACAATGCCTAACCTCTGACAGTTTTTGAGGATGTCAAAAACGTACTTAAGTTATGCTTGGATTTTGAAATCAGTATGGAGAAGATAAAACTATGAAGATGACACAATTTGTAATTGCAAAATCAAATTATGTCATACCTCTCACATTATTTCTAGGATCTTTTTTCATTTATTCATATAACCTAGAAGGACAGCCATGGCATGGAGACGAAATTACCTATCTTGGATGGGGCGGAAATTACTTTGATCTGATAAAAAAAGGCGACTTTGGCAATTCATGTTTGGAATCCCTAGATCATTGCAATCTGTTATTTCACATACCTGCGTTTGGACTGACTTATAGTCCAGTTAGAAACATCCTGATTGGATTTCCCATGTATCTTACAAATGAGGACAAAGGAGATTTTTACAATTGGTCGTGTTATTGGGATTGTTATAATCATAACAAAGGTCCATCGATTCAAGAAATGACAGATGGTCGTTTACTCTCCCCCGTTTTTGGATCTTTGACCGTCATGTTTTCATTTATGGTGGGAAAAATATTTTTCAATCGATATGTTGGCATAATAACTTCTCTCCTTTTTTTATCGTATAATCTTTGGGTGTGGTATAGTCGTACTGTAATGGTAGAAGTGCACTACATCTTCTTTGTCATGTTATCACTGCTAATTTTGCTTCATACCTTCAAAAATGGACGCACAAAAATCGCATACTTGGTTTTAAGCGCAATTACATTTGGTTTTGCATTAGATTCAAAGATGCTTGCCATAACTTTCTCAGTTCTATTTCTTGGAATTATATTATTCAAAGGATTATCTGCTGAGAAAGACGGTTCTACTTTTAAGAAAAAACGTCTTGTCAAAACAGGTTTCTTGGGCTTCTTATTTTTTTCAATGGCACTTTTGGGCTTATTTTTGGCAGAGCCTGGATTTTATATGAATCCTCTAAACGAGATCTCTGTAGTGAAGACAGACATGGATAACTATAACCATGATGTTTGGTATATTGGATATCCGTCCATTCATAACATCCAGATAAAATCTATAGTATCAGTCTTTCATTATGTTCTTTTTCCAAGTTTTATAGAAAAACAAATTTCCAACCCTAATCTTAATCTGAGTGGTAATTTTGGTTGGACATATCCACCCACATATTCCAGCATACCATTGACAATATTTTTCTTTGTTGGGTTTTGGTATGTGGTGTATAGAATTAGCAAACTTAAAGACTGCACCTCAGAGGCGTTATTGTTAATTTGGTTTGCAAGTACATTTGCTTTCACGTTAGCAATCGTAAAAGATTTCTCTCTTGAGAGATATCTTCTTCCGCTTGAGATATCAGTCATTTTTATTGCGTCTTATGGCTTATGGCAGTTTGTAAAAGAAATCTCAAATAAGAAAACCAAGATTATTTTTGTCATTTATTTCATATTTGTGCATTCTATCACTGCCTTTTCATACTGGGAGAAAATCTATTTTTCTCCAGGTACAACGTGGGTAAATCCGCTTCACTATGGAACTTTACAAGAATCCCTTGACAATCCCTTTACATTTGTTGCAAACATGTTATTTTTTGGCTTCTTGTTTTTTATGTTTGTAATCAAACTTCAAAAAAGAACGCGCCATATCTTAACTTCAGAGCATACCTAATCAAGTATGGCCTATAATTTGTCTTAAACGTTAAATTAGCAGCTCACTCATTTTCATTAAATGGTAAAATTTCAACATATCATAGTGGTAAAGGGACATCTCATTGATTCCATGATACTTACTAAAATTTTTGATATAATAATGGATTTACAGGGGGAGTTTCAGGTACAAAAGTTTTCAGTTGGAAAAAAGAAAAAAGATGAAAGTTATGCAAAACTTCTCATACAAGGCAAGTCAAAGGAGCATCTAAATCAAATTCTCCAAGCTGTCTATCGAGAAGGTGCAGTCTCTAAGATACAACAAGAAGTGGTATTAAAGGCAACCCAAAAAGACATGGTCATGCCTGATGATTTTTACAGTACAACAAATAATCACACTGACATTTTCTACAAAGAGAAATGGATTAGAGTTGAAAACATGATGATGGACAAGTGCATAGTAGTTAAAACAAATCGAGCTTTTTGCACACCAATTCGTGAAATCAAGAAAGGCGATATGATAGTAGTAGGAGAACAGGGAATCAGGATTACTCCCCCTGAAAGACCAAGAGAAGGAGTCAATCTATTTCAATTCATGGGAAGTGGGAGCTCAAGTGAAAGGCCAACTCAACACATTGCACGAAGAGTCGCAGAAGATATTTACAAAACAAAAAAACAAGGCGGAAAAATAGTTTTTGTTGGAGGTCCTGCAATAGTTCACACGGGGGCATCAGATTCAATCGCATCATTAATCCGACTGGGATTCATTGATGCAGTACTTGCAGGAAACGCGCTTGCTGTTCATGATATAGAATACTCTACTTTGGGCACATCTCTTGGAATGAATGTTAAAGATGGTACACTTGCAATTCGGGGCCATAGAAATCACATGCAAGCAATAAATTCTGTCTTTAAGGCAGGCTCTATCTCAAAAATGGTTGAAAAAAAGACACTGACAAGAGGTATAATGTATGAATGTGTAAAGAACAACATTCCATTTGTTTTGGCAGGATCATTGCGTGATGATGGTCCATTACCAGATGTGATTACTGATATGACCGTGGCACAGAGAAAATACAAAGAGGTTCTTAAGGACGCAAAGATGGTCATAATGATTGCAACAATGTTGCACTCAATAGCTACTGGAAATATGCTTCCAGCAAATGTCAAGGTGATTGTAGTAGATATCAACCAGCCAACAGTAACCAAACTCATGGACAGAGGAACATGGCAAGCATTAGGCATAGTAACAGACGTAGGCGCGTTCTTGCCCCTTGTCACTCAGGAGCTTCAAAAACTCAAGAAGACATAGGATTTCTACACGTCATATTTGGGGCGGTCGTGATGGGATCTATATATTTGCGTTTGTAAAGTAAAGACGACTTTTTTAAGCTGTAGTTTTGAATATATCATATGAGATTAAAAGATAAGATAGCAGTAGTAACTGGTGCATCAAGCGAAATAGGGCTAGAGATCTCAAAAAGATTTGTCGAAGAGGGAGCAAAAGTTGTCTTGATTGGCAGAAACAGAGAAAAATTGGAAAAGGCTAGATCATCAATAAATAATTATGCCTCAAATACGGTATCTATACAATGCGACATCACAAACGAATCACAAGTGATTCAGGCAGTTGATCAGATAAATGCGCATTATGGTAAGATAGACATTCTTGTTAATAACGCAGGAACAATCAATGATCCAATTCATTTTCACGAGATGAAAGAATCAGACTGGGTATCATTAGTGAATACTAACCTCTTTGGAACTTTTATGATAACAAAATCCGTGCTTGTTAAGATGCTTGAAAATAAAAAAGGTGCAATCATAAACATAGGTTCAATATCAAGCGAAAGAGCAATCCCGAAAGTGCATTTGACTGTTTATTGCACTACAAAAGCTGCAATCAACATGTTTACCAAAGGAATAGCAATTGAATATGCAAGAAAAAACATTCGCTGCAATTGCATAAATCCTGGAATAATCAATGCCGGAATGATAAAGCCATATTTTGACTATCCTGAAGCAAGAAAGGTTCTTGAAGAAAGACAGCCGCTGAACAGAATCGGAGAGCCAATTGATGTGGCTAACGCTGCAGTATATCTGGCGTCAGATGAGGCCAGTTGGATTTCAGGTGTGATCATGAACGTTGATGGAGGGAAATCTGCCTCTGAAGGATAGATTTCAAGCCAGTTCTTTCTTTATAGGTAATTCTCTAGTTTTAGTTTAATCTCTTTAGGTTGATCTAAAAAACTCAATCATTGCAGATGACTGACTAAAATGCAACATATTAACTAGTAAAATTAATCGAGAATCTTAAATAACTACAGCTCTTCGATTATTTATTGAAAGTTAATCCTGTTTTCATCATGTTGATGATATTGATTGCGCCATTGACCTTCATTTCTGCCTTTGCTCAGACCAATCCTGTCGCAGCTTCAGTTACAGTGACCACTGACAAATCAACCTATTCTGATGGTGATCAGATGACTATATCTGGTACAGTAAGTGCCCAACTTAATATTCCAATAGCAATAGTCATTAGAGATCCGTCACAAAACATAGTCCTACTTGGTCAAGTATCGCCAAACTCAGATAATACATATTCTACAACAGTTACGGCAGGCGGTAGTTTATGGACGTCACCTGGTACTTATGAGGTGGATGTAACTTATGGAAGTGGAGATAACACTGCAAAAAGTACATTTCTGTTTACTGGTGTTATGCCAATCGTGCCAATTACAATCCAAGGGCAAACTTACAATGCAACATATCAAATAACAAATGGAAAGGTATTAGGAATGATACCAAACGCTGATACAAAATCATTGGCAATACGAATACAACCATCAGGTAGCGGAACAATCTCAATCACGCTACCAAGATCTTTGATAGACTCGAAAAACAACGGTCAAGATCATCCTTTTGTCGTACAAGATGATGGCGTACCAACAGCATTTAATGAAACGGGAACAACTTCCTCTAGTCGAACTCTTGCCATTCCATTTGGGCCAAATAACGCTCAGATAACAATAATTGGTACTCAAATAGTGCCAGAATTTGGCACTATTGCAATGCTGGTACTTACAATTGCTATGATGTCAACCATTCTCTATTTTAAAACCAGATTGCAACACAAGATTTCAGAGTGCTAAAAACAAAATATTAGTTTACGTTAACGCAGATGATACCCTTTGGATATTTTTTCAATCTCAAAGTGTTAATCTTGATTTTTAATTTTTTAGCTTTATCCGATAGATGTGTTTCTGATTTTTCTGTCAGATGTAGACATTCTTCAGGTCAGTATCATCTGGAATTTTTCATTTTCAAATATAATGGCTTGAGCCCTAATGACGATATTCGTACTTAAATTGCCTTTTCGTTCTCATTACCCGAGGCAATATCTACGGCACGATTAATTGTGGATATGAAGATTTTGCCTATTTTCGCATTATTTCTGATTATGTGGATTATGTCATTTTCATATTGCTCCATAACAATTACCTGAATGATGAATTTATCACTAAATTCTGGCGTAAACATCTCAGTTCCTTTTGCAGCGTGAATTTGCGGATTGAGATTCTTTCCACGTCCTCTAACTTTCATTATTGTAATACCGCCTACGTGAATTTTTTTTAACGAGTTGCTGATTGCTCCAATGTCTCCCTGTCCTACTATTGCTTCGATTCTAATCATATGTCAAGAGTACTGTCAAGGCATAAATAACAATTATGGAAAAATAATTTTTAGATTATCTGCTCATCTTTTCTTTCAGTTTGTATATCAAAAGCCTCGGTAATTTGTGTGATGAATATCTTTCCAAGTTTTGCTTTTGAGCGAGCAATTCCGATTACTTCATTTTTCTTATCATCTGGAACTATTACTTCTATTATAAATCGCTCACCGAATTCTGGCGTAAAAATCTCAGTTCCCTTTGATGCATGAATTTGTGGGCTGACAGTTTTTCCTCTACCCCATCCTTTGTATGCAGTAATTCCTCCTACTGATAATTTCTTCAATGCATCACTGATGGACCTTACGTCATTCTCTGGCAAGATGATCTCGATTTTTATCAATTATGGTAACAAAATTCTAATGCGTATTAAAAAATCTTGTGCAAGATTCTCACTATATTTTTTAAAATGCAAAAAAACAATTAATTTTTATACTGCTGTTTTTTTAATAGATGAATCTTGCCAATCGACTCCGGAGATACAGCATGGATGCTAATTGCATCCAGTCTTGTATTGCTTATGATTCCTGCACTAGGGATGTTTGAAGCTGGGTTGTTACGAAAGAAGAATACGGTATCTATTTTTATGCAGATCTTTTTTGGATTAGCGCTTTTAAGCATAATGTGGTTTACGTTCGGATTTAGCTTATCATTTGGGCCTGACACGGGCGAAGGAATATCAGGTAACCTAGATTGGGCATTTCTCAGAAACGTCCCACAAGATACTGGACTACATTACGCCCCTACAATTCCGGGGCTCTTGTATGCAAAATTCCAGATGATGTTTGCTGTCATTACTCCCTTGTTATTAACAGGGGCAATAGCAGAACGAATGAAGTTTAGTGCGTTTATTCTCTTTATTGTAGCATGGAGTGGTTTGATCTATTATCCATTAGTACATTGGATATGGGGTGGTGGATGGCTAGGTCAGATTGGTGTAGTTGATTTTGCTGGAGGAATAGTTATTCACACAAGTGCAGGCATGGGGGCTCTTGCAGCAGCTTTGGCCTTGGGCAAGAGATTAAACTATGGATCATCAATCATGATTCCTCATAGCATACCGATTGCGGTTCTAGGGTCCTCTCTATTGTGGCTTGGATGGTTTGGTTTTAATGCGGGAAGTGCATATGGCGCGGGGGCATTATCCGGAATAACCATAATCAATACCCAAGTAGCATCAGCAGTAGCTGCTTTGATATGGGTTGGACTTTCTTGGATGAGAACTGGAAAGCCAAGTGTAATTGCAGCAATTAATGGTGCCATAGCCGGGCTAGCAGGAATTACTCCTGCATCAGGCTACGTAGGAGTGGACAGTGCCTTTGTAATAGGAATCGCAGTAGGTATTGCATCATATCTGGGTGTACTATTCTTTAAAGAGAGATTAAAGATAGATGATGCGCTTGATGTTAGTTCGGTGCACGGCGTAGCTGGAATAGTCGGCTCCTTATCAATAGGATTGTTTGCAAGCTCACTAGTAAATCCATCGGGACCAAATGGATTATTATTTGGAAACCCACATCAGTTGTTAGTTCAATCAATAGGTGTTGGTGTTGCAGGTGTCATGGGGTTCTTTGGAACATTTGCAATACTGAAGGTATTGGATGTATTGATTGGCATACGTGTATCTCCAAAAGTTGAAGAAGCCGGTTTAGACATAGAAGAGCATGCAGAACGCGCGTATTCTGATGAAGATGAATTTGGTAAGATGTAGTAAGATTTTTTCACAACATTCAAAATCTTTCTTCAATATAATAAAATAATTATTGACTTATTAGAATGCTAAGAAATCATCTATTATAATATGACATACAGAATAGATGATATACATTTAATTGAAAAGAATTATTTTGTCTGATAATTACAACAAAGACATCTATAGTTGTCAATCTTCGAGTCATCTTGGTTCTTGATATTCTCTTGACGTATTGTTTCCATTGGAGAGCCGCACCTAGGACAATCCATTTCTAGTTCCAGAAGAATTGATCCAAGCCTGTTTGTCGTGGCGCTCCAATTAAAGTATTAAAATCCAAATCCATGGATGACAATATCTGATCAAATGTACTTTCCATAAATTCGATATATTTTGCAGAATCAATCTCATCAGGACGAGCCATCTCCACGGGTTTTACCCCCGGTTTGTTTATTATTTTCACATATGAGATAATATCGCCTTTTTTAATCTCTCTTGCCTGTTCTAATAGTTTAGCCGCACGTATGTGTTGTGGAATTGTTTTCACATATTCAGAGGGCGCCTTGCTTATCATTACATTGAATGCAAGATCATTTAATGGGATTTGTCTTGCTTTTAGGTTCTTGGCATACTGTGATATCATATCTCCTATCTTTTGTTTTGACTGTGAGAATTCATTCTCTGATTGTACCTTGGACAGTATTTCTAGTATTTCATAGAATAACTTTCGAATGAATGGCGGGGTGTGAGATTTTTTACCCGTTAAACCTTTTACATCAACCTTGCCGTCCTTCTGAACTCCAAGATAGTTCTTTTTTCTAGTGCTAAAAACAACATAGCGGTATTCTTTATCTAAATCAAGGTCAACACCGAATTCCTCTTTTGCCCAATCAACTATCTTTTGGATCTGTTCACGCGTAGGACCTTTGAGAAATAATGAGTCAGTATCTCCATATAGAACTTCTATTTCTATTGATTTACATTTTTCAATTGTTTCTAAAATTGTAAACCTGCCAACTGCAGTAGTGGCTTCTGCTACTGGTAAACAATATAGAGGAAATATCTCTGCACCCATTACACCGTAGCTTGCATTTAATATGACCTTGAGTGCTTGACTTACTACTGTATAGAGTTGCTTTTGATCCTCGCTTAATGCTGGATTTTTTGATAAACTCTTGTAGTAATTAACACGCAGATCTCGTAGCGAACCAATCAATATTGCAGTGAGGCCGTTTTTCTTCGTACATGCCCAATGAGTTGTTCCAGGGATTGTATTTTTCTTGCATTCGTCATGAGCACATCTTACTGTTTCATATGACAGATTTCGCACTTTTATGATGCTAGGATACAGACTGGCGAAGTCCATCACAAATACATTAAAGTGAATTCCCTCCTTTGGTTCAACCACAAGGCCACCTCGATATTTTTTATCTTTAATTATGGCCTCGGTAGTTGCAGTGATAGATTTTTGTTCTAATTCTTCTCTTCGAGGAATCAAAAAACCATGGGTTCTATGTTCATAATAAAACAAACTACGGATCCATTGTGATACTCCCATTCTTGATATGTCATCAATTGGCATTCTGCCTATTCTTGTTATGACAACAAGTAGATCCATCAACAGATCATTATTGAAGCTAGTTAGCTTCTCTGTTAATCGTGCATCATTAAAGCAATAATTTGCAAGTTCATACAGGGAAAGATCATTTAGGTCCCCATCATACTCTAATTTTGACTCATCGAGCAGTCCCTCCGATATACTGTTAAGAGAAAAATCATTGTATTTGTGGCTAAACGCGTAGATCTGAAAAGAACGATTGGAAAAAGCACGGTACAAATCAATATGGACACCTTGTTTTAGTGTGGCAGAGTCTCTCATCATTATGAGAGGAATATCTTTCAACCCAATTCCAAGCTTCTCCGCTCTATTGTACATGTATGGCATATCAAAATCATCGCCATTGAATGTAATAACAAAAGGATAGCTTGTTAAAATTTCAAAGGCATCTCGTATCATGTCACTTTCCTTGTCTTCATCATAGAAGGTTACTTTGACGTCGGGAGGTAATTCATTGGTTCCAGATTTTCGGTCTGCCCTCTTTAATACAAAGACGTGTTTGATATCATCACTACCACAAAATCCAATGGCAGTAATTTTTTTTTCAGCAATTTTTGGATCAGGTATTCTTCCTGTCTCAGACTCTACCTCTATATCAAAACTTATTCTTCTAATCTTTGGAATGGGTTGATTAAGTAGATTTGCCCATGCACTTATGTTGTTTTGAAATTCTTTCTGATCTATTATTCCTGTATTTGTCACCTTGTCATATAGTAATCCCTTTAGTGCAAGCTGAACCTCATCTGGAATCTGATAAGAGAATTCCTTTAGTTTATCATTTTCTACAACATAGTATCTTCCTACAATAAGTGAATTGTCATACAAATAATTTTCATAATATTTGATGTCAGACTCCCATGTCTCTATAATGTTTCTGATACTCTTGTCAGTTTGTGTACCGCCTATTGCCAAGGGGTCTGTAACTATGATCTTTGTTACGTTAATTGATTTATCTTTGAGCAGGTCTTGTTTTTGGATTTTTTCTAGTTTTATCACATCTTTTCGGTCTGAGAGGAACCTTAATTCTTCAGGTTCTAGTTTAGAATAGCAATATGGCTTATGCCCTGTGTTGTCTGTCCATAAGAGAACTTTTTGAGAGATAGGCTCATAGAATTTTAAAACAGCAGATTTTTTCTGACCATCATAAGTAGCTGAAACAAGCAATGCTGGAGGCATTGTTGTAGTTACTTCATCTACTGCTTTAGAATACTGCATGTTATCTCACTTTGGCATCAAGTTAGTTGCTGGTTCTTCAAGCAATACTTTGATCCAATGATTTATTCTGCTCTTGTCTAGAACAACTACCTCCACCTTGGCATCTTTTAAAAGCTGATAATCAGTCTCCGGATACGAACCAAGACATACAATTCTTCTAATACCTACAGTTATAGCCATTTTGCTACATTCTAAACATGTTACAAATGTTGTATACAACGTAGTATCTTTTGTACCGGAACCTACTCCCAAGATTGCACAATGCATTATGGCATTTGCCTCTGCATGATTGCATATGCACCTGTCTAATGCTTCCCCTGAGGCAATTTTTCCTTCTGCACGCAATTGGCATCGTTTACATCCACCTTCATAGCAATTTTTAACTCCGGGTGGAGTGCCATTATACCCAGTAGCAATCTGCCTATTCTCCCTAACTATGACGGCTCCAACCTGTCTTGTAATACAATTAGATCGTAATTTTGCAAGCTCTGCCTGAAGAATGAAATACTCATCCCAACTCGGGCGCTCAAACTCATTTTTCACAAAAGGATTGTAACTCGCCATAATATAAGATCTACAAAGACCTGTGAGATCACAAAGATGTGAGCTGCAAGTAACAATCAGCTTGAACGAACATTTTTACCCGTAGACAACAACCTGAAGATGCTTGAACCAACAATACATAGAACACCCACTTGTCAAAAAATCTGCTATTGAATATAGGGAGTATCAAGTCAACTTGGCAAGACAAGCCATTTCTGATAACTGTCTAATAGTACTACCAACAGGTCTTGGTAAGACTACTGTTGCTCTTCAAGTGATAACCGAATTTCTTTCAAAAAAAATGGGTGGAGTTTTATTTCTAGCACCAACAAGAGTATTGGCACACCAGCATTATGAATTCTTAAAATCAAACATACTCATAGATGACATATCTCTCGTAACTGGAGAGGATCCAATAACTAAACGAAAAAAGCTCTGGATAAACAGTATAATTTGTGCAACGCCTGAAATTGTGAAAAATGATCTAGACAGGCAACTTGTTTTGCCGTCACAATTTGCTTTAATAATATTTGATGAGGCTCATAGGACAATAGGGGATTATGCATATGCCAGTATTGCGGAAAGATTTGCAACCATGAATGTGAGAATCCTTGGAATGACTGCTACATTGCCAAGTGAACGAGATAAAGCTTCAGAAATACTCCAAACATTAAAAATTTCAAGCATTGCACAACGAACAGAAGAAAGCCCTGATGTAAGTCCATACGTACAACAAACAGATACTCAGTGGATCAGTGTTGAGCTGCCATATGAGATGAAACAAATTCAATCTCATATCAAGGCAGCAATAAATTCACGATATGATGAACTAAGAAGACTGGGGCTGAATTTATCTAACACCCGATCATTATCCGAACTTCTTCGTGTTAGAGATTTTGTTCTAAGACAAAATCGCAGAGCAGCCAAACCTCTTTTTACGTCAATAAGGCTGATTCATGCTTTGAACGTGTTAGAATCACATGGAGTAACCTCGTTTCTGCGATTTTGTGAGAGAACCAGTGAGAAAAAAGGGGTAGGTATACGAGACCTATTTGAAAACGATCTAAACTTTGGGGAAGCTATGCGTCTGGCAAAAGAAGCTCAACAAAAAGGCATTGAACATTCAAAGATCATAAAATTAAAAGAAATATTGAATGGTCTTTCAGGCAAAGCCTTGGTATTTACAAGTTATAGAGACTCTGTTGAAGTAATATATCAAAAACTAATCGAGATGAATATACCGGCAGGATTTCTAATAGGAAAGGCAGGAGAGACGGGACTTAAGCAGAAAAAACAAATCGAGACGGTTCAGAAATTCAGAGACGGGCAGTACAAGGTGCTGATTGCTACAAGAGTAGGGGAAGAAGGTTTGGATATTTCAGAAGTGAATACGGTCATCTTTTTCGATAATGTGCCAAGCTCAATTCGTTATGTCCAGCGAAAAGGCCGTACCGGCAGAAAAGGTTACGGGAAATTAATAGTTTTGATCGCCAAAGATACAACTGATGAAACTTACTACTGGATAGGTAAGCGAAAGGTAAGCGCGGCAAAGAAGATGGGTGAAAAAATGTCAAAGATTCTTGAAAACAAAGGCATGACTCCAAAAACAGGTCTTGATGCATTCTTATAGGTAAATCGCATAATTATTTTAAAGAACGAAAAATATAATTGCGTTATGACAAAAATTCATGCGGAAATTGGAGTTCTTCCAATAGGTACGTCGTCACCAAGCTTAGGCAAATACTTGCAAACGGTCTAAAGAATTTGAAGAAGATTGATGGAATAAGATATCAGGTAACTCCTATGGGAACAATGATTGAATCAGACAACATTGACAAGATCTTTGAGGCGTCAAAAGTTGTTACAAACGCAATATTTGAGATGGGAGTGACTCGGGTAGAGACAATTCTAAAGATTGACGAGAGACGAGACAAGAATCATTCTCTTGAAGACAAACTAAAATCAATTGAGAAATTCACATAGAAAAAGTGGATGACTTAAATCTACAGTTAAATACTATGAAACTATCAAAACTGCCAATGTATGAACTGAAGATAGGAATCTTTCTTGTGTTATGTATGACCCTCATATCTGCGAATTCGACATACGGCCAAGGCCCGCCTGGGATATCTGCAAGTACCAATAAACAATCCTATGAGCCCGGTGATAAAGTGACAATTGCAGGTACGGTGCAACAACCAACAAACGAAAACCCAGTTACAATAATAGTGCGAAATCCCATTGGAAATGTATATGAAGTAGGTCAAACAGCATTACTCAATAATGCATTTTCTCATAATTTTGTATTAAGTGACGATGCGCAGGGAGGCATCTATACTGTCAACATAAGACAAGGTAATGAAACAACTCAAATTCAATTCCAAGTAACTGCAGGACAGATACAAATGATTCCGGTATTTGATAGCGAGATAAGAGTTCGTGGAGAGAACACCAGCCTTGTAGAATATGGAAATGTAGAGGTCTCAACAGCCAATAATTCCATTACCATTCAGGTTAACACGACCAAGATACAAAATGGTTCAATCTTAGAGGAATATCAAATTCCAAAATATGTGATTGATGCACCTGGCGGACAGATAGATGTAAAAGAGAATGGAAATGAGATTGATTGCACTCAAACCGAGTCAGATATAGAAAGAATTCTTGATTGTCCCATGCAATCTGGAACAAACGAACTTACTCTAACAGGTACTGTTGTGATTCCTGAATTTGGAACAATTGCAACGTTGATCTTGACAACAAGTATGCTGACTGTCATAATGGTTTTCTCCAGAAATAGATCAGTTCATCATCTCAGATAAGTTATTTAAGAGCAAATCATGTCGAGATGATATGATTGCATACATTTTAGTAACATGTATACCTGGAAACGAGAAAGAAGTTATTTCCAAAACAAAAAGTCTTACAGATGTGATAGAAGTAAACGGGGTCATGGGGAAATACGACGTGTTTGTAAAGATTGAGGCAAAAGATCCTACAAAGGTCGATGCTGCAATATCAAAGGTAAGAAACGTTGCTCATGTGACAAGCACCATTACCATGCCGGTAATATACGGTCAGGGTGGTACTGTAGATGACGAATAGCATCCAAGATTCAATTTCTTAAACCATATACTATTGTTAGACAAAATAATGCATTTTTATCTCTCATCAACACATTCTCATTGCATAAAAGAGATAGAAAATAGCAATTCAAACCTAAATAATTAATTTTAAAATTTTTTACACAATAGGATTATTTAGAAAGATATGCGCATCTTATTTGTTGAAGATAATAGATGTAATAGACCCTAAGAGAATAGCCAAATCCCCTGACAAAACAATAGTCTTAATGTCATCAGGAAGTTTCATGCAAAACGGACATGAGATCAAAGATGTACATCTTAATCTATACCTACAAAAAAAGGATCCAAATCTTGGATCTTATTCTCTACTTACTGTATACATTGAAACTGATGAAGATTCAATCGAAATGACATATGATGAAGGGTATAGAGGAGAAAATGCGCTAGAAGAGGCAGCTACTTTTCTAACATTACACCTTGGAATGTCTGGTCTGATCCTACGCGCCATACTTCAACTTGAAAATTCTTTAAAGCGTCATGTCTAGAAAATGTCAGAGATTATATTTTCATGTGTTGCCATTTACTTTATTGGAATTTGAGCGTAAACCTATTCAATCAATACCGACATGCGCTATGTGTGGCAAACCAGTAAAAGATCATACCACAGAAGAAATAAAAAAATGCGCAAATACTCGTAGAAATGTAAATGTTTGAACAAACTAGAGTGAAAAAATGAAACATTTCGAACATACGTTTGTTGTCAATTCCAATGTTGATAAAGTCTGGAAGTTCTATACAAACATCAATCATTTGAAAATAATTACTCCTAAAAAAATGAAAATAACAATTCTTGAGACCAAGAATGAGGTTCTAGAAGAAGGTGCTGAAGCTTGGCTGCAAGCCAAACTGATTATGAATTCAAAGTGGCATTCAAAAATAACATATTTGAAACCATACGAATATGTGGATGAAATGATTAGCGGCAGATTCAAAACATGGAAACATCTACATAAATTCAATAAAATAAACGATATTAGTACAGAGATAGTAGATCAAATTGATTTTCAATTACATTATGGATTAATAGGAAAGTTTTTTGAATGGTATGTGATGCAGTTTCTTTCTGAGATTTTTGAATATAGAAAGGAAGCAACTATAGAAGCATTACGAAACGATTCACAAATCTAGTTCACTTGCTTCTTGCAATTTACCAATAATCTCAAGATAGGTATATGGATCAAGTTGTTTTGCAAAACATTTGTCAATATTAATTAGATAAACAGAATGCAGCCTAGCATTCAATATGTCATTTACCTCTATTGGCGGATTTTTGTAAAATCTATCGCAAAGTTCCTTCATCTTCTTAATCTCATCATCTGTTCTCTTGCTTGGAGGTTTAAGAAAGATCTTCGGGATTGGCAATATGCCAACCACAGGTGTAGCAAGAGCAAACTTTGAGCAAAACTGGCTATACCTAGCAATTTTGCTTGCTATTCTTGCAACATAATAGTCAATAGTATCAAGGGCATGATCAGGAGGAGTAAACCCAGTTTCAATTTCCATGATAAACGTTCCATCCCCTTTGGTAGCAAACACATCGCAAACAAGAATATCAGAAAGATGTTTTTCTATATCCACAGAATACCCATGTGCAATGAGATTTGATGCACAAATTATTTCTAATACAGAATGATTAATTTTAACAAGATTTTTTTGGTACAATTCAATGAGTCGCTCACGTACAAAATTTATTCGGGATTTCATTTCAGGAGTTTTCTCCCGTGTTAGTTTTTCTGCCACCGTGTACACGTCATCCGTAAATTTCTCAATGTCCAAAATATAATAGTGTTCAACTGTTGCTAGGTTTTAAGAATATGGGTAACTAAAGATTCGATTGGTTAACTAATTTTTAAAAACATTTTTTATGAAGTGTGAATAGATTTTCTTTATGGAAGATCTATCCAACAATGATAAATTGATACTCTTACAATACGCAATAAGCAAATATGAGAATGAAAACATCCTACTAGAAAAACTAAAACCAATATTGCAACAAAAAGACATAGACCGAAGTATTGCAACACTTATTGCTACTCAACAGGTGAGAAGAATCGGTCCGGACATTCTTCAAAATAACGTAAGCCACATAGGTGAACTGCCTGAACTTCCATTCCATCTAAAGTCGGTAATAGATGGTCTTTGATACTGACCGAATAACTTACAAAGGGATACCTTAACAAAATTTTAACATGACCATAAAAAATATCACCATTTTGGGGTCTGGCATAATGGGACATGGTATTGCTCAAGTTTCAGCTATGTCAGGATACAATGTCATACTGCGTGATATCGAGCAGCAATTTCTAGACAAGGCCATGGAAAAGATCAAATGGAGTTTAGATAAGATGGTATCAAAACAAAAAATTTCAGAAGAAGAATCGTATAAAATATTTTCAAGAATAACTCCGGAAGTTGATCTTGGTAAAGCACTAAAGAATTGTGATTTAATGATTGAGGCAGTTCCTGAAATCATGGATTTGAAAAAAAAAGTATACGCAGAAGTTGATGCTGTGGCAAATAAGAATACCGTTTATGCATCAAATACCAGCACCCTTCCAATCACAGAAATTGCCAACATTACAAGCAGGCCTGAAAGATTCATTGGAATTCATTTCTTCAATCCTCCTCAGCTGATGAAATTGGTAGAGGTCATACCAGGACAAAAAACTACACAGGAGATTGTGGATTTGACAATGAATTTTGTAAAATCTGTGTCAAAAGAACCGGTCTTATGCAGAAAGGACGTAGTTGGATTTATTGTAAATAGGATATTCATTCCTCTCGTTCATGAAGCTGTTTGGACAATGGATAGAACAAAAGCTTCCATGACTGAGATAGATTCTGCCATAAAATTCAAGTTGCATTTTCCAATGGGAATATTTGAGCTCGCTGATTTTACAGGTCTAGATGTAATTCATAAAGCAACAATTGAGATGTATTCCAGAGACAAGAAAGTTGTTAATCCGCATCCGTTAATTCAAAAATTATTTGATCAGAAAAAACTGGGTCAAAAGACAGGTAGTGGCTTTTATGAGTATGCTGGAGAAAAATATGAGCGTATTAACTTGACAGAAGAATTGGCAAAAAAAATTGAACCGATTCAGATAATTGGAACTATGCTTAACAACGCTGCTTGGCTTGTAACAAACCAAGCAAGTGACATACCGGAAATAGAAAAAGCGTTGAACCTAGGGATGGGATTAAGAAAACCAATATTTGAAACAGCAAAAGAATTTGGCATGACAAAAATAATAAGAGAATTACAAACACTTTCTAGTAATTATGGTAAATTTTATGAGCCAGATCCATACCTTTTATCTATCTAAATTAATTTTGTCTAGAAGCGTTTTTACTGCTTCTTTTGGGCTTGCTACGCCAATTATTTTCACCTGCTGCCTGTGATCTATATATTGATCAGCATATCGGTCCGCGATTCCCCCAGTATTTTTTATAGATACCATTGGTCTTTTATGCATGTAAGCTGCACATGCCTCTGAGAGAGTGCCAGATCCACCCCCAATAATTATTACGCCGTCCCCAGAAAGCGCAGTAAGAAAATCCCTTGCGAGCCCCATTCCACTTGGAATCACTATGTCACAGTATTCATTTGCAAAAGAGGCATCATTTTGAGGAATAATTCCAATAGTGAGCCCGCCTGCATCTTTTGCACCGTGCGCTGACGCCTTCATCACACCGCCAAGACCGCCAGTGATTAAAACTGCCCCAGATTTTGCTACTTCGACTCCTGTTTCGTATGCTATCTCTTCAAGATTAGGTGTAAATCCATTTTCATTATTTCCTATGATCAGAATTTGAGGTTTCCTAGCCAATATCTAATATTAAAAATTCGATAATAAAAATTGTAATTTGAGTTGAAATATTTACTTTGATTCTGAATATTGAGGTTTCTTCGTTTCTGTTGTCTGTGTAGTTGAAGTCTTTGTTTGATGGGGCTTCTTTGCTCTTTTCACGGGTTTTATCGGTGAGATGTCAACAGGTTTTTGAGGTACAACAGGCTTTTGAGTTTGTGGGTTTGGTTTTGACACATTAGGTTGTTGTGGAGGTCTCTGATTGTTTTGAGGTCTTTGCTGTTGTTTCGGATGGTGGAATTGATGATCTTTTGAATTTGGAATTGGCCTCATCTTACTCCATAATACATTCATCCTAGCTCTGTATCCTTCTGCATATTCAAGTTCCGACGGTACGAGAGTTGCAGGATGTACGAAACCTTGACTTCTAATTGCAATTGTTCTCTCCACAGCTATCTGACGTATGTAATCCCAATCAGCAGACGCAAATCCATCCACAGGCCCAACAAGTTTTCCATTATGCATGCTGAACACTAATGCAGATACTATTGGTATTGCATAATTGATACTTGCAGGAGAATTCAACTTGACAGGCATTAGAGGAACATGATGACTTCCTCTGGTATTTCCTGCAACAAGATGTGGATTATTGAAAGCGGCGCCGACTTCTTCTGTTGCTGGGAAATCTTTTTGTGTTCTTATAATACAAATTGGATCATCTTTGCCAACATACTTTCCTGCTATGTTGTGCAATCGATCGGTTGAAGCAGCAAGAATTGGCTGATTATCTCTTGTGTATACACTTGAAACAACATATCTTCCAGGATACAACAATGCAGCTTCAAGGGTTGGCTTATCTTGCCACATCTGAAGTTGAGCAATCTTACCTTTCTCCACATCCATTACGTTTATTTTTACACCACTTGACAGGTTTTGATTAACAATGAGTCCAGTATTGCTTAATGTGTCAACAAACATCCTGTAAAATGGATAGTTAAAAGCACCTGGTTCAGTTTTGTCTGCAGCATAAATTGTAAAGGCTTCATTAGGTCTTTCTTCAAATGTCATTTCAGCCACTCCTGGGCCCATTCCTTTCACATTTCCAGAAAATGAATCCTTTAAGAGATCTTGACCTGCACCATAGAGACCTTCGTTTTTAGCTACTTGAGTAGCAGCCTCAAAAGATCTCCATGCAAGTTGATGGATCTCTCTATTGTCAACCCCTCTAGTGTGTGTCATAACGATATGAATATCATCGCCACAATATCCAATGTAAGAATCAATCAAGAGACCTTTTCCATTTCTCACCATTTGAGGTCTTACAATGTTTCTAACAGCGTTTAACAATCCATCACTCGGTCTTGTGTGTCCACCAATTCCGCCCACGTCAGCTTTGATTACAGTTACAGTAATTTTCATTCTGTCACTACTCATAAAAATCCTCGATTTATAGTATGTGAAAAATATGGTAAGCAAAAGGTTAGACCGTAAATTATTGAAAAATTACCAAAAACAATTTCAAAAAATCGAAATGGTAATAAAGCCCAAGTCTTCAATGGTTCGGTATGAGCGCTGCAAGCAAAAAACCACACTTAAACATGATCGTTGTTGGTCACATCGACAATGGCAAGTCTACAACAATGGGGCATTTTCTTATGGAATTGGGTCTTGTAGACGAGAGAACAATAGCTGCCCATGCTGCCGAGTCAGAAAAGACTGGCAAGGGAGACACTTTCAAGTATGCATGGGTAATGGATAATATCAAAGACGAACGAGAAAGAGGAATTACAATAGATTTAGCATTTCAAAAGTTTGAATCCCCGAAATACTTCTTTACATTAATTGATGCTCCAGGACACAGAGATTTTATAAAAAATATGATCACAGGAGCTTCAGAAGCAGATTGCGCCATACTCGTACTTTCTGCAAAGGAAGGCGAAACAGATACTGCTACTGCGCCAGGAGGACAAGCAAGAGAACACGCATTCTTGCTTAGAACCTTAGGAGTAGGTCAATTGGCAGTAGCCATCAACAAGATGGATGACAGTAACTACTCGGAACAAGCTTTCAAGGTAGCAAAAGAAAAGGCCGAAAAGCTGTTAAAATCAGTAGGTTACAAACTCGAGCAAGTTCCAATAATTCCAGTTTCCGGTTGGAAAGGTGATAACTTGGTGAAAAAGTCCTCGAACATGTCGTGGTGGACAGGAAAGACGCTGTATGAAGCATTTGATGACTTTAAACTTCCAGATAAACCAACTAACAAGCCACTCAGAATCCCAGTACAAGATGTGTATACAATCACTGGTGTTGGAACAGTACCAGTAGGTCGTGTAGAGACAGGAGTAGCAAAGCCTAACATGAAAATAATTGTCATGCCATCTGGAGCATTAGGAGAAATAAAGAGCATCGAAACTCATCATACTCAGATGGAATCAGCCGAGCCTGGAGACAACATTGGCTTCAACCTCAGAGGCATTGAAAAGAAAGATATCAAGAGAGGGGATGTAATCGGATCACCTGATAATCCACCAAATGTTGCAAGAGAATTCAGAGCACAAATCATAGTAATTCATCATCCAACTGCTATTGCACCCGGTTATACGCCCGTAATGCATGCTCATACTGCTCAAGTTGCAGCTACTATAGTTGCATTTGAGGCCAAGATTAACCCACAATCAGGTGCGATTGAAGAAAAAGATCCAAAATTCTTGAAAGCAGGAGATTCCGCCATTGTTAGAATCAAGCCAGTACGACCATTGCCAATTGAGACATTCCAAGACTTTCCGGAGCTTGGAAGATTTGCTCTCAGAGACATGGGTGCAACAATTGCCGCAGGCATAGTAAAAGAGATCACTGAAAAGTTCACAAAATAGTGGTCTGAATGACTCAAACAGCCCGAATAAAACTAACAAGCACAAGTTTACAAAGGCTGGATGGAGTATGCAGCGAAATAAAAGGAATAGGTGAGAAGACAGGGGTTAAAGTCAAAGGCCCAACTCCTTTGCCTGTGAAAAGACTCAATGTTGTAACTCGCAAGTCTCCCTGTGGACAAGGAACTCACACATATGAGAAATGGGAAATGAGAATACATAGAAGAGTCATAGATTTGAGTGCTGATGACCGAGCAATCAGACAACTCATGAGAATCAAGATTCCAAATGATGTTTACATTGAATTGACACTCAAATAATTTATGTTAGCCTTAAATTACAGATAACTTTTTGGTAAATCATGTCTGAACCAACAATACAAGAGCCCAGCATACAAGAAGAAAAGCCATCTAGTTTCAGTGTTTTTTATGCTTGCATGAGATGTGGTACTCGCGTAAGCCAATCTGAGTTGACAAGACTTCCAGAAATAAAGTGCATCTGTGGTTTCAGAGTATTCACAAAAGTAAGACCGCCAGTTGTAAAGACGGTAAAAGCCTACTAGGAATCTCTTTTTCCTTGATAACTATGCATTCTTTGTAAATGCGTTCTCATTGCTTCCATGCTAGGAAAGTAAAGATTGCATTCTTTACAATCATACATAGAGGCATCATGCGCAATTTGTTCATGATGCATTAATTCTTCTTGTTGACCAAACTTTCTATCGCATTTCTCACATTTGTATTTCTTAAAAAGGCGCATTTTTATCCTAATTTTGCCTTTTGAGAGTCCCAGCATTCTCTGCACAAACTCCCACCACCAATATTCCATTTGCTTTTGGGATTATACCTTATCATACCAAGCTTTTTTCCACAGATCTTGCAAAATGTCTTCAGATTCTTGGATTCTTCGTCTTTTTTATCAAAACATCCTTTGCAAAGTAACCCCTTCATATCCCACTGGTATTTGGGTTCCCACATGTCTGGAACATCTTTTTCAATGCCACAAATAATGCATTTTTGTCTTAAACTAAGATCATAAAACTTCTGCATCTGGGTAACATAGCAATCACCGCAAAGCGGACCCTCTATCTGCCACTCGCTTTTTGGTTTATGTCTATGACTTAGCTGTTTTTTACAGATGGCACAAACTGCAGATTTTCGTCCGAATAGACTCATACTACAAAATAAATCAAATCTATTAAAAAAGATTGATAGGCTTGGAATGAAAAAGAAGAACTTATCGATGTTTTTATAGTTCGTTTATGATTTTTTCGATAAGCTGGCTTGTGCTTAGCATTCCTTTCTGCTTTGCAATTTGCTCAATTTTACCATATTGTTCAGAGGTAAAACAGATTGGCATTGAACGATCTTTCATGAACTATTTAGAATTTTGTGATTTTATATCTTTTTTGTTAATTTTCAGTGATCGTTTAGATCAAAAATCTATCTATTCTTTGAAAACATACGTGCGTTGACCACGCATCTCAGGAGTATTCGCGATACCTGCCAAAACAAATTCTTTTTTGCTATCTATAAGATTATCATTTAGACCGCGCTTATTTTCGTGAATTTCCTCATATTCTTCAAGTGAGACCTTTACCCTGTTGCCTATTTCTGACTCTAAATTCATGTCTTTTACAATTTCTTTGTATGTTGGCATTATTACCCCACTGAAGACCATTGCACTACTACCGCTTCCATAGGAGCCAAATCCAAATCTTTTTCCTTCTAGATCAGTTCCTTTCTGAAACTCAAATTCAAGGCAGCTTCTGAACCCCATGTAGAGAGATGCAGTATATAGATTTCCAACTATTCTTGACGCAATCAGAGAGCTTGCAAGTTTTGAATCATACGCGTCTTGAAATTCTTCAGTTTGTGTAAATCGCTTTGTAAATTCATGGTCTTTTGCCATAAAATCTTCATCAGCAAGAACGGATTCAATTGTTCCTCTCGGGTCTTTCGGCGCAGGTTCAGCCATTCCCATCTTTTCGATTATTTTTTTCCAATATGGCATATTTCTCCACTCATGTCTCAACAGATAGGCAAGCGCTTTCTTGCCCATGTTACTGTATGGAAGATGCATATTTATGAAATCAATATAATCTAAGATTGTCTCTCCTTCCTTTAGTTTAATCAAACCTGTGGATAATGCTTTTTCTCTGTATGCCATCAGCGCTTTCTTTACCTGAATCATATAAAGTAGATTGGAGTATTGTCCATTGACAATAGGAGTTTCCTTCCCAAATGGCCTGTAGAAATCATACTCGTTTTTTATTGAAGTAGATGTTACCTTTGGATCGAAGGTCATAATTCTTGGAGTGTCACTTAATAACATTGCAACAGCGCCTGCGCCTTGAGTATATTCGCCACTAGAGCCCAGATCATACTTTGCAATGTCAGAGACAACTACGATTGCATACTTTCCTTCAGCCTCGCCGGCCCTAATCCAGTTTGAGTTATCATATAATGCATATGAACCACTAACACATGCAAATTTACATTCGATGCCGCCACAGTGCTCTAAAGAATCATCACCGTAAATTTGCTCCAACATGCCTATAACATAAGAATTCATAGCTTTTGATTCGTCAAGCGAAGACTCGGTAGCTACATAGAGTCTCCCAATATCTTTTGGGACAAGTCTGTTTCTCTCAATTAACCTTAGACATGCATTGGCTGCCATACATGCAGGATCTTGATTAGTATCCACAATAGCCATCTGAGAAACACCTAGTCCACGTTGAAGTTTATCTGGATCCATACCACGAGCTTTTGCAAAATCTCTGGCGTCTACAAATAACCTTGGAACGTAGATGGCTATATCATCTATACCTGCAGCCAACAGCTAGAGCTTAGATGTAACAAATATAAGCATTTTGAGAGTCAACTTGATCTCACAAAACCACAGTTTTATTCGCTTTTTCAATCAAACAGGCAAAAAATATCTCAAGATTGTAGTTTAGATTTGAAAATATCATCAAATACTGAATATGGTTGAGCGCCAACTACCTTCGTGACAGAATTATCGGGCCCCATTATGAAGAAATCCGGAGTTCCAGTAAGGCCCAGATTGTTAGCATCTGAGACGCTATTACGAATAGTTGCGATATACTTTGCCTGAATCATGCATTGATTAAATTGGTTCTGGTTTAGACCTACCTGATTTGCAAATCGCTCCAAGTTTGCAGAAGAAGCCCAACCAGTGTTTTCGCCTGACCAATTACTATACAAGGTATCATGATACTCCCAGAATTTTCCTTGATCCTGAGCACAATGTGCTGCATTAGCTGCATTAACCGAATCCTGACCGATGATTGTAAAGTCTTTGAAATACATTTTGACTTTGCCAGTGTCAATATAGTTCTTTACTATGTCAGATTCAGTATTATGAAAAAAATTGTTACAATAAAAACATTGGTAATCTCCAAACTCTATCATTGTAATCGGGGCATTATCTGAGCCTAGAACGGGAGATACGTTACCTGTTATCATATCAAGACCTACTGTTTGACTAGCATTCTGTATATTTTGAGAGGAAATTTCCGGTGAGGGGGCTTTCAACATGCCTTGCCCATACACTAAAAAGACCACCACAATTACAGCTATGACCAAACCAACACCAATTCCAAGTGACGGCATATGGATCTTCAACTACACTAACAAAATCTGAAGTCTATTTAGTTCTTATCAAGGGTATGTAAATAAGAGGGAATCATTTATCATGAAAATATGAAACGTGTTTTTGTAAATGGATATGGATCAATAGGAAGTAGAATAGTACAGTTCATAGAAGATGATTGTGATATCGAAGTAGCAGGAATAGGAAAATACTCTCCAGATGAAAAAGTTAATGATGCAATATCGCGAGGCTTCAAGGTCTATGTTCCAAAAAACAGAGTGGCCCATTTTAAAAATTTTAATATTTCTGGAACTATAGAAGATAAAATTTCAGAGTGTGATCTTGTAATAGATGCGTCTCCTGGAGGTATGGGACATACAAATAAAAAAATACTTTATGAACCAAAAAATACACGTGTTATATTTCAAGGAGGAGAAAAAATTATTGGAGAAAAAGCTGTGGCGCCATTCATCTTCAATTCCAGAGTGAATTATGAGGAAGCATTTGACAAACAGTTTGTAATGCAAGGAAGCTGTAACGTTACTGGAATGGGGAGAATCATCCAGCCCCTGAAGGAAAAATATGGTAAAAAAATAAGGAGGCTAGATGCAATATTGATTCGAAGGTGGGCAGATTTAGAAGATTCAAAGACGGAGGTAGAAGATTCAATTGAATGGAGTTACAAGCCACATCACGACGAAGATGTGAAAAGCTACATGGGTGCAGATACACCTTTGTTTATTCGTGCTTTTAAGGTACCAACAAGACAGATGCATGTACATGCAATGGATATACGATTTAATGGTCCTGCTCCAAGTATGTCTGAGATACTCGATCTCTACAAAAATGAGTATGGTGTGGCAACGTTGTACGGTGTAAAAGGAACCAAAGATATTCGAGATTATGCTGAATCAATCAAGTTTAGTTTCAAAGATACTAATATGATCCACATACATGGAGATCTTACAGAAGTTCAAGATGACGTGGTAAAACTAACCTATTCTGACGATCAAACTGGAATAGTAGTACCAGAAAATCACCTTCTCATGCAAGCAATGTTGTTTAAGAGAAAAAAGGAAGATGCATTCAAGCACACTGAAGAATTGTTTCACATGGAAGAGAAAAAGAGAATGTTAGAAGAACATTTTAAATAATGAATGAACAATACGGTTTAAAAAGAGCAAAATGCATGTTAATGTTGATCAAATTCTAATTGGGATCTACAGAAAAAAATAAAGAACTTAGTCATCACGATGTTTTAAACAAGGCTCAACTTGCAGCAAAACAATCAGTAATTACGCTTGCTGCAATAGGCATAGCAGAGCTAATTGTAACTATATTCACAGGAAGCGTTACTTTAACAGCAGATGGATTAGACTCGCTTGCGGATTCTATGATCTCGTTCATAGTTTGGTTTGGCATTAGCATGATTAGAAAACCCAAAAGCAAGTTGTTTCCTTTTGGATATCGCAAGGTAGAGGTGCTAGCAGCTTTTACTGCAGCTATAATAATTGTTGTCTTGGGTGCCTTGATAACATATCATGCAGTTGAAATCTTGTTCAATCATACTACTAGTCACTATCCTGAGATAACCATGTTTACGCTTGTCATAGCTGGTGGTTTATCATTACATCGAGCATTTTCAATAAGAAAAGTTGCAATGGAATCCAATCTCATATCACTCAAGCTTGATGCTAAAAATTCAATCAAAGATGGCACTGCGTCTTTTGTCGGATTTGCTAGCGTGCTCGTGGGCACCTACACTAGTTTCAAATTCATGGATGCGATTGGAGGAATAATAATTGCAGGATATATATTTTTGATGGCATACACCGCTATTCGAGAATCAACGCTTGTTCTAGTCGACGCTGTAAATAATCCACAGATGACAGACGACATAAGAGATCTCATATTTTCAAGATTTAAAATCAAGACAAGGGAGATATTTCTAAGACCTGTTGGTAGCGAATTTAATGCAGAGATACACATAGTTTTTCCAAATGAAACAAGGCTTGACGAAACAAGTAGAATTGTCAAAACAATATCCACAGTGGTAAAAAATGAGATAGCCTTGGCAAGGGTTATCATAATTCCTGAGCCAGAACACGACTAAGATCTAGGCGGATTGGCAAATTTGTTCTGTGAATTCTTGTGATAGTCTACTGGTATGCTAGAATCCTTTTGTCTCCCAGTTAGAATCCCTATCACGGTATCATCCTTTTTGATTATTCCTTCATGCATTAGTTTTCTTATTCCTGCAGGAACAGCACCTGAAGCCATTTCACAGTCAAATCCATTTAGACCAACAAGTGCCATCCCATCTAACATTTCGCTATCTGAGACTTGAGTGACCACTCCATTAGTAAATTCTAATGCTCTAATCCCTTTTAGTATGTTAGCAGGTTTTGCAATTTGAATTGCAGTCGCTTTTGTCTTGGGCCTTATTTCTTTTTCATCCATAAACTTGTAATATCTTTTTATCAAATTTGTATCCGGTTTCCCTTCATTCCATCGTAATTCTGATTCTTCAAATTTTCCATTGTAAAGGGTGTTAAGAGTATTTGCTCCTTCAGAATTAACTACTGCAATACGCGGAATCTTTTTGATCCATCCCCACTCATATAACTCCATCAAACTTTTTCCACAGCTGGATGTATTTCCAAGAGCTCCTCCTGGATATACAATCCAATCAGGGGCATTCCAGTCAAGCGATTCGAGAGCTCTGAAAACAATTGTTTTCTGTCCCTCTATTCTGAATGGATTTACAGAATTAACAGTATAACCGCCTATTTCTCTGGCTCGTTTAAGCGAAGCTGAAAGAGCGTCATCAAAATTTCCTTTAATTTCAATCACCTGAGAACCGAACTGAAAAGCTTGGCTTAGTTTTCCAGGAGCTACTTCACCAGCAGGTATGTAAACATCACATTCCATATTCTCATTTGCGGCATACATCGCAGCTGATGCAGACGTATTTCCTGTCGAGGCGCAGATTATTTTCTTTATGTTAACAAGCTTCGCATGCGTCACGGCCGTAGCCATGCCATTGTCTTTAAAAGATCCGCTTGGGTTATATCCTTCTGGTTGAAGCCATAGGTTTTGCACACCTACATAATCAGAAACCTTTGACATGTGATATGGTTTTGATAATCTCCCCTCTGCACCATCAAGGGATACAAGATATTTCGAACATTCGTCAATATTTTCAGAATCAATCTGGCAAAAGTTCAGTAACTCTCTGAATCTCCAAACTCCACTTTCGTTAAATATGTTGTTTGAATGATTTCTTCTTTTGTAGAAGGTATCTTTTAGTGAGGAAGGTGGTTTTGATCCATACATTATATCAAGAAGATGCCCGCGATCACATTCTATACGGATGTCTGTAATTGGGTATTCCAAGCTGCATGATGGATCAATGCATTTCTGAAATGCTGCAGATCTCATTATAAAAAATTTAGATAGTACTTATTTAAAGTTACAGAACTCGAACTATCAACCAATTGACCGCGTATTTGTAAAATTTGATTTAGACTCAAAATAATAAACCTGAAACCATTGATTAACTATTAACATAAATGCAATGTAAGTGAATGCCCCGTATTGAAAATAATAACTATATCTTATGGTGTTGCCATAATGATAATCTCTTCAATAGTTCACTACCTAGTAAAACCCGGAATTGACAATTGTAATTCTATGGGCGGAATTGTCTCCACATATACTTCTCAAGACTATGCAATAGGATGTCAAATTCTATCAAACATACAAACCACATCCGCGATTATTGGCATATTGGGTGCTGGAATCATAGTATTTGGCATATTACGAAAACCCAAAAAGTAAATAAATTATTTTTTAGGGCCGGAACGCATGTGAAAGTTTACACAACATTTGCATTCATTTGAAATGCAATCCTGCTCAGACACGTGACCACAGATGCCACATTCACAATGAGTTTGCATGTATTTTCTGAGTATGTATTTACATTTAACCAATATGAGGGTTCTTTTCTGATTAGGCACTCAATTTGTATTATTTTTTTGATTTTTTAGGCTTTGATATCTTGTTTTTTTCGCTTTTTGCTCGCTCTTCGGCATGTTTAGCTTTTGCTTCTTCAGTTTCTTTACTCTTCTCGTCCACAGCCTTCATTACAGCTTGAATCAAGGCATCTAGATCGCTATCCGAAACGGCCGGTTCCACTGAACTTGCTATTTGGTTTATGGTATCAGATATAGCCGAGCTTATCTCTTCAAAGCTTTCTGGGTCCTCATATGCTGCATTATAAAGGGCCTTAAGTCGTCTTACATCCGAAAGCAGTTGATCAGTAAGCGTTAACCTGTATTTTTTACCATTTAGTGTTATTTCCTGAATTATCATGCATGGACTCTCAGTTCTGCTTTCATAAAGTTTTCTGTAAAAAGCGACTATGGTCAATAGATCTTAAAGACCAGGTGGAAATTGATAAGACTCCGGTATGATCGATGGCTTAATTCCATAGACGACCGTAATTTCATCATGGGATTTTATTACAGTGGCATTTAGACTAGAAGTTGCTTGTTGTCCATTCATGTAAATTGTTGGAATATCTTGAGGAAGAAGACCACTTCCAGTGGCCTTCCAGATATCAAGCAATTGACCTATCGTGAATTGGTTGTCACTTGGCGCACCAATATGTATAATCCCGGTATTGTCTTGTGTATTAATCCAGTATAGGCATGTATCATTTATAATTCCAATTTTTGCTGGAACTGCATATGGTTTTCCATCTACGAACACATCCAAGTGTGCGTTTATGTGAAAACTGTCATATGTAATGTTGTTGCATTGTATTCCATCTATTACCGCAGCTTGACCAGAATCTGTTGGGGTATTACCTAGTCCATGAAAAGCAAATACTAGCGTAGCAACTACTGCAATAATAATTACCACTACAATTATCGTATTTCTATCCTTGCGATGTTCTTTTTCAAAATTAATTGGCGCATCTTTTTTCTTAGTTTTTTTGACCATAAATCATCTTTTTCCAGCTTTCTGATTTTTAATATCTTACCCTAATCTATGTTTCTTTAATGTCATGATTTAAGACATTTGCCTAAATACGGTCAGATTCAATAGTTTCAAGTAACTACCTTCAGATTCTTGAAGAAAAAGACAAATGTAAGAATTACTAGAAATTTCATTTTTCCTTCATAAATAAGATAAATCACCTTAGATCTTGACAGCATCAACAATTGCAACTAAAGAACTAATACTAGTTGTAACTAGATCATAATAGTATGAAGAAGAAAATCATGCAGAGTGCACAACAACTTTTCATGACGGGCATAAGTTTGATCACTTCTAATGGTCCTAATGGACAAAATGTTATGGCAGCAGAATGGACTATGCAAATTTCATATGAGCCAATGTTAATTGCCGTGTTCATTCATGAAGGATCTAGTACATTAAAGAATATCAGAAAGACAAAACAGTTTGGTGTCAATGTTGCATCAGAAAAGCAATCCACTCTAGTCAGTATCGCAGGAGGGTATTCTAGAAAGGAAATTGACAAATTAAATATTCATAATTCATTTCAAATACTAGGATTAAAGAAAACAGGGGTTCCTTTAATTGCTGATTGTCTAATAAATGCTAAATGTAAATTATTTACAATCAAAAAAATAGGCGATCATACCATGGTTGTTGGAAGAGTTGTTTCAATAAGATATGATGAAACAAAAAACCCACTGGCATATCATCGTAACAGGTACTTTAGAATTGGATCGATAATAGAACCAATCAGAGATAAAGTGATAGTCAATAAAAAGACGTTTAACTTATTTCACAGACAATCTGAAAATAAATTTATTATAAAATGTGCTGGTGTCATTGTAAGATCAAAAAATAAAATGTTAGTCACTAGCAATCCAGGACAAAATTTGGTTAGTATCATACCATTCATTCAACCTAAGAAAAATCAAGACTACAAAAGATCACTTGAAAACTACCTTCAAAGTATGAAATTTAGCATAACGTTGAAAGAAGAACCAAGACTAAAACGATTAATCATGAAAAATGGAGATAGAGTCCAGAGAATTAACTTCATATTGTTTGAGGGAAAAATAAAAAATAGATCTAAATTTTATTTTTGGAAGTTAGTTAAAACAGATCCAGTTTTAAAATCACTGATCAAATGACGATATAATCTAATGCTACAGCGTCACCTAGTAATGAGGCATGTCTAGTACTGAGTATGTAACCATTTTTTATATCAGTTGTTTGAACCCACCTATTTGTGGAACTATAATGTCGTTTTTCCTTCAATTCTTTTTCAATCTCCTGCAAGTCAAATTCGCCTTCTTCAACCTGTTGCGTTCTGATGTGTTTTATTGTAACTAGGATCTTTTTCACCTTTACACGTACCCCAAATCGCCATACATGATCTGAGGTATCATCTTGTACCTCCAAAAGCTTCAATTTGATTTCTTTTGTTCCCAACGCATCGTGACTTACTAAGCTTCTTTCATCTACAAAGTCTTCAAAACTCATCAATTCGATTATCGTACTAGCCATTAAAGAAGTTATTGTCTTTTAATCACATTATTATTAACATCTGGTACAACATATGATATAAAATCAGGCTTTATCGTAAGAAATGCCATTATTTTTTACAGGAAATGGCATAAAACAATCTTCTAGTTCCAATCGTTTTCTTTTCCCACCAATAAGCGCATGTGTTATTCCATCATATGTACATAAAAAATCAGTAACAGGACATGATTCGTCCCATATCTTGTAATATTCTCGCAGTTCTCTGCGTTCATACTTTCCTGTTCCTATCCTTTTCTTTGATAAAAATTTGAATGCTATTACCATCTTTCTTGTGCGATAAAGTTCGAATGTATGAATCCATTTCAAACAACGCAAGATCTGGTCATAAGGAACATACAAAGTAGTGTTTGTACCAGACTTGGCCTCGATAGTGTAAATTGTATTTTCTTTTGTGCTTACAGCCAGTACATCTGGCAATCCCACGCTGGGAGACCCCAATCGAAAGGCTTTCCAGCCTTCAACCGAATTGAATCTTTTGACTAGAGTATCTTCCCAATTATATCCTCGTTGTCTCCTCGTTCTGGCGATTTTTTGATTCAATAACTTGACTGATTTTTTGGGTTTTTTTGTCTCTTTCTGTATATTTTCAAACTGCTTGATACGCAATTGTTCTATTGCCATAATTGTCATTATAAAATACTCTTCAGTAATAGACTAGAGGGTAATTCTAATAACACCAACGGATTATTTTTATTAAGTTCATATTGTAAGACATCATCATGCCGAACTTAATAAGAAATAACCTCAGGATTAATATGTCACGATAAGAGTGAGACAGATATATCATCACAAGATTCTTCCATTACATACCTAAAGTACAGGGGTTATGATGACCTTCTTAAAGTCATTTTATATTCATCCCAGTCCATGTTAGGTGCCGTTCCACTCATTTATCATGTTAACCAGAATAATCAGGATGTGATTTTTATTCAAACAGGAGCAATTGGTGGCATAGCGGTACATTATCTCATAATTTCAGAAAAACCAAAAAAGAAATTCATTGAACTAAAGCGTCTTACAGGAGATTTTACTTTCGTTGAAAAAATCGGCAGTGACAGCATGTCTCTTTATATTCCAATATTAGAATTAGAAAAAGTAACTCTCAAGTTTCCATAGAATTTAAAACTGGTTACAATAAGTCTAGTGATGAATTTATGAAAATGAGTGAATCTGATAAATATGTGGTTTAAAGATTTTTAAATTTTCAATCTTTTTTTAATTTAAATATGAATTTCTCGCTGCCATCATAATCACACTTTTCTAAAATCATATTTTCTCCTATTTGTAATTCTGAAACATTTTGAATCGTACCCATGATTCTTATCTGTCCTTCTAATTCTGCAATACAGAAATACTCCCCATTTCTACTCGAATATTCTAACAACGTGGCATTACGCGAGATCGGTCTCCAGATTACTTTTCCAAAGCATTTGTTACAATATTCACTGGGAGGCCAAACAAGTTTTTTACACTTTAGGCATTCACTACAAATGAAATTATTGTTCTTTAATTCTTGTTCAAATCTATTCATGACTGCAATATTAGTACGGTGGAAGATGTTGCAGCTGCCGACATGTTATGAACTAATGCAGTCTTAGCCCCATCAACTTGTCTTTTCCCAGATGTTCCTTTAAGTTGTTGATACATCTCTATTGTTTGTGCTATGCCAGTAGCTCCTAATGGATGACCAGTACCAATTAATCCTCCCCTTGGATTGATTTTCTTGTCATTTGTTTCGTACAAGTTTTTGACATAGGTAGATCCTTGTCCACGTTCTACAAGTTTCAAATCCTCTAATGCCATTATCTCACATATGCTAAAAGCGTCATGTAGTTCAGCCACATCTATGTCAGATGGAGAACTATGAGACATCATATACGCATCAGAAGATGCTAATGATGTACTTTCCATAGATGAAAGATCATTATTTTTTGTAAAGCCAGCGGAAATCGATTTTTGTCCAATACCTTTTATCCATACCGGATCTTCGGTGAATTTTCTTATGATGTTTTCAGAAGCAAGTAAAATTGACGCGGCCCCACTACACGACATTGAACAATCCAATAGTCTGATATTATCGGTAAGACTCTTTGATTGCATAACATCTTCAAAAGAATAAGAGCGCTCAAAATAAGAATATGGATTATCTAGTGCATTGTGATGATTTTTGACTGAAACATGTGCAAGATCATCCATCGTAGTTCCATATTTTCTCATGTGTGCACCTGTGAAAAGAGATGACCAATATATCGGATGTTTATACTGTCCTCTTGATTTATCCCAACCAAATACCAGACCAGGACTATTACTTCTTTCCGCACCTACAACTAATGCAACATCAGCAAGTCCTGATGAAATGTATGCAAATGCAGACACTATACAATTCGTTCCAGAGTTACACAAACTCTCGACGGAATGAGAAATTTTTGGTGAAATTCCGGATAATTCTGAAACTATGTTTGCCAGATATTTTTCATTAGCATTAGTAGATGTCAGAACAACATCAATGTCTTTCTGAGTCAAATTCCTTGCATTATCAAAAATAGGTTTGATAGATGATACCATAAGTGATTCTAGTGGGATCTCGTTCTTTGTGAATTTGGTCAGACCTGATGATGCAATACCTACTCTTCTCAAGTCATATCACTCTCCAAGGCAGAAACAAGTAGTTTGAAAGACTCTGTAACATCACCAACAGGATTGAATTGAAGTATAGGCAAATCCACACCTGCTCTTACATACTGGACTAGTTTTTTTCGCATGTAATCAGGAGTTCCACATAATGCCAAAGAGTCCACCATGTAATCCGGGACAAATTTATAACTTTCACCTAGCCCTACTTTTTCATACTCTTCAAATATTTCCCTTGTTTCTCTTTCATATCCATTCTTTGCCAAGAATTCCCTGTAGATTTTTCCTACAGACACATAAAATGCTATTGTCTTTTTTGCTTTCGTTATTGCTTTTTCGGTATCATTTGATACGCATGTTATCAATTGACAAGCAACATCAATTTTTTTCTTTTTTTGCATTGTTATAATCATATTACGCATCTCATCCAAAGGTCTCAGATAGAATATGATCCCATCCCCTATTTCCCATGTTAACTCCACCATTTTTTTATTAACTGCAGCTAGATAAATTGGAATTTTATTTCTTACAGGCTTTGTCAACAGATTAAAATTTCTAAGATGAAAAAATTCACCGCGGTAACTGACTTTATTTCCCGATGTCACCTGCCTTACTATTTCAACGTATTCGCGCATCCTTTGTAAAGGCTTTTTAAACTCTAAACCATGCCAATCTTCAACAATTGCCTTGCTACTTGTCCCCAATCCCAGAATCAATCTGCCATTAGAAAGGGTATCTATTGTTACGGCATGCATTGCAACAAGTGAAGGAGTACGCGAATAAATATTGATAATTGATGAGCCAAGTTTTGGTTTTTTTGCTATCTGTGTTACAGCAGATAATATTGAACTACACTCCATTCCCCATGTTTCTGGAATCCATATTGAATCTGGGTCATAATATGAAAGGATTTTGGAGCATTTTATTATTTCTGTAATTGACAGCAAAGATCCAAGACTAAAACCAATTCTCAACACGTATCACTTCATTGTAAGAAAGACGCATATTGAATTGATTGCATTCGGTTTGTACATTCAGCAATATCTTTGTGTGAATCAATAGAATGCCAAAACGCTTTGTCGTATCTAGTTGCGTACAAATTTCCCATTTTGGCAAGTGCTGGAAAGGTAGTATTTTCAATATTGCCCGACATTGGGAGCATGTTTATGACTCTATTTTGAAGATAATAGACACCCGCATTCATCCAATAATTGAACAATTCAGGTTTTTCCTCAAATTTTTCAATTTTTTCCCCATTAAGATTCACTATACCAAAGCTTGTTCTCAATGGCATTACTGCTATTGAATTAGGTTTCTTTTTCAGCCTACTCAAATCCAAATTAGTTATAACATCCCCATTTATTACAAAGAAGTTGTCACTACCAATATACTTACGTGCTTTACGTATCGCGCCTCCAGTGCCAAGAGGTGTTTTTTCCACAGAAAAGCTCACTTTCACGCCAAAATTTTTAGATTTTAAAAAACTAATCAGTTGTTCTGCGCGATAACCTGCACATACAATGAATTCATTGATCCCAAATTTTTTGAAATATTGTATTTGCCATTCTATTATAGGGATACCATCTACAGGCAGAAGTGGTTTTGGAAGATAATCTGTCAATGGTCTTAATCTCTTTCCCATTCCGCCCGACAGAATTACTGTCTTCACATACAAACAGCCCATAACTTGGAATTAAAAGATTTGGAAAACCACAAGTAAAAATATCAATAGTTTGACTATGCTCACGATTGGACTTTTTTTCATTGCTACATACATAAATAGTCAAATTTGTAAAAACTGCATTTCGAATTAGGTAACATTGTACAAGTAAAGAGGATTAGTTGAACCTTTTAAAATATCTAGACTGGATTTTTTTCTTTTTTTGTGCTTTCCGTTAGATAATAATGCAATTCAGTATAGCATTCAACACAATATTCTTGATCATTTGTATGTTCGCAGTCATACACTTTCTTAGCCTCTTGCCTACACTTTGCGCAAATGTGCATGTTTTATCATGACATTACTCGTGTTTGAAGATTTGGTTTATTAGATATGTATAGAAATTTAGGTTATAACTGAGCGTCTTGATCTTTTAATTTTAAGACCACCAAGAAATATTATTACAACTCCTATGCCCAACACCGGTCCAAAATCTCTCATAGTTTGAGTATTTTGAGATTGACCTCCAGATATTGCCAAAATTACGCCTGTACCAACAATAATCATGGCTCCTCCAATGATTATTAGAATTCCAAGTGTGCTTGATGGTTCTTTTCGTGTAATGAAAAATGATGCTATCAGCATTACAGATGGTATTATCCCAAATATAGTCCCCCTGGATTTATCATCCATTGGAAGAAAGCCTGTCATTCCATTTGAACTCGCTTCAGGACCTGCCACAATAACATCAATGCCGTAAATTGCCAACATGATTATCGATATTATTGACATTATGATAGCAGCTTTTAGAGCCATAGCCTAGCTAACTTTGGAGAGGTAATAAACTTTCAACGTGTTTGTACTAGTTAAAAATGCCAGTTTGTCTAATGTAAAGTTCTAAAGAGATTAAAGATAATGTCACCATACACAAGCTGAATGACGAATCCAAAAGTAATGTAGATCATGTATGGTATCCCTGGTGTTACCCAAGTGTCTTGAGACGAACAGAACTCGGCATTATCAGCATTTTTTAATGAAAAATCAAGCCTCCGATTAACACCATCATGTTTTTCAATTGAAAAACTAAACTTGGGATTTTTTGCTTTGTAGCCTAAAAATAATGCAAGTATCTTGTTACGCTTGGTTTCATTCTCCAATCCATCAAAAATATTCTCATGTTTTGCTAGAGATATCAAATTTCTTGAAATATTGAAAAAAATTGGTATTATAGAAAGTACCACAGAGTTAGTAAGTACAGTGAATGGGGTGATTAAACCATTTGAAATTGAAAATTCAGGAACTAAAGCAGCAAGTACAACAAGTCCAAATGCATCAGCACCACCAAAAAAACCCAATCTCCAAATTACAAACACCACAGGAGCAATAATTAGAGAAACCCCGACATTTGTGAGTAAATGCATCATGTCAGATGCAAAGAAAACTAAAACAACTGCTGTGCCGCCAAATATCACCCATAAAAAATCGCTGATTTCTCTGTTTTTTAGATCGGAGTAAGTAGCATAACCCAACATTGATAAAGCTAGAACGACCCGTATGCTATCCACACTGCCTTCCAGTACCATTAGCAATGAATCGCCAGATCTTCAATAAATCAAGAGATCTCAAAATTATTTACCGAGTGCCTGAAATATTTAAAGCTAAAAGAACGAGGTAGCATAGATATAAAATAGGAACACATAGCATGTTGTTCAAAAATTCAAATTTACTGTGAAATGCAGTTTTCTATAAGTATTGAGTTAAACACAAATATTGTAAATTTTATGCGTACAACTGATTTTCATCAATTTCGCAGTCAACAACTGAATTCGTGCAATTAAACACTATCATTATGTATGATAAGAGACGAAAACACATCACGTTTATAATTTATAATGAAATTTCAGCCATCAATAATGAATTAATGTGGCAATTGGATATAGATCTGCATTATAACGGTAAATCCGTCACCAACTCAATCTATCACATGGCTGAAACGAATCTATTAGACATCGTATGTATTTCACAGATAACTAGGCTGAAGAAATCTAAACATTTGCCTAACATCCACTCCTGGGTTTTATCTGCACCCTAATGAAATATTCAATTTTAGTAAATTATCACATTCACATTATTCGTCACATTACAATGAAAATCGTTCTAAATTTTGTGTAAAAATAGCAATCAAGATCCCATTTTTCCTCTACCTTTCATAATAATGCGGGATTAACGTTTGTTTATTTTGTACAAACATCTTCTCATATCTCTCATATTGTTGTAAACTAATGAGATGACTTTACTCTCATTCCACCACAGATACAATTCTGTTCCAGAAGTCAAAAGAGATAGACAGTCTATTGGTTCACTTGAACCGATCTTTTTATATACTAATATAGATCAGATCGGATCTTCAATGATCTGCATGGCAAAACACGCGTCTAGTCATAGCATTATTAAATTTATGCCTAATTCTCAGTATTATGAAAGTGGAAGGACCTTCCATGAGATACATGCAGATCAGGCCATGATCACAGGAGCGATTGAAATTTGAGTATCGAAGAAGATCTTATTTCCACACTCAAGTATTTTGGTTTAGAGGGTGACGATGCAAAAATTTACCTAGGATTACTAAGAACTGGAGAGGTAACAGTTGGCAGTTTGTCGGCAAAATTAGATGTGGATAGAGGTAAGACATACAGAGCCTTGAACAAACTAAGAAATTTTGGGCTAATTACAACGACATTATCCAACCCTACGATCTGTAAAGCAATAGACCCGCAAGAAGCACTAAAAAACATAATCCAGAAAAAACAAGATGAAATTGTAACAATGGAGAAACTTTCAAGACAGCTGATCACAAGCTTGGACGAATTAAAACGACCTACCCCTGCAACTGAATTATCCTCTTTTTCCATAATACAAGGACGATCTAATATTTATTCCCGCATAGGTAAAATGATAACAGAGTCTACGGATGTCGTATACATTGTGACCACTGTTGAAGACATCATGAGAATGTATCACACCGCCATACCTGAAAAGATAAAAGAGCGTATTAAAAAAGGAGGCGAGGTAAGAATAGTAACAGAGATTGAAAACAAACAAGCTATTCAGCTTGTTAATCGATTGGGAGCTAGTGAAACCAGACTTGGAAAACTTCCTTCCAAAGGAAGAATCGTCGGAGAGAAAGACAAACAGATCATCATGTCAGGATCAATGAAAGGTTCCATGGATCTAAACGATGATACAGATTCTATTGTTCATACAAATTCCATAGAAATAGTCAACAATATCTACAGCCTATGTTCCCACTTGTGGAAAAAGTCAAAACCTCTAGAGGTTGTATATCAATCGACCTAACACCTTCTTTTTGCATATTAATTTAGTTTATTCACATTATGTACGATAATACCTAAAATTCGTTCAAAAAAACCATACAGTATCTTATATGATAATTTTCTTTATAAAAACATGTATTGAGAAGATTATTGATAGTAGTAATTCTCATTGTTGGTCTTGCAACAATTAAATCGTATGCTGAAGATACATCTACCTTTGGAATTAGGCTCATACCAGATAAGATGATTGAAAACTCAAATGGGACCTTGGAGGTATATGCACTTTACAATGGGCATGTATATCCTACAAAAATTCAAAACATTGTATTTTCTTCTACAGATTCTACCGTAGTTCAAGTTGTTGGCGTGGAAGATAATGATACAAGTTTCATAACTCACATAGAAATTAGGGCAAATAATCCAGGTACTGCAAGCATAGTACTTGCCGCACCAGGGTTTTCATCTCAGGAATTCCCCATTACAGTATACAGTGATGAATCTGCTCCAACTAGATTACTCATCAAAGCTACGCCTTCATCATTTTCAATCGACGGTCCAAAGACAGGATATTTTTCAATAGAATTAGCTAATAACGATGGACTTCCAGCAACTGCAGAAACAGACATTCCAATTACGGTTGCAACAACTGACAACGAAACTCTTAGTTTAACTACGTCTCATCTCACCATAAAGAGCGGTCACTACTACACAATAGGACGGTTTGAAATAGGGCAGACAGGTTCAGCCAATATATTTGCGTCTGCCGCTTCATTTCAGTCCGTAAGTACGACAGTTACCATAACTTCTACAGACACGCCAACTATTCAGGCCTATGTATATCCAGCAAAGATTAATGATTTTGCAGGGTCAATTGCATACGTCGTAGCACAGCTAAAAGATAATTCGAACAATGAAGTGGTGGCAAATCAAGATATCCCTGTTTCAGTATTGATATCAAATGCGACAGCTACAGGGTTAGTTAACACCAGCCCCCAAGACCAACTCATGAGTTCCAATACTCCATTGGTCATAAAGAAAGGAGATTATGAAGGATACACTACAATTGAAATAAAAGCTGGCGTAGTGGGAACATTCAACATTGGTCTATCTGCCCCCCAAGGATACAGCGTATCAAATCATACCGCTTGGCCTGCAGATTGCATAGAGCTTACAGGCTGTATCGCACCAGACACCACTACATTTTTGTCTACTCCCGTGCAATTGACAACAGTCACATCACAGTTTCTTGATGACAAATCTGCAAAACTTGACATGTTGCCTATACTGGCAACTGGAAATAATGAACTAATAGGAATAATGCATTTAGAAGATCCTCAAGGTAATCCAGTTATTGCAAGCAGAGATCTCCAAATTGAGGTTGATTCTTCAGACTCAAACTATCTTTCAGTGGACCCAGTATACATGGCCAGAGGCCAAGGATCTGCACTAGTCTTTGGCAAGGTAGGAAATACTGCTCCGCCACCATCTGCTATCTCAGGAGCAGCTGGATTACCGTCTATAATACCACTACATGTTATTACTTATAATGATACAATTGTAGAAGCAGCAATAAATGCATCTTCAGTGAATTCACTCAATCTTGTTGCAAATTCGCTGGTACCAAAAGCGTTGAGCCAATCAAATTTTCCTCTGGCTTTATATCTAGTGGATTCATCAGGTGCACTAACATACTTTCCAAGCGATTATACTCCAACCATATTACCTAATGATTATTTTAGTGTAGAATCTAAAAAAATATCAAATGGAGATTCTATAGATTTGTTTAATGCCAAATCATTGAAAGATGGATCCACAACTCTCAATATAATTACAGGCGGATATCCAGCCAGCCTCACATTAAGTTCCGTCAGTTCATCTCCCGCAATGGCCAATTTGGATTATCCTGATCCTTTGCTTGCCAATTTTACCAATCTTATGGATATGCAAGTTTTTGATTCAAATTCTAATCCAAGGTATACCGATGAAGATACCAACATGAGGTTAGTTTCAAGTAATGATTCAGTTATACTACCTCCATCAAATATAACCATCTCCAAAGGAAATTATTATTCCAATTTTGATGTAATTCCAAAGTTGCCTGGAAGTGCCACAGTTTCAGTAATAGCAAACAACTTACCGCTTGCAACATACCAAGTTAGTGTTGAAAGTATGACTCCCACTGTAACCATCAAGTCTCCAAAAACAGTTCTACCTGAGGAAACATTCTTTGCCAACATAACTGCACAAAGATATGGAAATCCCCTTCCAGATATGAATGTAAATTGGAAAGCAGAAGGAGCAAGCATACAGAGTTCTGACAAGACAACAGACCAAAACGGTGTTGCCAGCATATCTCTCATGTCAAACTCTACAGGAATAATTAACCTTGATTCTGTGGTAACGGGTTCAGGATTCAACCCTACGGAGATCAGAGATTTGATTAAAATAAATTCGACCCAAGTTGTAACAAATAACACTAACACTACATCTGCTTCTACACCACCAAATTTCAAATCATTCAAAATCAATGGAGTAGATCCTTTACCTTTCGCGGTGATGGGAACAATAGCAGCTGGAGGAATTCTAATAAAAAAGAAAAACATCCATTTGTTAAAGAGAAATGCTACAAATACAACCAACGTTAAAAAATAGAATTTAAAATTAATTAATAACATAAACACTATACATTAAATATATTGAAGTAATTTTTCTGTTGGTACAATAAAATCAGACGCAAGTCTGTTCAATGTGAACATACTAGAAAATATCATTCTAATTCATCAATAAAAAAACATGTTTGGCGTGATCTTTACAAATGGTGACGTTTCAGCGTATTTCAGTTGTGATTTAAAATGAATATTGATTTCATATTTAATTTGAAGAGTAAATTGCGCCTGAATGATACTATTAGGACAACTAGAGAATGCATATTATTTCCATCCTCTAGTAACCAAAAGAATCTGCATCTGAACGAGTGTACGATAGAGGATATTCTGCCGCATTTACTTGTATATTCATCAATGGCTACGATAGAAAGCAAAGAAAAGATGTGGGTTGCCACTTCAATGCTTGTTAGATTTCTAGAAACATTTACAAATAATTTGGTTGTAATGGAAAACGATATTCCAGTTGGAATGTTGGGAGGACAAGAGGTCATTAAAGAGTTTTCAAAAAACCCAGATCATTCCTTCTTCTCAGATCTAACAGTTCAAAATGTAATGAATAGAAATCTGTATGTGGCTTCCCCCACTACTAAGGTTAATGATTTACTTAAAAAAATGCAACACATACAAAGAGATTTTGCATTGGTTAAAAATGAAGACGGGAATTATTCCACTGTTTCGGCAAGACGTTTGTTAGAAGTAGGTGTACTATGTGATACACGTATGAGAGTTTCGGATATACCTCTCAAGTTAATTCCTACTTTTAATCGCGATGACACTATTGGAACAATCATAACGCGGATGATTCAAAACGATACAGAAGTTTTAATATTAGAAAATACCCCTCGATTTGTCAATCCACAGATAATATTTGAAAAAATTATAGAGTTAAATTATCTTGAAAATGTTAAGAATTTTTTTGATTTAAAATCAACAACACTTAATCTAAAAAATGGAAAAATAATTTCTGAAAATACAAGGATACCAGATATGTGTAAAATTATGTTAGGTATGAAACATTCTTTTGTTATGACACTAAACAATGTCTTAACTCCATGGGATCTCATCATGGCATTAAGCTAGGTGAATGGATTGGCTAAAAATAAGGAGTTGTCTTTGTAAAATGCAAATAGATCAACAAACATCAGATAAAGCAAGATCCATAAAACAGCTAAAATTACAATTATCAGTATTAACAAAAGAACTCAACAAGACAACAGAGCAACTACAATTATTAGAGATTCATGAAGAGAGTTCTAATCATTTATTAGATAATGATGCACCACCAGAAGAAATCAGCGATCTTATTAGAAAACAGAATAAAATCTCACATGAAATTATTACAGTAAAGAAGAAAATTCAAAAGCTTAGTGCAAGAACCATATTAAAAGCAGAATTGATAGTATTGCCAATACTTGCAGTTCTGATATTCTATGTGGTCAGTAACCATTACCAGGCAAATTCTGCAGATATATCTAACGATATAAAAACACGATATTTGATAGAAAATCTTCAAGGACAGACCGACGTCACCCACAAATACTGGAACATTGCTAAAGGTACGCCGTTAACGGTGAGCATAATAAATCCAGACCAACTAAGCCAAGAAAAAATTAACACTGTTGAAGATGCTATTTTATCAACGGATGCACTATACATAGACAATTCCCTACTAGGCAAGACCCCATCAGATGGAAAATCTGAATACTTCAAGGGTTGGAAAGGCGCTCTAAGTACAATACCAGATACCGAATTCTATGTTCCAACTGACTTTAACATTGTAGAATCTAATGATGGACCTGGTCAAATTGTCATAGTTTTATCCCAGCTTGAAGATCCAGATGGATATTCTGGATACACTAGATCAATCGTTGATAATTCGCAGATCTTAAAATCTTTTATTACTATCTATGACGCGGATAAGCTTACAGACAATCAGCTTGCCACCATAGTAAGACATGAATTTGGGCATGCATTAGGCCTTCCACATACAAGCGATCCTCAAGATCTTATGCATGCTACAATTCAAACAGATTACCCATACATATCAGAATGCGATGTTGCTGCCATACAGTCACTATACAACAACACTGATAATGGATTTTGTAATGATATCCAATAGTGTGTCATCAAAAACTTTTAACATTCACAGCACAACATTGTCAAACATGAATTTCTAAAAGGTCCTACCCTTTTGTAGCCTGCACAAAACATCAAAATATGCCTTTATTTGCGCATGTGATGGATTCAATTCTTTGATTACAGCTACATCAACATTTAGTTTTTCTAGTTGCGCGTAGATATCTTTATCCTCAATAGTATCAACTAATGCTTGCAATGAGAATGGTTTTTGCATTATTTCTGTGATTTGCCCTAATTGTTTTATCGAATCCAAGAAAGTTTCTTGGATGTAGCCAGAAGCAAATATGATTCTCTGGTGCGGATTAATTGCCAAAATTCCTTTTGCTACTTCAATGCCATTTTTTTCAGGCATTTGATAATCTAAGACCACTGCATCAAATACCGATGTAGAACTATCTGCGATTTGCTGTTCAGATTCAATTAGATATATCTTAAGACATTGTTCTCCATCTTTGCAGGTTATGACGCTATGACCTTCTGTTTCAAGAGCGAGTTTGTATTGGTCTAAGAGATCGGGTTCGTCGTCAGCTATGAGTATTTCCAATGCTAATACAAGTAGGTTTAACCTTATATTTTATTTGTGGAGTTTGTGCAGTTCATGCAAACACATGTTAATTTAGTCATAATACATTCAGAACTTAAGTACTGGGGACATACTATCATTCCCAATATTACCGGTTCCCAGTCCTATTTTTTTACGTAAAAAGGTCAAACTGGTTTTTTTGTTCATAACATTCACCAACCAATTAATTATGTTTCATAGTATCTCAGATCATATGAGAAAAGGTTCGTATGCCTTAACATTAGCTTGCATAGTAAGCATTCTTTCCATTCAATATGCCTCAGGTTCAATATCAAACATAAATGTGGGATGGGGAAGCAGCGGAATAACGGTAAATCCGACTACCGATAGAATATACGTCACCAGCTACGTATTCAGTTTTGTTACAGTCATAGATGGATCAGCAGATAAAATAATAACCAACATACCGCTTGATCAAAATGAATTTCTAGTTGGCTCTGGGTCCGCACATATAGATATCAATCCACTTACAAATATGGCTTATGTTACTAACCGATTCTCAAACGAGGTATCGATAATAAATGCCAATACAAACAAGATTGTAACAAACATACATGTACAAAGCAGTCCATGGGGGGTAGCAGTAAATCCTTCCACCAATCTAATCTATGTTACAAATTTGATATCCAATTCAGTATCAGTTATCAATGGATCTGATAATACAGTATTAACAGATATACCGGTAGGAAATGGTCCATGGGGGGTAGCAGTAAATCCTTCCACCAATAGAATTTACGTGCCAAATAGTCTGTCAAATTCTCTTACTGTAATTGACGGTAACACAAACAAAATAATTTCTACCATCCCGGTAGATGGAGGCCCATGGGAAGTTGTAGTAAATCCAATCAGTGATTTGGTTTATGTAACTTGCTGGAATGATGGTTCCATATCAGTGATCAATGGAACCACAAATAGCTTGATAACCTCCATACCAACAATGTCAGGGTCATCATCAATGGCAATTAACCCAATAACTAACAGGATATACGAAGCTAATGAGCAAACGGGGACCATCTTTGAAATAGATGGAAATTCAAACAAGATATTAGATGAGATTAATTCTGGCATGTCATCTAGAAATATTGCCGTAAATTCTCTTACCAACAAACTCTACGTATCCAGTCTTTTCTCAAACAATGTTGTTTCAATAGATCTTTCCAATTCAAATTCTTCTTCTGATGTATTATCTACAAATCAGACTAATGCCTCATATCCTGAAATATCAGCATATAATAACACCAAACTCAGCATTACCCCCGATCAATTACAGCAGATCATTGAAAAAAACACTACGTTTGGTATAACTCCACAAGAGCTACAAGAGATAGTAGGAAATAATGCTACTCTCAATATGACACAGATGCAAATACAACAACTCGTTGGAGAATCTATCAACAATATGTCGTCAGACGAACTTTCCTTAAATAACAATACATTTGGCATAACGCCACAAGAGCTACAAGAGATAGTAGGAAATAATGCTACTCTCAATATGACCACTGATGAACTACAACAGATCATTGGAAAAAACACTACGTTTGGTATAACTCCACAAGAGCTACAAAATGCGCTGTATAGAAATTCTACAATTGACAACAGTACGAATTTATCATTTTCAAGAGCAGAATTGGGAAATCTTACCGATTTATTGAGTAAGTTTGAAAACCAGACAGATAATACCACGCAGGAAAATGATTCCAGCTTAAATCTTTTGTATGTTACATGTACTATTAAAAAGACAGACATGGGAAAGTTTTTTGAGAATTTTTCAATACCGTTATCAGATTGCAAAATTAATGAGTGAGTCACACAAGTTTTCAATAAACGTTGATTTTTACTATTCTGTCTTCATAAGCTCATTCGATTTGCACGATCAATCGTTTTTAAACTATGATTCACATTGTCTAATATCAACGGTTGAAACAGAATGAGAGATTCTTGTTTCGGCTAGTAGATGTGATGAAATGTATTCAGACCTAGAAAAATCCCAATTACAAATATTGATCATATCAAACATTATCAATCGTATTGTAAAAAAGGCAGCATTAATTACTAATTACGACCTTATAAAAATAGAAATTCCTCACAAAGAAAAAGAGGAGTTAGAATCCTTGATGAGGCTTTATAAAAAGTTAACAGAGAAAAATAATTGCAATATAAAATCTACTAAACTATCTACAGAAACAGAATTTGGATTATGTAATTTTTTTTACAATACAAAAAATTACGATGACGCACTTGAACAAATAGACAACGTAATAAAATTACAGCCTGCCAATACAAAAGCAATTTACTGTAAAGCAATTATTCAAGAATCAGCTGGTAGACTCGAACAAGCAATAGTATCTTGTGAAAGAATATTATGCATAGATCGTTACAACACTAGTACAATACACCACAAAGGAATCTTGCTTTCAGAAATGACTAGACGTGAAGAGGCAATAGAGTGCTTTGACAAGATATTGAGTATAAATCCCACTCACATACCTGCATTATACAACAAAGGACTGGTATTACTAGAAATGACTAGACGTGAAGAGGCAATAGAGTGCTTTGACAAGATATTGAGTATAAATCCCACTCATGAGCTAGCTTGGCAAAATAAAGGAATGGCATTATCTGAAATCAACCCACAAAAAGCTATAGATTGTTTCAACAAAGTAATTAGGATCAATCAAGGCAATATTCCTGCAGCATATAACAAGGGACTGATGTGTGAATCACTAGAACATTTCGATGATGCCATAATGTGTTATGATGTAGTGTTACGTATCAATGCGAATCATCTACCTTCATTGTTTCACAGAGGAATCATACTAACAAAAGTTGGTCTTTCAGATTTAGCTATGGCATCTTTTGATGCGGTATTGAATATTAATCCAAATCACATGTTAGCTCTATACCACAAAGGAATCTTGCTTTCAGAAATGACTAGACGTGAAGAGGCAATAGAGTGCTTTGACAAGATATTGAGTATAAATCCCACTCACATACCTGCATTATACAACAAAGGACTAGCACTAGAATCTTTGGATCTATTTGAAGATGCAATATTATGTTACGATAAAATAATAGAATGCGACATCAACTATGGAAATATATTGTGCCAGAAAGGAAGATTGTTATCATCAATTGGAAGATATAACGATGCAATAGAGTGCTTTGACAAGATACTCTCATCCAATCCAATTAATACAAACGCACTTTATTACAAATCATGCGCCATGTTAAAGGGTGGAAGAGAAGAAGAATCTTTTAACCTATTAGAAGTCATGATTTCAATGGATTCAAGATATAAAGATGTATTAAGAGATGAAAAAGATCTAGACGAGTTTAAGATCGACAAAAGATTCTCTAGGTTAGTTAATTAAAGTTCTAAAAAATATCGTGTCATGATTTCATCACCATATGTTTGTTCCAAACAAACAAGACACTATATGGAAATATTTTACATATAACTTAGATGTATTAAAATGGTCTTAAGAATACTTGTTGCAGATGATAGTCAAGACTTAGCAGAAACATACAAGATCGCACTTGAAAATAGAGGCCATATTGTTACAACAGTAAGAGACGGTGTAGAATGTCTTCAAACATATTCTGATTTTCTAAAAAATACCAACAAAGAAGCCAAATCATTTTTTGATGTTATAATACTAGATCAACAAATGCCTGGAATGGATGGAATAGACGTAGCAAGAGAAATTCAAAGAGTAAACTCAAAACAACGAATAATCTTCATTACAGGATATGGAACAGAAGTTATCAAGAAATTACGCGGTCTTAAAGAAGAAGTAGAGGTTATGAATAAACCATTTACATTAAAAGCTTTGATTATTCAAATTGAGGGATGGCCTATTTTTATGTGGAGAGAGCAGACAAGACGAGGATTCAAAGACTGGGACGGATATTCTGGAACTTCGGTACCTGTAGGTCCAAGTAGATCTGCATGAGTTTAGAAGTTAGGTAGAGACAATAATCATGAAATATCAAAAGGCAAGTAATGGTTTTAGAATTGGCGCATCTGTTGGTATCATAATATTAATGCTAGGGATTGCAATAGCTCTGAGTATCTCCGCTACCTATACCTTTAGCAACCAAATGAGAATTGTAACAGATTTTAACACACCGCTTGAAAAGACAATAATTCAGATGAGTGATATTCAAAAAAATCAAGAAAGTGTATTCAACAATGCAATAAGATCTTTACAAATAAAAGATACACAGGGATTTCAGTCATCAGAAAGCGAATTTCAAAATTACAATAATCTTATGAACAACCAGATCATGCAAGCAGAAAACATTGTAAAAATAGGAATAGATGCATTACCTCAAGAGTACGTAGGTTCACAATTTAATCTAACTTTAACGAAGATGACTGAGATAGAGGAACTCAATACCGAATATGAACGGTTGGCAAGCAATATTTTTCAATCAGCTGATAAGATTGATAGTACTAAACTAGACATCCTTGCCGCAGATTTAAAGATCAAGGGTGAATCACTATATGCAAAGCAAAATGAACTTTTAGGAGATTTAGAATCATCATATCAAAATATAGAAACAGCGGTAGATGAAAACAAACAAAAATCATTAACATTGGAAATTATCATGATAATAGCAGCTGGAGTCATTTCTTTAATATCAGGTTACTTTGTAAATCAGATAAATAGGGATTTAACAGACGAGGTAATCAAGAAAACGAAATCTCTTCAAAAAGTAAATGAAAAGCTCAAAAAATTAAACAGATTAAAAGACGAATTCATTAGTGAAGCATCTCACGAACTTAAAAGTCCGCTTAATCCCATATACGGCTTTGTGGAACTTGCAAAATGTGGAGACATCGACAAAGAAGAAGCTCTTTCGGGAATCGTAAAACAGGCTCGCCAAATTGAAGAAGTAGCAAACAAAATGCTTGACCTGGGAAAAATAGATAACAGTAAACTACAGATATCGATTGAAAAATTTAATCTCAATACACTCATATCTGACATATCAGAAGCGGCACGATTAAGTGTAAATGAGAATGTATCAATAAAAACAGAATTACCAGAAAACATAGAGATTGAAGCTGATAAGGTGCGTATTGGCCAAGTCATTAGAAACATACTCAATAACGCGATAAAATTTACACATGATGGAAACATAATCATAACATCTTCTCTCAACGATAACAACATGGTAGAGGTCAGAATCAGTGATACTGGTATTGGAATACACCCTGAGATATTCCATAAAATATTCAATAAATTTGCCACAAAAAGTCACAAAAGAGAGAATCTGGATGGCAATGGTCTAGGATTATACATCTGCAAGGGAATCATAGACGCTCATGATGGAAATATCCAAGCATACAACAATCCACATGGCGGAGCCACCATACTTTTTTCCATCCCTGTAACGCATCACAAAAATAATGAGGAGTTTCAAAGATCCCTTTTTAACTAGTAGATGTTTGTACGCCATGAACAGACTAGTGTTAATTTATCAACTATGCAAATAAAATCACAGCATGGGACTCAGAATACTATCAGGCGAAGATAATGAATTTGCAGCTCTACAATACAGAAAAATATTTGAAAAAAATCAGCATAGTATCACAATAGCAAGAGACGGCGAGGAGTGCATATTAAAATACAAAAAAGTCTTAGAAAACTGTTCTGCCGATTCATATCCATTTGATGTAGTTTTGTTAGATTTTGTAATGCCAAAGAAAAATGGGGTGCAAGTAGCAAAAGATATACTTGATTTACGTCCACATCAAAAAATCATATTTGCTTCTGCATTTGGAAACGGAGTTCTAGATGATGCCTCTGCCATCCTAAAAGACTCTATCGAAATATTACAAAAGCCATTTTCATTAGAGTTTTTAGTCAAAAAGATAGAAAATTCGTGTGCCCTAAAGAACATACATTAAACCTTATCGATAGTTCCATTTTTGAATATAACGTGGAATAAAAATTCCATAGATCTTATCTTACATACCAAGAGTATACACATATTGGACAAAGTAATGAGAGCATAAACTATGCCCGCGTCTATGATAATGTGTATAGATAACCTATCAAGAAGCAAGAACTGATGAAGTGATATCATTATAAAATTAGCAATTACAAAATTTCTCTTTGATCAGTCAAGCCCAGAACCTAAAGTATACAAAAATGAATGCAGAGACATGCAAAAGCAATCAGATGACATATCAAAAGAAATCCCTTTAGATAAGATAGTCTCTATCCAATAGACGTCAAATGACGGCAGAGTAATTCATATCATACGATAGAGTAAACTACGTTAAGTATTTCTTTCAATAAGTAAAACATTTCTGGATCACGCAGTATAAGGAGAACGTACCTCATATTTTGGCGCGATGTTTTTTGGTAGTCTTACAGTAAATACGGTTGGAGTAGATCTTACAGATATTGTACCACCGTGTTGTTCTATAATACTTTTACAAATCGATAGTCCAAGACCGGTTCCTGTTTGTTTTGTTGTAAACAGAGGATCGAATATTTTTGGAAGTATGTCAGCAGGTATGCCAAGCCCGGTATCCTCAAATTCTAACTGGATGTTTGATCCCAAATCTACCATCCCAATCTTTATCGTCCCTTTATCTTCCATGGCTTGAATGGCATTAATGATCAGATTTGAAAAGACAGCTTCAAGTTTTCTCGAATCACAATTTACCTGTATGTCAAAGGCAGGTTTTGATATCTTTACCTCAGGTGGAATCATAACACCAACAATAGCACTATCAAGTATAGTTAGAATCGAGGCGATTTGAAGTGTTAAATCAGATCTTTTTACAAAGTTTAAGACGTCATCAATTTGGTGAGTCATTCTTTGTACAGCTCTGTCAAACCTAGTAAAATGCTGGAGCCTTTCGTCTACTCTCATGTTTGGTTTTACACGCATTATGTCCATGGTATTTTTTACTATGGATAAAGGATTACGCAGATCATGAGCCAATCGTGCAGCTAATTCTCCTATAACAGTGAATTTTGCTGCCTTTATCAAGTCTTGAGTTTTTTCATCGACTTGCCTTGCTAGAAAGTCGCGTTGCATAGACAATTCCTTTTCTTTAGCAAGGACTCTGTCAAGTTTTTCTTTTAGTTCTACCGTCATTTTATTATATTGAAATTTTTGTTGTTCAAGATCACGATTAGACTTGACAAGCTCATCATTTTTTTTGTTCAACGATGCGCTAAGATCAAGTAAAAAACCAACTTTATCTTGTAAATCATGATTTATGTTTGATAGCTCCTTGATTTTCTCCATGGATTCAGCTGCTAAATGATTTAGAAGTTTTTCTTTTTCCTGAAGTTCCGTCTTTGTAGAATCCAGTTCTTTAAATGCCCTACCGGTAAGAGTGCTTAGATCTTCTACCAGAGATTTTTTTTCAGGTTCTATAGGTTGCTGCGTCATCCCAACCTCTTATGCTTAGAACGAGACATTAACTCTTATGGTTGTATGAAATGAACGAACGTGTTTCATATTTACAAAAGTTAATTTCAGAAAACATGCTTCATATATAATAAAATTAGTGTCCATGAATGTATTCCATAGGATCATCTACTAAGATTTCGTATTTCTACAATAAACAAGCTGCCCATTTTAAGATGAAATATGTTTAGATCATGGTATAAAAAGAAAACAAGCTAAAATTCTCGTTTCAATCCATGTACATAATATGTCACGTCATATGCACGTGTAAAGGACTAACATATAATTTCCTGTAGAAAAATACCAGACCTAAAACTTCGAATTGCTCAATTAATAATATTGTATCAAGATTGACAAGCCACCCTCCCATTGCATCATTCATTATTGCATATGTCATTGAGACGATTTGATCAAAACGCGAGACAACAAAAAAGATGTCATTTTTATGCACTTGTAATATTTTATTCATGTCTTGTACTTGAGATGGACTGAGATTAGAATGTGAGAATACAAGTTGAGAAACAATTTGCTTTTCATCAGAATATGTTGTATCTCCTCTTTCAATCCAGAGAAGGGTGCTCCCGAGATAAATAATCAAAAGTAATGAAAAACATATGGTTATTTTGCCAGATCTTCCTCTCATTGTTTTTGTCATTTGCTCTACAAAGATAGAGCCAAAACGACCAAGCTTATTCTTGTGAGCAAGAAATGTTATAACAAGCAGTATAGAAGAGGTCAAGCCCAAACTGCCAATCCAATGCGATGAAACATAAGAATAGAAAACCATTCTAACAGGAAGAAAGAGTCCAGTTACAGCAACGAACACAATTAATTTATTTCTAATATCCAGTAGCTGTATTCCCAAGTTCCTATCATCCCAATAGCACTTCTTTGAAGTAGGTTATTTATCTATCTAAAAAATTGCCCTTTAATGTAAATAATGATTCATTACAACCATGAAAAAATTACAAAAATATACAGTATTTGTTACCTAGATGCTAAGTTAGATGTTAAAATAAATTCAAATTATTTTTCTAGTTTTTTTGAGATTTGATATTATAGTCATGTCACCAGAACTTAGAGTAAATATTACCCATCTGCCAAAATTTGCTCCTGTATCTTCAGAGATAAGTGGTATACCAGTTTCTTTTAAAATCTGTTTTATAGCTGCAATATTCCTTGATCCAATATTGGACAAGCTAGTTTCAGATTCGTGAGAAAATATTGTGGCACCTCCCGCCATCTTTGCTTGAATCCTTTTAGGATCTGCGCCCATCTGAATCATGTTATTTAGCATATATGCAAATGCAGTGTCTGCAAACTTTCCAACTTCATTTTCGATAACACGCTGTTTACCATTTATTTTCTTTGGAAGCATGACATGCGCCATGGCTGCAATTTTAGCGTTAATATCAAAAAGACATATTGCAACACATGAACCTACAAAAGTTTTCAATTCATCCGTTTCCCCATGTATTATTGCCAAGCCGCCCATTTTCACTTCAATAATACTATTCATCAAAAATCAACCGTTTATGCTATGATCTTCTTTGCCTCTTTTGGATCTTGAATAAGAAGCATTTGTAGTTTGATTCCAGAATTGAGGCCATAAAACTCTACAGCAGATGCAACTATAGTATCAGACAGATCTCCAAAATCAGATACGATTGCTTCAAGCAATATTCGCAGCGATTCAATCGCAAAACCAGGCACAGAGGAGTAAATCTTACACCCTGCTTCATTACAGATAGCGTTGACAATCGATGCAGTCAATATATTTCCAATTTCAGAAATAGATGAAATGGCAAGTTTATCAAATTCATTCAAGTGTGATTTTCCAAGTAGTTTGACTGCCAAGGGTTTTGATTCTTCCTCCAACAGGTACCACAATACACCAATATTCAAATCTCCACCACACTTTACATATACTGCAGACATTACATCCATTTCTTCAAAATTTGAAATAAGTAAATCTAGATTTGTAATTTGAATTGCTTGTGTTTTTTTATGAAAATATTGTATAGGTTCTTCAAGGATCACATTAAGAGAAGGGATTGTTTTTGAAACAATAAATGAGTTTATGACGCGGTCTAATTGTCTCAAATCATCGTGATTAGATTTTAAATTCATATCTTATCGTTTAGTACAAGTAATTTTCTGGCCATCCATGAGCAATTCAGACGCAACCATCATGCTATTTCGCCCTGATAACTTTGCTTATCACCATAGCTACATTGGATCTATCAAATGGTTTTACCACATAGTCTCTTGCACCAGATTTTATGGCATCTTGCACAATATGTTTTTGTTCAACAGACGTCACCATCACCACTTTGGCTTTTGGATTGAGTTGTATGATAGATTTCAGTGCCTGAATTCCATCTGCTCGCGGCATGTTAACATCCATTGTCACTATATCGGGCTTGAATTGCTTGTATGATTCCACTGCGGCAAGACCGTCACCTGCCTCATAGACGTGGGATACCAGGCCATGAGA
>JASHNR010000029.1 GCA_030041535.1 Nitrosopumilaceae archaeon | reverse complement strand
AAAGCGGCTGGAATTAATACTCTAACAAGAAGATTCTCTCTTGCAGAAGCAAGAAGGGCAGAAAGATATCTGGAACACGATCTTGGGCGAAAACGTATAGACAAGGCAGTAAAGGATAGTGATTTTCCATTGAAAATTATTCAGGAACTATTTTCAGTAAAAGTTGTGATAGAAAATGATGAATTCATGTTAAGCGTCCCAAACTATTTGCAAAGGGCAGTACATTTTCACGAGAAGGAATGGAAACTGATCAATCGAAGGGTAACAGGTGGGCTAGTCTATCTGACAGCACATGAAACTGTCAGGCTTATACGTACAGAACTTGGTCAATATATCAACTCGAAAATTCAATCAATAACACTACCGTCAATTCCTGATACATTCAAGGCTCGCGTGCAAGACTTGGTTCAACTTGCAATCAAATTCTCTGATACCGTGGTGATATCATCTGACTATCCCCCATGTGTGAAACATGCAATAGAGGTACTAGAAAAAGGGGAAAATCTACCACATTCAGGAAGATTCTTGCTTGCTACATATCTTCTTGCAAGGGGTCAGACAACTGATCAGATATCTCCGCTTTTTAAAAATGCGCCAGATTATAATGAACGCGTAACTCGGTACCAACTTGAACACATCTCTGGCGCTTCAGGCAAAGGCACGAAATACCAATGTCCTTCTTGTGATAAACTGCGAAGCGAGAACCTATGTTTTGCAATTCCTGATTGTGACGGAATAATAAATCCAGTTCAATTTGGCAAAAAGAGGAAGAACTAATGCTTGAAAAAGATATTCCACTTGTAGAAAATGCAATCAAGGAATATTATTTTAATCACTTTGATCTAGTTAGCATTCCGCCAAAACTCACTCAAAGGGAATTTGGTTATCAAAAAATTAATGGCGGCATGATACGACATATTGCAATAAAGGACAACAAGGACTTGCATCTACTCCTAATGAAAGAGACTCCATCAGATGTCTATTGCTCAAATGCGTACTATTCTTTTCCAAACTTGCCAATGTCAGAAAAGGACTGGAAAGGCGCTGATCTCATTTTTGATATAGATGCAAAGGACTTGGCCCTGTCTTGCAGAAATGATCACTCTGTCTTCAAGTGCAACTCATGCCATGGCGCTGTGCCGGGAAAGCCACCAGTCTGCCCTCAGTGCGGGTCTACCAAGTTTGAGGTTGTATCAGTTGCCTGCAAGAACTGTATTGGTGAATCAAAAAAGGAAGTTAAAAAACTGATGCAAATACTTGGCCAAGATCTTGGCATAAAAAATGAGGAGACTGAGGTATATTTTTCAGGAAACGAAGGGTTTCACATCAGAGTCATAAACAATAATTATGAAATGCTAGGCTCGCAAGAAAGGGCAGATCTTGTAGACTATATAATGTTCAACGGTGCAATGCCTGAAACCTTTGGAATGAAAAAACAATACAACTCCAAGTCGACGCTTCCTGAGATGGGTGAGGCAGGATGGAAGGGCCGAGTAGCAACTAGCCTATTTGGATCAAAAACAAAGGTGCCCAAAGTAACAAGACAAATAATTTCAGATGGGTATCTTGCCTTCCAAGCAAAACTCGACGAGATACGCCAAACAATGGGAGTAAAAGTGGATCCCAAAGTAACTATGGACATACACAGGATTTTCAGACTTGAAGGCTCGATAAACAGCAAGAGCGGCCTGTCAAAAATTCAGTGCAAAAATCTCGATGACTTTGATCCCTTTTTGGATGCATGCTTGCTTGGAGAAGAAGAGGTGGACATTATTGCCAACTGTCCTGTCTTGATCAAGTTGAAGAACAAGAAATACGGTCCATATGCAAATGAGAGAATCTCTGTGCCAAAATACGCAGCCATATACATGATATGCAAAGGATTAGCTAGTGCGGTCTGAGAAAACTACGATTGTAATGTTGACTTATTAATAGTTACCAAAGAACTGGAAGTAGGTAGACATTAATTTGACATTTGGGAAGGTAACATAATTTTGTATAGCTCATCTACTCAATCCAATCCACCTCCGCGTGATGCCAGCAAGTACATCAGGATTGGAATTGTAGCCATAATTGCAATTGTAATTTTTGTGATGGGCAGCAACCAAGCTGTCATTTTGTACATGAACTTCCAAGAGTTTGGCACGCTCTTTACAAAACCTCTGTATTTTTCACTTGTATCTGCAATTGTATTATCATCAATAGCACTGATTAGAGTAAATATCAAGAATCGATCTTCAATCTCTTGGTACTCTCTTAGTGTTGCCCTCACATTTCTTAAAAGGGGAAATTATGTTGGGGCAGAAAATATTCCAGGTTTTAAGGAATACAAACTAAGCATTCCAAACTTTATAATTTGGCAGATAACAAAGGTCTTGCTCTTTGGGGCATTCTTTACAAATCTTATTTTCGGTTTTGCCTTGGTTTACCTTCTGCAAGGAAATGATCTTGGCATGCAAAGCGTTTGGAATATCTTTTCTCTTCCCTTTAACACTCCGGCACTAGACCCTACTTATGCAACAACTCAAGTAGTACCAATGATTCCTGCACTAACAGTATTTGTGCCCTCGCTGTTAGCTGTCATTGGAATGCGACTTGTGCTATATGTTGGGCTACATAATATTGTGAGAATAATCACAAGCTACCTTCAAGATGCAGCAAAAGGCAAGCCAAAGTTTCTTGATTATGTATCAACCGTTGAGGGAATAATTGGAGTAGGAGTAATATGGTCTGCAATCAACATGTTCTTCACAGACTATATAGACTATAATACAAAATATCAGATTGCCGGAACCTTTGCAGCAGGCTTTGCACTTGTTGCATTTTATTTCATTGACAAGTTCAAGTCCAAGATAATTATGCATCCGTCAAAACGCGACATCTACATCCGCGTATTAACCTTGGTCATAATAGCAGTAATCGTAGGCTCGATAATGGTTGTTAACAACAGCATAGCTGACGCAAGAAAGATAGAATATCTTGGACCATACAAGGCACAACAGATTGGAGTGAACAGGTATCTAGCTCAACTAGATCAAATATCTATTGTGCCTCACACTGTAAAAATTTCACCCGTTCCTCCAGACCAGATCGCAGACTATGTTGCTGCCAATGATGATGTGTTAAGCAAGGTTAGGGTATGGAACTGGGATGCGGCATTTGCAAAATTAAAGCCGGAAATAGGGCTAATACCATATGTCGACTTTGAAGGCAACGATATACTCAGATTCAATGATACCTTATACTGGACTGCATCAATGAAACCAATCCTGCCATCATCTGTCAGTGCAGAAAACGTGTGGTATAATCAACACTTTGTCTACACCCATGTAGACAATGGATTTCTCACACTTGATGCCAATAATGGAACCATAGTTGACAGCAGCCAATTTTTCAAGCAAAGGGTAATCTATTATGGAGAAGGAGGACTGTTTAGCGATACCTGGGCTGCATATCCTGTAGGAAGAACAGTAACGGCTGAACTAAACAATGCATCTTATGATGGAACAGGAGGACTTGATGTGAGCCCTCCAGTAAGCCAGCTCTTTGAGCCAAATTTCTTTCTGTCATATCCAACACAACCGATTCACATTATGCGATACAGAGACATACATGACAGAATGCAATTGCTGTACCCATATTTCCAGTATGATCTATTTGGAAACCAGGTGGGTACGCTTCCTGTTGCTAACGGAAACAAAACCTACTGGCTCATGCCATTGATAGTAGGATTTGACACAAAAAATGTACCATGGTCTGTTAGCAATCCATACATAAGGCTAGTCGGTTATGCACTGATTGATACCTACAATGGAAATATTACCCTGATAAAGACAGGAGATGATTTCTTTACAAACATGTTCTACAGCCAATACCAAGACAAATTCATAGATACACCGACATGGCTCAACAAGCAACTTAGGTATCCAGAGGAACTCTTTGATTGGAAAGTGGACATGTTCAACATTTATCACGTTACAGACACTTCTACATTCATCCAGGCAAACGACTTTTATGAGGTACCAGATGGTGTTGACACTTATTATGTAGAGGCAAAACCCGAGGGATTTGACAAGCCGACTTATCTTGGCTTGCTCTCACTAGAACTTCAAGGATCTGCAGGCAGAAACTTGGCAGGATTTATGACAGTTCAGAACGATGTACCAAACCTTGGAAAGATGCAATTTTACCAAGTTCCCCTCAATTCCACAACAAAACTTCTTGGACCATCCTCTGTAAGTGAGGCACTTGATAAGGACTCGGACTTTAGGCAGCTTAGGACATTGCTTCAAAACCCTACGTTAGGTGATAATATTTTGTACAGGGTGGGAGATCACGATGTCTACTTTATTCCTGTATATACCGCAGGCACTGGTGGAGTTGTATCTCAAATTGCAACAATTGCAGCGGTTGGGGCTGCATTTGATGGCGAATATTTTGTAGGATTGGGAAATACTCCGCAAGAGGCATTTACGGCATATCTTGAAAAGCTTAGCGGTATTACCTCCTCCAATGTTACCGCTACACTAACACTGGACGAATCATCAAGAATATCTGCTATCAGGTCAATACTTGACCAAGACAAGCTTACCGTAGTAACTCCTACCACAATACAGCTGCCGCTTACTTTTGAGGAGGGTCAAGTTTCATTTGAGCAACCAACTGATCTTGATAACGCAAAAACACTGATCGCAGGCTTTGTCAAGAACTTTGTGCAGTCTGGAGACAACAGAATAATCTTCTGGCAAGAGAACGACACGATAAACCTAGGCACTATCATAGTTATCAATAACGTGCCAGAGCTGCACTACATATCGATAGGGGTAGGATAGTTGCTGCTGGTTGTAGACAATGGCTCTGTCTACACAAACTCCATCATAGACTGCCTAAAAGAAATAAAAATAAACTACAGGCATGTCTTATTTGATGAGGTAACAGGATCAGACATTGAGGACTCGCTTTCAATCATTCTATCTGGAAGAAGAAAAAATGATTCCATGATGAATGCTATCAACTCTAAATTGATAAGATATGCTCTTGCAAAGAAAAAGCCTCTTCTTGGAATATGTTACGGCGCAGAAATTCTTGCAATCACACTAGGGGGCACAATAAAAAAGATGGTCGAGCCACGACATGGCATTTATGAAGTCAATGTAACACAAGACAATCCCTTATGTAACGGCAAGATCAAAGCATTTGAGAGTCACTCGTACCAAGTTGCTACACTTGACTCGTCCTTTAACGCGATAGCCATCTCGGGCACTTGCAAGTTTGAAATTTTCCAGTATGAAAATCAAAATATTTTTGGAACTCAATTTCACCCAGAGATGAGTGATGACGGAAGGAATTTGCTGAAAAGTTTTGCATCTATGAAATAGAATTAATAACACACGTGCAAGGTTTTATCTCATGGAATCGAGTCACTCGCTTGATGTACCTATAGTCCAAGAGGAGAACATCTGTCTACCCCTTGTTATCAGCGCCGTGTCAAAATACTGGGGAGTAGACCTTCCCTTGGCAGAAGCCAAAGATATTGCAAAAAGATATCCTGGAGTAAGGGGAACCATATTGATTGAGGGTGTCGAGCTAGCAGAAAGACACGAGCTTGCAAGCATAATTTTGAATTCTTCGCTAAAAGAACTCAAGAGATTCATTGACATGGGAATACCTCCAATTGTTATTTTGCCTGGACTAAAAGATGTCGTGCAACACGCATCTTTGGTTATTGGGTATGATGAAATGGAAAAGACCATTTTTCACTACATTCCAGAGCCTGACAAGATTGGCGCAATTCCTGACGAAAAATTTGACAAACAGTGGGAAGAAGATGACAGGTTGATACTTTTGCTAGTTCCTCCTGACATCATACCAGAGGCAAGGATAGTACATGATGCCAAGACAAAGTCAAACAGGCTGTGCTTTGATGCAGAAAAATTACGATTACAGGGAAATACTGACGAAGCTGTCAAGCTGTTAAAAAAGGCACTTGAGATTAATCCATCCAACTCTACTGCTTCGTGTCTGTATGCTGGAATACTAAATGACCTAAACTTGCAAGAAGCAGTTCAGTACTACAAGAAAAGCATTGAGCTAAACGACAGGTGCTATCTTGCATATAGGGGGCTTGGCAACTATTATCTAAAGACAAAAGACTATCAAAATGCAGAAATTCATTACACCGCTGCAATCAAGATAAATCCACACAGATTTGTGCCAATCTACAAGAATCGAGGCATTGCAAGACTAGAGCAGAATAAAACATCTAGGGCCAAAGAAGATTTCAAAAAATATCTGGAACAGATGCCTGATGCTCCAGATCATGTATCTATTGCGCAAGTGATAGCAGAATTGAACTGAGATCTCCAAAAGGATTTAACAGTCTTCTAACAACCAAAAAATGTAAATGGATTGTATATTTTGCAATATTGTATCTGGAAAAATTCCTGCAAGAAAGATACACGAGACTTTAAAGTCAATTGCATTCCTTGATGCGTTTCCGTTGATTAAAGGCCACACACTTGTAATTCCCAAGACTCACTATACCAAGATACAAGAAATGACTGAATCTGACAATGCTGATCTGTTTGAGACTGTAAGAATATTAACAGGCAAGATTGAGCGTTTGGCACCATCTTCGCTAGTGGCAGTCCATAATGGAAAAGAAAGTGGCCAAGAAATACCACATGTTCATGTACACATAATTCCAAGGAGGCAAGAAGACGGTGCAGGTCCGGTGCATAGCATGTTTACAAAGAGACCCAAACTGAGTGATGGTGAGCTTGCTGAGATTGAAAATATTTTAAAAAAATAAACAAATTTTGTATTTGTTAAATGCGGAGTGCGGGATTTGAACCCGCGACCTTCAGCTTGGGAAGCTGACGTCCTGCCGGGCTGGACTAACTCCGCTTGGTGAGATTCTGGCGTCTAACATTATATAGTTTGACCACGCAATCAGATCCAATGGATGCAAAGTGCCCAGAATGTGATAAAGTTGCAATTCTTGATGACGATGTAACTAGTGTCAAGTGCCCCCACTGTGGTTTTGAAGCAAAATATGAAGACTACCTAAATCTCATGAAACAAAGAGTTGGAGCAATGGTAGACAACTTTCAATTCGACAAACCTGGTGGACTCTAGCTACCAGAATGAGCCTTTATCAGAGCAATCAAGGTGTGCGCCGCAATTTGTGCATATCATGTGACATACTTGCATTGATGTCATCATCCTTTCACATCGTGGACACTTGATCTGCTCTTTCAATAGACTAGAGCGGAATTGCAAATTTTAAAAGTTTATGTAAAGGTTAATTAATAGTGTGAAAACTTTTTTCACTACTTGGCTACATTCAAGCTAAACATTTCAGACAAGAAAGGAAAAACGATCTCAAAAGAGGTTAAAGAAAAGGATGCAAATCCATTTCTAGGACTGCAAGTAGGCTCTGAGATTGATGCTGCATTGGTAGGCGAGGCAGGTAAACTAAAGGTCACAGGAGGCAGTGACAAGTCAGGAGTTCCTTTGCGCCCTGATATTCATGGTGGAGCGCGCAAGTACATACTTTTGTCGCAGGGAGTTGGCCTGAGAAATGCAGAGATTGGTCAGCGAGTACGCAAGCTAATACGGGGAAGTACAATAACCGAAGAGGTATATCAGATAAACTGTTTTCTTGATGGTGAGCTCAAGATAGAAGAGAAACCACAAGAAGTAGAGAAAAAAGAAAGCGCTGAAAAACCAAAAAAGGCATAAGATTAAGATAGGTAATGTTTTTAGCTTCTTTGTGCACTGGAGAGAAACTCTTCCTGATTGGTACATAAAAAAATATGGACATCAACCATGTGTCAATATTGGTACATCTGGACATGTTGACCACGGAAAGACAACTCTGATACAAGCACTAACAGGTGTTTGGACTAGTGCTCACAGCGAGGAACTCAAACGGGGAATTACTATTAGAGTTGGATATGCAGATACTGCATTCTATAAATGCAAAAGCTGTGAAGTTCCGCTAGGATATTCAGTCACACCAAAATGCAATAACTGTGGCAAGGAAAGCGAACTTTCTCGCGTTGTAAGTTTTGTTGATAGTCCGGGTCACGAAAGCCTCATGGCAAACATGCTTTCTGGGTCTGCCCTAATAGATGGCGCAATGCTTGTAATTGCAGCAAATGAAAAAGTACCTCAGCCGCAGACAAAAGAACACTTGCTTGCCTTGCAAACACTTGGCATAAAACAAATAGTCTTGGTGCAAAATAAAGTGGATCTTGTATCCTATGAGGAAGCCATGGAAAATTATTCTGATATAGTAAAATTTGTTAAAGGAACCAATGCTGCCAAATCCCCAATCATTCCTATCTCTGCTCAATCAAAACTAAATATTGACGCACTAATAGGTGCAATAGAATCTACAATTCCAACTCCAGAACGCAAAGAATCTGGAAGCACCATCATGCATGTGTTAAGATCATTTGATGTAAACAAACCAGGCACAAAGATAAAAGACATGAAGGGAGGAGTGATAGGAGGAAGTCTCACTCAGGGCACCTTTAATGTAGGAGATGAGATTGAGATAAAACCCGGCCTTCAAAATGAAAAGTCAGGAAAATATGAATCCGTTGTAACTCAGATATCTTCTCTTGGAACCGGAGCTGGAATTGTTGATCAAGTAAAACCTGGGGGCCTTGTTGCAATAGGAACAAAACTTGATCCATCCATGACACGCAGTGACTCGTTAATAGGCTCCATTATAGGAAAGCCCGGTACACTGCCTGAAAATTCCTACAATGCCAAGATTGAAGTCAGCCTTTTTGATACTGCAGTTGGTTCTGGCGACGAGATTAAAGTATCATCGGTACAAACCGGAGAATCTCTTAGATTAAGCATAGGAACGGCTCCTCTGTTGTCCAAAGTAACAAGTGCAAGAGGTAAGACAGTAGAGATACAGTTCAAGAGACCTGTATGTCTCTTTGATAACAGTAAGGTTGCGATAAGCAGAAGAATAGGGGAAAGATGGAGATTGATAGGTGCAGGTGTATCAGTTGGTTAAAGTAATCTGCGATACCAGTTTTCTAATGATTCTTGGCTCAAAAAAGATAAAAAACACCTCAAGCTTGGATACTGAAATTGGAAATTTAGAGTTTGTTGTGCCAGACCTTGTAATTGATGAGCTTACAAGAATTTCAAAAGCAAATGATAAAAAAAAAGCTTTGCACTCGATGCATTAAGGATCTCAGAAAGCCTTGACAGGATGAAAATCTCTGGAGGGAAAGTAGATGATGCCTTGGTATACCATGTGAAGAAAAATGGTGGTATAGTGGCTACCATAGATATTGAACTCAAGAGGAAGATAAAGGAAAATGGCGGAACAATCTTGTCTTTGGCAAATGACAGAATAATTTTAGAGCCAAGCAAGACTTAATTTTATCAAAAATAATCTTAAAATATGTTAGAGCATAAAGGCATCAAAATAAAATGGCTAGGCCATGATACCTTTTTACTGGAAAAAGATTTCAAGATAATAATAGACCCATATAGGATTTCAAAGCCACTTGAGGCAGACATGATACTTGTATCTCATGAGCACTTTGATCATATGAGTATAGAAGACTTGGGTAAAGTCTCATCTAACAGGACAACGATTGTGACAGCAAAAGAATGCATCGACAAGTTGGTGGGCATTCCATTTAAGGAAAAGATAAGCCTCTCACCTGGCGAAGAAAAAACTGTAAATGGAATAAAGTTGAGGGGAGTTGCAGCATATAATATAGACAAAATAAATCCTGACACGAAAAAGCCATTCCATCCAAAAGAAGATGGCAAAATTGGATTTCTGATTAATATCAAGGGCACTACAATATACCACACTGGCGATTCTGATCTGGTTCCAGAAATGAATAATTTGCAACCAGATGTGTTGCTGGTTCCAGTAAGCGGAACATATGTTATGACTCCAAGGGATGCTGCAAGAGCTGTAGATGTGATAAAGCCAAAGATTGCAATACCTATGCATTATGGTTCAATTGTAGGAAGTCCACAGGATGCTCAGGAATTTAAAAATGCGGTAACATCCTGTGAAGTCCACGTATTAACAAAAGAACCTTAGAGAACAATAGAGCCCAAAAGAGTAATAAACAGAGTGAATTTCATCAAGCTAGGTTGATTCAGGATAAAAAATTGTTCACGGTAGGAAGCCGTGATTTTAATTTACGACATTTGCTTGTGATTGGAATACTTGCAGCTTCCTTTTCCATCTCGGCCATGGTAAGATCCCAAGCTGCAGACTATGGTTTCCAACTAAACGAGTTTGACCCGTTCTTTAACTATCGGGCAACAGAATACTTGCTAAATAACGGCATCGATGCGTATGTTCACTGGCATGACACAATGAGCTGGTATCCGGAAGGCAGAGATGTCTTTACCAATGCTCAAGTGCCGCTTCACTTCACCGATGCCATCTTGTACAAAATCTTTGGCGGTGGAATGAGTCTTTATGATTTTACAATAATATTTCCAGTAGTCTTTGGTTCTCTAACAACTGTCATAGTATTTGCCCTTGTCAGGGTTATAGGAGGTACGACATCTGGTCTTTTTGCATCGCTTTTCTTTGCAATCTCTCCGCCCATAATAGTGAGGGGTACAATAGGGTGGTTCAAGTCAGAACCGCTTGGCCTCTTTTATGGACTATTGGGCGTATACCTATTCCTTAGTGCAATAAGATCTGAAAACCGAAAAGTTGCAATTGCCAAACTCTTTGGCGGTGCAGGATTTCTAAGCCTTGGTTTTGCTTCTTGGGGAGGAATAGAATTCTTCCTAATACCGCTGGGAATTTTTGTGCTTGTACTGCCCTTTGTGCGAAAAGATCACAAGTTCTTACTGTGGGCAATTCCACTTTTTGTAGCCGTTACAATGGCTATATCAGGAGGTGTATTTGCAAGACCCGGACCGACTTTTGTATTTGGAGAAAGAGGCTTTGTTCTTATTGGCCCAACCATATTGATGGCCATAATAATTTTTGTTCAGAAATTTAGCAAGGATCAAGTCAAGTTGCGTAATAGCTTGCTGGTTCTTGCCGCATGTGTAGTCCTTGGTGGTGCAATTTTTGCATCGGGAGTTCTTCACTCAGCTAGTTTTCGTTACATGAATGCGATAGACCCCTTCTTAACATCTGAGGATCCGTTGGTAGATTCTGTTGCTGAACATGCCACTCCAACACTCGCGCAAAACTTTACCTATTTTTCAATTCTAATGTTATTTGCAGGCTTTGGAATATGGTTGATCTTTAGGAAGAAAAGTGGTGGCAATAACTCTCTGCCATTTAGTATTAAAAATGAGATGACTATTTTTGCCCTCATTCTTGGAATAGTAGGTGCATATGCCGGTTCAACATTTTCTAGATTGGAATTATTGACAGCAAGCTCAGTCATTGTACTTGCATCGATTGGACTTGCGGCCATGACATCTGAGATGCTGAAAAAGGAAAACAAACCGGCAGTGACAGAATCATCAAAAGAGTCATCAAAAAAGAAAACTTTGACAAAAAAGAGCCTTGTCTATCTTGGCCCAATTCCAAAGATATCTTTTGTAGCTATAGTTGTGGCTTTGTTATTGGTGCCTACCATTTTTCCTGTTGACGCAAATTGGATATCTATTGTAAAAGCACCTCCTACAATACTCAATGGCGGTTCTAATTTTGCAATTGCAACAACTGATTGGCCAGATGCAATGAATTGGCTAAAAAATAATACTCCACCAAATTCGGTCATAGCTTCATGGTGGGATTATGGTTACTGGATACAGACTTTGGGAAACAGAACCACTTTTGTTGATAACGCTACAGTGGACACAAACAAAATAGCAGGTATAGCAAAGATGTTTTTGGCCTCGCCTGATGATGCCTGGAAGATGTTGCGAGACATGCATGCAGACTATGTTGTTGTATATGTAGTTGGACAAAAATTTGTCTCAAACGGCCAAGAATTGTATATTCTAGGTGGAGGTGGAGATGAAAGTAAGAAACAGTGGTTTATGAGAATTGCAGGCGAGGACGAGACACAATTCCTTCAATCAGATGAGTTTACACCTACTGACTATTTCTGGCAAAATACATTGCTTGGACACATGTTCCCATTTACTACTGTAACGTATTATGATCCAACTAGTCATTCCGAGTCTCAGACATACCAATCTGGATTTACTGCAATTTATGCTAAAGATATCAAGTATCCTGAAAACGGAAATGGTCCACTAAAACTTGTATACCAGTCATCTAGCATGAACAGAACTGATTCAGGTGTGGTCTCTGGGGTATTAATTTACCAAGTCAATGCAAATTATGTGCTAGGAAGCTACAGCCAACAACAGACAAACAGCACACAGCAACAGGCAAACAGCACACTGCAACAACAACCTTCGTTGCCAAATATCACGACAACAAATAGTTCGTCTACAGCAACTGGTGATACTGCAGTAATTACCACAAAATATGGAGACATCACGCTAAAATTGTTCAACAGTGTAGCTCCCAAGACAGTCGCCAACTTTGAGAAATTGGCAAATTCTGGTTTCTATGACAAAACTGTATTCCACAGGATAGTTCCCGGATTTGTCATACAAGGCGGAGATCCTAATTCCATCAACGGTTCAGAAGATACTTGGGGAACAGGAGATGCTGGATATACAATCCCCCCAGAGTTCAGTGACTTGAACTTTACAACATATACAGTTGGAATGGCACGCGGACAAGACGTTAACAGCGGAAGCTCGCAATTCTTCATAACAGTGGGAGATGCCAGTTTCCTAAATGGCAAGTATACTCTCTTTGGGCAGGTAATTTCAGGCCAAGATGTAGTGGATAAAATAGCTGCATTACCGACAGATTCGAACAGTAGGCCCCTTAATCCAGATGATGCTCGCGTAATAACGATAAGGGCTTCAACTAACGGCACAAGCTAAGTTACTTGTATCTGTCAGATACTCTGTATCTTGCATACTTGTCATCAGGAGAATATTTCCCCGGATGAACACTTGTTGTGTTATTTCCACATTTGGGGCACTCATCTTTTAGCGTATATCTTTTGCAGTTGGTACACTTGCGCATCTGAAATTTCATGTCTAGCCCTCTCGGGTCTTCTTTGACTCTTCTCTTGTAAACTTGAAAGTACCACCACTTTTTTCAATGGCACGCTCAATTGATTCAAGAGTAGGCTTTAGCTCTTTTTCGGCATCCTTGAAATTTTGTGCAGTGATGTTGAGGCGATACTTGGGTGCGCCTATGTAGGTTACAGATACCGTTACCTTCTTGTTGTCTAAAGCCGCAAGCAAAGCTCGTTTGATAATATCAATCCCATCAGGCTTGGTACATGTAAGATCCAATACCCCCCTTATCTCAACATGAGGAATTTGCATTTTTGAACTCAATTCATTAATTACCACAACTGTTTTTTCGGGTATGTCAAGGCCGCTCAAAACAGAAGGGCCCTTCGCAGTTACCTCGCTGAAAGCATTATACACTGAATCAAATTTATCTACTAGAATATTTTCAATTTTTTCAGCTTCTGCTGCTGATAAGTTAGCTTTTGTCTTGAGATTGTCAATAAGGGCCATCTCTTTTTCTCCACGCTTTATTTCCAAAAGTTTCTTCTTCTTTTGATCTGAGGAAATTTGCTTGAGCGACAAGTCAATCTCAGATCTTCTTGGATCAACACGCTTTACCAGCAGAACTTTCTTTTCGCCTACCTTGAGAAACTTTTCTACATTTCTAATCCAACCGGTGGCAATCTCGGAGACATGCAAGAATCCCTGGATGTTACTGTATTCATCAAGAGTAACATATGCACCTTGAGCCATAATTCTAGTTATTGTAGCAATCACAATCTCTCCAACTTCGGGAAATTCTTGTATGGCAGTTGTCATAATTTCCAAGTTTTACGTACGTAATTTAATGTTGCTGCTTAGAAATCAATTCCTTTTTTTGCTCTTATGCCAGATTTGAATGGATGTTTTATCTCTCTCATTTCTGTCACCAAGTCAGCCAATTCTATTATCTCATCTTTGACATGATTTCCTGTCAGCACTAGGTTGACGTTTGTAGGTTTTGTCTGTATTAGTTTTAACACATCATCAATCTTTACTAATCCTAGGTTGACAGCATAGTTTATCTCGTCTAGAATTACTATGTTGTATCTTTCCGAAGTTATTTTTTCTTTTGCTATGGCAAGTGCCTCATCTGCAATCTTTTTGTGGTCTTCAATGGGGCTCTTGTCATCCATGATGCCAACAAATCCTTTGCCTACGGCAGTGAGCTCAAATTCTGGCTCTAGTCTCTTCGATGAGGTCATCTCACCGTAGTGCCATGAGCCCTTGATGAATTGAATCATGCAAACTTTGTAATCATAACCTATTGCACGAAGTGCCATCCCAAGCGCAGCTGTTGTCTTTCCCTTTCCCTTGCCTGTATAAACAATTACCAGTCCGTCCTTTCCCATAAAATATAGTTTAACTGTGACTAGTAAAAATCTGACGCTTTTGGATTTTTGTTCAAAAAGGATTATTATGTTAGATCAAAGACCCATAGACAATCTATGACAAGAAACTACAAATACGATATCGTTGTGGTAGGCGGAGGACCTGCAGGCCTGTCTGCTGGATGGAGCGCTGCAAAAAAGGGAGCAAAAGTAGCAATACTTGAAAGAGATGAAGCAATAGGGCAAAGTGTCCGAACAAGTGGTGTCACATGGATTAAGGAAGCAAGGTCATTTGGAATTCCTGCAGAATATTACAACCCGATACAAAATTATGCGTTTTACTCGCCAAATAATGTCATATTAAAAAAAAGCAAGGAACCAGAAGTAGCCGTACTAGATGTTAGAAAGACATACCAATTTCTTGCATATCAGGCAGCAGATGCAGGTGCAGACATATTTTTGCGAACTGGCGTTACTGATATCATACTAGAAGAGAAAAAATTATGTGGAGTCAAGGCAACTTCGCTAAAAGAAGATCTTGTGTTTCATTCAAGGGTAACCATAGATGCAAGCGGATTCTATTCTGTGGTAGCAAAATCTACCGGATTGGTATCGCAGTGGAAGAGGTTTGGTGCTGGGGCAGAATATGAGGCCTATGTGGAAAAGATAGACCCGCAGACGTGGTATCTTATGGTTGGGCAGAATTATTCTCCTGCTGGATATGCCTGGATCTTTCCACTGGGAGGAAATAAGGTTCGAATAGGTGTCGGTGTTGGCAAGCCCGAGTCCCAAGTAGATGCAACACAACGACTTTTGGAATTGCTTGAAAAAAGACCCAAGCCACTAGATTCGCTTGGCAGAATAATTCCTGTTGAATTTCATTATGGTTTAATCCCAAACGAGGGACTGCGATCTTCTACCGTTGATGACAACCTTATACTTGTAGGAGATTCTGCAGGTCAGGCAAATCCACTTGTTCTTGAGGGAATAAGGTATGCGATAGAATATGGAAGAAAGGCAGGAGAGGTGGCTGTAAACGCCATCTCCTCTGGGGACACATCCAAAAAATCTTTGAAACCATATGAAGATTCTATGAAAAAAGCAATTGGCTCCAAGATTGCATCTGCAATAAAGGTGCAGTACAGGTGGCTTGGCCTAAGTGACAAGGAGTGGGACCGTGAGATTGGAATAATTGATGACCTCTCTGCAGAAGAATTCTTAGATTTTGTAAAAGCAGAATTTGGATTGGCAAACATGATAAAGCTTGCAGCAAATCATCCAAAGCTAGCAATACGACAGCTCTTTGGTTTGTTAAAAGACAATGCTAGCAATTCTGTTCCATCACAAGAAAATTGAATACTGGCTTCAATCAAGGCTCAGACAGGAGATTGAAATTGAAGATACCTAGAATAGTTCTTTCTGGTACAAGCAGCGGGGTTGGCAAGACATCAATTGCTGCAGCAATTATACATGGAATGAAAAAATATGGATACTCAGTGCAACCGTTCAAGGTAGGGCCTGACTTTATTGACCCTACATATCTCTCGGCAGTAGCAAAGAGGCCTGCACGAAATCTTGATGCGTGGCTCATGGGGGAGCGCGGAGTGCTAAAAGACTTTGTTCAAAACTCACATGATGATATATCGGTGATAGAAGGTGTGATGGGGTACTATGACGGATTTGGCGGTGGCTCTAATTTTGCAAGCACACACCACGTATCAAATATAGTAAAAGCTCCAGTTGTTTTGGTGCTTGACGCAAGCAAGGCTGCTCGCTCTATTGCGGCAACTGCACTGGGATTTGTGAAATTTCATAGAAATTCCAGAATTGCAGGTTTCATACTAAACAAGATTGGAAGTAAAAAACATGAGGATCTTTGCAGGCAAGCACTGGCAAAACTAGGAATACCAATTGTTGGCGTGATTCCACGAGATGCCAGCCTAACGATGGAATCAAGACACCTTGGATTGATTCCGGTAAATGAGATGAAAACACTAGAGCAAAAAATACAATCCATTGCCAAATCGTACTCTGATTATATCGATATTGAAAAAATTATTGAGACTGGCAACAAGGCGCCAAGCCTGACATCTATACCACAAGACGACAAGAAAAAACAAAGGGTAAAGATTGCAGTAGCACTAGATGAATCATTCAACTTTTACTATCAAGAGAACTTGGATTCACTGCGCAGGGCTGGGGCGTCTATTGAATTTTTCAGCCCAATTCATGACAAAAAAATTCCATCGTGCGACGGTCTCTATATAGGAGGGGGATTTCCTGAAGTAAAGGGAGAACTTTTAGAAAGAAACGGTTCTATGAAAAAAGAGATAAAGGAAAAAGCAGAAGATGGCTTACCAATATATGCAGAATGTGGGGGATTGATGTATCTGACTCGGTCAATCAGATACAAGAAGAAAAAATTCAAGATGATTGGACTATACGAGGCAGACACTGTCATGCAGAAAAAACTAACGCTAAACTATACTCGGGCAAGTGTATCAAGACCATGTGTCGTGTCTGGGAAAAATTTTACCCTGCGAGGGCACGAGTTTCATCTCTCTAAACTAGAATCAGTATCTCAGGACTCTAAATTTGCATATGATATGGATATTGGAATAGGCATAAGAAAAAACAGGGACGGCATGATACAATACAATACACTTGCATCCTATATGCACATGCATTTTGCTCTACCAAATGTTGCAAAGACATTTGTTGAAAACTGTATTGTATCATCAAGAAGATAATTTTTGTTTTAATACGATATACAGTGCATTTAGGATAGCAGACGCGCACGGACTGCCTCCCTTGCGGCCAAGATTTGTTATGTGTACAATATCTGACAGGCGAAGCTCTTCTTTTGATTCTGCGGCGCAGACAAATCCAACAGGTATGCCAACAATAAGAGCAGGCCTTGTCAATCCTTCCTTTACCATCTGTATTACTTCTTGGAGTGCAGTGGGGGCATTTCCTATTGCCACTATTCCTCCATCCATCTCTTTTGCAGCCATTCGCATTGCAGTCTGGGCCCGAGTCTTGTTGAGCCTTTTTGCTTCTTCTACCACTGCAGGATCTGATATGCCGCAAATTACATTGTTTGAAAACTTGCCAAGATTGTCTTTGTTTAACAGTCCCACTATCCCATTAACATCTACAATTACATTGCACCCTTTTTTGAGGGCAGCTATTCCGTTCTCTATTGCCTGCTTGTGAAAAACTATCTTGTTATCTCTTGCAAAGTCAAAGTCTGCTGTAGAGTGTATCACTCGTTTCACTATTGTCCACTCATCTGGACTGTAAGGATGAGTGCCTACCTCACTCTCTATTATTTCCATGCTCTTGTCCTCTATTGACTGGCCCTTTTGTGTAATCATCTTTCTACTTCCTTTGCCCTCTCAAGAACCAAATCAACCATCCTGTCATCTATTCCTAGATGCTCGGAGAGAAATACTTTCTTTATGCCAGAATTTACAATTGCTGGATTGAGGTCTTCGTAAATGTCGCGCTTTACATGAGCTCCCTTGTGCAAAAAATATGGTACTACAACAAGAAAGTCTGGATTGTTTTTTGCACATACATCAATACCATGCTGTATGTTGGGCTCTTCAATCTCTAAAAAACAATAGTTGACATTTCTATACAATGGTTCAAGCCCGTCTGCAACATACTTTAGAGATGATCTTGCATTTGGGTCCTTGCTTCCATGTCCAATTAGCAATACATCTGCATTATTTCTTGTGGCAGTAACATTATTTTTTTCAAGTATATGCTGTATCTTTTCGTCTACAAGTTTTATCAAGGACTTGTGCAAGTTCATGGGTTTTGATATGGTTAGTTTCACTTTGGTCTTTGACTGGAATCTTACTGCAGTGCTGACAGCAGTCTTGACCTTTCTCCCTGGATACAGAAAATATGGCACTATTGTAAGTGAATCAATCTGTGCAGACAGGCAAGCATTGATGCCTTCTTCGATATATGGGGGGACTACCTCAAGAAAACAGTAATCAGACACGTAATAGTCTCCCTTTTGCTTTACTTTATCGCATATGTATTGAAGCTCATGCTTTACGTCATCTTCATGACTGCCTCTATCGATTAACAACAATCCACGTTTCATTTTGATATCCTCGCAATTGCAATGGTAAGATTTGGAGGAAATTTCTGTTTTTCAACTACTAGCGTACCGCCTGAGCTCTTGATTGCTGACGCCTCTGAGACACTTGGGGTTCCCTCAAATGTCTTGACAACATCCGAAGGGTTCGGAATTGCAATTCCTGCAAGCTCTTGTTTTTCAAAGTAATCTACTGAAACTCTCATCTCCTCTGCAATCTCGCGCAGCCCTGCCACATGGGCCTCTTTTTTGATTGATGCAAACCTGGCAACTGACTTGGAACTGAGATTAAACTTTGAGAGGCAAAACTCTAGGCCTTCTCTGATTATATCCTTGCTTGTATCCCAGTGCAGTCCTACGCCTACCACCAAAGTCTTTGGCCTGTACACAACTGAACGCTCCAGTATCTGCTTTTCCTGTATGATTTTGTCTGAGATTATCAAAAATCCCTTGCAGTCAGACCCTGCTAGCTCTTCCAAGCTTGCATAGGGATGAACGTTTTTTGGAAGCTCTTTTTTTGGTGCCCACCAATCTTTCTCGCCAGCATCCTGGAAGAGACCCATTTTTTCTTCATTTACCATAAATGCGCTAATCTTTGTTACAGTTGAATCATCGTCAATCTGCCACCCAAACTCCTTTCCTACCAAGTCTACTGCTATGGTCTTGTTAACATCTGCAGCTGTTGTAATTACTGGAGTTGCACCAAGAATCTCTGCAATATCTTCTGCAAGCTTGTTTGCCCCGCCAAGATGTCCTGATAATGTGCTTATTACGAACTTGCCAGTGTCGTCAATTACAACCACTGCAGGATCTGTCTTTTTGTCCTTCATGTGGGGAGCTACTAGACGTATTACAGCGCCAAGCGAGAAGATACAAACAAGTGCATCATGTTTTTTGAACAGCTCACCAATCTTTTCTGTGGTAGAATCCTCAAACCAGTTAATCTTGGAATCATTGTTTGAAAACTTGGAAGGTGCAAAGATCTGCCAATCTGAAAACTTGGCCTTCAAGTTTTTGGCTATCTCTATTCCATTTTTTGTAATAGCTAGAATTGCTATTGTATCCACAAACTGCCTCTTTTCCAAGCGAACATATCTCTTGCTATCTTGGATACTTGCCTATCGTGTTACCATCAAAATCAAACATGATAACATCTATCTCAAATTTTTCCTCAGAATGTTTTCGTAGTTGGTTGTATACTTCGGAGCATACAAGATCAAAGTATCCATTAAGATTCTTGGTTGACACTATCTCAAAGACATGTCTTGCAGTGTTTGCTTTTTTTATTTCCTGTACAGTATCACTTGATGCATTACATCTCTGTGCAAGCTCTGCAAGAAATTCCATGTCTACCTTAGAACCCTTCACATGGGTCTGTTTTATGCCCATGCCAATCTTGGTTAGTTTTCCAATAAAACCTGCAACGTATGCCTTTCTTATTCCCTTTTTTGCGCACTGCTGTACTGTATAACCTGAAAAATCTCCCATCTGGACAAAACAATGATCAGGCAGAGTAATGATATTTCTTGCAAAGTCTTCGCTTCTACCACCTGTTGTCAGGACTACGGTATCGTTCCCCATTGCAATTGTAACATCAATACTTTGTCTAATTGATGCTGCAAATGAGGCAGTTGAATACGGAACAACAATCCCGCTTGTGCCAAGAATTGAGATGCCGCCCAGAATGCCAAGCCGTGGGTTGTCAGTCTTTGGAGCAAGCTCTTTTCCCTTTGGAACAGATACTATTACCTTGATTCCATTTTTTTTGAGAAGATCCTGTGCTACTTCGATAATGTTTTCTGTGATCATTTTTTTTGGTGTTGGATTTATTGCAGCAGAACCCACGTCTAGGCCAAGACCTGGCTTTGTTACTCTGCCCACCCCATCACTCCCATCTATCTCGATCTTACCTGCATTATCTGTTATTGAAATATCAGTGTGTATCTCTGCACCGTGGGTAACATCCGGATCGTCACCACCGTCTTTTATCACGTAACAGTGTGCAGATTGCTTGTCAAATTCACATTTTTCAATCTTTATTTGGATCTTGGATTTTTTTGGTAATGTAACATCGATAAAGCCTATCTTTTCCTGATTCAAAATTGCAAGTATTCCAGCCTTTGCTCCAGCTGTTGCCGAAGTTCCTGTGGTATAACCCGTTCTCATTTTTCCTTTTGGTGTAGAGTCAGATTCCATGTGAGTAATTATTTTTTTCTGTATTAATCCTTTGATATCACTTGAATATGCTGGTTAGTATTATCCAAAATGCAAACAGACCAAGTCCGCCATAAAGTATTATGTGTGTAACCTTAAAGGAAGATTCCTTTTCCCGAAAATGGCTGTACTCTTCTTGGACACTTGCCCCAAACGGATTCTTAAATCCTGCAAAGTTGGGCCCAAAATTAAAATCATCATTCATCTTGCTGCCGTCATACTTTTTCCAAAACTGTGTGTATTTTGTTGCGACATCTGTCTCAGAAACCCTTGTCTTTGATTTTTCTTCACGCCGAAGTAACTGATACGCCTCTGTAATTTGTTTGAACTTTTCTCCACCTCTGTCATCCTTGTTTCTGTCTGGGTGATACTTGAGCGAAAGCTGTCTGTATGCATTCTTGATCTCCTTCTGCGATGCTCCCTTTTGGACGCCTAGAATCTGGTAGCAGTCAGATAGGTTTGTCAAGTATCTAGAGATTGAACAAGCACCAAAATTAATTTGTCGGATA
>JASHNR010000028.1 GCA_030041535.1 Nitrosopumilaceae archaeon | reverse complement strand
CACCACATTATGAAAAAATGCTATATGATAATGCAAAACTTCTCAAGACGTATGAGCATCTTCTATTGATAACCCCGAACGATGCAATGGTAAGAGATGTTGTAAACAAGACACAGAACTATATTGAGACTAACTGGTATGACAAGCAAGAGGGTGGCTTTTACGGGGACACCGACGCTAGTCCAGAGGAGGCATATTATTGGAAAAACCCAAGACCTGATGAAAAACCATCAATAGACAAGACCAAGTTTTCCGACTGGAACTCTGAGGCCATCATCACCTATCTCTACATGTACAATGTCACAAAAGATGCAAAGTATAACGACATGGCGGCACACTCTCTTGACTTTTTTGAGAACAACATGGTGTCGGACAACGGTGCATATCACTACCAAGATGTAAATGGTACTAGAGGAGTCAGTGGGAGTCTTTCGGACAATGCATACTTGCTTCTTGCTTTTGTTGATGGATACGATACGCTTGAAAATCAGAGTTATCTGAAAACGGCACAAGGACTTGCCAATTATTCTCTTGATAACCTCTATGACTGGTACAGCGGAGGATTCTTTGAACGAAATAGTCTGAACACCAATATCTACAAGCCAGGAGAGCAGGTCAGTCTAGTAAAACCCTCTGAAGAAAATGGAATAATCTCATATGCTTTATTGAGGCTATACATGGACACAAATAATATCGAATACCTTGATGCCGCAATAAAGACAATTGGTAACCAGGCAGACAATATCAGTCCTGTTGATGAAGGCTACTATTATGTCAAGGCATCGCAGTTCATAGTTGGCAACAACCTAATGTCAGATTTTACAAATGCCAAAACTAGAATCGATTACATTGAGAAACAAAGGCAAGAAGATTTTTGGTTAAATAATTTGATAAATGGTACTGGTCAGGTAGGCCAGAACTTTGTCCCATCAGATATAGGGCTAACAAAGCTTCAAGGTCCCATATTTCTGCTTGTGCCAATAGCTGTGCTTTCAGGATTCATATCATTTGCATCTCCATGTACTCTTCCAATCTTGCCTGCATACATGGCATACACATTTCGAACATCAAAAATGAATGTGTTTGGCATGTCAGTTTCATTCTTTCTTGGACTTGTCATTGTCTTTATGCTCTTGGGCATGTCTGCAGCTTTTGTTGGAACATACCTCAAATCAAATATTGGAATATTTTCAGAGATTTCAGGTATTGCAATGATTTTCTTTGGACTATACACTTTGTCAGGCAGGGGAATACCAGGTCTCAAGATTACGCCCAAGAGTCCTGTCACTTACTTTGGCTCATTCACATTTGGCTGCATACTTGGAATGTCATGGACTCCATGTGTTGGGCCAATACTAGTTGGAATCTTGCTTCTTGCAGCAACTACAGTCTCGCTCCCAACTGGAAGCCTGCTCTTATTCTCCTATGCGACAGGCCTTGCAATCCCGTTGATTCTAGTTTCTGCATATCTTGGCAGGGTTGACAGGGATTCAATTGCATGGAGAATAATTCGTGGAAAAGAGATCAGGTTGGTTTTAGGCAACAAGCAATTTGTCATGCATACAAACACATTGTTTTCAGGAATATTGTTTATTGTCTTGGGTTGTCTTGTATTTGCAGGCATTCTTTATTCATTGAATCAGCTTGTTGCAGGCACGTCTATCCAGCAGTGGTTCTTTGGAATTGAGAACAATCTATTGCAAGCATTACATAATTGAAGAACTAGAAAATATGGATTTTTAAAACAAATAATTCTGATGGTTGTAGCTCCGCTTATCTAAAACTCATTTTTCAGCCCTTAGTAGTGAGTACATTAATACCCCCGCAGAAATTGCAAGTACTCCTACAAATGCAGCCACTATGCCATCCATAATCAAGGTCCTCCATTAGCAGAGACTTGATAAATTTCTGGATACTGTGTTACCAATTCTACATTGAGATTTAATACTCTCACGTAATCTGGTGCAAAAAGTAAGCCATTTGCATCCTTGTTTCTCTCAATGTCAAGCTCAACTAGTGTTCTCAAAGCATTGGTTGGTATCCCAGTAGCATTACTTATTGTAGGTATTTGCGAATAAGCTTCATCTGGGGTGATGTCGGGATCTACACCTGAGCCTGAATCAGTTGAATTTCTTGGCTGGAAAAATTTAGTCGAGTTAAAGTTTTCAGCTATTAGTTCTGAGCCAACTACTTTACCATTAAGTATAACCTGACTACCATTTGATTGATACGGAAGTGTAGTTTGCCCTATTGCAGTTACAAGAAGTGGATATGCAACACCTGTTGTAACAATCATCAGTACGACTATTCTAATAGAAGGTGAAAATACTTTGCTCTTTAATGTCCTCATCTTCTATATCATCTCCAAAAGAGTGACACCAACAAGTCAATCGCCTTTATGCCAACAAATGGAAGAACTACTCCCCCCACTCCATATATCATCATATTTTTGATAAATGTCCTCTCAGGTAATTCTGGTTTGTACTTGACGCCTCGAAGCGATAACGGAATTAGGATAGGAATTATTATTGCATTGAATATCAGTGTTGATATTACTGCACTTTCAGGACTGTGGAGCTGCATTAAATTAAGAGCCTCTATTTTTGGACTTACCTTGGAGAACATTGCTGGAAGAATTGCAAAATATTTTGCAATATCGTTTGCAATTGAAAATGTTGTAATTGCTCCACGTGTCATAAGCAATTGCTTTCCAAGCTTTACCACATTGAGTATCTTCGAAGGATCAGAGTCAAGATCCACCATGTTAGCTGCTTCTCTTGCAGCTGCAGTACCACGATTCATTGCAAGTCCTACGTCTGCTTTGGCAAGTGCAGGAGCATCGTTAGTACCATCGCCTATCATACCTACAACATGACCTTTTACCTGTTCCTCTACAACCCGGTTTAGCTTGTCAGTTGGTTTGGCCTCAGCTATTACCTGGTCAATATTTGCCTCTTTTGCTATTATCTGAGCGGTAAGCAGGTTATCACCTGTAATCATCACAGTGCTGATACCAGATACGTGGACTTCCTCAAGCTTTTCTCGAATATCTTTTTTGAGATTGTCTTTTAGTGAGATTAGTCCTATTATCTCGTCATTTATTGCAACCGCAAGTGGAGTTCCGCCGTTTTTTGATATTTCTTGTGCTTTCCATCGTAACTCAGGCTCATTGACTTTTGGAGCAATCTTCAAAATGGCCTCAACAGCTCCTTTCAAAATTCTTACTTGGGTGTTGGACTCTTCTAGTTCTTCTACCCTGGAAGAGACCCTAGTTTTTGCCTGGTTTGTAGATGTTTTGGAAACCAAATCCTGTTTTGCGTATGATTTTTTCTTTGGAGACAGTTCAATGCCACTGAAACGAGTTTCCGAGCTAAAGTCAATCGGCTTTGATGCCAAAACTTCCATCATAAATGATGGTTCAATTTTTTTCTCATTTGCAAGTTCAATTATGGATTTTCCTTCATGCGTAGAGTCGTTAAATGATGAAGCGTAGGCTGCTTCTATAACATCTTCTTCTGTAAATTTTTCCATCGGAATAAATGCAATAGCTCTGCGTGCTCCTTCTGTAATTGTGCCTGTCTTGTCCAATATCAAAACATCACAGTCTCCTGCAGCCTCTACTCCTTTTCCTGATTTTACTACAATGTTGTCTCTTGCCAGTCTGTTAATTCCGGCAACACCTATTGCAGGCATTAATGCCCCTATTGTAGTTGGCATCAAGGCCACAAGCAATGCGAAAAGTACCGAGATATCCATGTGGTAACCAAGATAATAACCAAAGAACAACATTGTTCCAACCACTATTATGAAAATTAACGAAAGACCTGCAAGTAATATAGTAAGAGCTATCTCATTTTTAGTCTTGGGCCTTGTAGCACTCTCAATTAATCCAACCATTTCATCAAGAAAGCTCTTGCCAGCTTCTGCAGTGATCTCAACTACTATCTTGTCACTTGCAACCTTGGTTCCTCCAAGTACTGGATTGTCTTTTTCCTTGAAGGCAGGATTTGATTCTCCAGTCATCATGGATTCGTCTATGAATGCCTTTCCTTCTGTAATGATACCATCTCTTGGAATTATATCTCCTGCGTAGACCCGTACTCTATCTCCCATTTTGAGACTTTTGGAAGGAACTAAGATCTCCTGCCCATCAACTAGTTTTTTTGCTTGAACTTCTTTTTCAAGACTTCTAAGGGAATCAACTTTTGCTCTTGCTTGAGCTTCTGAGAGGGACTCTGAAAAGGTTGCAAACCAGACTGTAAGTATTAGAATTATTGCCGATTCAAAGTAGAATAGGTTTTTTTCATTTACAAAATACGAAGACGGATTGTGCAACAAACCAATTCCTAGAACCAAGAAGAATCCCATCTCTACTGCAAACATAACAGGACTCTTTTTGGCAAGATAAATGGGGCTGAGCTTTGTTACTGAATCTTTTAGCATTCTTGTATCAAATATTGACTGCGTGATTGTCGTCTTTACCATGACCTTGTCTCCTACATTAAGAATGGTCCCATAACCAAGAACGGAAAGAATGTCAGAGCTGTCAAGATGAATACCATGATTGATAAAACACCAACAAAGAGTGGACCGGAAGTTTTGATTGGTTCAATAATTTCCTTTCTATCCCTAGTTGTAAACGAACCTGCTATTGCAAGCATTAATCCTATTGGAGCATAACGCCCAACTAACATGACCAATGCTGTGGACCAATTGAAAAATAGGATGTTTGCCGAAGTTCCAAGATAATCTGAGCCGTTATTTGCTGAAGCAGATGTGAATTCATATAAAACTTGGTTATATGTCGCAGCTGTAGTCGGCGTTCCAAGAACGCTCTGTGCGTTTTCTGATGTATATGCTACTACTGTTGGGATTAGTATGAATGCAGGGTGAATCAAAAATACAAATGCTGCCAGTCTTACATCTCTTGGAGTTATCTTCATGCTCATAAATTCTGGCGTCTTGCCAACCATGAGACCGACAATAAATAAAGTCAATATGATAAAGATTATCATTGTCATCATACCGGTACCATCAGCTCCAGGAATAGCTTGTATGAACATACCCAGATATCCTCCAATGATTGCATTTGGAGATAGTCCTGAAAGGGCAGCATTTGCTGAACCAGTATTTGTTGCAAGAGAGGACTCCATGAATAAAGTAGTACCAAAGCTTCCAAATCTTGTCTCAAGACCGGTTAGACCGTTATGCTCTGACAATCCCAATGCGAGCATTACTCCAAAGCCAATTAACATGGCCGCAAGAATTGATATCCCTCTCCCTCTACCCAGCAGATGAGCATATGCTATTGGCAATGAAAATGGAATGACTAGCATCAAGATAGTCTCAAAAACATTTGAAAGGCCATTTGGATTCTCATATGGATGTGCGGAATTTGCACCAAAGAATCCTCCACCATTGCTTCCAAGTTGCTTGATGGATTCAAGAGAGGCAACAGGTCCTATCGTAATTGTTTGATTGCCACCCTGGAGGTTACCTACTGTTATTGATGAATCTAGTGTCTGCGGGACTCCAAGGAGCAACAATAAAAGGGCCGAGATAAAGGCAATCGGCAGCAAAAGTGTTAGTATTATTCGAGTAAAATCAACATAGAAATTTCCCAATCCAAACTCTTTTCGAATGAAAGCTCGGATAAATGCAAAACATGAAGCTATTCCAGAGGCAGGGGCTACAAACATCATAAATATGAGCCCGACCATCTGAGAAAAGATCGAAAGCTGTTGATCACCAGCATAATGTTGGAGATCAGTATTTGTGACAAATGAAGCAACTGTATTGAATGCCAGATCAATTGATAAGCCTGGTTTTGGCGATAATGGAAGACTGTTCTGATAAAGAAGTATTACCATTAGAAATACGGCTGCTATGACATTTGTTACAATCAGGGCAAGAAAATACTGCTTCCATGTCATCTGTTCATACTTGTCAACACCAATCAGATGATAGAATCCATTCTCTACCCTGCCCAATGTCTTTTCAAGGGGTCTTTTCTCGTAGACTATCATCCTTGCCATATATCTCCCAAAAATGACGGCAAGCCCAAGAGATCCAATTAGTACAACTAGGAGTATTATTATGTCCATATTGATCTCACTTTTTATGCCCTTTTTCTAGTGTAGTGGACTAGGCAACAGTTTTCTATTGCTGCTATTATTTCTCCCAAATCTACACTTGTGTTCATCACTATCACCATGGTCACCAGGATACATGAATATAGAGATTATTGTCATTTAATAGCATTTTCAAATAGTTAATATGTTACTTAATAACACAATTACAGCGATGAAGGAACCATCGTTTGTCCTTGATGAGACAGACCTTTTGATATTGGAACACATGGCACAGGATGCAAATGTGTCATTTAAGCAGTTAGCGGAATCGCTAAAAGTTGATCAGCGCACAATAGCAAAAAGGATAAGCGAGATGAAACAGAATGGAGTTCTCAAGACAAAGATTGAGATAGACTGGCCTCGACTAGGGCTTGGAATTGCCACCTATGTTGGAGCCGAGACAGGCCTTGGAGAAAAAGATGTTGCCAAACTACAGGAATACATTAGAAAGGAACCACGCATTACCGAAGCCTATTCTACAATAGGTGGTCAGGAATATTTTTTCAAAGTAGTGGAAACAGATCTACAAAGCTTAAGAGATGTCCTCTTGCCTTTTGAGCCAATTACTTCAAAGCTTACAAGCTCCATAATATCTTCTAACATAAAAGAGCATGATGATGTAACTCTTTTACATTTTTTAAGACAGAGAGGATTTTCACGTAAAAAGAAAAAGACTACGCCAGGTTGATTTAGAAGATCGATTGATCTCCTAGGCTTTACATAATACTGTTGGATAAACTATCCAACAACTTAAATAATGAAATTATTATTGTACACAAGTTGCCAAGTACATTTCAGTTAGCAGATTCAGAGAATGCAATCCCAATAATTATCACAATGATCTACATATTATTGGAACAAGGTGTGAGATGAAAGCTCTTTTTTGTGACTTGATATCTAATTTTTCCTGTATATGTACAAAACTTGTCATCAATGATGATCTCTCTGTATTTAGTTTTTTAATAGATAGATGCAAGTATATCCACAGCATCTTCGGATATAAGGCTCCGTCATTTTTTTCAATATATCTAAAAGGAATTTGTACTACACTAATCATGATAGTAGTTTTTGGATTTGCAATTGCATGGATGATGAAAGCCAAACCTCATAGAAGACCGTTAAGGTATATAATCATAATTTTTGATGTCTGTGGAACAGAAACTAAGATAGATGGTATGAGAACTGAATTTAAAACACATGATGTTGCCTGGAGCTTTATGAAAGAATACAAGGAATTCTATCCACTCTTTAATTTTGCACTAGTGTCTGACCTTCCAAACTCTGAGAAGATGACCATATTTCGATATCTGTAATTTTTTAATAATTCATCATGGTTGATCTAATGAAAAAGTTAACACTCTTCTTGCTTTGCATAATATCGATTTCTGCAATTACCAATTCAGCAATTCCAATGAATTTGGCATATGGCTATGCTAGTAATACTTTTTCAATGTCGTGGCTAAAAGATAACGCAAAGCTATTGGTTGAGGGAAAGATAAGTGATGATCAATACCTGCAAGGAATACAACTGCTTGTTCAAAATGGTCTTTTACCACCGGGCATAACACAAGAAAATTCTACCACTGTGTCACAGTCTCAAAATACAACACAACCATCATTGGGACCATTCGTCCAGCAATCAAAGAACTGTAATGACCAAAACTTTCCACTGGTAGACTGGCAGGGTTGTGATCACTCAAACGCATATCTAAATCATGCCAACCTCAACAATGCAAATCTTAGAGGCGTAAATCTATCTCATGCGAATCTTTTCAAGGCCTATCTGGTAGAAACGCATCTCAATGATGCCAACATGAGTTATGCCGAAATGACAAACATAGCTCTGCCAGAAGCAGATCTTTCGGGCGCAAGCTTGGTAGGTGTGGACGCTCCATATGTTGATTTTCACTATGCAAACTTTACTGATGCAAATCTCACAAGTGGAAATTTCCACGATAGCTCTTTTTCATGGGCGTATCTTGAAGGAGCAGTATTTAGAAATGCCAACCTTGATCATGCAGAACTGTATCAGGTTGATCTTTCGGGCGCAGATTTGAGCTATGCCGATCTTTCCAATGCAAGGCTTGATGGCTCAAATCTAACAAACGCTAATCTGCATGACGCAAACTTGCGCAGTGCAGATCTTGGAGGAGCTATCTTGACTGGAGCAGATCTAAGATGCCAAAATAATCCCATCTGTGTCCCAGGCAGATAACAAATGGATGGCTTACAATTTTTGATACTTGGAGCAATAGCGGGTTTCATCACATCTAGGTTTCTTGTCGCATTCAGGTTCTTCATCACTGCCTAAAGATAGACGATATCTCTGAATACAATATGCTTGGCGTATTTGTTTTTCTTATAAGTATATCTCTGATAATTTTCTTAACATATGAACTTTTTTTATCCCCATCCTAGGGTGGGGGATATCTTTTTAAGAACTAATTTTCTACCACAATACAAGGAAAAAATGTGTTTTAAATGCTTAGCCTTCTTCCCTATGTAATTGGAGCTGCAATAGTTGGAATACTACATGTATCAGCTCCTGATCATTGGGTTACGATTTGCATACTTGGGAGAAGCGCAAAATGGACTAGGACAAGACTCTTCGGAGTCTCGCTTGCAACCGCAATTGGTCATGTAATTCTTTCCGTTGCAATCGGCCTCGGGGTTGTAGTGGCAGGACTTGTATTTTCTCATTTGATTTCATCTTACTTGGACACTGGAATAGCAATAATTATGATTACTGTTGGCTTTATTGTTGGAATAAGGTCCCTTATAAGAAAAAATGGACATCATCACAGTCATGATCATCATAAACATAGTCATGATCATCATGAGCACAGTCATTATGATGATAAAAAACATGGCGACAAACTAAATCGTGGTGTTGGATATTTTTCCATATTGGGAGCTGCGCTATCTCCAGACCTCAGCATAACTCCAATATATCTTTCGGCAATAAAAGCTGGGTTCTATTTTGCTATGGAACTATCGATCGTCTTTGCAGTAGCTTCTATCTCGACACTCTTACTTTTAGTCCAGCTTGGCACCGTGGGACTTGCAAAAACTTTTGAGAAAATACCAGAAAAGTACAATGATTCAATAGTAGGATTTGTAATTGCGGCCATAGGAATTTACATTCTTGTTACAGGGTAGGATTGAATAAACCACCTAACTAGATAAATATAACAAAGAGATGAAAAGTACAACATGACTCATCATAAGCTACCTGAAGTAGAAAAAAGACTGGCAAGAATAGAGGGTCATGTTAAAGGTATAAGAAAAATGATTGACGAGGGAAAAAGTTATCCAGAAATTGTACAGCAAATTACTGCAGTAAGAGCAGCCCTAGATGGTGCGTTGGGAGTAATAGTTGAAGACCTGCTTAACCACATAAGTAAAACATCAAATGGTAAAGGAAAGAAAGCAGCCAATGAGTTAAAAGATACTGTATCAAAAATTCTTTAAAATAAAAACTCTAGAGATATAGAACAACGTCTGAATTCAACTTCGGTTAAGTTGAAAGATTTTACTTTTTTGCCCTAGTTACCTTGTAGCTTTCAATAACGGTAACTACAAGAGCAGCAGCAAACAAACCTAAGGGCATTGACAGCCACATTGCTTGTCTAAAAAATGCAAGATTTACTGTTTCTGCCGTAAGTATGCATGCACTTTCTGCAGTAACTAAAATGTAAAGACTTGCCTTGATAACATGTTTTACATTAGGTAATTCGTACAAATGTGGAATCTTCTTCATTCCAATACCACAATATCTAAAAGTATTCTTAAGATTTGAAATAAAGCTGATATTGCTTCCTTGCTCTAGTGCAGAGCAACACGCACCCAATCCTTGTTTTGAAGTGTATCTTCCTATTATAGTACAAAATGTAGTTAGGCTTGCAAGACCATAACCAAAAGCATATGACATGATTACTCCAAATAGGTTATGATAACCAAATAGTACAAAGGATATGCTCTGTCCTACCTGTGATGACAATATACACAAAATTATTATCCCAACAGCAGAAGGGTACGACTTTTTGACTTGGTTAAGAAATGAAGGAGATTTAATTTTAGCCTCTTGAACACAGCAACATATTCCCGTAGGGCAAATTTCACACATAGAATCTTCCGTACATTTGCAGTCAACACATGAACAATTCTTCATTGTATGACTGTACCTGAAATCATATTTTAACACTGTGATCATGGACGGTCTTACTTTTGGATCCACTTTTGCACAAAATTAGATTTTTTGAGAAAAATATTCTTCATCTGATATTCTTTTCCTTGATTTTATTAATTGAAGAGATGTGCGGTATATTTTGTAAACAAATCTGTTCTCTTTTAGTCTTGGAGCAATAATGTGCCAAAAGTATCTTGCTTTGATCTCAGAAAGTCTAGAATCACGTACTACAAATACACTGAACTGAGATTTTTCTACTATTTGCAATGTTTTAGGACTGAAAGCCTGTTCTGGTTGATTTCCTGCCCCGATTATTACTACCTCGGGGTTTTTGTTTAGGTTCTCTAGCAGATCTTTTGTTACATCAATACTTGTGGGATAGATTCTTTCTACTGGTATTTTTTTAAGATCAAGATCAAACATCTTTTCATTTATTTTACTCAGGATGTCCCGTTCCTCTTCAGGCGATTCTACGACTCCTCTCAAAATTCGTATCTTGCTGTCCAAGGATTTAGAAAATGAATGTGCAATTTCTAGTCCGAAATCTGAGTGCCTTCCTTTGTCATATGCAATTACTATATGTGAAAGTTCTTTTTCAAATTCCTTCCTAATGCTTACCCCAAGAATATCGCACGTAGTAAGAGTCATCAATTTTCGATTATTTCGAAGATCAAAGAAATCCATTATAAGAAGATTTATTCCCTGTTCCTCTGCGGTGGCAAGAATTGCCTCAGTTGTATCATGAGACAGTCTGACAAGATATCTATATTCTAAAAATCCGGGAATCTTTTTTAATTCATCAAATGATTTCGTAACAGGATCGGCAAAACCATGTGCCATCGAAAGTGGAATCTGGATAGGTATTGTTGCCACATTTAGAAGCGAAATTTCACCGTCCTTATCTTTCGCTATGGCAGATGCAATCTTTACAAGTTTTTCAACAGTTTTTTTGTTAAAAACAACCATTATGCGGTAATCTTTCCTATGTGAAGGACCCATGTTCGCAACTATGGGAGCATAATGCTCCATCTCTTTTTTTGAGATGTACAATTTGTAGATTGAAAATCCTATAATAACCCACACAATGGCAATTGCCCAGCTTAGTGGATCATATATCAGCAGGAAAATGGCAAGTCCTGCCTTACAAATTATGCCAATTATTGGCATGAGTGGAAACAGTGGAATTTTAAATCCATAGTCTAGCTTGTGACCATAGAGTCTTCGAATATTGATTCCTGCCCAGTTAACCTGGGTAAAGAGAAATAGAAACATTACACCAGCAACAATTGCGATTTGTTCCAATGGTAGCCATGTTGCCATTATCAACATGATGAACCCTGAGGCAATTACTGCAAAATGAGGCGTGTGATATTTGGCATGAACAGAGCTGAAAATGTATGGCAGATTGTATTGTCTGCCCATTGCATATGAAACTCTACTTGATGAGAAAGTGGTAGCACTAAGGGCCGCCACACTTGAAATCATCCCTCCTGCAAAAACTACAATTGTTCCATATGGTACAAGGTGCTGAGCAGCCTGTGCAATTCCAAGATCCTTATAACCACCAATGTATTGCCAGACTTCCTTTCCAAGAACAGAACTATTCAATCCGCCAAGAAATGAGAAAGTAAAAACTATGTAGAGAGTGGTTACTACTCCCAACGCAATAAAAATTGCTCTTGGAATGTTTCTCTTGGGATTTTTTACCTCTTCTCCGGCTTGTACAATTATTTCATAACCCTCAAAAGCAATGTATGTAATTCCCATTGCCAAAATAAAACCAGTTATTCCATTCGGAACAAGATGTTGAAAGTTTACTGCCCAGTGAGGGTTGACAAAAGTCATTGCAAACAAGCCAGCAACTATTAGAATTACTATTATTCCTAGCTGTGTAATTGTAAGTGCGTTTCCTACTTTACCGGTGAGTGAAACTCCCCTATAATTTATGTATGTAAATATTATTATCGAAATTATTGCAATAATTTTTCCTAGTGGCACTCCTTCATATTCAGATGCAACGCCAACACTTGTAAGAAAACCTCCAAAAAAATCCCCGATCGAAACAGCATAGAGACTGCCTGCTATCATGTGAGCAAACCAAGCTATCCAGCCGCTGATGAAGGCATTTGGTCTTGGGAGCCCTTCTCTTACCCATCTATAGCCACCACCAGCTTCTGGAAATGCAGAACCAAGTTCAGCATAAGTCAGAGCGGTAAAAAGGCTGATTATCCCGCTGACAAGAAAGACTATGATAAGAGATGGTCCTGTGTGATTCATTGCAGGACCTACTAGATTAAAGATGGCACCGCCTATCATTGCGGCAATACCAATCATAGTTATGTCTAGTAGAGATAGACTGCGAACAAGTCCGGCATTTTGCTCTGGTGACATCTGAATCTATCGGGGTAGGATTAACAGGTGCATAAATCTCTACCCGTGAATTTAATCTAGCCAGTACCAGATAAGAGAATCATTTAGTGAAAATAAAAAAAAGTATGGAAAGGAGTATGAATCTGCCAAACCTATAAACAACTTGCCAAGAACAGCATTTGGCGATTTCAAATTTTGCTAGAAAAATCAAAATATGTCGAAATTTATCCAAGGCCCATCTTGCGCAGCATTCCCTGTAATTGCCTGCCCTTTGATGCCTTCATCATGGTCTTAGAGTTCTTGTATGCTTTGAGTAACTCTTTTATCTCATGTTCAGGCCAGCCAGAGCCTCGCGCGATTCGCTTTACGCGAGATGCATTGATGAGATCCGGATCAGCCTTTTCCTCTTTTGTCATGGACTGGATTGCATACCTCCACCTTTCCATTCTCTCTTCTTGTTGATCTAGCTGGTCTTCTTTTACCATTCCAGAAATTCCAGGCATGTTCTCCATTATGCTTCGCAGGCCGCCTGCCTTTGTGGCTTCCTCTATCTGGAAATAGAAATCTTCCATGTTCATCTTGCCATGTGATATGCGCTTGAGTCTTTCTTCGTTTCCCTCAGTCTCTAGTCTTGCTGCCATGTCAAGCAAAGCCTGAATGTCCCCCATCCCAAGCATCCTTCCAACAAATCTAGTTGGCGAAAACTTTTCCAAATCATCAATTCGTTCACCTGTTCCAATGTACATTATTTTAGCACCGGTAGCAGCTGCTGCAGCAAGAGCCCCACCGCCCTTTGCACTAGAATCTAATTTCGTTATGATGATACCACCAACTGGAACTGTCTTGTGAAATGCTTCTGCCTGGTTGTAGCATTGCTGACCTATTGTACCATCAATGATGAGCAATGCTAAATCAGGATTTGCTACCTTACCTATTCTAACCATCTCGTCGAGTAGATCTTTTTCTTCCTTGTGTCGCCCAGCTGTATCTATCAGTACAATATCAAAATTCTTTCCCTCAAAATGTTTCAGGCCATTTTTTACAATCTCAGGCGAATCTTTGTTGCCTTCCTCGCCATAGACTTCAACATTTGCCTTTTCACACATTGTCTTGAGTTGAGTCAGGGCTCCAGGCCTGTATGTGTCTGCTCCAACTACACAGACCCTATACCCCTGTTTTGTCAGATATTTTGCAAGTTTTGATGTTATTGTTGTCTTGCCGCTACCCTGTATTCCAAGCATTAGTATGCGATTCATCTTACCTGGTTGGAAAATGTACTCATTCTCTGTTCCCAACAATTTTGAAAGTTCGTCATACAAGATCTTTACAATATGATCCTTTCTTGATAACCCTGGAGGCGGAGTCTCGTGGAGGGAGCGCTCCTCCAGATTTTTTGTAATTTGAAAGACAAGTTTTACATTTACATCAGACTGTAGTAACGCCCTCTGGATATCTTTAGATAATTCTTTGATTAGTGCCTCATCTATGGCAGACGAGTTGACTATTTTTTTCAGTGCAGCCCGGAGGCCTGTCTTGAGACTGTCTAGCATTGCTCTTCCAAAACAGCTTCGGTTATTTCAAACCTTCCTCTGTACCCATCCCACATTTGGTTTGATTTTACAATCTTGATGCGTTCAGAAAATAGGGGACATGATACCACAAATGTCTCCGCCTCTCCCCCCTCAAACGATGCGTTGAACCCAAACTTGGATGATATCGCAATTAATTTTTCAACATCTGGTGCGGTTATTTCTTTTCCAAGCCAAGAATCGTCAAGTCCCTCTGCAGTAACACTTGTAACAATAAACTGAAACCCAGAGTGTACCAGCTCATACAGATAGCTTGCCTCGTTTACATTCCAAAGTGGAGCGATCATGTCAAGGTTCATACTGCGACAAATTGTTTCAAAGTGGTTTTTCTGAAATTCACTACGGATTCCCCCATGAACTACTCCCTCTATTCCAAACTGCTCCTTTGCAGTCTTTAATGCTTTTTTTAGATTATCAATTTCTATTTGGGTATCATCAGAATCAAGACCGACAGTAATTTGCGGAATGTTCATCGCTTTTGCCTGGAGTACAGTCAGCCAAATGTTTGGATGGTGGAGCAGATGGCTTTCTTCAGATTTTGGAAATACGGTAACAAGACATGATATGTCATGGCCTTCAGATTTTGCCTTGTAAATAGCAAAGGTACTGTCCTTTCCGCCTGAGAAAAGTGATCCAAGTTTCAATTTGCACTCTGGATGTATCCATTCAATTAATTTTTTTCTAGCTCGGCTACTTTTTTGAGGCAGCCCTCACACAGAGCCAAGGAGCCCCTTAGCGTAACCTCAACGTTTGATGCAAGACATACGTGACATAGGCCTTTCATGTAATATGTATGCATGTCATTGTGTATAACTCATTCGAGAAAGAGAAAGCCTGGATGCTTCACACTCATAATCTTCATCACAGCTATATCAGTTGGCTTTTCTCGTCATCATCAGCATCCGAACCTAGTTCTTGATTCGGACTATAATAGTTCTATCCATTACCTTCCAGTATTCAACATCTTGTCCCTGAGCTACCTTGTCTACCACTTCATCTTCTATCTGTGACACATCGAAGACCTCAAAGCTCTCCGAGTCCATCACCTGTACAATTGCATCAGTTTTTGATATCACAGAGCCCACTCTCTTGTCAATTAGCGGCACCTGTACCTGTGCACTTACAGGAGATACATGTGGATATTTTTTCTTGTCAAATATTCCAACAGCTACAATTCTTGCCTTTGCAGCTCCGTGCTTTCCTGGTTTACTGGTATCATATTCTACTATCTTGCATGGCTCTTGGCTTGGAGCGTCAACAGGCAGCAAAATGTAAGATCCAATTTTAAGTGAACCAAGTTCAGAAGGCTTGCTCATCACACAAACAGAATTTGGCAGAGTATATAACTTTTTTATTTTATTTTTTCTATAACAGAAAGGTTCAACAAATTGGTCAGTCTGATTCCTTTTCTTGCAACTTCCTTTCTTGTCTTTTCACAATATTTGTTGTCGCTCTGATGTGTGTTTCCACTTGAGACTTCAAAGACAACCAAATTATCCACATATGGAAAAGTAAACTTGGGAGACTCGGTTGAAGACATGTACAAAGTTCCACACTCTGCTCGTCTTACTCTATTGCGCTTTGCCACAATCAATGCCAAGTCTGAGAGATCAGATTCTGAGTGTCCATAATCAAGATAATAAACAGAAATAAGATTGAGTTTTTGGTCGCTGAATCTTTCAAAGAACTCTGTATATCTTGAGAAGACAAATGTCGGTCTCTCTTGTTTGTACTTGTTAACTTCGTCTAGTATGGGTTGTTGGTCTCGAAATCTTGCAAGAAGATATGTATTGTTGTGCGACGGAAAGTATGCGTTACCATCTTCTGAAAAAGTTGCAGTGACAAAGTACATGTCATCAATGTAAGCAGAGTTTTCCAGTGATTCTTTCAGTTTGGATGATGATTCGTTGTGCAAATATGGTGCACATACATATCCTCCCTCTGCAACCCCGGAACCAGACACGTGATCGGGATCAAACTACTTTCTTATATGTAGTTTGGTAGGGTCCAAAGTTTTCCAGATCTATTTCAGATTTTGGGAAATATGTAATTGTTTTTCCTATCCGATAATTATTTAATACGAACAAACTGGATGAGAATCGATGTCCCACGCTAGCTCAGCCTGGTAGAGCATCCGGCTGTAGTGGTTGGCTCTTGGCTGACCGTCATCAGCCTATCAGGCTTACAGAAACCGGAGAGTCGCAAGTTCGAATCCTGCGCGTGGGACCATCATAAAATTCAAAAACACATGATTTACTATACTAATAATGTCAGAAGATTCAGGCTGGTCTTCTTTAGATGAAATAGACCAAAAGATTATCGCAATTTTAAACAAGAATGCAAGAACCCCTTCCAAAGAGATTGCGTCTGAGCTTAGAAATGCTGGAGTAGACGTTTCTGATAGAACCATCAGAAAGAGAATTGAGCGGTTAGAGAAGAGCGGTATCATAAAGGGGTACAAGGCAGTATTGAGCGGCGTTTCTGCCACAGGCGAATTTGAGGCATTGTTTTTGAAATTAAAGATTGCGCGTTCAATTAACAATCAGGTTGAGTCAATAAAGGATTTTGCAAAGACGTTTCCAAATTATCTTTTTGTTGCAACACTTGATGGTGATTGGAACATGTTAGTAGTGATGAGACTTGATAATGCTGAGAAAAACCCTACATCAAAAATAATTGAAAAGTTTTCTGATCAAGTTTCAGATTATAGAATAAGCGGCCTTCAAGTAAAAGATGTCAATCTCTTGAACATGTCTCTCTTGCTTCTTACCTGATGCGATTCTGTTCAGTGGTATCAAGTGCATTTTTTAGCTCATTTATTGTAAATGGTTTTTGAATGAATGCGGTAGAACCAAACCCAATTGTCTTGCGAACTCGCGGATTGCTTTTTTCATCTGCAGTTATCAATATGATTGAAAGATCTGGTTTTTTCTCTAGTAGTTTCCTTGCAACAATATCACCTGTCATGTTTGGCATCTGCATGTCAAGCAGTATGAGTGGGTTTTGCGAATCGTTGATTAATTTTGTAACAAGTTTAATGGCGCCATTTCCGTCATTTGCGGTCTTGATGTCATCATATCCAAGTTGTTCAAGATAGCTCTTGAGTCGCAGCGTAATTGCAGGACTGTCATCTATTATGACAATTGGCCTTTTCTCTTCAACAATTGTCGGTACATGTTTTTTTGCCTCTTCTGACACTTTCATTGCCAAGTCTACTTGGCCTGACTTGAGAAAACATCTTGCTGCACACTGGTACGCATAGGACGAGCTAAAGCTGTCTTTTTTTGCAATCTTGAGATAGTATTTTGCAGCCATGCCAAGTTCTTCCTTGTTATCCTTGCCTTGCCTTGCCTTGCATTCGGAGGCAAGAATAAGATACACTCCTGCCTTGAAGCTCTCCTTTTTCATTGCATCTTGGGCAAGAGATATGAACAGATTGTGTGCTGAGATACTCTGATCATTTTTCAAGTAGGTACATGCCAAGTCAAACTTTTCAAGGTCTTTATCCAACATTTTGCTAATACAGTACAAGATTATATTTTTTGAGTTGCAAAAATGGTAAAATTCTTGACTTGGGCTGTCAAAAGAGCAAATCAAACAGATATTATAAAGACAAGAGACATGATTTCTAGTGACTGAGGAAAATACTAGTACTGGTCTTGCACAACCTCCAGTTAACGTTCTTTTTACACCTCTTGACATATCCAAAAAAGATGTCTGGAGCATAGATATTACTCGCATACTGAGTATGTTAATTACAATTCTAAACCAGACAGACAAAAAAGACCTCCGAGTAGCAGGAATTGCTGCCCTCTCATCTGCAATGATTCACAGAATGAAGGTGGAAAGCATATTTGCGTTACAAAAGGCAGCCATGGAAAAAAGTCCCCTCAACCAGAGAGAAAATGTTGATATCGAAATAATAAACATGCCTTACCGACACGAATCCACATATCCTGTCACCCTGGATGAGTTGCTCTCCGTGCTTGAGAACCTGATTGGAACTATTGCAAACCCACGTTCAAGCCGCAGACAGATGGATTTCGAACCTGTTCAGGTACCAAACTTTGATGATTATTTCATCTCACTTGAGAAGATAATTGGCCAGTATGAGGAGCTCATAATGAATAAGATAAGGCCGACAGGGTCAGGTTCCTTTAAGAACATCACCTCAGGCCTTGAGTTGGTAGACGTTATCAGGTGCTTCTTTGCAATACTATTTTTGGCAAGGGATATGAAGGTCGACTTGGAGCAGACAGAAGACGACATAGTTGTCTCTTTTACAAAATAGAAATTTACAAGTAAATCAACTGTCAATAGGAATTTCCTTTAAGTATCTTCTGACCTCCTTTTTTGTATAAATGGGTAAGGTTGAAGATGACGAGGCAATTGCTAGGCTAGAGGCAGCCCTGTATTCTGCAGGAAGACCATTGACAATCGAGGAGCTGATAAAGGCTTCTGGTACAGAATCAAGAACCAAAACGCTTTCCCTCATGACAGGAATTGTGAAAAAGACCAAATCTGCCTTTAGGGCACTAGAGATAGCATCTCTTCCAGATGGCTCATATGTATTTCAGCTAAAACCCGAGTACAATACTGTTATCAGAAAGTATGCATCAAAGCCCTTGCTTCCAACTGCAACATTGAAGACGTTATCATATGTTGCATACATGCAACCAATTTCGTCAAAAAGATTGGTAGAGGTTCGCGGTTCTGGCGTATACTTGCATCTCAAGCTGCTTGAGCAGCTAGCATACATTGAACATCAAAATGTAGGAAGATTCAAGATATACAACACGACAGAAAAATTCCAGAAATACTTTGGAATCCAAGGTGACAAAGATTTGCTAAAACAGAAACTTTTCACAAAAGTCAGATCTTCAAGCCAAACTTCTCCAAGCCAATCCCCGCCACAGGCTGAAGATGTAGAATCCATTACACCGTCAAGTTAGTAAAGACATTGGCTGTGACATTTTTTTCTAAATTATGTAATTAGAGATAGAATTGGTCATTCTCCATATTCCCTTCGTGCCAGCTCAGCCCCCTTTACCATATTCTGGAGCTTTGCGTATGCTATCTCCGGCCTCCTTGTACGCAGGCCACAGTCCGGATTAACTTCAACAAGTGATGGATCGCCGAGTATCTTCGATACCACCATTATCTCATCCCTTATCTTCTCCGGTGACTCTATTGCATCAGAATGTATATCGACTACCCCAACTCCGATTTTAGCGTTCATGCCGTGTTCCTTGAAGAGCGAGAGCATCTTGAATGTATTTGGATCCACGTCACTCTCCCTGAATTTGTCTGGCGATGAATGGTTGGTAAATTCTATGAGATAGGAATCAGCCTTGCATTCCGCAAGCTCCGGAAAGAGTTTTGAGTAATCGCTGTAGCAGAGATGCACGGCTCGTCCTACCTCCTGTGAGAGACCTTCAAATGATGCATTAAGCGCATGGACAAAAAGCCCTGACTCTCCCTCATCGGTTGCGGCAGCAGGCTCGTCTATTTGTATGAACTTCGCACCAGACTTTTCCAGTTCACGGACCACAGGATTCAGCACCTCTGTTGCGAAATCCATAACCGCTGCCTCTCTGCCTTTGCGCAGGGACAGTGCCTTGCTCATACAACTTGCTTCGTGTCCATAGATGTAGTGTTCAAGGTAAGACCAATCAGCCATAGTATACGAGCCTGTGAGGCAGGTCTTTACCTCTCTTTTGGTCTGGCTTTTTGTGAAGCCTAATTCCTTTACAAAAAAGTGGATTCCACTCTCCCGTATTGATACATTATCATCTATGACTCCCTTTATGAAATAGTTCGCATCAAATGCATTCAGCACTCCAGCTCTGCTCATGCCGTTAATGTAATTAGCCATGAAGCTGTACATCTCAGTCCTTGTCTGCTCGCCGTTGAATATCCTGTCAAGTCCTGCTGATTCTTGCATGCGTATTGCATATATGGAGGCTATCTCCTTGACCCTTTCCTTGTCTGCAGTTGTTATCAGACTTGCACTCTTCTGGAGTAGCCCATGGCCAGAATCGTTTACTAGCTCGTTTGCTTCATCCACCCCAAGTCTCTTCCCCCATTCTACTGCCGAGTCAAGAGTTTTCTTGTCAAGCTGTTCGCCAAATCTCTGGAGCCAGTATGGTCTTTGGAGGCTGCCCACCTCCTGCGTCACGAAAAGTTTTTTTCTCATTTCAAAACTCTCCCTCCAGTCGAGAGCGCTTCTATCTTCCTTAGCGCTATGTCAAACGGTACATCATATAGTCTGTCGTTAGGACCTATGTAATATCTTCCAGAAAACTCTGCACTCTCCAAGAATCCGCCTACTGTATCCCTGATGTTATCGGAGGTTTCTACCCCAACTCTAGCCCCGTCTACAGCACCAAGGAACAGATCCTTTGAGGTTTTGATTCTGAACCCAGTAGAGTAGAGCAAGTCGACACCTATGAAATCTACTCTAGAATCCTCTACAATTGATACTACTTCTTCTGCCTCTGCTCTAGGGAAATTTATTCCCAACGTAATATCATCCGCTTTTGCAATCGATACCGACTCGGGGAACCACTCTGGCAGTAGGAAGGAACCGCTAGAGAGCTCGAATCCCACAAACGGCTCCAGAAGAAGTATACAAGAGTATCCCTTCTCCCTTAGCTTGGGCCCACTCTTAGCTATGGCCTTGGCATAATCTTTTGCAAGATTCCCAAGATCATCATAGAATCTGTTCTCTACAAGCCTTGCAAGAGAATAAGGCGCAGGCAGAAAGATTACAGAATTCTTTCCCACCCTCGGCATTATCTCGGCCAATTCATCACCTGAACACTCAATTTTTCCGCTAACAAGAGGTTTCCTGTAGAAGGTGTTTGTCCTGAACCAGCGGGTCACTGGACCTGCTGTCTCGTTCTTCAGTGGATTTATCCTCCCTACGTAACTAGTGTCGTCATCTATGTTGGTCTTGTACTTGAATGCCTTGCTGTACGTCCCCTCAAAACCCCCGAAGTGTTCAGCGATTGGCCTGATTATGTCAAGCCAATCAAGCTGTCCCCCAGAAATGAATGCAAACTCCTTTTGTCCTGAAATTATCTTCTGCAAGTCTGATTCAATGACTGCATTAAAATCTAATTCTGTAGCTTTGCCGTCGCGAAACAGCCTGTGAACCTTCGCGGTATAAGAAGATCGTGGTGCTATTCCAGCAAGCATGGGCCCCAGAAATTTGACGCCCTCCTCCAAATTCTTATTTTCAGGCAATATCTGTTTCAGACCCTTGAAAGCTACCGCCAAAACAATAATTCTCCAGTAAACAGAAGCGCATCGCGTTTTTACTCCACATTTTATTAACTGGGCCTGATTTTTGATAATACACTTGATATCAAAAATGCTATTTTTGCTACATCTATTTCTTTAAGTGTAAAGACACACACAATCTCTTTATGTAAAGGAAAGACGATCGATATCATCTTACTTCCATAAGATATTGCAAAATTTTCTGCCCCAAAGTATTCATCATAATCTCTTTCCATTCTTATCCCAAATGCAATTTCTGCAAGCAGTATATCCCGTTCTTGCATGGATAGAATGGCATTTAATTCATTATTCTTATTTTGTGCAAGCAATCTGCCTTTGTTGTCTATTATTCCAACAAATCTTATTTTAGAATCCAAGTTGGCTATTTCATCACAAATGGATTCCATTACATCAATTTGAATCACTGTAAGATTTCTCCAAGTAAAGTTGTGGAGATATTGATTTGATTGATCTTTATATTGACGGTTCAAATTCCAAGCAGCTCATATCTACATTTGTTGCATAAAGTCACATAATCGTCATTAGAAGAAAAACAGATGCCACAATTCTGACATGTTTCTTTTTCTCTCTCTTTTTTATCATCAATGTCTCTTTCTATTGTATCGTGTTGTTTGATTACATCGTTATCTTGTAAGCTATGATTTGGCGGTTCAGATAGCAAGTCGTTCGTATTCATTAAATAAATTTTGCAGTATTAAATTATTTAAACACTTGGACGGTTTATCCAATAGATTTCCAAGATGAGTTTCAATAAATAGTTTCGAGAATTTATTAGCAAGTATGAACATTCAAACATATTGGAGAAATATTTTATTTTTAAGGAGTTAATGTCTGACATACTTGGTCTTGGGGATATTTTCCTCATAGTTAGGAATGGATCAACAATATGTGAAGTAAAATCAGAACATGGTTTACCTTTCAGAATTAGAGAGCAGTGGGCAACAATCGGTGATGATACTAGACCATGGCATATACATATCAATCTAGAAGAAATTATTGTTGCAAGATTTGTAAAAGAGGTAGGTTCCAATGGAAGATTCAGCTATAGCATAAGATTCTGTGATTCAAAAGACAACATATGTTTGAAAGCATATTTTGCTAGAATGTATGACAGTAATGGTACTGCGATAAATGAAAGACTGGAGATATATGAAAACCTATTCTCAAAGTATGGTTCTAAAGATGTTATAGCTTTAAGCGCTGCTTCCTAGCTAGAGTACACCTTTTAGCAGATTACAGAACTATTTTACAAGCTCTGGAGATATCTTATTCGACCACTGTTTCAACGCATGAAAGTTTATCGTCTTTAAATCATTCAACATGTTTAGAGCCCTTTTTCTTGCATTTTCATTCAAATGCTTGTCGCATGCAATCTGAGCCATAATAACTCTCATCATGTCTTGTGTTTGTTGGCTAGAATGAGAATACATGCTTGATATCTGCTGACGGTCATTATTTTCAAGTAATTGAACAATTTTATCCTTTATCGTGCTCTTGTTTTTTAAATATTTGTTTCTACCATGTGCATTTAATAACGACTGGAATTCGTCCACTTCAAAGCCTTTCCATTCATGGTATTTACCGTTTCCATCTATAACAGAACCAAATGGATCAACTTGGATCACAGGAGAAACATCAGATTCTATTGGCAATGGATATTGCAATCTATGAATTATTGAAGGAATAAGATGCGTATGTGGTCCTTCTGCGTGTTCTCCATTAACTGGTATTTTTTGCTTCACCATTATTTCAGCAAACTTTGTTTTAAACAATCTAACAGGTGACGAGTTGATAATCTCCTTTAGGAGTTTTGGATCATCAATGATATAATGCCCTTCTTTTTGTTTTAACTGTTGGTGCAGACTAGCATCTCGAACAATAATATATACGTCAATTGTATCATATCCAACTCCTAGATCCCAGAGCTCACCACCTTGATCATACTGTCCAATATGTGTCAACTGTTTTCTTTGAGACATTCTTGCCATATTCTCAGGTATACAGAGATAGATGTTTTGTACCCAAGGAGAGCATCGATAGGCAGCAGTTTCAGCTACTATTGGTTTAATGCATTCGTCAAAAGTTAATTTTAGAGAAGCTAGAGTAGTGTCCACGAAAAGATCGTCGTCCACAATAGTACATTTATGAATATCTCCTTCAAATATAGAAAATTCAGCAACAACTCCATCTCTAACAATGGCCCACGCGGCTCTTGGATCTACTGATGCATTTATCAACAACTTCTTCAGAGATTGATCAATCATAATATTACCTACAAGGAAAATCTATGTAATATAATTTTAGGACATGATTTGTTAGCCATAGAAGTGTAGATTTATTTTTAATTTGGAAACAGTCTGGCACTAATTTTTGTATCATACGTTTACTATCGAGTAGAGTTGAAGATTAAATATCCAGTATGTAGTTGGATAAACCATCCAAGTATTTAAATAATAATTGTTATGCCTAATTTGCGAATGGAGGATCATGCATACCAATCGGTTATTGACATGATAAGAAAAGACTCTTCACCAAGTATTGCAATATCCTTTGTTAACGGTTCGCTTTCCAAAGATGCATTTGATTCTACTTGTGCACGCTTTGCTTCCAAGATGGAAAATGCCAATATTGAAGCATACGGCGTGATGAATGCAGGTTATAAGC